>NZ_JAAXLA010000121.1 GCF_012911935.1 Pseudonocardia acidicola | reverse complement strand
TCGGCGAGGAACAAGCAGAGTACCTGGACAAAGTCTGACCGCGAGTCGCCCTTTTCGGTAGCGCGAGTCGCCCTTTTCGGTAGCGCGAGTCGCCCTTTTCGGTATGCCGAGTCGCCCCTTTCGGTAGCGCGACTCGGGCACATCTGACGGTGCACGAATCTCGGTACTGCCACGGGCCAGTCCCATGCCGCGGCGGGACCGACGCCCACGTGTCGCCGGAAGCACCGGCAGGCGGCGGTCGACCGAGGGCCCAGCAGGGAGCCGACTCGTGGGCGCTGACGCGACCGGCGCAGCGAAGAGTGACCAGCGTGGCCCCGGTTCCGCACCTGTCTCGTTCGTCCTGCCAGATGAACGATGTCTGGACGCGGCGACCCCGGCGTCGAGGGCCCTATCTCATCGCGACTCGGCGCGAGGAGAGACCGCGCAGTCGGGCCGTCACCCGGCCGGCGCCCTCTGGCGAGCGACTCGCCCTCCCGAAAACGCCGACTCGCGCTACCGAAAAGGGCGACTCGCGCTACCGAAAAGGGCGACTCGCGGTCAGACTTTGTCCAGGTACTCTGCTTGTTCCTCGCCGACGACCTCGTCGACCAACAAGGCCAGGCCGGGGTGCTCGGCGAGGTCCGGGTCCCGGTCGACGATCTCCGTCGCATATCCCCGTGCCGCGGAGATGATCTTCTCGTGGCGCAGCAGCGAGAGCAGCCGCAGCCCGGAGCGCCGCCCGGACTGCATCGCGCCGAGCACGTCGCCCTCCCGGCGCAGCTCCAGGTCCAGCCGGGCGAGCTCGAACCCGTCGGTCGTGCCGGCCACCGCGTCGAGCCGCTCGCGCGCCGTCGTCCCCGAGGGCACGTCGGTGACCAACAGGCACACTCCGGCCGCCGATCCCCGGCCGACCCGGCCGCGGAGCTGGTGCAGCTGGGACAGGCCGAACCGGTCGGCGTCGAGGATCACCATCGCGGTCGCGTTCGGCACGTCCACCCCGACCTCGACGACGGTGGTCGCGACCAGCACGTCGATCTCGCCCGCCTCGAAAGCCCGCATCACGGTGTCCTTCTCGTCGGGCGGCAGCTTCCCGTGCAGGATCCCCACCCGCAGTCCCTGCAGCGGCCCCTCGGCCAGCCCGGGCGCCACATCGAGCACGGCCAGCGGTGGGCGCCGCTGCCCGCCGTCGTCGGAGTCGGCACCGATGTCCGGGTCCTGGAGATCGATCAGGTCGGCGTCCTCGAGGTCGGCGGCCGAAGCCCCCTTGCCGTTCTCCCCGCCGACCCGTGGGCACACGATGTAGACCTGGTGTCCCTCGGCGACCTCCTCACGGATCCGCTTCCACACCCGCTCCAGCCAGGCCGGCTTCTCCCCCGCCGGGACGACGGTGGTCGCGATCGGCGAGCGCCCGCGCGGCAGCTCACGCAGCGCGGACACCTCGAGGTCGCCGTAAACGGTCATCGCGACGGTCCGCGGGATCGGCGTCGCGGTCATGACCAGCAGGTGCGGGGTGCGCTCGCCACGGCCGCGCAGGGCGTCGCGCTGCTCGACGCCGAACCGGTGCTGCTCGTCGACGACGACCAGTCCGAGATCGGCGAACCCGACGGTGTCCTGGATCAGCGCGTGCGTGCCGACGACGATCCCCGCGGCGCCGGACTGCGCGTCGAGCAGCGCCTGCCGGCGGGCCGCCGTGGGCAGCGAACCGGTGAGCAGCGTGACCTTCGTGGCCCGTTCGGCGGAGTCGAGCTCCCCGGCCCGGCCGAGCGGGCCGAGCAGCGCCCGCAGCGAGCGGGCGTGCTGGGCGGCGAGCACCTCCGTCGGCGCGAGCATCGCGGCCTGCCGGCCGCCGTCGACGACCTGCAGCATCGCGCGCAGCGCCACCACCGTCTTGCCCGCACCGACATCGCCCTGCACGAGCCGGTTCATCGGATGCTCGCGGGCGAGGTCGGCGGCGATCTCCGCGCCGACGGCCTGCTGCCCGGCCGTGAGCGCGAACGGCAGCGCGGCGTCGAACGCGTCGAGCAGGCCACCGGCCCGGACCGGGCTGGCCGCGGCCGGACGCTCGACCGCCCGCCGCCGGCGCACCGCCAGCGCGAGCTGGACGCCCATCGCCTCGTCCCACACCAGCCGGGCCCGGGCGGCGTGGTGGTCGGCCTCGGTCTCGGGCAGGTGGATGCGGCGCAGCGCCCGGCCCAGCTCGGGCAGTCCCTCGGCGCGCCGGATCTGCGCGGGGAGCGGGTCGGTCGGGTCGTCGAGCTGGTCGAGCACGATCCGCACACAGCGGGCGATGTCCCACGACGGCAGCTTGTCGGCGGCCGGGTAGACCGAGACGAACGGCCGGATGTTCTCGTCCTCCTCGAGCGGCTCGAACTCGGGGTGGGTGAGTTGCAGCTTCCTGTTGAAGATCGAGACCTTGCCGGAGAACAGCGCGCGCATCCCGGGCTTGATCACGTGCTGCAGCTTGTGCCCGGCGAAGAACGTGCAGCTCAGCTCGCGCCCGCGCTCGTCGCGGATGACGACCGCGAGCAACTGCCCGCGCCGGGCCCGCATGGTGCGCAGCGTGGCGGTGTGGACCTGCGCCACCACGGTGGCGTGCTCGCCCAGCTCCAGCCCGGCGATGTCGGTGAGCTTGCCGCGGTCGACGTAGCGGCGCGGATAGTGCCGCACGAGGTCACCGACGGTGTGCAGGTCCAGCTTGGCCGCGAGCGCGTCGGCCGCCTTCTTGCCCAGCGTGCCCTGCAGCGGGGTGTCCAGGTCGATGCCGCTCATGCCCTCATCTCTGCTCACTCCACACCCAGCACCAGCGGGTAGTCGGTCTGCCCGCCCCGGTAGACCAGCACGTCGACCTCGGGATGAGTGCGCCGCAGGTCGTCGGCGAGCCGCTCGCCGAGCTCGTCGTCGGCGTCGGCGCCCAGCAGCGCGGTGACGAGCTCACCACCCGGGGTCAGCATGCGGTGAGCCAACCAGAGAGCACCGACAGACAAGTCGGGCGCGATCAGCACGACCTCGCCGTCGGAGAGTCCGAGCACGTCACCCGGCGAGCAGCGGCCCACCCAGGTCAGCGCCTCGGACTCGGCGACGAGCAGCCCGCCGGTCCGGGTCCCCGCCGCGGCCTCGGCCATCGCCACCACGTCGTCCCCGGCCCGGCGTGCGGGGTCATGCACGGCCAGCGCGGACAGGCCCTGCAGCACCGACGCGGTCGGGATGACGACGACCTCCTGGCCGTCACGGCGCGCGGCGGACGCGGCCCGCTCGGCGACCGGGGTCAGGTCCACGTCGCAGGCCAGCAGCACGACGTGCCGGGATCGGGTCCCGGCCAGCGCGGCGGCCAGCTCGTCCTCCCCGACCGGCCGGTCCGCCGGGTGCTCCAGGACGTCGGCGCCGGCGCCGCGGGCCAGCGCGGCGGCCTCCGCGCCGGCGACGGTCATGAGCACCGCCCGGTTGCGGACGAACCGCCCCCCGGCGAGCGCGCCGCCGGGCACGTCGGCGAAGTCGGCGACGTCGGCGACGTCGGGGTCGACCTGGTCGGCGAAGCGCATCACGGTGATCCGGTGCGGCCGGCCGGCGCCGAGCCCGGCCTCCAGCGCGGCGCCGATGTCGGTGCAGTGCACGTGGACGTTCCACAGCCCGGTGCCGTCGGGTGCGCCGTCACCGACCACGGCCACCGAGTCGCCGATCGTGACCAGTTCGGCGCGCAACCGGTCGATCCGGGCACTGTCGCTGCCGTCGAGCAGGTACATGACCTCGTAGTCGAAGTCCGCCGAGCCGCTCTCCCGTTCCACGGTCAGCGCCTCCCGCCCGCGGACCGGCCGGCCCGCCGCGGAGCTCCCGTCCGGCGTGCTCGGCGGCACGGCGGGCGTGCGCCCGGTGAGCACCTCGACGAGTGCGTCGAGAATCACGACCAGGCCGAACCCGCCGGCGTCGACCACCCCGGCCCGGGCCAGCTCGACCAACTGCCCGGTGGTGGCACGCAGGGCCACCGCGGCGGCTTCGGCGGCGGCCAGGGCGACGTCGTCGAGCCGGTCGGAACCGCAGCCGGACGCGGCACCGGCCGCGGCGGCCAGCACCGACAGCACGGTTCCCTCCCGCGGCTGGGCGATCGCGGCCGCGGCCAGCCGGTCGGCCCGCTGCAGCGCCGCGCGCAGCACCGCCCCGTCCGCGGCCGCGCCGTTGCCCTCGGCCACCGCCTCGGAGATCCCGCGCAGGACCTGGGACAGGATGACGCCGGAGTTGCCGCGCGCCCCCATCAGCGCACCGCGGGCCAGGGCGGCGGCCGCGGATCCTGCGGCGGCACCGTCCTCCCCGCACTCCTTCCCGCCGGCCCCGTCGAGTTCGCGCAGGCCGCGGCGCAGCGCGTCCCCGGCGGCGCGCATGGTCAGCAGCAGGTTGGTCCCGGTGTCCCCGTCGGGAACCGGGAACACGTTGATCCGGTCGATCTCCGCGCGGTGCCGCTCCAGCGCTGCCGTCGACGCCGCCGTCCACTGTCTGAGCAGGGCTGCATCGAGGTTCCGGAGCACGGCGCCGAGGGTAGCGACCGGCCGGTTTGAACCGCGCCGGACGGCCTGGGTACCCTCATGAGTACGAACCGGGGCCTGCCCTGGTGTTTCCGTTTGTCTACCCCGAGGAGTGTCCGACGTGGCTGCCGTCTGCGACGTCTGCGGAAAGGGTCCGGGCTTCGGCATGTCCGTCTCGCACTCACACCGCCGCACCAACCGCCGCTGGAACCCGAACATCCAGACGGTGCGCGCCCGCCAGGACGGCGGCAACCGCCGCCGGATGAACGTGTGCACCTCCTGCCTGAAGGCCGGCAAGGTCGCACGCGCCTGACAGAGGCCGCGTCGGGGCCGTCGCGTTCCACGCGGCGGCCCTGACTGCTGTCCGCCCTGATCCAGCTCACCGGAACCGGCGCCGCGAGTCGGCCGGCTGCCGGATCGCGAGGCTGCCTGTTCCGGCACTGCCGGTCAGGCGCAGGTGCGGGAATCCGATGTCCGGGATCGCGGGCACCCGGGACCGCACCGTTCCCCTGGACGTCCGGATCCCGTCGACGTCCGCGGTGACCCCTCCGGCACGAGGCTCGTGACCGCGCCCATGCCGAGGTGAGATCCAGGTTCACCACACCCGTCGCGGTACGGATCGTCAACCGGCGCGGCACCGCCCGGCCGCCCTTGCGGACGATCGTGCCCATCGCGGTGCGCAGTTCCACGAACTCCCGCATGTCCGGCGCGACCGCCGTGTGGTGCCGTGGCAGCACAGCACCGGCCGGACCCGGCAGGTCGGCCGGCGGGGGCTCCGGATCGGCGTAGGCCGTCGCCCCGTAGACCCTGTCGAGCCGTTCCTCGGATTCGGCGACGGTGATCGGCCCTTCGGCCGTCGGGGCGCGCAGTCGCTGCGCCCGCCGCCTCCCGGTCGGCGTCCGAGACGCGCAGGTGACGGTGGTCCCCCCGGGCTGCTCACGGCGGACAGCCGAGACGCCGCGGCCGGCCGCGCTAGGGCAGCTTCCAGTCCACCGGGTCGCCGCCGAGCTCCTCGAGCAGGTCGTTGGCCCGGCTGAACGGCCGGGACCCGAAGAACCCGCGGTCGGCCGACATCGGGCTCGGGTGTGCGGACTCGATCGTCGGCACGTCGGTCAGCAGCGGCGCCAGATTGCGCGCGTCACGGCCCCACAGGATCGCGACCAGCGGCTCGCCGTCACGGTCGACCAGCGCCCGGATCGCCTGCTCGGTGACCGCTTCCCAGCCCTTGTCCCGGTGCGATCCGGGCTGGCCGGGCTCCACCGTGAGCACCCTGTTGAGCAGCAGCACCCCCTGCTCGGCCCAGGGCGTCAGGTCCCCGTTCGACGGCGACGGATAGCCGAGATCCGTGCTGTACTCGCGGAAGATGTTGGCCAGCGAGCGTGGCAGCGGGCGGGTCTGCGGCGCCACCGAGAACGACAGCCCGACCGCGTGCCCGGGCGTCGGGTAGGGGTCCTGGCCGACGATGAGCACCCGGACCTGGTCGAAGGGCTGGGTGAACGCGCGCAGGATGTTCGGGCCGGCCGGCAGGTAGCGACGCCCGGCGGCCATCTCGGCGCGCAGGAACGCGCCCATGTCGGCGATCGCGGGCGCGACCGGCTCCAGGGCGCGGGCCCAGCCCGCCTCGACGACCTCGTGCAGCGGTTTGGCAGCCATCCGTTCAGCCCTCCAGCAGTCGCAGCTCGGCGCGGAACCGCTTGCCGCGCTGGATGTAGGACTGCACGGCGTAGTCGAACGCACCCTCGGGCACCTGGTAACCCTCCCGCACCCGAGCCGGGACACCCAGCGCCATGCTGCGCGCCGGGATGTGCGCGTTGGGCGAGACGACGGCGCCGGCGGCGACCACCGATCCGTGCTCGATCGTCGCGCCGTTGAGCACGACCGAACCCGAGGAGATCAGGCAGCGGTCGGCGATCGTGGCGCCCTCGATGTGCACGTTGTGTCCCACGGTGCAGTCCGCGCCGATGATCGTCGCCTGGGTCGCGGTGCAGTGCACGATCGTGCCGTCCTGCACGCTCGTGCGCGCCCCGACCTCGATGTAGCCGTCGTCGCCGCGCAGCACGGCGGTCGGCCACACCGAGGCCTCCGCGCCGAGCTTCACGTTGCCGATCACGACCGCGTCCGGGTGGACGTAGGCCTCGGGATGGATGTCCGGTTCGACGTCGCCGAGAGCGTAGATGGGCACGGAGGCTGAGCTTAGAACGTGCTCCGGCGGCCGCTGTCCCCGGCAGAGCCGCCCGGCGCGGCGTCCCCGGCGTCGTCGCGCGACATCCGCTCGGCCAGCTCGTCGATCACCAGTTCGTCGCGCCGCAGCGTCCCGGTTCGGTAGGCCGAGCGGGCCACGATCTGCGAGATCACCGGCGCGGTCAGCAACTGGAAGAGCACGACCAGTGCGAGGGTCACGGCGCTGGCCGACTCCACCCGGATCGTGGTGCCGATCAGGATGAGCAGCAGGCCGAGGGTCTGCGGCTTGGTCGCGGCCTGCAGCCGGGCCGGCAGGTCGGGAAGCCGGATCAGGCCCAGCGCGCCGAGCAGGCACGACGCAGCACCGGCGAGGAACAGGACCGCCGTGACGATGTCGCCGAACGTGCTCACCGGTGCCGCTCCCAACGCTCGACGAGCCGCGCGGCGGTGACCGAGCCGACGAAGATGATCAATGCGACGGCGACCAGCAGCGGGATGTTGGAGCTGTCGCGGTAGATCGCCACGTACACCGCGGCGGCGGCCACGATCAGCACCACGAACACGTCGAGCGCGGCGATCCGGTCCAGGGTGCTCGGCCCACGCAGCAGCCGCAGCAGGGTCAGCAGCCCGGCCACGCACAGCATGGCCAGCGTGATCGCGAAGACGGTGCTCATCTCCCCACCGCCGGCCCGCGCTCGCACGCCGTCAGCTCGTCGGGGGTGCCGAGCGCGGCGATCACCCGGCGCTGCAGGGTCAGCACCTGCCGGCGCACGCGCTCGACGTCGGCGGGCCCCCGCAATCCGAGGGCGTACACGTACCAGGTCCGGCGCCGCCGGTCGATCTGCAGCACGAAGCTGCCGGGCGCCAGCGACAGCGCACCGGCCACCATCGTGATCACCCGGTCGGACCCGGCGAGCAGCGGCACCGCGATGATGCCCGCCCGGGCGCGTGGCCCGTAGCGCAGCGTCTCCCAGCTGACCTGCACCCCCGAGACCACGAGGTCGACGATCAGGAAGCCGGCCAGCCGCAGCAGCCGCACCGGCCGCAGCGGCAGCCGTGCCCCCGACATCGGCATCGGGAACAGCAACGTCACGGCCACCGCGACGAGCAGCCCGCCGAGGACGATCTTCACCGAGACGGTGCCCCACAGCAGCACCCACACCACGGTCAGCCAGACCACCTGCGGCAGCCGCCGCGTCCACGCCGGGTTCGCCGGTGAAATCATGGGGCCCTCCCCTCTCCCAGCACCGCGACCCGGTAGGGCCCGCGATCCAGCAGGTCCTGCCCGGCCCGCCCGGTGACCGCGGACAGCGGCCCGGCCGCCACCGCGATCGCCACGCTGACCGCCACCAGCGCCCCCGTCGCGACGTACATCGGCTTGGCGGTCCGCGCGGTGCCGACGACCAGCTCGTCGGTGGGATCGGGATCGGTCAGCGGTTCCTTGGGCGCGCCCCAGAACACCCGGACCCACACCCGCACCATCGCGTACAGCGTGAGCAGGCTGGAGACGATCACGACGGCGGCGACCACGGTGGTACCCGGCCCGGCCCCCGCACCGGCCTCCAGCAGCGCCAGCTTGGCCACGAAGCCCGACGTGGGCGGGATACCGGCCAGGGTGAGCGCGGGGATCGCGAACAGCACGGCGAGCGCTGGCGAGGTCTTCGCCAACCCGCCCATCGCGTCGATCGACACCGTCCCGGTACGTCGCGTGATCAGACCGCTGACCAGGAACAACGTCGCCTGCACGGTGATGTGGTGGACGATGTAGAGCGCGGTGCCGGCGATCCCCGCGGCGTCGAACACGGCGAGCCCGAACAGCATGAACCCGATGTGGCTGACCAGCAGGAAGGACAGCAACCGGTTGAGGTCGTTCTGGGCGAGCGCGCCGAGCGCCCCCACGATCATCGTCAGGACGGCGATCACCAGCAGCAGCGTGGACGGGTGGTCCTGCGGGAAGATCAGCGTCTGGGTGCGCAGCAGCGCGTAGATACCGACCTTGGTGAGTAGGCCCGCGAACAGCGCCGTGACCGGCGCGGGCGCGTTCGGGTAGCTGTCGGGCAGCCAGAAGTGCAGCGGCACGATCGCCGCCTTGATGCCGAACACGACGACGCACATCAGCGCCAGCACCGTCTGCAGCCCGGCCGGCAGCGCCCCCACCTTCTGCGCCAGGTCGGCCAGGTTCACCGTGCCGGTGGCCGCGTAGACCAGCGCGATCGTCGTCAGGAACAGCAGCGACGAGGTCAAGCTGATGATCACGTAGGTCATCCCGGATCGGATCCGGGATGCGCTGGTGCGCCGCGTGATCAGCACGTAGGACGCCGCGAGCATGATCTCGAACGCGACGAACAGGCTGAACAGGTCGCCGGTGAGGTAGGCCAGCGAGACGCCGGCGGAGAGCAGCAGGAAGATCGGGTGGAACGTGGTGCTGGGCGTCTCCGGGCCGTAGTCGGCGATCCGCTGGTCGATCGCGTAGACCAGCACCGCCAGCGTGACCACCGTCGAGATGAGCAACAGCAGCGCGGAGAGCCGGTCGGCGACCAGCACGATGCCGACCGGGGCGGGCCAGCCGCCCAGCTCGGCGACCACGGGACCACCCCGGTCGGCGGCCACCAGCAGGATGGCCGCGACGACCGACACCGCGGCGAGCACCACCACGCCGACCAGCCGCTGCGCCCGCGCGGAGCGGCTGCCGATCACGGTGAGCGCGGCGCCGAGCATCGGCAGCAGCACGGGCAGGGTCACCAGGGTGCTCATCGGGCGCCCCCCTGCCCGGACCCCGCTCCGGCCGCGGCGGGGTCGACCGGGTCGCCGGACGCGGCGGCAGAACCCGGGTCCTCCTCGTCGTCGGTGCCGTCCTCGGAGGACGCCTCCTCGCCCATCGAGCCGTCCGGGCGTTCGCGCAGCGCGATGCGGCGGTCCTCGACGTCGTCCTGCACCTCGTCGTGGCCGACCAGCACCCAGGACCGGTAGCCCAGCGCGAGCAGGTACGTGGTCAGCGCGAAGGTGATCACGATGGCGGTCAGGGCGAGGGCCTGCGGCAATGGATCGGTGATCTGGTCGGGCGGCACGGTGCCGAGGACCGGGGCCCGCCCGGGCGGCCCGCCGGCCAACTGCAGCAGCAGGTTCGCGCCGTGTCCGAGCACCACGATCCCCAGCAGCACCCGCATCAGAGAGCGCTGCAGCAGGAGGTAGAAGCCGACGGAGTAGAGCACCGCGACGACCACCGCCATGCTGATGTTGACGGTGTTCACGGGCGTTCACCGGCCGCACGCGCGTCGCGCTCGATGCCGCTTCCCAGCGAGCGCAGCAGGTCCAGCACGACGCCGACGATGAGCAGGTACACCCCGACGTCGAGGATCAGGCTGGTCACCAGGGCGACGTCGCCGATCGCCGGGACGTGCAGCGTCAGCTTCGCGCTCGACAGCACCGGTGCGCCGAACGCCACCGGGGCCAGCGCCGTCAGCACGGCCAGGCTCAGCCCGAGCCCGACCAGCAACGGCGGGCGGATCCGCACCCGGGCTCCGATGTCCGCCGCGTTGTCCGCGCCACCGCCTGCGGTGTAGCGCAGCACGAACGCCAGCCCGGCGACCAGGCCGCCGGAGAACCCGCCGCCGGGCGCGTAGTGGCCGACGAGGAGCAGGTAGATCGAGAACACCAGCACGGTCGGGAACAGGATCCGGGTCGCGACCTCGAGCAGCAGGGTGCGCTCGGAGGCGATCGGGCACTCGCCGGGCAGCATCCACTGCTCGGACGGCTCGTCCCACTGCTTCCACGGGACCCGCTCGGGGGTGTCGGGAGTCGGCGTCCGGGTCATCCGAGTAGTTCCTCCTCGTGTTCGGGGGAACCCGAACCGCTCCTCACCCGCCCGTTGCGCCGGCGGTCGTAGCGGGTGGCCAGCACCAGGCTCGCGGTGCCGGCGGCCGCGATGAGCAGCACGGTGATCTCACCGACGGTGTCCAGGGCCCGGAAGTCGACCAGGATCGCGCTGATCACGTTCGCCGCACCGGCCTCGGGCGCGAGCCGGACGAACTCCTGGCTGGTCGCGGGCGGGGCCTCCCGTGCGCCGCTGAGCACCACCCCGAGCAGCGCGACCAGGATTCCGCCGGCCCCCGCGATGAGTGCCTTCGGGATCCGGATGCGTGTCGAGGACCGGCTCTCGGCGAAGTGCGCCGGCAGCCGCCGCAGCACGAAGACGAACGCCACCAGGGTGAGTGTCTCGACCAGGAACTGGGCCAGTGCCAGGTCGGGGGCGCCGTCCACGATGAACAGGCCGCCGATGCCGTAACCGATCGCCCCGACCAGCAGCACGGCGGTGAACCGGCGGCGGGCTCGGAGCAGGGCCAGCGCGGCGACGATCACCGCAAGCCCCAGCGGCAGCTGCATGACCGCGTGGAACAGCACCTGGTCGGTCGGCCATCGGCCGGCGATCAGCGCCGCCGTGCCGGGCAGCGCGATCACCGTGATCAGCAGCACCGCCAGGTAGGTCGGCAGCGAACCGACCTGCAGCCGGCCGGTCACCCGCACCGCGAGCCGCTCCAGCCCGGCCACGACGATCTCGTATCCGCGCTGGGCACTGACCGGGTGGTGCAGCCGCCGGTGCAGGGCGGTCACGGCGTCGCGACGGGCGTGCAGCGCGAGGCCGCCCAGCACGGCGATCGCGGAGAACCCCAGTGGCAGGGTCAGACCGTGCCACAGCGCGAGGTGGTAGCCGGCCGCGACGGGGTCGCCCGTCGGGTACGCGCCGGCGTAGCCCCCGGCGAGCGCGCCGACCAGGGGGTGACCGATGCCGAGGGCGAGCCCGGCCACCGCCGAGATCCAGGTCGGGACGGTGAGCCCGGGAGCGGGCCGGGACGCCTCGACGGGTTCGACGCCCGGTTTCGTGGCGAACGCCCCCCACAGGAAGCGCGCGGTGTAGGCCACGGTGAGCACCGAGCCGGCGAGCAACCCGAGCCCGACGATCCAGCCGCGCGGGCCGCCGTCGTGCAGGAACGCCTCGAACGCGGCCTCCTTGCCGACGAACCCGAGCAGCGGCGGTATCCCGGCCATGGACAGCCCGGCCACCGCGGCGACCGCGGCGAGCCCGGGCAGCGTGCAGCCCAGCCCGGACAGCTCCCGGACGTCGCGGGTGCCGGTGACCTTGTCGACGGTGCCGACCACCATGAACAGCGGCGCTTTGAACAGCCCGTGCGCCAGCAGCATCGTCAGTCCGGCGATCGCGGCGATCCGCCCGCCGGCGCCGAGCAGCACCATGAGGAACCCGAGCTGGCTGACGGTACCGAAGGCCAGCAGCCGCTTGAGGTCGGTCTCCTGGAGCGCGCGCCAGCCGCCCAGCAGCATCGTGCCCAGGCCGAGCACGACCACGGGCGCCCACCACTCGACCCGCCCGGCGAACGCCGGCGACAACCGGGCCACCAGGTACACGCCCGCCTTCACCATCGACGCCGCGTGCAGGTAGGCGCTGACCGGAGTGGGCGCGGCCATCGCCGCGGGCAACCAGGGGTGGAACGGCAGCTGGGCGGACTTCGTCAGCGCGCCCAGCAGGATCAGGATCAGCGCGGCGGTGACCGTCCCGCCGCTCGGCGGCGCGGCCACGATCTCCGAGATCCGGTAGGTGCCCGCCGCCTCGCCGAGCAGCACGATCCCGAGCAGCATCGACAGCCCGCCGAACACGGTGACCAGCAAGGCCTGCAGCGCGGCGCGCCGGTTGGCCCGGTGCTCACCGCTCTGCCCGACCAGCAGGAACGACGCGATCGACGTCAGCTCCCAGAACACGTACAGCGTCAGCAGGTCGTCGGCCAGGACGAGCCCGAGCATCGCGCCGGCGAAGAAGAGCAGCAGCGCGGCCGTCCGGGTGGCATCGCGGCTGTTGCGCCCGAAGTACCAGGCACTGTAGGTGAAGATCAGCGCGCCGAGCCCGGCGACCAGGACGACCATCACCAGGCCGAGCGCGTCGAGCCGGAAGCTCAGCTCGAGGCCGAGCTCGGGAGCCCAGGCCGTGGTGGAGGTCAGGCCCCCGGCGAGTGCGTCGCGGGCATGGGCCAGCGCCCACAGCAGGGTCGCCGCGGGGAGAACGGCGGCGACGCCGAACGCGGCTCGACGGCTGCGCGCGGAGACGGCCGGGAGTACACCGGCCATCGCGAGGTGCGCGGCCACGAGCGCGAGCAACGAGAGACCTCCTGGCGGCGATCCCGCATCGGCCCCGGCACAGCACGGCGCGTTCGGACGATCGATCGGCCGCGACGACGACGTGGAGGCGTCGCTCACGCGGCCCGGCGATGTGGGGACGGTCGGGTCAGCTTCGGGTGGGCG
>NZ_JAAXLA010000120.1 GCF_012911935.1 Pseudonocardia acidicola | reverse complement strand
GCCGCTGACGCCCGGACACAACAAGATCGGCCCCTCACCCTGTTTCAGCTGGTGAGGGGCCGTTCTGGCTGTTGGCACTGATGGTGCCCCCGGCAGGATTCGAACCTGCGCTCCCGCCTCCGGAGGGAGGGCCTTTTTCGGCCGGAAGCGCAGCTCTGACCTGCGGTGATGCGTCTCTCCCCGGCGGGCCGAGTGACCATCTGGGCACGTATTGGGCACAACCCCGGCGGGAAACCCCAGAAGTCACAGTCATCGCGAGAGACCGCCCCGCGGCCAGCCGAGTGACAGTCACTCGGCTGTCACTCTCACTGTCACAGGCGTAACCGCAGGTCAGGGCCACATGAGTATGAGAGTGACAGATAGATATAAGAGAGACGCTAGTGCGGGCGGAGTCCCAACCTGGGGTCCGGACCAGCCGTGCCACCTGAGCGCATTGTCGGCGATGACTCCAGTGCCGAGGCCGCCCGGAAGTGTCGTGCCGCCCTGGTAGCGGATGTCCGTGCACCGCCGTCTTTGGGCCGGCTTAGCGCTGGAACAGCGGGGGCTGGGGAGTGCGCACGGACGAGCGTGAGGCCGGCCTCGCTTATCCAGGATGGCCATGGATGATGCCCGCGGGGTCGGGGCCGATCGAGGCCGTCACGCCTCTGAGCGCCGGTGATGGAGAAGTGACCGCAAGCTTTACGCGGTACTGAAGCCGTGCCGTCACCGAATCGTGACATGCAGTAACAACCGACTACGTCCCGGCGACATCGGGGTCAAAGCCGCCACACCGGACCCCCAAGGGGAACTTGATGAGCTCGTCGCAGCCGCCTCCCAACCCGCCGCAGCCTGGATACGGTCAGCCGTACCCGCCGCCGCAGCAGCAGTACGGTCCGGCACCCAGGAACGGCATGGGCACCACCGCGCTGGTGCTGGGGATCCTCGCGATCGTGCTCGCGTTCATCCCGATCCTCGGGTTCGTCTCCTACCCGCTGGCCATCCTCGGGATCATCTTCGGCCTGGTCGGCCTCCGCCGGGTCAGCAAGCGGCTCGCCACCAACCGTGGTGTCGCGCTGGCTGGCCTGATCGCCTCCGTCATTGGGTTCGTGCTCGTAATCGTCTCCACCGTTCTCTACGTCGGCGCCATCAACGCGGGTGTGCAGGGCGCCGACCAGGCCCTCAACGGCGTGCACAACGTGACTTACAAGGTGTCGACCACCGACGGTGGGAAGGTGACTGTCTCTTACACCCAGGGCAACATCGGGTCCGGCGGCCTCATCCAGGTCCCCTCGCCCTGGTCGCTCGACACGACCGTCACCGGCGCCTCCGCTGTCCTCACCGCCACCGGTGGCGGCAATATCCAGGACATCAACCACGCACAGGGTCTCACCTGCGAGATCATCGACAAGGACACCGGCAAGACGCTGGTCACCAACACCGTCCCGCCATCGGCGAACGCGACCGTCACCTGCAGCACGATTAACTTCGGCAAGTGACAGCCACCTGACCGCGCTGTCACCCGAACACGACGGAGAGGGCCCCGGGACTGCCCCGGGGATCCTTCTCCGTCGTAGGACGACGCGGCGGGGCCATGCAAACATCGAGGGCACCACCGAGGGCCCTGACCGGGACGACGGTCCTCGTGCTGGGGCGCGGCCGAGATCCCGGGCCGATGACGAGCGCTGCCGGTCACCCCCTGTTTCGGCAGCACCACGCTGATCTGAAGCCTCGCCAGTCTTGGGCGCGCTAGTGAGGCTCGGTTTGGGAAAACATTCAGCCGACGCAGCGCATCGACGCGCTGACCTGCGGGATGCTCCTACTAGGCGCCGTCGCTCGGCCCACTTCCGCAAGCCCTCGGCACGGCTCAAACCGTCGGGGGCAGGCCGCGTAAGTGGGGGTGTAGCCCGCTGCGGTGACAGTCACTCTGCTGTCACCGCTCGTGTCACAGGCGTTGTTGCAGGTCAGGGCGCTCTGAGTATGAGAGTGACAGAGAGAGTTGAGAGTCGGCTTGCCGGTCAGGTTCCGCTTAGCCGCGTGGTTTGGCCCGACAGGCGGTGAGCCCTGCCTTGCAAAAGTCCGCATGGCAATGCTCAGCCACGTCCGGTGACGTCGTCCTTCGATGTCGGCCGTCGGGACACGGCCGATCTGTGTCCGTCGGTACCGGCAGCGTGGTAGCCAAAGCGGTAGTACCGCCAGCCCGTGCCCCTTCTTCCCCTCCATCGAACTGGCAGCTCCCTCATCGCGGCAGCGGACAGTAGCGGCCGCCAGGCCATCGCACAGGGACGCCATAGGCGCCGTTGACGCCGGTGCGGCGTGGATGATCATCTGTTCGACGGAGTGGAGGGAGACAGCGACGCAGCCCCACACGGGCACAAGGAGAGTGGGATCCGGAAGTGGCTATCTCGATAGTCGAACAGTATTGGGGAGGCGTCGTGCGGCGTCTCCAAGCAGAGGTTGACGTGTTCAACCGGTTGATTGGGCATGCGGGCGAGCAAGGCCGCGAAAATGAAGGTGCACTAATAACACTGCTCGAGAACCTTCTTCCAGGGAGTATTGGAGTAGGTACTGGAATTGTAATCGATTCAAAAAGCCGCCGCTCCAGGCAGTCCGACGTCATTCTGTATGACCCCACCTCGCAGCCAACCGTGATGGCCCAGGTTAATCAGATGATTTTCCCGGTCGAAGTTGTGTCCACCGTTATCGAGGTGAAGACCACACTTGCTGCTGATGACCTGAATGAGTTCAAGGAGAAAAAGGCCGCGATACGCGCATTGGAGTCCAGTGACGAGACGCCGAAGCCAACGGTTGGTCTCTTTGCCTATCATGCATGGGCGTCACCAAGCACAGTGGCTGACCATGTTCGCGCTATGGACGCCGCTGACCGGCCTGACGTGCTCTGCATCGTGTCTCCAGGTGTGATTGGTTGGTCCGACGAGAGCGCCGACTCGTATACGATCGAATTTGTCCCTCTACATCAACGGGATAGCGGAGGTGAGAGAGTCGCGGACACGTGGAGAAAGTTTGACACAATCCCTCCTGGCGGTTCAGTCGTGGTCGACGGTGTAGCCCATCCAGTTACCAGAATCGCTGGGAACGGGTACATAGTGGGGGAACCCGGGCGAACTCTGCTTTTATTCGCGAACCGTCTCTTAGGACTCTTGGCTGGGAAGTATTCTTTGCCAGATCCAGTTATGCGACACTATCTCGACGATAGGGCCAGAGAGGCGTTAAGGCTTTAGATTGCGACTAAGTGGTGAAGGTCAAACTCGACGTAGAATTCGGATGCGGTGCAATGCTTGATGTCTATCGTGTCGCAGACGGCAGCCAATGGCATGCGATCCGGCAACTCCAAAACCTCGTCTGTCACAACGACTATGTTCTCGTATGTCGACGCTATATGTAGGGCAGTGGCAGCAACGTACACCTGAGATGGCTCGGCTTCTTGGCGAATGTCCATAGCGCTCGGGCAACCGGCAAGAACCTCAACAACCCGCTCATACGGTGGCGAGGTATGCCTGCAGCTCCCTGACACAGCCCGTATCCACGAGGAGTGCTGTGGGCCGGCGAGAGCGACCGTCTCATTCTTCACCATCGTGGGGAAAGTTGCCTCGCCGCGCTGGACTAGGTCGCATACTGCATCGACGAGCTCGTGGAGCATCCCATCTCGCGCACGTTCGGGAATCGCCAACAATGTGTCGGCATCGAGAATGTGCACGCTTATGCCTCGGCGTCTGCTGTTTGGAGGCGGAAGCTGATGTCGTTCAGTTGGTCGGGGTCGACGTTCAAGTAGCGACGCACTTGGACCGTCGTTAGCAGGCCCTGGTCCCTCGCTCGTAACAGTTCGCGTGGAATCTCGTTCCCGAGGGCTGCTACTCGTCGGACTGGCGTCGTCTGAGGCTCAGCGTTGGGGTTCGGTCCACCGCTCTCGAAGTCGGTGTCGCGGTCGATCCGGCTATAGAGACTGGATTCAGCACGTTCCACGCTGATGAGTCGGACAGCTGCTGCACGTAGTGATATCTTGTAGCGATTCGCGATTCTCCGGCAATCGTCTATAGACGTGACTTTCCCGGTAGTAACCCACCGATCTAGATACGGGAGTAGGTCATCTGTTGGCGCGAGAACTTGCGCTGCTGTTTGCTCACACCAGCGCTCCGTGCTGCTCGACCTCGGATCGTCGCAAATAGCGGTATCGCCGCGGATGAGGTGTGCGAGCTCGTGAAAAACCGTAAACAGTCGAGCAGCTGGATTGTACTTTGTGTTGACGGCAACGACGGGAGCGGCGTCGTGAGGCAGTAAAAATCCTCGGCAAGAGTTGCGCTCAAGAGAGGAGAATTGCAGCAGTAAGACGCCCCGTGCTTCCATTCGTGCGCGCGCCATCCGGAGGACGGCGCTTGAACTCGTCGCTTTTCGTTGAGCAGTAGAGTCCCAGTCGAGCCAGTGTAGGATGATTTTTGCAGCATCCGCAGACCGCGTTCCCGTCGGCATTCGCGGAATCTCCAGCGGTGGGTCGCTCGACTTTTCCCGAATCCAGGAGATAATTTCCTGCCATCTAGATGTCGCTCGTAGCGCGTCCCGTTCCTCCGGCCGAATCGTCGACTTCTTGGTGGGTTGTCCACTCCTGAAAGCTGCGAGGAGGTCGGCCTTCTCGGGAGGCTCGGGTAGAAAGAAGAAAGCCAAGGGCCGATGCAAGCTACCCGCGAGTGCACGGAACTCCGTGGTCGTTGGACGGGTTGAGCCGTCGAGGAACTCAATCATCCGGTCGGGTGGAATCTTGGACCGCGCTGCCAGTGCATCCGACTCCATGCCGGACTCCTCAAGCGCCCATGCAAGCACTGCGGGGTTGATGGGAGCTAGCTTCGGCATCCACCTAGCTTACGTGTGACTCGTGACACTGTCGCTGCTCTGGTAGCGCGACAGTCGTCACTAGCAGTTCCTCAGCAGGCCCGCTCCGGCCGAGTGAGCGGACCCGAAAGGTGAGGCCGGACTGGCGGAGCGCGGAGCGTGCCTTGATGCTCCGTGAGCATCATTCAGCAGTAGTGCGTCTTGGTCCTCCGTGGAGTGACCGTCACAGGGCCGTCACCGGTCTTGTCACCGGAGTTCTGGCAGCTCAGCTGGTTCCGAGCGACAGAGTGACAGAAGTACGGCTGGGGCAGGGGAGAAGTCACGTGGGCCGTTGCCCGCACCTCACCGTGTGTCCGTGCACGTGGGTCCGATGGAGGCACACGGTCGGGCGTGTGCGCTGTAAACGGCGGCGAGGGCCGCGTCGGCTCTGTAGCGTCGGCCGTCGTGGAGACACCTGGGACGACAGGCCGCCTGCGGCCCGCGGAACGATCGACTCCGACGCCCGCGGACTTCATCCCCGAGGCGCGTCGGCTTGCTGAGCGACTGGTGTCGCCGCTGGGCCGGCGGTGGTTGCACGTCCAGGCTGTCGCAGCCCGCGCTGATGAGCTGATCGGCGCCATCCCCGATGCGGATCGTAACGATCTCGTCGCTGCCGCGTGGCTCCACGATATCGGGTACTCGCCAGAGATCAGTCACACGCGGTTCCACCCGCTCGACGGGGCCCTCTACCTTCGTGATCAGGGCTGGCCGGCGCTCATCGTCGATCTGGTGGCGCACCACTCGGGGGCGCGATACGAGGCCGAGCAGCGTGGGCTCGGCGCGGAGCTGGCGGAGTTTCCGTCCCCCGATGGGCCGTTGCTCGACGCGTTGGTGACCGCGGATCTGACGACAGGGCCCTCCGGGGAGCGCCTTACCTACGACGAGCGGATCTCCGAGATCCTCGACCGCTACCCAGCCGACGATCCGGTGCACAAGACGTGGCTGACCGCGGGACCGATCCTTGCGCATTCGATCCGACGCACTGAGCAGCGATTGGCCGGCGGTCAGCCTAGGTAGGGCCCGGTCCGGGCGTCGTCGAGCGCATGGTTGATCCGGAGGCGCATGGATGGATGGATGCTTAGCGAGTCGATTTCCCGAGGATCGACCCATGACGCTGCCTTGGTCTCTGTTCCGTCCGGGCGGGGTGCTTCCGCGTCGTCCGCGACCACGGCCCGGAAGCAGAGTGAGAACTGCTGTCGCACCTCGCCGTCGTCATACTGCATGACGTGGCGGGGGTCGGTGTAGGTCCCGACGAGTCCGGTGACACGCACCTCGACCCCGGTTTCCTCGCGGACCTCCCGGACGGCGGTGTCGACGATGCTCTCGCCGGGGTCGTGTCCGCCGCCAGGTAGGGCCCAGAATCCGTTGTCCACCTTGTGAATCAGGAGGAGCCGGCCTTGGTCATCGCGGACGGCTACGGTCACCGACGGGACGACGCTGTTGACCGGCGGCGCGGCCGGGTCGTCGAAGTAGTCAATCCGTCCCACGCTTAGCCCTCCACGGTTTCCGGCACGGCAACGTCCCACACTCGTTCGAATGAGCGCATGTAGTGGTCCCACATGCCACCTTCGGGAACCCGCCGGATATGGATGACCGGGTTCTGTCCGGCGAGGGATCCGAAAGCGTGACCATTGATCAGTGCCTGGTCGTCGAATCGGTAGACCGAGTTGTAGAGGATCGTCCCGTGGGTGCGGACCTCGACGCCCGGCAGGTGGGCGACCTCGTGCAGGTAGCGCCGCATCATCTGGATGCGGCCCTCCAGGCCGCCGGTGGTGCCCTCTTCCTCGGCGCGCTGCACGACGGCCGGTGACGTGTGGTCGCCGACCGCGAGCCGGAACCGGACGCCCCGTGCGGATTTGGCCCGGATCACCGGGAGCAGGTCGTATTGCTCGACGAGGAACTGTCCGGAGAAGACGAGGACGTCAACTGCCTCTGTCGCACCTTGGATCAGCTCGGTCCACAGGGTGAAGGGGACGGCGGACCGCGTCGGGTAGAGGTGGACCAGCTCGGCGACGGCAGGGGAGCCGGCGGCCGGTGCCCTGCCGTTGGTCGGCCAAAGGTGGGATTCAGCGACCTGGAGGAGCTTGGCCACGCGCAGGCGGGTGGTGCGGTGCGGGCGCCGGCCGTCACTGTAGACCCAGCGCGCGACAGTCTTGGGGTCGACAGCGGCGCGCGCCGAGACGTCCTCGATGGTCAGCCCGGCGGCGTCGATCGCGGCGCGTAGTCGATCATTTGGCACGAGGCCATCATCCACATCTAAGGACGTTTCTGGGACGTTTTGTGGGGATGAGGACCGTCCGGGACGTCCGGAAGCGGCCCGCGAAGTGCGGTGCAAGCGTCCCCGGAGCCGGGGTCCTATGTAGCCATGACCTCGAACGGACGCCCTGGCGAGCGATCATCGACTGTCGTTCTCCGCCTCGATTGCGGAGACGCGATCGCGGAGTTCGGCAACCTCCCGGCGCAGCTCCTCGACGACTGCCGCGAGATCACCACTGACCGCCGTCGGCCCCGTGGTCGGCACCGCGCGGACGAAGGTTCCCCGTCCGCTCGCGGACTCCAAGACGCCCTCGTACTGGAGTTGCTTCACCGCCGCGTGGACGGTCAGCTCGGCCACCGAGTACTGGGCGGCGAGGCTGCGCAGCGACGGGATCTTCTCACCGACGGTGTACTCGCCGGAGCTGATCCGACGGGCGATGTCCGTCTTGACCTGGGCGCTCAGCGGCACCGCGCTGTTCTGATCGATCGCCACCGCGCCAGGCTACCGGCCGCTTAGGCCACCCCACAGCACCACAAACGGACCCCTTGACAGACCGAGCACCACATAGCATCTTAACGTGCCATGTGGCACTACAGAACGGATGGCGCCGTGAAGGTTCACCACCTCGACCACACACAGCTCGCCGCCCTCGACCACCTTGACCCGGTCGTCGAGTCCTGGTCTCCGGACGGGCTGACGCTCGACGCGATCGAACAGCTCGAGCACGACGTGGACGCCGAGCTAGACCGCGAGGGCACCGCGCACCCCACGTCCTGGCTGCTGATGAGCGAAGCAGAGCGCGCGGGAATCCGGCCGGGCCGTCGACCCCTGCGCGCGGTTGCGGCGCAAGCCGCGACGTCGGCGCCGAGCGAGGACGCCGCCTGATGGCGAGCTCGGCGCCGCGCTGCCGGCGAGACACCACCAACGAGGTCCAGCCCGGCGACGGGTTCTTGGCGGAAGCAGCCGCCGGGCTGGGTCTCCCCAACCACCAGCAGGTGAACGGAGAGGCAGCGATGGTAGAGCCGAACACGGCCCCGGCAACGGGCGCGCCGGCGCGCCGGGCCGGGGGTGCCCGGTGAGCACCCAGCAGATGACGGTGGCCCTGGTCGTGCTGGCCGGGCTGGGACTGATCAGCGTGTGGAGGTCCGGGGCGCGGGCGGGCCGCAAGGCCGAACGCGTGGTGCACACGGCCACCCGCCGATCCAGCACGGCCGGCCGGGCGTTGCTGGTCGCGGCGCTGATCGTCGGGGTGCAGTGGGCCGTGATCGCGTTCACCCCGCCGGCATCGGTGATCGCGGTGGTGCTGGGGGCGCCGGCGCTGTTCGCCGGGACCGCGGTGGCGCGGCTGTTCACCGTCCCCGAGGTCGGGCCGCGCTCGCTCGGCCGGGGAGGGATGCACCGATGACCACACACGAAACGATCCCAGCCCGGTTCGCGAACGGCGCCGCGACGGACCGGCCGGGCGGCAAGGTCGCGCGGCTCGCGGCCGAGGCCCGCGACGCCGCCCAGGTCCGCGCGCTGACCACCGACCGGGACGTGATCGCCCTGCGGGTGGAGAAGGTCCGCGCCCAGGTCGACGGGCTGCTGTGGGCGGGCATCGTGCTCGGCCTGGCCTTCACCATGGTCAACGTCCAGACCTTCGCCGCGGCCGGCTCGCCGACCTGGTCGGCGGGCTGGTGGGTGGCGTGGCTGCTCGACCCCATGGTGTCCCTCGTGCTGCTGGCGGTGCTGCGCGCGGAGCAGGTCACTGCCCGCTACCAGGTGGCGTTGCCGGCGTGGGGCCGGCGGACGAAGTGGCTGACCTTCGCCGCCACCTACGTGATGAACACCTGGACGTCGTGGGGGCTGGGGCACGCGCCGTTCTCGGCTTCCGGGGTGGTGCTGCACTCGGTGCCGCCGCTGGTCGTGTTCGCCACCGCCGAGACCGGCCCGGGGCTGCGGGACCGGCTCACCGAGGCCGTGCACCGAGCCCTGACAGAGCACACCCTGCCCGCGTCGACAGGCGCGACCAGTGCGCCGGTTCACGAGCCGGTCACCGCGGTCCTGCCAGGCGCCGACGAGCGGCCCAACCCGGGCGCGGTTCGTGAACCGGCTCCAGCGCCGGTTCACGAACCGGCACGCGAACACCCGCAGGCCCGACGGTCGCGGCGGAAGCCGACCCCGCGGCGGCTGCTCGGCGACTACCTCGCGCAGGCGCGGGCCGAGCTTGACCGTGCCCGCTCGGCCGGTGCGGTGGTGGACCCGACGCCGGGGTGGTGCCGGCAGGTGACGGGCTGCTCGGCCGGCACCTCGGTCAAGCTCGCCGCCGCCCTGCGCGCCAACACCTCGACGGTGCCGGCCGAGCTGGTCCCGATCGACGCATCCCCATCCGTGTCCGTGTCTGGTGATCGGCAGGAGGCCGCCTGATGAGCACCTCGACCTTCCTCGCAACCCCGGATCCCGACCGCGACCCGCACGACAACGTGGTCCACCTGCACCCGGCCGGCGCCGGTACCACCGAGGCAGCCGGCACCGAGGTGACGCCGCTGGTCCTGGACGGCGAGCTGATCAGCGACCCCGTGGCCGGGCCGACCACGGGCGCTGGCCGGCCGGGGGCGGCGCTCGTCCGCCGGGCTGGCGCGGTCGCCCGCCGGCAGACCGTGCACGTGATCACCGGCCTGCGCGAGTCCGAGCGACCGGCCCAGGGCGCCCGGCTGGCTGCCCGCACGGGCGTCACGGTGGTCCAGGGGTTCGAGTCCTGGGCCCGCCGGGCCTGGGACGCCACCACGATGGGCGTCTACCGCCGCCAGATCCGCGCCGCCGAGGCGGTCGGCGACCAGCAGCGCCTCGCCGAGTGGCTGGAGCGCAAGGAGACCGCCGCGCAGCGCCGCCACGCCTGGTTCATGGACCTCCCGGCCATGGTCGCCGCCGCCGTGCGCGTCGGGCTCGGCGCGGCGGCCGGGCTGGCGGTGCTGATCCTGGCGATCGCCGGGGCAGTGCAGCTGTCCGGGGCGGGGGAGTTCACGAACGTCATCACCGGGCTGCTGGACGTGATCCGCTGGTCGTTCGCCGCCGTCGCGCTGGCCTGGACTCCGCTGGTGATGGCCGCGCCGGTCCTGATCGTGCTCGGGGCCTGGCGCGAGGGCCGCCGGCGCGGCAAGGCGCCGGCCTGGCTGGCCACCTCGGCCGAGGCCGACAGCGACGCCGCGATCGACGAAACCACCATCGCCCGCGCCCTGTCCGCGCTGCGCATCACCCAGATCACCACGTACCTGAAGGAGGGCATGCCGCTGCAGTTCCTCACCCCGACCCGCGTCGACGGCCGCGGAACCCACGCGGTGATCCGCCTGCCCGCCGGCGTCACCGCCGAACGGATCGCCCGCCGCCGCGCCGACCTCGCCACCGGACTGCACCGCCTCGCCAAGGAAGTCTGGCCGACCACCGGCGCCGAGGCCGGAATCCTGGACCTGTGGGTGGCCGACAAGGGCGCCCTGGCCGAGGGCGCCGGCCCCTACCCGCTGCTCGACGACGGCGCGGTGGACGTGTTCAAGGGCGTCCCGTTCGGTCGCACCCTGCGCGGCACCCCGCTCACCGCGCCGCTGATGGAACGCAACACCCTCACCGGCGGCATGCCCGGCCAGGGCAAGTCCAGCGCCGCCCGGGTAATCGTGGCCGGGGCCGCGCTCGATCCGACGGCGGAGCTGCGGATCTGGGTCCCAGATGCGAACTTCGACTTCGAGGCCTTCCGGCCGCGCTGCTCCCGCTACGTCATGGGTGCGGAGGACGAGAAGATCGCCGAGATCTGCGAGCACCTGCGCGAGCTGCACGCCGAGGTGCAGACCCGCGGGGAACTGTTGGTGCGCTACGAGATCCCGGCCGTCACCCGCGAGTTCGCCTCCAAGGGCGTGGGCTTGCATCCGCTGGTCTGCCTGCTCGAGGAAGCCCACGTCGCGATCCAGCACCCCGAGTACGGCGCGGAGATCGCCAAGCTGCTCGTCGACATCGTCCGGCTCGGCCGCAAGCGCGGCATCCACCTCGTCGTCTCCACTCAGGCCCCGACCAAGGACTCGATGCCCCGCGACGTGACGCGGAACTGCTCGAACGGGATCGCGTTCGCCGTCGGCGACCACGTCGCGAACGACGCGCTGCTCGGGCAGGGCGCCTACACCGCCGGGCACCGGGCCACCGAGCTGATCCCGGGCACCGACCGCGGCACCGCGGTGGTCAAGGGCTTCAGCGGGCAGCGCAGCGAGATCGTGCAGGTCTACTACCTCGACGTCTCCCGCGAGCACGACCAGATCAGCCCGATCATCCGCCGGGCCCTGGACGCGATCGCCCGCGCCGGCCGCCCGCTGCCCGGCTCGGACACCGCCGCGCCGACGGTGGAGACCGAGCGGGATCTGTTGGAGGACCTGGACGCGGTGCTCGGGGACCAGTCGGTCCCGGTGGCCGATGTGCCGGCGCTGCTGGCCGCCTACGCGCCGGGCTGGGCCCCGTACCGGGCGCTGACCGGCAAGGCGCTGCGGGCCCGGCTGGCCGCCGAGTACGGGGTCAAGGTGCCCTCCACCGGGAACCGCTGGCCCCTCGACCCGGTCACCGTGCGTGACACGCTGGCCCGGCGGGCCACCGCCGACCTCGACGACGACGCCTAGCCGCCGCGCCGGGGGAGTGAGGTCGGCGCCGACGGGCCGAACGGCCCCGAATCCGGCCGGATCCAGGCCCGAAACGGCCCGACCTCACCCGGCTCACTCCATCACTTTCCGCAGATCAGCAGGTCAACGCCCGACCGGCCGGGGCGAGTGAAAAACCTAACCCGACCCCGGCCGGCTAACCCGCCCGCCTAACCCGCCGCACCGCACCGATCACCCCGCCTCGTGACGGCCCGACCTGGGCCGCCACGCGGCCCCGCACACCCACCTGCCGTCACTCACTGTCATCACTGGAGGTCGTTCCGTCATGACCCGCGCACCCCACAAACCAGACCGCGCCAGCCTGCTCGACGCGGCGCTGGGCGCCGCCGGCCGGGGGTGGCCGGTGTTCCCGCTCCACCCGGGGACGAAGCGCCCCGCGCTGCACGGCTACACCCGCTGCCCCCGCACCGGGGCCTGCGCCGGTGGGCACCAGGGCTGGGAGCAGCGGGCCACCACCGACCCCGCCCGCATCCGCGCCGCCTGGTCGGCCGGCCCGTTCAACATCGGCCTCGCCACCGGCCCCGCCGGGCTGCTCGTGATCGACTGCGACACCCGCAAGAACCTCGACGACCCGGACGAGGCCCCGCCCGCCGAGTGGGCCGGCGCCACCGGCGGCGCTGAGGTCCTGGCGGTGCTCGCCGAGCGGGCCGGCGCCATCCTGCCGGCCACCTTCACCGTCGGCACGCCGTCGGGCGGGCGACACCTCTACTACCGGGCGCCGGCCGGGGCTGGGCTGCGCAACAGCGCCGGCCTGCTCGGCTGGAAGATCGACACCCGCGCCCGCGGCGGGTACGTCGTCGCCGCCGGCTCCGTCGTCCCGGCCGGGGTCTACACCGTCGCCGACGACCGGGAGCCGGCCGAGCTGCCCGCGTGGCTGTTGCAGCGGCTGCGCCCGGCGCCGCCACCGAGCGCGCCGGCCGGGCCGATCCGCCCCGGCAGCGGCCGGCGGGATCGCTACCTCGACGCCGCACTGCGGGCTGAAACAGCACGGGTGCACACCGCCGCACCCTCGCAGCGCAACGCCTGCCTCTACATCGCCTCCGTCGCACTCGGTCAGCTCGTCGCCGGCGGCTCACTGGCCGAACCGGAGGCCCGCGCGGTGCTGCTGTCCGCGGCGGCCCGACACCTGGCGCTGCGCGCCTACAGCCCACGCCAGGCCGAGCAAACGATCACCTCCGGCCTGCGCGCCGGGGCCAAACGACCCCGCCGGATCGAGGACGCCGCATGAACCCGCACCCACCCCCGGCCCGCGCCCGGTAGTAGAGGTGTCGCCCG
>NZ_JAAXLA010000011.1 GCF_012911935.1 Pseudonocardia acidicola | reverse complement strand
GCTGAGGACTGGAGCCCGCCACCCCCGGACCCACCAGGCTTCGGCACGCCTCCTCCGCCGCCCACGTGGGCGCCTCCACCGCCGAGCTGGGCGGCTCCCCCGCCGTACGCCGCGCCGGGGCACCCGCGCGCCCGCCGGGCGGGGACCGATTCGAGGTTCGCCGGATACCTGCCCGCTCGGGGCGATTCGCCGCGGCGGTGGGCCTGGAAAGCCCTGTGCCGGACCGCGCTGCGGCTGCGCCTCCCCAGCAGCATCCTCGGTTGGCTCTTCGCGCTCATCGCCTGGTCCTTCTTCCTCGCGTGCGCGGGGATCATCGTCGCCGGGCTCCCGCCCGAGGCCCATCCCTGGGGGTCTGTGGTGGCCAGCCTCCTGACGACCCACATTCCCATGCTGTTGCTGATCGTGCGGCTGTGGATCTGGTGTCGGCGCCGCTCCATCCGCCGGCGTAGCCAGCGTGAAGCGAGGCAGATGCAATGAGCGACCTGATCCCCCACCACCCCTCCGCTGCCCCGGCCCCGGCCCCGGCCGGGGCGAACCGGCAACCCGCGGTGCCCGACGGGCCGCTGCGGGCGCATTGGACCCACCACGTCGACCGGCTCGGCTGGGAGGTGATGCCGCTCCCGGCGCTGCGGCTGCTCGCCGACGCCGGGTTGTGCGCGCTGCAGCCGGTCGCGTCCTGGGCGACCAAGGCCGGGGTCCGCAACCGCGGCCCGGCCGGCTACACCCACGACATCGAGGCCTGGTGGATCGACCAGCGGGCGTTCCTGACCGTGCAGGCCCGCCGCCCGGTCGCACCCGAGCAGCCCGGAAGCCGCCGTTTCCGCCCCACCGGCGGCCCATGGGTCGCCTCCGTGCAGGTGCATCCGCTCACCGTCAGCGACATCGCCACACAACGCTGGAACCGTCCCCCCGGCGGCGGTGCCGCCGCGGGTGCGGCCGCGGCAGCCTCAGCGCGCTACACCTCGGCGCCCTGGGAGATCCTCCCTGCGGCGATCCGCCAGCGCCTCGGCCCACGGCCGACCCAGCACGGCGCGGCCCGGCGCTACCCCGACACCGGCGGGCTGCTCGAGCAGATCGTCGCCTACCACCGCGCCGGGGAGCACCTCATCGCCGTCGGTGCCGAACGCCGCGGCGGCGCCTGGCCCGACCCGGAGACCGCGCTGGACTCCGCGGCCTGGCACACCACCGTCCTGGAAGCAACCGTCGGCGCACCGACCACCCTCGAGCTCCCCGCGCGCGCCCCGCAGGGCACCGCCGATGATCAGCGCCGACCCTGGCGACGGCGCCTCACCGGCACACAGGGCTGATCGTGCGCCTCGTCGTCGACCTCGCCACGGCGCTGCTCGCGGCCGTAGTCGTCCTGAGCGTCGTGCTTGTGATCCGTGCGGCGGCCGGGCCGGGCCCTGCGCTGGCCGTCGCCGCGGTCGTGGGCGGCGCGGCGCTGCTGGTCACCGCGGAGCGAAAGCGGCGTAGGTGCAGGCGCAGACGGCGGGTGCGATGAGAGCCCTGGCGACCCTCTTATCCGCACGGGAGGATGATCCCCATGAGCGCGTCCCCGCGACCCCGCGTGATCTGGGACGGGCGGCTGGCTGCGGAACAGCGGGCCCGGGCCGAGGAGGCCGTGGAACGTCGACGCGCCGTGGCCTCCGCCTTGGGCTCCCTGCGGGCCGACGGGCTGGAACCGAGCCCGAAAGGACTGGCCCTGCTGGAGGCCGTTGCGCGCGGCGAGCTGACTACGCAGCAGGCCATCGACCAGATATTGGCGCGCTACCGGCGCCCCAGCGCCGAAACACCACCACCTCCGCCCGGCACATCTGGTGCTTGACAACGAGGGCACCTCCACCACGACGCACGGGCTCACCCCGAGCGCCAGCAGCAGCGAGACGCTGGAGCGCCGGGCTAGATGCTTAGACACGCAGGGCTCCGCCATCTGAGCGCACATCTGCCTCTGTCAAGGGTCGCCACAACCGAGCAGCAGCGGCGGGTCGCATCGAGCGGTTCAGACCACAAGATCGATCGTCGCGGCCGAGAAGAGCGCACCGACAAGTCTTCTTCCTCGTGCGCCTCTGGCTGCCGCGAGGCAGGTGAGTCAAAAATAGGTCTGGACCTCTTTCCACCTGAGCGTTAGAGTCCCGGCAACGACAAGAGATAACGGTGGTGCGAACATCGCCGTCCTTCTGCCTCCGGACGGGCCGGCGACACCGGGGCTCGCTGCGCAGCGCCCACCCACTGACGATCGCCTGAGAGGTGGACATGAACACCTTGCGCCTCGAGTTCGACCACATTGGTATTCCCTGCGACGACCGGCACGATGACGAGACCTACGTCGAGGCGACAAAGGTCTGGGTCACCAACCCGCGGCAGCATCCGCAGAGTCTCGAGTTTCTTCGTTACGAGCCCGACAGCCCCGTCGTCAACGCCGTCCGAACGCGTCCGCACGTGGCCTTCCGCGTCCCCATGGGCGCCCTCGAGCCGCTGCTTGCAGCGGCCGACGAGGTGCTGCTCGAGCCGTGGGAGGCGCAGAAGGGCGTCGTCCGGGTGGCCTTCGCGCTCAAGGACGGCGCCTGTATCGAGTACATGGAATACATGGGCGACCCGGAGCAGTGGTTCCCCCACGAGCGAGATGGCAGCTAGCTCCACCCAGGAGCCGTCCTGTCCGCTGTGGATATTGATCCGTAAAGGAAGCTATGTACGACATCGGCTGTTCCAGCCTGTGCTTCGCGCGCCTGCCGCGTGCCGAGGCACTCCACTTGATCTCCTCCATGGGGTTCGAGTGGATCGACCTGGGAATGCTGCGCCCCTTCACCGTCGGCGAGGGACTTTTCAGCGCATTGCATCTGGACGCGCTTCACGCCGGCGACGACCACGTCAAGGAAGTCCGTGACGAGCTCGACGCTGCCGGCCTGAAGCTGGCCGCGGTCAACGCCGGCGGCGGCTATCTCAATGTCGCCTGGGAACGCGAGCAGGGCATCGCCTACATTCGCCGGTCCATCGACGTGTGCCGCGCTCTGGGTGGCTACGCGGTCACGATTCAGTCGGGCAAGCTGCTGCGTGGGACCGACTGGGGGGACAATGTCGCGTACGTCGCCCCCGCCGTGCGCGAGCTCGCTTCGCACGCCGAGCAGGCCGGAGTGGAGCTGCACATCGAGGGCCCGCACCTCGAGATGCTGACCCACGATCTGCGGACGACGACCGACTTCTTCGACCTCGTCGCCCATCCCAACCTCTTCATCACGCTGGATCCCAGCCACGTCGTGGTCGCCGACGAGGACGCCACGGACGTCACACGCGCACTGGGCGGCCTCGTGCGGCACGTGCACATCCGGGACGGCGCCGGTTCCAGCCCGGTCGTCGTCCCCGGCCGAGGCGAGATCGACTTTCCCGGTTTCATCCGTGCCCTTACCGACATCGGCTACGCGCGCCCGCTGATGATCGAGCTCTGCCAGGACGAATCCGAGGACTACGAGAGCTCCCGCGAACGGTTCTTCGTGGATACCCGCTTCTCGAAGAAATTCATGCTCACGGTGCTGGACGTCGTGAACTTCCAGTCCTCCGCCATCGGCGCCTGACGCACTGACGCGACCGGGTCCTGCGTCCCGAATAACGGCAGCATCATCCCGCCGGGGTGGTCGTCAAAGGAGTAAGGCAGTGACCTCGAGCAAGTGGCCGGTGCTGACGAGCCCGTTCACGATCCGCAATGTTAGCCTCCGGAACCGATTCGTGTTTCAGCCCCACTTCACCGCACTGGGTGAGGCCGGCGCCCCGTCCGACCACCAGCGCGCCTACTACGAGGAGCGGGCCGCCGGCGGGGTGGGTCTGATCATCGTCGAGAGCCAGGCGGTGCATCCCACGGGGCGCACCTCGCGCCAGACGGTCAATGCGTGGGATCGCGGAAATCTCCCCGCCTACAGCAAGATCGTCCGTGCGGTGCATCGCCACGGTGCGAAAATCTTCAGTCAACTCGTGCACTGCGGCCCCGACTCGTTGTCGGTGCGGCCCCGGCTGCTGTGGGGGCCCACGCAGATGCCGGAACCCTCCAGCGTTCATCCGACCAAGGCCATGGACCTCGACGAGATCCACGAGGTCATCGACCACTACGCGCGGTCGGCGCGGATCGCGGAGGAGGCCGGCTTCGACGGCGTCGAGGTCAAGATCGGGCACGACGGTCTCCTGCACGCATTCGCGGCTCCGTTTCTGAACCAGCGAACCGACCAGTTCGGAAGGTCCTTCGAGGGCAGGATGCGGCTGTCGGTCGAGGTCCTCCGGGCGATCCGTGCGGTCACCTCGGCCGATTTCGTGGTGGGGACGCGGATCTGCCTGAACGAGTACACCGACTGGGGGTACGACACCGAATACGGCCTGCAGATGGCGAGTCACCTCGACCGAACCGGCGACGTGGATTACTTCAACGCCGACGCCGGAACCTCGTCGAGCTACTGGATGCAGATCCCGCCGACTGTGTTCGACGAAGGCAGCTTCCGCCACCTCACCGCGCGGTTGAAGGAGACCGTCAGCAAGCCCGTCATCTCGTTCGGGCGCGTCAAGCAACCGGAGATGGCCGAACGCATCCTCGGCCTCGGCGAGGCCGACCTCATCGGCATGGCCCGGCAGCTCATCGCCGATCCGGCCACCGCGAAGAAGGCAACCGAAGGGCGCGACGACGAGATCCGCTTCTGTATCGGCGGGAACGACTCCTGCATCTTCCAGGTCGCCCAGGAGCAGCAGATCCGCTGCGACCACAATCCGGCTGCTGGTCGCGAGCGGCTGTTCAGCGAGCGGCTGATGACCCCCACCGCCGGCCCGCGGACTGTGGTGGTCATCGGGGGCGGTCCGGCCGGCCTGAAGGCTGCGGAGACCCTGGCCCGTCGGGGCCACCGGGTCTCGCTGTTCGAGAAGGGAACCGAGCTCGGCGGGCAGCTGCTCCTCGCGGAGAAGCAGCCCCACCACGTCGAGATCCTCGAAGTCGTCGAGCACCTGAAGCGGATGCTGAAGCGGCTGCGGGTGGAGGTTCACCTCGGCGTGGAGATCACCGCGGACATGCTCGACGAGATCGAGGCGGACGCCATCGTCGTGGCCACCGGATCGGTACCGGCCCTGTCGCGCGTCGCGCCCAACCTGCCCGTGACCGCCCAGGAGACGGAAGCCGGGCTGGATCACTTCAACTCCCGGGCCATCAGAGACCTCGACGGCGCGCTGGTCGCCACAGTCGACGAAGTGCTCTCGGGCGCGCGCGTGCCGGGTCCGAAGGCACTCGTTGTCGACGGCACGGGCCTGTGGGAGGGCGCCGGCACGGCCGAGTTCCTCGCGAACGCCGGCAGCGAGGTCTGGCTGGTCTCGGAGCACTTCAGCGCCGGGCACTCGCTAGAGGCCGCGAACCGCACCCTGTTCTATCGGCGGGCCGTGCAGAAGAACATCCACATCCTGGCAACGACCCGGTTCGCCGGCTTCAAGGACGGCGTGGCCCGGTTGGAGGATGTCTACACCGGACAGCCGACCGAGCTCTCCGGTCTCGACCTCATCGTGCCCGCGGTCGGGCGACGATCCGACGAGACGCTCTACCTGACGTGGCGGGCCCGAGCTCGCACCCGCACGATCCATCGCCTTGGTGACTGCATCGCTCCCCGCCTGCTGCGCGACGTCATCGCGGAGGCCTACGAGTTCGCCCGCACCTTCTAGCAGCTCGGAGGAGGTGACCCCTCTCGCGCCGGGCCCCGGAGTCACCAGGACACATCCGAACGCGCCGGATCTAAGGGCCATCCGAAGGCGGCGCCCCATCGTCATTCACGAAACCAGGAGAGCTTGATGAGCACATCGCCACGAGGGCGGTTGATCCGCGCGGCGGCCGCGACCGCACTGGCCGCCGCGGTCGGCCTGACCGGTTGCGCCACCCAGAGCTCGGGATCCCCGGCCGGAGGTACGCAACACCAGGGCCGCATCGCGTTCCTGATGCCCGATCTCGTCACCGTCCGCTGGGAGCAGCAGGACAAGCCTGTCTTCGAAGCCGAGCTCAAGCGAGTGTGTCCGGACTGCACCATCACCGCGTACAACGCAAAGGGGTCCGCGGATACCCAGCTGGCGCAGGCCCAGGCCGCGATCACCAACGGTGTCGACGTCGCTGTCATCGCGCCGATCGACAAGGACGCGGCGGTCAACATCGTCAACCAGTTCCACCAGGCCGGCGTGACGACGATCAGCTATGCCAGCATCATCGACAGTCCCAGTGTCGACTACGGCGTGACCACCGACATCTTCGGCATCGGCGCGCAGCAGGCGCAGAGTCTGGTCGACGGTCTGAAGGCCAAGGGCCTGACCGAGGGCAACCTCGTCGCGTTGAACGGCGACCCCAGCGACGCGTTCGGGTCGCAGTACAAGGCGGGCATGCATTCCGTGATCGACAAAAGTGGTTTCAGAATCGCGGCTGAGTACGACACCAAGAACTGGGACGGGGCCACCGCGCAGTCGGAGATGGATCAGGCGATTGCCAAGCTTGGAAACAACGGCTTCGTCGGCGTCTATGCGGCCAATGACCAGCTCGCTGGGGGCGCGATCGCGGCGATGAAGAACGCAGGGATCGACCCGTCGACCCGGCTGACGACCGGCCAGGACGGTGCCGTTGCCGGTCTACAGCGGATTCTCGCGGGCGAGCAGTACAACACAATCAACCTGCCCATCAAGGTCTTCGCCGCCAAAACCGCGGATCTCGCCGCCGCGCTCGCCAAGGGCCAGCAACCACCGGCCGGCATCATCAACGGCACGACACAGACGCCGTCCGGGCATCAGGTCAAGGCTTATCTCTGGCAGAACCAGGTGATCACGCTCTCGAATGTCCGCGACATGCTCGTCCCCCAAGGCTTCTGGCCGGTGGACGCGGTCTGCACCGCCGAGTACCGGCCCGCCTGCCAGAGAGCCGGGCTGCTGTGACACCGCCGTACACAACGCCCGATCTCCGCTCGGAGAACCCCCCCATGACGGAACCATTGCTGAGTTTCGCGTCAGTTAGCAAGACCTACGGCGCGGTGCGTGCACTCGACGACGCCTCGTTCTCGATCTCCGCAGGTGAGGTCGTTGCGCTCGTCGGTGACAACGGCGCCGGTAAGTCCACCCTGGTGAAGGTGATGTCGGGGACCGTCGTCCCGGACACGGCCGAGATCATCTTCGAGGGCCGGCCCGTCCGCATCCAGCATCCGAATGACGCGGCGCAGTTGGGGATCGCGACCGTTTACCAGGATCTCGCGCTCTGCAACAACCTCGACGTCGTGGCAAACCTGTTCCTCGGGCACGAGCGCAGCAAGCTTTCGCTCATCGATGAGCTCGAGATGGAACGCGAGACAGCCGATTTGCTTGCGGAGCTGGCGATCACGCCGCGCTCGTTGCGTGTGCCCATCGGTGGGCTCTCCGGTGGGCAGCGACAAACGGTGGCCATCGCCCGCTGCCTACTGGGAAAACCGAAGGTCATCATTCTGGACGAACCGACGGCCGCCCTCGGTCTCGCGCAGAAGCAGCAGGTCATCGACCTGATCCGCCGGCTGCAAGCGCGTGGGCTCGCCGTCATCCTCATCAGTCACAACCTGGCCGAAGTCTTCGCCGTGGCGGACCGGATCGAGGTGCTTCGTCTCGGGCGCAACGTCGCGTCATTCCCCGGTGACCCGCGGCATCAGGACGAGGTCGTGGCGGCGATCACCGGCGCCGGGGTCGCGATCTCAGAGGCAGCACAATGAGCACACAGGTAAGCGACGACGTCCTCGATGGGCATCAGGCCGTCGCCGCGCCGCCGACGTCCGTGCGGACGATCCTGCGGGGACTGGCGCGAGCAGACAGCGCGACGCACGTCGGCGTCGCCCAGGTCCTCGTCGGCATCGCCGCGATCTGGGCGGTCTTCTACTTCCTGAATCCCAACTTCCTGTCAGCGACGAACCTGACGAACCTCGCGCTGCAGATCGCCGCCGTGGCCACGATCTCGATCGGCGTCGTCCTCGTTCTGCTGATCGGTCACATCGATCTGTCAGTCGGGTCGATCAGCGGGCTGGCGGCCACGGTCATGGCTGCGCTCAGCGTTCATGCGGGGCTACCCGGCCCCGTAGCCATCATCCTGGCCCTGTGCTGTGGTCTGCTGATCGGACTGGTCCAGGGCTTGATCGTGGCGGCATTCGCCATCCCCTCCTTCGTCGTGACCCTTGGAGGGCTCATCGGCTGGCAAGGCCTCCAGCTACTGATCTTCGATTCCACCGGCGCGATGAACCTGGGCGATCCTTCGATCCTGGGGCTGACCAACACCTTCTTCCAACCATGGGTCGGCTGGGTGCTGACGCTGGCTGTCGTACTGGCCACGGGTGCGGCGACTGCCCGGCGACGACGGCGGCGCGCCCAGTTGGGTCTGCCGAACGTCCCGGCCATCATCGACGTCGTGCGGCTGGGCATCCTGGCCGTCGCCATCGTCACGGTCATCCTGGTGTTCGGGGTCAGCCGGGGCATCCCGCTGAGCGTCGTCATCGTGCTGGCTCTCGTGGTCGTCACCGACTTCGTCGCGCAGCGGACCCTCTTCGGCCGACGGATCTACGCTGTCGGCGGTGACGCCCAGGCGGCCGCCCGGGTCGGCATGAACGTCAACCGGATCACCGTCCAGGTGTTCGTGCTGGCCTCGGCCTTCGCCGCCCTCGGCGGGATCTTGTCCGCCTCCCGACTGACCTCGGTCACCCAGTCCGCCGGAAGCGGGGACATCCTGCTGATCGCCATCGCTGGTGCCGTCATCGGCGGCACCAGCCTGTTCGGTGGCCGGGGCAGCATCTGGTCGGCCCTGCTCGGTGCGCTCGTCATCGGGTCCATTTCCAACGGCATGGATCTGCTGGCCCTGCCATCACCGGTCAAGTTGATGATCACCGGCGCAGTGCTGATCGCCGCGGTGGTCTTCGATGCGGTCATGCGGCGCAGGAGAGCCCACTAGCACCTGGCCGTGACCACGGGGTCCGGCGCGCGGGTCCTCCCCCGCCGGACCCCAACCGCCCGTTCGCCCGCGCGGAAGGCGCAGTTGCCTCGCTTCCCCGGCCGAACGACGTCGTCATGCGAAGAGGAGATGTACGGGTGAGCGCACGCAGAGTGGGCATCATCGGAACCGGCTTCATGGGAACGGTGCACGCCGAGGCCTGGCAGGCGATCGGTGAGGCGCCGGTGGCCTTTCTCTGCCGGGAACGGGGAGCCGATCTCGGTGACCTCGGGCGGTTCGGTGCGCCCCTGTACACCGATCTCGACGACTTCTTCTCGGCGGTGGACGTCGTCGACATCTGCGCCCCGACGCACGTCCATGCCGAACTGGCGCTGGCCGCGGCGCGCGCGGGCAAGCCGACGTTGTGCGAAAAGCCGCTGTCGTTGAGCGTGGCGGAGGGCTCGGCGGTATTGGAGGCCTTCGAGCGCGCCGATGTCCCCTTGCAGGTGGGGCACATCCTGCGGTTCAGCCCCGAGTACCGGGCCGCCTGGGAGACGGTGTCGAGCGGCGAGCTGGGTGCCCCCGCCGTGCTGCGGCTCTCGCGGCTGTCGTTCGCCCCCGAGCGCGGCCCGGGCAGTTGGTTCGCCGATGATGCCAAGTCCGGCGGGATCTTCTTCGATCTCATGATCCACGACCTGGACTATGCGCGCTGGATCGCAGGCGATGTCAGCACCGTTTTCGCGAAATCGGCCGCCGGGGGCGCCGGCCACGGCACCGCGATCCTGCGGCACGAGAGCGGCGCGCTCAGTCATGTCGAGGCCTCGTGGGCACAGCCCCGGCCCGTGTTCCGCACGCTGCTCGAGATCGCTGGCTCCCGTGGGCTGATCAGCTTCTCCTCCGATGACACCTCGCCGGTGGCCGTACGCAGGCACATCACGGCCAGCGCCGCCTCGACCGGGCTCGGGGACATCGCGTTGGCCGCCAATCCGTTCGAGATCGAGGTCCGTCACTTCCTCGATGTCGTTGACGGCAACGCGCGGCCGGCCCTCACCGCGCTGGACGCCCTGAAGGCGGTCCAGTTAGCGGCGGCGACCTGCGAATCCGCCCAAACCGGGAAACCCGTCTGTATCCGGCCCCTCGGAGGAGGCAGCTGATGGCTCGCATCGGCATTCTCGGCGTCGCGCATCTGCACGTGGACGCCTACATCGTCAATCTGCGAGCCGCCGGCGCCGAGGTGGTCGGTGTGCACGACTGGGACGCCGAGCGCGGTGCCGCATGGGGAGCGCAGCACAGCGTCGCGTTCTTCGGCGATGTGGACCGGTTGCTGCGCGAGGACCTGGACGGGGTCGTCGTCTGCGCTGAGACCCTGCACCATCGTGCCCTGGTCGAGCGCGCCGCCGCCGCCGCTGTCGCCGTGCTGTGCGAGAAGCCGCTCGGCGTGTCCGCGGAGGACAATGACGCCATCGTCGACGCCTGTGAGCAGGCCGGGGTGAGTCTCATGACCGCGTTCCCCGTGCGGTTCCACCCTGCGGTGCGTCAGCTGCACAGCATGACCTCGACGGGCGAGCTAGGCGCTATCCGGGCGTTCTCCGGGACGAACCAGAGCGTGATGCCGCTGCGCGAGCGTTCCTGGTTTGCCGACCCCCGCCTCGCCGGCGGCGGCGCCATGATGGACCACATCGTCCATCTGGCAGACATCGTCAACTGGATCATGGGCGAGGCGCCGACGGAGGTCTACGCCGTCGGAAACCGCATCGTCCACGCCGAGATCGTCACGGTGGAGACTTCCGGGCTCGTCCTGGTCAGCTACCCCTCGGGGGTTTTCGCCTCGATCGACTGCAGCTGGAACCGCCCGCTGAGCTACCCCACGTGGGGCGGGATCGCCTTGAGCGTTATCGCGGACGGCGGCACCGTCGACGTCGATCCGACCCGCCAGCAGCTGACCCAGTTCGGCGGCGACCGCACCTTCGGTTGGGTGCCCTGGGGCCTCGACACGAACCAGCTGATGATCGACGAATTCCTCGATGCCATCCGGGAGCAGCGTCAGCCCAGCGTCACCGGCCGGGACGGGCTCCTCGCGACCCGGGTCGCTTTGGCTGCGCTCGAGTCCGCTGCCTCGGGCGACCCGGTTTTTCTGTCCGTTTGATCCGTCGCGATCTGGAGAGGTTGGTAATCACGCAATGCGCGCGATCGTATTCGAGGCGCCGGGCCAACTCGCCGTGTCCGAGGTCCTCGACCCGACCCCGGGCCCGAAGGACGTCGTCATCGAGGTAGCCGGCGTGGGTATCTGCGGGACCGACATCCACGTGTTCGAGGGCCACTATGGTGGCACCGAGTTCCCCATCATCCCCGGTCACGAAGCCACCGGGACCGTAGTGGCGGTAGGGGCGGAGGTCACCCGGCTCGGCGTCGGCGATCGGGTCGCCGTGGACCCCACGCTGTCCTGCGGCGAGTGCGACTACTGCGTCAACGGCCGCTACAACCTCTGCCTGCACTGGAACTCGATGGGGGTCACCCGCGACAACGGGGCCTCGGCGCAGTTCCTGCGGGCCCCCGCGCGCAACACGTACCGCCTGCCGCCGGAGGTCGACCTCTACCAGGCGTCCATGATCGAGCCGTTGTCCTGCGCGATGCGGGCCTTCGACGTCCTGCCCCGTCGACTCGGCGAGCACTACCTCATCTACGGGGCCGGCACCATGGGCCTGCTGCTTGCGCAGCTCGCACCCCGGGCCGGCGCGGCCACGGTCTGCGTGGTCGACCCCAATCAGAGCCGGCACGAGCTCGCCCGCGAGGTGGGCGTGGAGACGGTCGCCGCGAGCGCCGACGACCTCGACCGCGACAAGTGGGACGTCGTGATCGACGCCAGCGGGGTGGTGGCCGCCATCGAGGACGGCCTGCCACGGGTGAAGCCCGGCGGCACGTTCCAGCAGTTCGGGGTCTCTCCTGCCGAGGCAAGAGCGACCTACTCGCCGATCAGTATCGTCCGTGACGAGGTCAGCATGGTCGGCTCCGCAGCGTCGCTGAACACGCTGGGCCGAGCGGTCGAGATGTTCGCCGCGGGCGCGATCAGGAGCATCCCGATGATCAGCCACGCGTTCGCGCTGGCCGACTACGCCGAGGCGATGGACATGTTCCGGCGCGGCGTCGGCGGCAAGCTGCAGATCAGACCGAACGCCGCCGAATCGATCGAGCTGTCGAGCGTGGCTCGGCGATGAGAGCACGCAGCTCAGGCGCGCGGCAGCGAGCCCGCACATGACGGGCCCAGCACGCGCGGCCCAGGCGGCCGTCATCGCGCTGGACGTCGGCGGCACCGCGATCAAGGGCGCGCTGGAGACGCGTGACGGCGTTGTGCATCGCAGGATCGACCTGCCGACTCCGGTCGCCGACGGTGTGGGCGCCGTGCTGGCCGCAGTGGTCACCGCGGCCGAGGAGCTCCGGCCGGCTCCCGGCGACCTGCTCACCGCCCGTGGAGCTGGCCTCATCTTCCCCGGTGTGGTCGACAGCTCCGCCGGGGTGGCCCGGTTCTCGGCCAACATCGGGTGGCGTGATCTGCCGATTCGCCGCCTGGTCAGCGAGCGGGTAGGGGTGCCGGTCGCGATCGACCACGACGTCCGGGCAGCCGGGCTGGCCGAGGCCCGGCTAGGCACTGGGCGGGGGGTCGACGAGTTCCTGTTTCTGGCCATCGGGACGGGTATCGCCGGCGCGGTCGTCACCCGCGGCTCGGTGGTGGCCGGGGCGTCCTGCACGGCCGGCGAGCTCGGTCATCTGCCTGTGCATCCCAGTGGCGACCGGTGCGCGTGCGGCCAGCTGGGGTGCACCGAGGCCTACGCCAGCGCGGCCGCGCTGCCCCGACGCTACCTGGCGCAGGGCGGTGCGGGCCCGGTCCGCGCCGAGGACGTGATCGCCCGCGCGGGCCGCGGCGACCGCATCGCGCAGCGCGTTCTCGATGAGGCGATCGTCGCCCTCGGCCGAGCATTGGTGATCTACACGCTGGTGATGGATCCCGCCCTTGTCGTCATCGGCGGTGGCCTGGCTCGAGCAGGTGCGGCGCTCACCGAGCCACTGCGCGACGAAGTCGAGCGCGGCCTGGCCTTCAGGCCCGCGCCGCGGATCGTCATCTCGGATCTGGGAAGCGACGCCGGGCGTCGCGGTGCGGCCCTGGTCGCCTGGAAGGCATTGGACGAACACGCGTGACTGTGCTGTACGGGGCATCGATCGTGACCCCGGACGAGATCATCACCGAGGGCTGGATCGCCACCGCCGGCGCCCGCATCGACGCGATCGGCCGGGGCGCCCCGCCGGCGACGGATGCCCAGAACCTGGGCGGTGGGTTCCTCGTGCCAGCGTTCATCGACATCCACTGCCACGGCGGTGCCGGCGCCGACTTCGGCTCGGCCGACGCCGAGCAGGTGGACCGTGCCGCGCGCTACCACCGGAACCACGGCACCGGGGGCATGTTGGCGTCGCTGGTCACCGCGCCGATTGAGGAGTTGTGCAAGCAGCTCGCCGTGATTGCCGACATCGTCGAGTCAGCCGACACGCCGCTGCTCGGAGCACACCTCGAAGGCCCGTTCCTGTCACAGATGCGGTGCGGGGCCCAGAACCCCGCCTTCCTGACGGCGCCCGACGTCAGTGCGTTCCGCAAGATGGTCGACGTCTCCCGGGGCACCCTGAAGATGATCACGATCGCGCCGGAGCTGCCCGGCGCCGGTGAAGTGGTCGAAGCAGCCAGGGCGGCCGGGGTGGTCGCCGCGCTCGGCCACACGGATGCCACGTTCGCCCAGGCCGCCACAGCGATCGTGCGCGGCGCCTCCGTCGCCACGCACCTGTTCAACGGCATGCGCCCGTTGCGTCATCGCGATCCGGGACCGGTGCTCGCCTCCCTCGACTCCGGTATCGCCTGTGAGGTGATCAACGACGGTGTGCACGTCCATGCGGCGATCACGCGCATGGTCGCGGAACGCGATCCCTCTCAGCTGGTTCTCGTCACCGACGCGATCTCGGCGACCGGCATGGGCGATGGGCAGTACACCCTGGGCGGGCAGCCCGTCCTCGTCGAGAACGGGCAGGCCCGGCTCGCCTCCAGTGGCTCGCTCGCTGGCAGCACGTTGACAATGGATGTAGCGGTCCGTCGCGCCGTCGTCGAGTGCGGCCTCCCGCTCGAGGTCGCAGTGGCGGCTGCGAGCACTAACCCGGCACGTGTCCTGGGCGAGAGCAGCCGGCGGGGGCGCATCGCTGCGGGTCTGGCGGCCGACCTGGTGCACCTCGACGACGAGCTTCAGGTCAAGAACGTCATCTGCGGCGGGCGCCGGCAGCCGTGAGGCCGGCTTCGACGGCCGCCCGCACGGTGCGGTGGGCCGCCGCGTGGCGCGCGGCGGCGTCCGGCGGCAGCCCGGTGGCGAGGTGGACGATCGCCGCACGTCCATTTCCATCGCAGCGCTGCAACGCTTCCTCGGCCGTTGCCTGGGAGGCATCGGTGCATGCCGCGACGATGGTCGTCAAACGCTGCACCAGCTTCTCGTTGGCCGCCACCACGTCGACCATGTAGCGATCGTGCACGCGCCCGAGCCGGACCATCGCCGCCGTGGTCAGGGCGTTGAGAGCGATCTTCTGCGCGGTGCCGGCCGCCAGCCGAGTGGAGCCGGACAGCACCTCGACGCCGACCGGGAGAGTGACGGCCACATCAGCGGCGCCGGCCAGCGGTGACTCGGGCCGGTTGGTGACGGCCACGACAGGGGCGCCCCTCGCGCGAGCGATCTCGGCTGCGGTGAGGGTGTACGGGGTCGTGCCGCTGGCCGCGACGGCCACCAGGACATCCGGCTCGCTGGCCGACAGGTCGGTCATGTCGCGCTGGGCGAGGGCGGTGTCGTCCTCGGCGCCGTCGGTGCCGATGAGCTGCTCGGCGGACCCGCCGGCGACCCGCGCCACGATCCGTTCGGCCGGGACACCGAACGTACCGGGGACCTCGGCCGCCTCCATGACGGCCAGCCGGCCGGACGTGCCGGCCCCGAGGAGCAGGATCCGACCGCCCCGCTCGTAGGCCGTGACCAGCAGCTCGGCTGCGGCCGCGATCGCCGGACCTGCCGCCCGCACGACCGCCACGACGTGGGCCTGCGCGGTGACGATGGCGTCGACCAGGTCCTCGGTGTCGAGTAGGTCGAGCGCCCCGTGATCTACCACGTCGAGGTCACCTTGTTCAGCCCGCGCGGCGCGTCGGGATCACCGCCGCGGCTGAGCGCCAGGTGCAGCGCGAGCTGCTGCAACGGAAGGATCTCCACGATCGGCAGCAGCTCCTCGGGAACGCCCTCATCAGCTACGCGCAGGGTCAGCTGGCGACCGTCGTCGCTGTCCGCACTCACCGACCCACCACACACGACCAGCAGATCCGCGTTCCGCGCGCGCAGCGCGGTGACCACCGGCTGCATCGCGGCCCCGCCGGCGCCGGGAGTCACGACCGCGATGACCGGGACAGTGGTGTCGACGATCGCCATCGGCCCGTGCAACAGGTCCGCGCCGGAGAACGCATGGGCCCCGACGTAGGCGGTCTCCATGAGCTTCAGTGCGGCCTCGCGTGCTGTTGGGTAGGAATACCCGCGCGCGGTGGTGATCAGGCGGTCTGCGAAGCGGTACCGGGCAGCGGCCGTGGCCACGTCCTGCACACCGGCGAGGGTCTGCTCGGCGGCGTCCGCGAGCGACGCTGACCTCTCTCCGACGTCGATTTCCGAAGGGGATAGCGGCATCAGCAGCAAGTACAGCGCGAGTAGCTCCGCGGTGTAGGTCTTCGTCGCGGCGACTGCGCGCTCGAGCCCGGCACGGATGTCGACCACGAACTCCGCGGCCGCGGCCAGCTCGGAACCGACATTGTTCGTCACGGCCACCGTCGTCGCCCCACCGGCCCGCGCAGTGGCCACGGACTCGACGAGGTCTGGTGAGCCCCCGGACTGGCTCACCGCGATGAACAGCGCGCCGGTCAGATCGGGCCGCGCGCCGTACACCGTCATCGAGGACGGCGACACCAGCCCGGCCGGCAGCCCGAGCTGCACCTCGGCGAGGTACTTGGCGTACAGCGCAGCGTGGTCGGAGGTGCCACGGGCGGCCAGCAGGACGAACCTGATGTCGCGCCGGGCCAGCTCCCCGGACAGGGCGCCGATCGCGTCCGAGCCGTCGGCGCGCAACCGGCGCAAGATGGCGGGCTGTTCGTTGATCTCGGCTTCCATCAGCCGACCCGGCGGTGACGTGACGACGGGTGCCGATCGATTCAAGGAAGCCTCCGACCCGGTAACAGCGTCATCGACCACGTCGCGTGATGCGCTGATGTCAGTGTGGACGTGCAGCTGGTGTCGATCCTGCGGACGTAGGGTGGGCGACTCCCGGAGAAGCGCCACGCTTGCCTCGCCCTGAATAATGGTACAGACCAATTCGCGCTCCGTCGAGTTCGGGGCAGGTAGGAGATGCGCGATGATGCGGGCCGACGAGCACACCAACGAGCCGAAGTACTACCTGGTCAAAAGGCACCTACTGGGGCTGTTGGCCGAGTTCGAACCCGGGGCCCCACTGCCCGCGGAACGGGAACTGGCCAAGTTGCTGGAGACCTCGCGGAGCACAGTCCGCCAGGCGCTCAGCGAGCTGGTGGCGGAGGGGCGTCTCGAGCGTCGCCACGGCTCGGGTACCTACGTGGCCGAGCCCAAGCTCGCTTGGCCCCTCGAGATGGCGAGCTTCACCGACCAGGCCGCCGCATCCGGCCTCGAACTGCAGACCTCGCTGATCGCCGCCGAGCGGGTCTGGGCCACCCCGGAGATCTCCGAGCTGCTCCACATCAAGGTCAATGCCGCCGTGCACCGGATCGAGCGACTGCGCAGGGTCAACGGAGCGCCGATGGCCCTCGAGCAGTCGCACCTGTCGGCCGCCCGGTTCCCCGGATTGGCCCGACTCCTCCGACGGTCCGGCTCGCTGTATCAGGTGCTGTCCGAGCAGTGGGGCGTCGCCATCGTGGAGGCGGTCGAGACGATCGAAACGGCGCCTGCGTCCCCCCGCGAGTCCGAGCTCCTCGGTACCGATACCGGGGCCCCCATGCTGGTCCTCACCCGGCACAGCTTCGATGAGTCCGGGGCCCCGGTCGAATGGGTCCGTAGCTGGTACCGAGGCGACCGATACACCTTCGTTGCACGGATGAGCTCTCGCCGCTGATGCCTCAGAACTCAATGAAACTATCTGTGACTCCGCGAGATGCCCGCGGGCCGGTCAGCGCGGGTGAAACGGTGCACTGTCCCCCGGGCTGTCAACGGCAAGCCAATTTGGTTCTGGCACGCGCGGCCATCCCGGCTCCAAGCACCACCTGATCGTCGACACCGGCGGCATCCCGCCGGCGGTCACCCTGAGCGGCGGCCACCGCCACGACGTCACTCAGCTTCTGCCCCTGCTGGACGCGATCCCGCCGATCCGCGGGCTCCACGGCCGGCCCCGGCGCACGCCGCGGGAGCTGTTCGCCGACCGCGGCTACGACTTCGATAAGTACCGCCGGTTGCTGCGCGAGCGCGGCATCAGCGACTCCCGGCCCGCGACTATGTCGGCCAGGTACCCCGGATCGCCGCGGTGTGCAGCTCCGCCGCCGCTTCTGACACAAGGGGCCCCGCTGGCGCAGCTGCTACAGGCCGGCCGGGCGGCGGGTCTCCAGCAGCGGCCCGGCTCGACCAGGCCGCCCTGTGGCGGCTGGTCTGGCGGCTGGCTCGCGCGGCTGGCGTGCCGTCCTGGGCGCGGTTGTCGCCGCACTCGATGCGCCACACCACCATCACCCTTGCCCTCGACGCTGGGGCACCGCTGCGCGACGTGCAGGACTTCGCCGGCCACCGCGACCCGCGCACGACGCGCCGCTACGACCGCTCCCGAAGCTCGCTCGACCGCCACGCGGCCTACACCCTCACCGCCTATCTGGCCTGACCGGAGGGACGCCCTTAGCCGGCGAGAGCCGAGTTGGTCCAACAGCGCTGGTGCGGGTGCCAGGTGGCGTTGATGAGGCCGGCGGCCAGGATGGGATCAAGGAAGCTCCCGACGAACGCCGTGGCGGCCTCGAAGGTGCGGTGTTCCTGGCACTCGGCGACGTCACGGGCGAGGCGGGGGTAGGAGCTGGCCCACTGATGAGGGCAGGCCCAGCGGGTGATCGGGTCGAGCCCTCGGTGATCTCGCTCGGCGATGATTGCGGTACGCAGGGCGTCTGCGTCGACCCGCTGGGTCCGGGCGATGACGACCAGGTCGACCAGGTCACGCACTCGGCTGGAGGGCAGCAGCGCGCTGCCGTGGCGCTCGAAGGTCGCGCAGACCTTGTCGGCGATGTGGTCGGCCACCGGATACAGCAGGCATCGCGGGGGCTCGATCCCGGGCATCGTGATGGTCGGGGCCGACTGCCGCGGCTCGGGGTCGCCGGTGATGATCGAGCCGATGACGACGTCGACGGTGAAGTCGGCCGCCTTGGTCACGCCGGCGTAGCTTGTGATCTTCACGGTGGCCAGCCGGCTGTCGGGTTGGCCGGGACGTTCGTCCTGGAACTTCGGGGCGGCGGAGGTGAACACGAACCGGAAGTGGTCGTCGAGGTCTAGGGCGGCCGCGGCGCGCAGCTCGGTGACGGCGTTGTCGAGGGTGCCGGTCCGGCGGAACAGGTCGATGTCGCGGCTGTGCCGGGCGGTGCGCACCCGGGCGAGCAGCGCGGTGCCGCCCTTGAGAACCCAGTCACCGTCGGGGGCGTAGGTGAACAGCCGCGCCAGGAACCGGTCGTAGACGAACTGCCGCTGCAGCTTGTCCGCCGGGATGCCGGTGGCCTTCGCCGCGGTCCTGCCGCGGCTGGACACCGCAGCCCACATCGCCTGGGGTGTGGCGTACCCGCTCGGGTGGGTCACCTCGGTCACCGGCGACAGGCTACTGATCGTCCCCGTCACGCTGATCGTCCCCGCCCGGCCGTTGCGGCGGCTGGGGTGTCTCGGCGCGCTCGCCGCGCCCCTGACCCTGTGCCAGCGCCAGGGCCGCACTGAGCCCGACCGGCGACGTCTGTTGCGCCGCAACAGCCGCGACCTGGCTGGCCCACGCTTGCTGCGCTTCCTGCATCCGCCGGTACGGCGAGAGCTGCTGCTCGTTGATCGCAGCCTGGAGCTCGGCCATCCGCCGGTACGGGGACAGCTGCTCGTTGATCGCGGCCTGGAGCGCAGCGATCCGTTGGAACGGCATCGCCCTCTCCGCCGCAGCCTGGACATCAGGTAGGGCGAGCAGCCGGCTGATCTCGGCTACCCGGTTCTGGGCGGCGTGATCGGCCAGCGCGGCGGCCACCGCGGCGACCGGCAGGTGGTTGGTCCGCGCGAGGCTGGCGAGATCGTCGGCGTCGGCTTGTTCGGCGGCCCCGCCGAGTTCGAGCAGGTGCCGCAGCAGCGCCTCGCCGTCACGGCGCGCGAGACCGAACCGGGCTGCGAACGGCGCCAGGCGGCCGCCGAGCTCGTCGAGGTCGACCTGCCGGGCCCGGACCGCGTCGGCGAGCACCCCGGCAACGTGGCCACCGTCGTGGCCATCGGCGAGCAGGTCGACGATCGTGCGCGCCGGCGTAGTGACCGGCAGCCCGCGGTGCAGGGTGACGTCGCCCTCGGGCAGCGCGCCCCGGTGTAGCCGCAGGTCGGCCCGCCGGGTCTGCTTACGCGCGGGCGTGGTGAACTCGTGGCGGTCGGCGTCGAGGTCACCGAACCCGTAAAAGGCCGCGGCCGACGCGTGCGACACCACCGGCCCGCCCGGGCCGTCCCCCAGCCGGTCCGCAGCCGGCCGCTCCGGGTCGAGCGCTAGCCACGCAGCGAACAGCTCGATGTTCTCGGTGGCTATCGCCACGCGCACCGCGTAGACGCCGTGGGTGAGGCGGACGAGGATCCCCGCCGCGCACAGCCGCGACAGCTGGATACGACTCAGTCCGGCCGCCACCGCTTGGGGCGTGGTGACCAGCCCCCACTGGCCGGCGGCCAGATCGGTGACCACCAGCGCCACCTCAGCGCTCTTCACATCTCACCCCTAACACCTATGTGACTGCACTAGTCACTCACGAGTTGCTGCAATAATAACCTCACTTGGGATACTTTTGCAGCACTCACTGCGCCTGCGGTGCTACTAACGCAGCAATTCAACGCTCACCGTCCGGGCCCGTGGAGCACCAGAACCGAACCCGGACGTCGGGCAGCCCGGTGTTGCACCTACTGCCCGTCGTCACCACCGGGGTTCCTGCTTTCCGGGGCCCGGGCGTGTCCCCCGCGCTGCTACTGCTACTCGTGCTGCTGGGGTTGCCGCTGGTTATGGTGATCGGTGTCCTTCCTCTCCGGTCGCGGCTACTGGTCGCCGGCGCGGTCGTGGTCGGGGCTTCCGCCGGAAGCACCCCGGCGGCCGCGGGCACGCCCGCCCCGGCCCTCCGCCTCGACCTCGCCGCCGGCGCTCAGGTTGGCGTTGCTGGCCTGCTGGAAGCTCGCGCTGATCGCGGCGATCTGCTCGGAGGTAACCCGGCGCAGCTCGGCCCGCTTGGCCGCGGCTTTGCGGCGCAGCTCGGCCAGCTCCTCACGGTGCGCCGCCCGCATCTCCTCGAGCTCACCCCGCAACCGCTCCACCGTCGCCCGGTCCGCCGCCGCAGCCCGGTCCGCGGCCGCCTTGTCCGCCTGCGCCCGAGTCCGGGCCAGACCGGGCTCCGAGGCCTCCTGCCGCGCGGTCTGCGCCTCAACCCCCGCTGCACGGACCTGCACCTCCGCGGCCGCCTGGGCCTGCTCGGCGGACTCGGCGCGCACTCGCTCGACCAGCTGCGCTGCCTCGGCACGGATCCGGTCCGACACCTCGCCCGCGGCCGCGGCGGCCGCCACGGCCTGCTCGGCGCCTGCCGCTCCTGCCCGACCGCGGCCGGGGCGTCGGCCCGGGCCTGCTCGACGGCGGCCAAGGCTTCCTCCGCCGCTTCGTCGGCCTGGGCCCGCTGCTCGACCTCCTGATCCGCCCGCCGGCGCTCGTTGGCCGCTGTGCGCTCGGCAGCCGACCGCGCTCCCTCAGCCTCCGAGATCCGCACGTCGGCATCCCGCCGGATCTGCTCGACCTCGTAGGACGCGGCATCCGGGTCGGCGACCGTCCGGGCAACCTCGGTGGCCCGCTCCAGGATCGCGGCCAGCTCGGCCTGCTGCTCCGCACCGGCTCGGCGGGTCCACTCCGCGGTCTCCTCGAACCGCACCAGCAACGCGCCCAACGAGAGCTGGCCATCGGACACCGGCCGTTCCGGCGCGACCAGCACATCCTCGACCAGTCGTCCTACCCCGCCGGCGGCGGCCCGCTCCAGATTGCGGCGCGCGGCGAACGCCCGGGCCCGGGTGGTCGGGGTTGTCGCAGTAGCGCGACGGCCGCCCTGGCACCCCGGACCGCTCGATCTTCTGGTCGCACACCGCACCCCCGGGTCCGGTCGGGAACTGGCAGCCCTCCTCCACGGTCCCGTCCCGGTCGTTCGCCGCGGCCAGGCCCAGCTGCGGCGCTGTGACGGTGTACGGGGGCTCTCCGAGCGAGGCCGGGTCCGGGCGGAGCCCGGCCCCCGGAGGGTCCGGCCCGCCGAGATCCCCACGCTGCGCGTCGCCTACAACATCATCAAGACGCTCGACCGATTCCTCATGTAGCTGTACCGCCCAGGGGTTCGTGACGCGGCTGGCCGATGGTTGGCCGCCGGCTTCAACGACGGCGCCACGCTCAAGCTGCTTGCTGCGGCGGTCGCGGTTATACCGCCCCCGCGTACCGGGCACGCAGCGCCTCGATCTCGCGGAGCGCGGCGTGCAGCCGGTGCCGCTGATCCAGCGCCAGCACCGCGGGCGCGGCGCGCAGCTCGGCGGCGGCGAGGCCAGCGACCGCCAGAGTGGCCGGAGTGATGGCGTCGCCGGCGTAGTCGGCAGCGAGCTCATCGAGCCACTCCCCCGGTCCGGCGAACGGCGGGTCGTCGCCGGCGCCCAGCGCTGCGTCGGCGGCCGCCTCGCGGTCGGTCGGTGAACCGTGGTCGAGGAACCGGCGGGCCTGTGCGAGGAAGCCCGCGAGGACCGCGCACACCTCGTCGCGGTGCTCGTCGATCCAGACCTGGCGGGCGTCGCGGTTGTGGTGCTCGCGGCGGGCGGTGCGGGTGAGTTGTTCGTCGGGCCGGTCGTACTTCAAGAGCGCGTCGAGGCGGTCGAGCCGGTCCTGGGTGCCGCGGCGGGTGGTGATGCCCAGCGGGGCGCCGAGCTCGGCCAGCGACAGCCCGAGATTGCGGCCGGTGCGCAGCAGCCGGTGCTCCCGGCGGCGCTCGTCCCACCAGCACCAGGTGTGCAACACCAGGGCGTCCGCGGTGTCCGCGGCCGCGACCCAGCGCGGAATCCCCGCGGCGCCGCGGGCGGCGAGGTAGTCGAGCACGTCGCGTGGTTCCGACCCCATCGCTGACCTGCGCGGATCGTCGATCCGGGCGTGCCGCCGCGCGATCCTTTCAAGGGCCGCGGCAAGCTCGGCGTCGGTGATCCGCGGCGGGGTGGCCATCGCGTGAGATTTTCACACACGCTGAACCGGACAGATTTGGGCCACTGTGGTGACACGCTGGGCCGCGGCCCGGGGACCCGCCGATGATCCATCTGGGGCCCGATAAAGTTCGATTATCGGGCTCAAGATCAGGCCGGGCGGGCCCTATAGGGAAGGCGGGACGGGTGCGCGGGTGCTGTCATAACTGCAGCCATCACTGGGGGGAATCGAGCACCGGCGGACCCGGCCAGACGCTCGGGGTCGCTCGGTGAGCACCGCGTCGGACGCCGCTCCCGAGCCCTCCCCCGCTCCCCCATCGGCCGATGCCGAAGTCGCGGCCGCGGCAGGCCCACCGCCGGGACATGCCCTGGCCGTCATCGCGGGCGGCGAGCGCCGCGTGCAGCACCCGCGCGACCTGGACCAGGCGGTGGGCGGCTACGCCGCCGCCTCCCGCGCCGCCAACACGTGGCGGGCCTACCGCGGCGATGTGGCGCATTTCGAGCGCTGGTGCGCCGCCCAGGCCCCGCCGGTCGCGGCGCTGCCGGCCAGTCCGGCGACGCTGGCCCGGTACCTGGCCGATTTGGCAGCGACCCACCGGCCGGCCACCCTAGCCCGCCGGTGTTCGGCGATCGCGGCCGCGCACGACCTGGCCGGCTATCCATCGCCCACCCGTGACCAGCAGGTCAAGACGGTCCTGGCCGGGATCCGGCGCAGGCACGGCACCCGCCCCGCCCGGGTGGCCCCGGCCCGCCTCGACGCTGTGCGGGCCATCCTGGCCACCCTCGATCCGGACCGGTTGGCCGACGTCCGCGACCGCGCCCTGCTGCTGATCGGCTTCGCCGGCGCGCTGCGCCGCTCCGAGCTCGCCGCGCTCACCGTGGCCGACCTGGTCGAGGACCACGAGGGCCTGCGGGTGTTCATCGTCCGCTCCAAGACCGACCCCGACGCGGTCGGCACCACCCGCGGGCTGGCCTACGGCGCCCACCCCGCGAGCTGCCCGGTCCGCGCCTGGCGGTCCTGGCTGCTCCACCGGGGGGAAGCCGCCGCCGGCCGGGCAGCCCACCCCTCCGCCGGGCCCGGTTCCGGTTCGGCGGCCACGGATCCCGCCGATCCCCTTCTTCTGCCGCCGCGAGATCTGCCTGGCGCGGCCGCGTTTGTGGCAGTGGATCGGCACGGCCGGCTGGGGCAGCGGGGGCTGTCGGATCGGGCGATCGCCCGGATCATCGCCCGCCGGGCGGACGCGGCCGGACTGCCGGGGCACTGGGCCGGGCATTCGCTGCGCCGCGGGTTCGCCACCACCGGCTACGCCAACGGGGCCTCCGAGCTGGCCATCATGCGGCACGGCCGGTGGCGCTCGAGCTCGGCGATGCGCGGCTACATCGAGGAGGGCTCGGTGTGGACCGACAACCCGACCGCCCGCCTCGGGCTGTGACCGCCATCCGCTACGCACGCCCCGCGGACGGACAGCAGCCCAACAGCAGCGCCGGGCCGGGGCCGGGGGCGAGGAGCCGATCCGTGCACCGCGGGGGTTGAGGGTGGATCCCGGATCGGTTTCTCGCCCTATCGCGATGCAGGACTAGGGATACGGTGCCGGGCGGCGCGGCGGGGCTGGCTTCTCCCGGGCGGGTCCCCGCCGATGATTACGCTGCGGCCGTGCAGCTGCTGCGGATGTCGTGCTGCGGCTCCTCGTGGGTCGGGGTCGAGCGGGCGCACTGCTGCCACCGGACCGGCGGGTGCGGCGGAGTCTTCGACGACGCCGCCTTGTGGGACGCGCACCGCAGCGGCGGGATCTGTGCGGACCCCCGCGATCTGGGGCTCGTGCCGACCAAGAACGGCATCTGGCTGCGGGCGCTGGAGGACGCGTCCGGCCACTAGCGTCCCGCCTCGCACCGGCCCCCTCGCCGGCCGTGTTGCGTGGCGTCGTCGCGTGAGTCGATGATCTCGACGACACCGACGGTGGAGACCCGGCGATCAGCGCTCACCCGGGCACACCTGGCGCAGGCCCTGATTCGCTCTCTGCGGCATCCCGGGGCCCACCCTGCCCCCATCCCCTACCGAAGATCATCCCGGCCGCCTCCGGCCAAACTAGGGGCCTGAAAGCGACCCGCTGCGGTTCCTGCTCCCGCCCGGCCGCCCTTCTGGGCGTGATTCACTCCCGCGGCACGCTCAGTACACGCACGCTGCACGCGCGCCTCAAGCTTGCTACCCGCAGCCTGCACGCACCCTGCACGCAAAGGACACGTCTGAGGACCGCATGCCCTCTGCATGTAGTCAGCATCTGCAACGCACGTGCCACGTAGTTTGACAGCACACTGATCGCCTGCTTCACGCACTTGTCATACTGGTTATCTGCATGTTCCTCGCATCTTTTAAGCAAGTAATACGCTCTTTTCATGCCTGCTATCCGCTGGCTTGCGGCGGTCGCCCTGCATGCAGTACGCGGATAGGCCGCTTGACCACCGCAGTCACCACGCATGTGACACACGAGTCATCTGCGTGTATCCCGCATGCCACCAGCACTCGACGCGCAGTTCGCCCGCATGTGCTCAGGCTGCGGGTCGCAGGCACCATGCCTGTGACCAGCAGTGAGGAGGCGGGTCACCAGCAGCCTTGATGCATGTGACCCACGGGTCCCCAGCAGGTGCACCGCACCATGTGCGCGGGTGGCCCGCAGGCGAAATGCCTGTGATCAGCACGTTTATCGCAGACACCATGCCTGCGACACGCCGACAGAGGGCAGGTCACCGGCAGGCTCCACGCACGTGATCTACTGGCCTCCCGCAATCACCGCGCACCACGCACGCGCCCGGCCCGCAGCTGGGATGCCTGCGCTCAGCACTCAACCAGCACTCAACAGGCAGGGAGCACGCTCGATGCTGTCTCGCGCCGTCGCCGTCATCAACGGGAAGGGCGGGGTCGGGAAGACCTCGCTCACCGCGAACCTGTCCGGGCTTATCGCCGCGGCCGGATACCGGGTCCTCGCCATCGACCTCGACCCGCAGGGCAACCTCGCCCGCGATCTCGGCTACAAGAACACCCCGGAAAACGATGACGGCCTCGCGCTGTTCTCCGCCGTCACCACCGGCCAGCAGCTCCGGCCCGTCACCGGGGTCCGCGACGGCCTCGACGTCGTGTGCGGGGGAGGGCGGATCGCGGAGATGGTCGGCGCACTCCACTCGCGCACCGCCCGCGGGGTCGCCACCGCCACCGCCGTCCGCGACGCCGTGGCCCCGATCGCCGAGAACTACGATCTGCTGCTCATCGACTGCCCCCCCGGTGAGCAGCAGCTGCAGCAGATGGCGTTGACGGCCGCGGAGTTCGCGCTCATTCCCACCAAGTCCGACTCCGCCAGCCTCGACGGCCTGGTCAAGGTCGCCGAGCTGTTCGGCGCCGTCCGCGCCACCACGAACCCGGACCTGCAGCTGCTCGGGGTCGTTTTGTTCGGGATCGGGGCCAGCGCCAAGCGGATCGCGCAGGACGCCCGCGCCGCGGTGGCCCGCGACCTGGGCACTGCGGACCTCGTGTTCGATGCCCGGATCCGTCACGTCGAGGGCGCTGCGGTGAACACCCGCGACCTCGGCCGGCTCGTCCACGAGATCGAGGCCGAGCTACCCCAGGCGCAGAAGACGCGGCTCGCGGCACTGCGATCCCGCCGCGCGGGTGGGAAACACCGCGCCGACGACGACGGCGGCGCCCCCCGTCTTGCCGCCTCCGCCTCGGGCCTCGCCGAGGATTACGCAGCCCTCGCGCAGGAAGTCACCACCCGGATCGCAGCGATGTCGGGGGTGACGGCATGACCGCCGACCGCCGGGACCTGTCGAATCTGACCGCCCCGACGCCCCGCGCGGCCGGGCTCACGCTCCCGCCGCGTCGCACCGCTCCGGCAGCCCCGCTCCGCGCCCCCGACACGGAGCCCGAACGCGAGACCAACAGCGAGCCCGAGGTCGTCGAGGCGGTGGTCGCCACGCCGGTGCGGGAGAGCACGGAGCGGCCCAAGCCCAGGAAGGCGAAGCCGCCCGTCCCGGGCGGGCGCAAGCGCCCCTACCCGGTGTATCTGCCCGGGCCGCTCGCCGATCGGTTGAAGGAGGCCGCAGGCGTCACCAGCTATGCCGAGTGGGTCCTGGCCGCCTACCGGCGGGTGCACACGCGGCTCGCCGACGTGTTCGGGCCGCCGCCTGCGGCCGATGACTCCGGCCTCCCTCCTCGCCCCCGGTCGCCCCGCCGCCACGTCGAGAAGCCGACGGCGATTCAGCTCCGTTTGACCGAACAGGAGATCGACGTGCTCGAGCGGAAGCGTGCCGAGCTGGGCGGTCCGAGTAAGTCCGAGTTCATCACCGCCGTCGTCGAGCTTCAGCTCGACGGGCCGTAACTCCCGACCTTCGTCCTGGCTGGGGGAGCGCAGGGTCACCCGGGATGAATCTGGTGCGATTGCTTCAGCACCGGGGAGACGGCGTTCGCCCGGAGATCTGCGCAGCGGACCTGCGCCGCCGCGTTGTCCTTGGGTCCGCCGGCAGGCGGAATGACCCGCGCGGTCGTGGCCGGACGAAGGGACGGTCACTACCAGGTCGCTTCGGTCGCGCCGACGCGCGGTCGCTTTCCCCCTTATCCGGGCCTGGTGATGACCTGGCGGTGCAAGCATCCCGCCGGCCGGAGCGGCGTGCCGAACCCCCGGCATCCACGCAACGCGGCGCCTGCCCAGGTCCCTTACGGCAGCAGCTCGAAGGCGCCGACGTGCCGGGGGCGCACGATCGAGAAGTGTCGCCGGTCCAAGGTCATCACTGTGCGGACGTCGAGCCGTTCGGCCAGAGCGATCACGCTGGCATCGGCGGCGCCGAGGGGGAGGTCGGCGTACTGCTCGACGAGCTCGGCTGCTCGTTCGAGGTCGGCGAGAGTGAGGTCGACCAGCTGGAATGTGCCAACGACGAGTGAGCGCAGAAACGCCGCCTCAGCGGCCGGGGTCGCTCGGGTGGAGAGGAAGTAGCAGACCTCTGTGACCACGAATGGCGAGATGAGGGGCGATTCTCGCAGGTTAGCGAGGGCGTCGAGGGAGCGGGCGTGGTCGGCGTCTTTTGCCGATGCCGCCGCGACGATCGGGCCGGTGTCGACAATGATCACGAGGCGGCGTGCTCAGCCCTCATGATCTCGCGGGCTCGGGTGCCGAGGTCTGTCTCGTCGGTCTGGATGGAACCAACCCAGGCCGGCGGCCACGGCTCGCGTCGAGTCGGGCCGCTGTCGGTCTGGCCGCCCTCGATGACCTCGAAGCGCACCCGATCGCCGGTGTGGAGCGGTAGGCCCAGACGCTCGGCGACCTCGGCCAGTTCGGGTGCCACAACGAACTCATGCACGTCGTCGTGCCGCGCCGGCATGCTCATGGTGCGCTCACCTCCTTCGGTCCGTCGTTGCTTCATCATCGCACGTCCCGGGGGTGCGACGTTGCCGGTTTCCCCCGTCAAGGCCTGCCGCCTGCACAAGGCGGGTCCTCGCCGCCCTGGTCGACGCCAGCGACGAACCGACCCCGACGATGCCCACGGGCCGGGAGACGGTGGCGTTGTCCCGATCTGTGCCGCTGTGTATCGCCTTCCTCGAGCCAGTGCCCGCGAGCGCCGCCGTTGCTTCCTGAGGGATGGGGTCTCGGGGGCGCGGTCACGCCGGCTGATCGGTGGGCTGCCAGCAGCTCCCTCCAGCCCGATCCGCAGAGCTCATGCCTCGGGCCGCGAGGGGCGACCCGAGCGAGCGTCGCGGAGCCGGCGGAGGTGTTCAGCAACGGCGGCGCGCGCTGCTGCGCGGGCGGCGCCGCTGCTGTGCTGCTGCGCCGGGAGGAAAGCGGCGGGGGAGGGAATGCCCTTGGCTCGCCGGGCGGCCGCAGCCTCGGCCGTGAGCCGGAGGTGGTCACCGCGGAGGCCGACAACCGCCGCGGGGAGCTGGTGAAGGCGGCCCTTCCACGGCTTGAGCCGATGCCCGAGGACGCGAAGCGGGTCAGCTGCGCCGCGCAGGGCGTCCCCGCGGTGGTGGTCGGGTCGGTCGGGGTGGTGGTCGAGGGCGTAGAGGATGCCGGCGACGCAGGCGCCGGCGGTCCACCAGGGTTTGAGCAGGGCCCGGGCGCGCCACAGCGGCACCTCGGATACCCCCCGGGGGTCTAGGCCCATTCGTTTGAGCAGGCAGATGGCGGCGGCAGTGCGCTCGGATGGGGAGTCGGGGATCTGGAAAACCGGCCAGTCAATGACACATTGACTAGCCGGTCGTGGCCGTCTGCCGCCCTGCAAGGGCTTAGTGCTTACGTGAGATTCGGGGAGGTCGCCACTTTGATCCACAGGGCAGGTGAGCTGGGGTGATGGATTGGCGGGCTGGGGGAGTGGGGCATTGGTGACGAGGGCATAGCTGGGGGTGCGGTTGGTGCGGGAGCCGAGGAACTCGGCGGAGGCTCCCGCCTCGACGACGACGACGAGGCCGATGTCTCGCGCCCACGCCAGGACGCGTGAAACGGTGCGGGTGGCGCGGCTTCCGGCCGTGCCGAGCCGCTCGGCGGTGACGCCGGTGACGAGGCCGGTGGTCCAGTCCATGGAGTGGACGAGCCGGCGGAGGATCTGCAGCCAGCTGTGCCGCTTGTCGCTGCGCCAGTCCTCGGCGTCGACGAGCTCCTCGACGCGGCGGAGCGCCTCGGCCTGGTCGACGAGCACCCGCCAGCCGGTCTCGATGAACTGCCGCCATCCCGGATGCGGCGCCCAGCGTGCCGAGTCGACGCGCCGGCGGGCCCGTTCTCGGCCGTAGGCCAGCGCGCGGGCGGCGGAGCGGTCCCGCTCGCGGCGCACGGCGCGGGGGAGCAGCCGCGGGTGCCCAGGCCGGGTCGGTGGGCGGGAAAGCGGCTCGACGCGGGCCGCACGACCACGTGGCGTGCGCGGTCGGCGCAGCGGTCTCGCCGCGACTGGCGGCCTGTTGACACCGAACGCGTCGGGGCTGTGGCCGTGCTCACCCGCGGTGCCGTGGAGCAGGCATTGCATCCCGTCGGGGCTGGTAGCCAGGACGAATGCGCCGTCCCGGTAGCACTCGGCACACCAGCCGGTGCCGGCGTCGAGCAGGGCCGAACCGTGTCGGGCTCGCAAAAGGTCCGGCCCAAGAGGTATCTTGGACACGCGAAAGCGCCCCTTCTGGCAGAGGGGGGAAATGGCCCCGGCTACGCCGGGGCGCTGACGTCAACTCGGGTGGCGGCCCAGGCTGACGTGACGACTAGACGAGGCGGCCCTCTGGCAGGGGCCGCCTCGTTCGTTGTTATGAGGCCTTGTTCAGCGGCAGTTCCTCCTGCTGGCTGGTGGCTTTCGGGAAGCAGTAGTCCGGGATGGGCAACCCGAGCGCCTCCCCCACGAGCCGGGTCACGACGTCGGTGACATCGACCCCATCCCTCTTGGCGATCGCCTCCGCCGCGACGCGGTACTCCCGCGGCAGACGCACGCCGGTGAAGACGCGGTCACCCTTGGCCGGCCGTCCCGGCTTCCTGCGCTCCCGGATCTCCATGTCCGGCTTTATACCGGTGACCAACCTCGTGGCGGCAGCGACGCGCCGAGAATATGAAACCGAAACTGCTATCTGCGCGCGCCGGTGCGCCCTTCGGCAGTGCCAGCTGCCGGTAGGCGGTTCGGGTTGACAGCTGGGCGACAGTGCCAGGAGTGGCCTGCGGACGCCGAAAGGTTCAGCCAGCGCGACCGATGCAGTCCGCGGCCCCTGGCTGCGCGGCAGGCAGGCGCGGCGTCGGCTCACTCTCCGGGCCTCGCTACTCACTGGCGAGGTCGGTGAAGACATCACTGGGGTCGCCGACGACCGCCAGGGCCGCGAGCCGGTCGAACCAGCTGAGGTGCTCGCCCACGTCCCGCCGCGCCGCCACCGATGCTCATCTGCACATCGGTGGCGGTGATGACCGCGCCGTTGCGATGCAAGCACCACGGAGTCGGTCCACCGGAACACGTCGGATCGGTATGTCGCCGGCCTTGCCCCGGTCGGTCGGCGAGGGCCCGGTGGCCTCGCCACGGCGCTTGGCCCGCACGCTCACGCTGTCCACCGCCGCCCGGGACCAATCGAGCAGGTCCTGCTGAGCGAGGCGGTCGAGCACAACCCGATGCAGCTCCCGCCACACTCCGGCGTCCCGCCACGCCCGCAGCCGCCGCCAACAGGTGACCCCGGACCCACACCCAAGTTCCCGGGGCAGCTCGTTCCAGCTGATCCCGGTCTTGAGCACGAACACGATCCCGGCCAGCGCCGCGCGGTTGGGCGCCCGCGGTCGCCCGGTCCGTCCTCGCCTCGCCCTCCGCGGCTGCGGGATCAGCGGCTCCACCAGCTCCCACAGCTCGTCGCTGACCAACCGCTCGACACAGGATCGTCTCGCCATCGACGGTGATGATCAGGAACGAGCGCAGATCCACACAGGACCGACACGCCCGCGGCTCGGCCGGTGGCCGCCCGCCGGCGTTCGACTCGCAGCCCTACCGCCATCGACACGCGGTCGAGTGCGGCATCAACCTGCTCAATCAGCACCGAGCGGTCGCGACCCGCCACGACAAGCTCGCCGTCCGCTACGAGGCCACCGTGCACGTCGCCACCATCAACATCTGGCTACCGCGCCCTCGCCAACAGGACTTCTTGAACAGCTCCTGGTGTCCTGAGTCAGGAATTCTGTTCAGATATCCGGCGAGTCGTTCGAGGATCTCGTCGGCGGTCTTGGTCCAGACGTAGGGGCGTGGGTTGTCGTTCCAGGTCGCGATCCACGCCCTGATGTCTGCCTCGAGGGCCTGGACGGAGGTGTCGACCCCGCGGCGGATCCGCTTGCCGGTGAGCTCGGCGAACCAGCGTTCGACAAGGTTGAGCCAGGACGACCCGGTCGGGGTGAAGTGCAGGTGGAAGCGCGGGTGGGCGAGGAGCCACTTGCGGATCGCGGGGGTCTTGTGGGTGGCGTAGTTCTCCAGCACGAGGTGCACGTCGAGGCCGTCGGGCACCTCGCGGTCGACGGTGGCCAGGAACTTGCGGAACTCCTCGGCCCGGTGGCGGCGGTGCAGTGATCCGATGACCCTGCCGGTGGCGATGTCGAGGGCGGCGAACAGTGTGGTGGTGCCGGCCCGGACGTAGTCGTGGGTGAGTCGCTGTGGTGTCCCGGCCATCATCGGCAGGACCGGCTGGGAGCGGTCCAAGGCCTGGATCTGGGACTTCTCGTCCACGCAGAACACCAGCGCCCGCTCCGGCGGGTCCAGGTAGAGCCCGACGACGTCGTGGACCTTCTCCACGAAGAACGGGTCGGTGGAGAGCTTGAACGACTCCGTGCGGTGGGGCTGCAGGCCGAAGGTCCGCCAGATCCGCGACACCGTCGACTGCGAGAGCCCGCTCGCAGCGGCCATGCCGCGGGTCGACCAGTGCGTCGCGTCCGCGGGCGTGGACTCCAGAGTCCTGCGGATCACCTCGGCGACCTGCTCGTCGGTGACCGTGCGCGGCCCACCCGAGCGCGGCAGGTCACCGAGCCCGGCGATGCGATGCTCGACGAACCGACTGCGCCAGCGACCGACCGCGTGCGGGGTCGACCCCACCTGCTCGGCGACATCCTTGTTCGACGCCCCCGACGCACACGCCAGCACGATCCGACACCGTAACGCCCACGCCTGAGGAGTCGACCGACGCCGCACCCACTCCTCCAACGCCGACCGTTCGTCGTCGGTCAGGATCAACTCGGCCTTGGGGCGTCCGGTCCTCGCCATTCGACGACCCTACACATCTGAACGAAACTCTTGACTCAGCACACTAGGCGCGAAGGGCGCGACCGTTCGGCCGGGCAGGGGCCTCGGTGTCCCCGGTGAGCACACCCGCCGGGCTGGGGCCGTTGGCTGCCGGTCTGCCACTTCCGCCGGGCTTGGTCTCATCTGGTGGGACGACCAGCCGACCGACATCGCCTTCTCAGAGCTGACCGGCGAGGAACCCCTTCGCCGCTGAGTTGAAGGTGTCGGCAGCCTCGATCTGGGCCCAGTGGGCGCAGTTCGGGATGACGAACAGCCGCGCGTTCGGGATCCGGCGGACGAGCCATTCGCTGCCCTCCAGGGGGACCACCGGGTCCTCGCGGCCGTGGATGAACAGCACGTCGTTGGTGATCCTGCGCAGGGCGGTCTCCGGGAGGCCCAGCCCGGCGACGCCGGTCGGCGCGAAGGTCAGCAGGTGGGACCGGCGCACCTCCGGACGCAGCGCGACCTTGAGCCGCTCCTCGGCGATCGCGTCCAGCCGATCTCCGAACAGGCCCGGGTTGACCATCATGTAGGAGATGAGCTCCTTCATGCTCTCGGTCGAGGGGTCGTCGTAGAAAGTGATCAGCTTCATCAGCTCGCGGGTCGGTGTGGCGGCCGGGCCACCGGCGCCGGCGCTACCCATGCCGATCACCTTGCCGATGCGTTCGGGGGCGCGGGCGACCATGCTCAGCGCGACCGCGCCGCCGAGGGAGTTACCGACCAGGTGCACCTTGTCGATCCCGAGCTCGTCCAGCATCGCGAAGTTGGCGGTCACGATCTGGCGGATCCGCCCGCCCGGGGCGAGCTCCTCGGGGTGGCTGGAGTCACCCCAACCGACCTGGTCGATGACCAGGCAGTCGTAGTCGTCGGCGAAGGCGTCGATGTTGCCCGAGAAGTTCGACATCCCGGTCGCACCGGGTCCCGATCCGTGCAGGAACAGGACGGCCTCGGCGTTGCCCTCGCCGGCCCGGTTCAGACGGATCGTGTACTCGCCGGCCTTCACGTCGGTCGCGGTGACTGCGGTCATCGTTCGGGTTCTCCTGAGATCGCTGGGTGCGGTGAGATCGGGTGGTCCGCTGATCGGCCCGGGCCGCGGCGGACCCGCTGACGGCTACATCTCGCTCACACCCCCGCGATCTTGAGCTCGACGCCGAGCTTCGAGCCGGCGTAGGCCAGGCCGTGCGGATCCGCCCACAGGTAGGTGTGGCCGAGCATCGCCTGGATGTCCTGGAACGACCGGTGCAGGGGGTGGTCGATGTATGCAGTCCGGCCGCTGGACGCGCGATACAGGGTCATCACGGCGTCCGCGACGATTTCGGCGCCGTGGTTGGCGTTCCAGCGGATGAACGCGATCTGCTCGGGTGAGCAGCGCCCGCCGGCCGCCACCAGGTCGTAGACCTGCGCGCTGTCGCGCCGCAGCTTCAGCTCGGCGGCGTCGAGCCGCCAGGTCACCTGCGCCAGCCGCTCACGGACCAGCGGCTCCTCCCGCATCGGCACCCCGAGCCCGGAGAACCGGGTGCTGGTCAGCTCGGTCCAGAGCTCGACGAAGCCGCGCGCGGCGCCCAGCACCGACGCGGCCAGCACGAAGTTGAACATGACCGACCACGGCATCCGGTACAGCGGGCCGTCGTTGCGTTCCTGCCCGGGCAGGGGCAGCCCGAGCTGGTAGTCCAGGTGGGACTGGGTGCGGTGGTCGGGGACGAACGCGCCGTCGACGACGATGTCCTTGCTGCCGGTCGCCCGCATTCCCGCGGTGTGCCAGTTGTCGTCGATGGCGTACTGCCCCGGCATCAGCAGGACCGAACGCAACTCGGGCAGCTCCGCGCTCTCGACCGTCCGGCTCCCGGTGGCGACGCCCAGCATCACCCCGTGGCCGTGGTCGCAGCCCGAGGAGAACGACCAGCGCCCGCTCACCCGGTAGCCGCCGTCGACCCGCTCGGCTTTCCCGGTGGGGGCGTAGGACGACGACGGGATCCGCCTGGCGTCCCCGGCCCACATCTCCTGCTGCGTCTCCTCCGGGAACAGCCCGAGCTGCCACGGGTGGACGCCCATCACGCCGAGGACCCAGCCGGCGCACGGGGAGGCGCGGCCCACCTCCATGACGGCGTCGAGGAACTCAGCGAGGGGGACCTCACCGCCACCCCAGCGGGCCGGCTGCATGCCGCGGACCAGCCCGGACTCCACCAGCAGCTTCCATGCCGCGTCCGGCATACGGCGCAGGCGATCGCCCTCGTCCGCGTGTTCCCGTAACTGCGGGGCGACGTCACGCGCCACGTCGACCAGTGACATGTCGTGCCTCTCTCGAGTCGTCGAAGATCTGTCAGGGCCGGACGCAGACGTGCACCGCGTCGGTCCGCGGATCGCTGCGGGCGAAGGCATCCAGGGCGGCCGCGGTGTCCTCGAGCGCGAAGGAATGGGTGACGAGCCGGTGCAGCGGATACCGGCCCGACTCGATGAGGGCGATGGCCGGTCGCACCGCGCGGCTGTCGCGCCCGTAGACCCCGCGGACCGTGAGCTCCTTGAGGAAGATCGTGTCGACCGCGACGTCCGGGCAACCGCGGTGCCTCGCCCCCGCGACGACGACCGTGCCGCCGAACCCGGCCAGTCGAAGCGCGGCGCCGAACGCGTCGGGCGCGCCGGCGGTCACGTCCACGACCAGGTCGGCGAGCCGGCCGCCGGTGATCTCGGCGACCCTCGCGACCGGGTCCTCAGCATCGACGTCGACCACCACGTCGGCGCCGAGCTCCCGCGCGACGGCGAGCCGGGGCGCGTCCCGGGCCGTGCCGGTGACGACGATCGTGCCGGCGCCGGCCTCGCGGGCGGCGATCACGCAGCCCAGCCCATGCGGCCCCGGCCCCTGGACGACGACGGTGTCCCCGATGCCGAGCCCACCCACCTGCTGGACCCACCGGATGCCGTTTGCGATCGGGATGAACAGCGGGCCGAGGTCGGCGGGCACGTCGTCGGACACCCGGTACACGAGCGAGTCGGGATGCAGGTACATGTACTCGCTGAACCCGCCCCACAGCGCCGGCTCGACGGTGGTCGCCACGGCGCCGTAGCGCCCTCCGTTCTCGCACAGGTGGTAGTTGAGGTACCGGCACCTACGGCAGCGGCTGCACGGGAACACTTCCTCGACGACGATGCGATCCCCCTCCCGGACCCCCCAGCGCCGGGAGGCGCGATCCCCGATCCGGGCCACCCGCCCGACCGGCTCGTGGCCGAGGATCAGCGGGAACCGCACCATGTCGGGGGCCTGGTGGTAGAAGTACAGGTCGGTTCCGCACAGGCCGGTGGCCTCGATCATCATCAGCGCGTCGTCGGGCCCGATGTCGGGCAGGTCGAACTCGTCGAGTTCGGTGCGGCCGGGCGTGACCGCGACGGCCGCTACCGCCTTGCCCGCGCTGCGGGGCATGGCTCTCCTCTCCGTCGCTCATCGCGGCCGCTCTCGTAGGGCAGGTATCGATCCAGGGCCGTGGTGGGCATCCGGACGATGCACTCCACTTCGAGCGGATCCAGATACCGAACCGCGCCGCTGCGTTGGTCCACCACACGCAGCCGCGGGCCGTTGGCGTCCCGGTCGACGCTGATCGACACGTGCGCGAACTCGCTCCTGAGCTCGAATCCGGGATCCCCGTCGGGCATGTCTCTCCATCCGCTCACGCGCCGGTCATCGCGTCCGTGTGACGACGATCGGCGCGGCGGAGCGCGTCGCCGTCGAGCCCGCGGCACATCGCACCGACCCACCAGCGGTACAGGCCGCGGTAGACGGTGTCATCGGTGATGTTCCCGGCCGTCTCGAACGGGCCGATGGCGGCGAGGTCGAGGTCGGTGGCCTCCCGATGCATGCCCCGGGACAGGTCGTTCCAGGGTGCGGCGCCCGCCCGGTACCCCTCGGTGCACGAATCAAAGGCCTCGATGTCGTCGGGGGTGCCCATCCCGGCGGGCCCGTAGAACACCTCGTAGGCGCGCAGCTGAGCCCGTCGCACGTGGTCCGGGACGCCCTTCGGGAAGTACGCGTAGCCGCGGACCTCGGTCCGGTCCACCGCCAGCGGGCGGATCACCCGGATCTGTGGACCCGGGTGCTCGAGGATCACCAGGTTGGGAAAGATCAGCAGGTGCTGGTGGATGCTGCCGGCCAGCGGTGCGGCCGCCGCTCCGAACCGCTCCTCAAGTGCGCGGCGCTGTTCGGAGTCGACGTGGCTGTGTCCGTCGGCGTCGTAGGTGCGCGAGACCACCGTGCCGTGCCCGTTGCCGAGGTAGACCGCATTGTCGCCTTCCATCAGGCGGTGGCTCGACGGGACGGGCACCCCCTTGGCCTTCATGACGTCGAGGAAGCTCTTGTGCGTGGTCGGCAGGTGGTAGAAGTCGAGGGCGTTCTCCACCTGGAGTTTCCAGTTGCCCTGGTAGCCGTACGGCGTGGTGCCGCGCGCGATCTCGACGCCGCCGGGGTACTTGCCGACGATGGCGTCCAGATAGGGCCGCGCGTTGCCGAGGTGCTCGGCCAACGGCGGCGTGTCCGGGTCGAGGCTGCCGAAGACGAAGCCCCGGTAGGACTCGACGCGGGCCACCCGCCGCAGGGCGAGCCCGTCGAGGTCGAAGTCCGGGGCGTAGCCGGCACGGTCGGGCACGCCGACCAGCTCCCCGGAGTTGCGGTAAGTCCAGCCGTGGTAGAAGCAGCGGAACCGGGCGGAGTTCCCTGCCTCCGAGCGGCACACCGTGGCCCCCCGGTGCATGCACCGGTTGAGCAGCCCGTGCAGCGTTCCGTCCTCGGTGCGCACGAGGATCACGGGCTGGCGCCCGATCCAGACCCGCTGGTAGTCGTTGGGCTGCGACACCTGGCTCTCGTGTGCCAGGTAGACCCACCCGGTCTCGAAGAACGCCTCCATCTCCCGCGCGAAGAGCTCGGCGTCGGTGTAGACGTCGCGGTGCAGCAGGAAACGCCGGCCCGCCGCGTCATCGACGAGCACCGACCGGATCCGCTCCGCGAGGGACGGTCCACCGATCACAGCCCACTTCCCTTCCGCAGTCGACAGCCCTCTACACGAGGGGCAGGAAACCCGCTCGGATCCCGTCGTTGGTCAGCACGACCTTCTTGGAGGCGATCTTCAGCTGCCCGTTCTCGCGGCGGAGCCGGTATTCGCAGCTCCCACCGAAGATCTCCTGGCGCCCCCCGCGGTAGAGATGCAGCAGCCATTTGCAGTGCACGACACCCTGCGCCGGGTCGTCGACCATGACGTTGCTGACGAGCCGGTCGGTCCGGCCGGGCGGGTCCATCACGTGGGCGTGGCCGGACAACGCGCGGGTGGCGTAGTCCTCGAGGCCGGAACGGTCGAGCAGCAACAGGCTGACGTCCCGGCTCGTGTCGTCGACCAGCTCGGACTCGCAGTGCCAGCTGGGAATCCAGTAGACGACGTCCTCGGTCAGCAGGTCGAGCCATCCGCGGTGGTCCGCGGCATCGAGCAGGCGCGCCTCGCGGAACAGGAGGGCCTCAGCGGCGCCGCGCTCGACGCCGCCTGCAGCCACGGCCTGCTCCGCCTGGACCGTACTCATCGATCGGACGCGCCGTAGTGGTCGAGGAAGTCCAGGGTGACGCTCGAGAACGTCTCCGGGTACTCGATCATCGCCCAGTGCCGGCACTTGGGGAGGATGTACCCGGCGGAGTCGCCCAGCAGTTCGAGAAACCGGTAGGCGTTCGCGAGCGGGACGACCAGGTCGTCCTTGCCGTGCACGACGAGGGTGCGGGTGGTGACCTTCGCGATCTCCTCGGTCGGGTAAACCAGCCCGTGCTCGCGTACCCAGGCCATGGTCGCGGCGTATGCGGCACGGGTCTCCGGCTGCACGGAGATCTCGTACCGGTAGCGGACCTGGTCCTCGCCGGCAACGAAGCCGGGGTTGGCGAGTGCCGCGATGATCCGACGCATGCCCTCGACGGTGAAGTCGTAGTTGAGGATGGCTCCCAGCTCCGGGCTCGGCGCCCCGCCCAGGCCGGCGCTGCCCATCAGGACCAGGTTCTCCACGAGGTCGGGCCGGCGCATGGCGACGCCCAGCGCGGTCGCCCCGCCCATCGAGTTGCCGACGATGCTGACCCGCTGCAGCCCGAGCGCCTCGATGAACGCGATGATCTGCTCGTTGCGCGCGTCCTGGGTGTAGTCGAACCTGCTCGGATCCGGTTTGTCGGTGTGTCCGAAGCCGACCAGGTCGGGTGCGATCGCGCGCTTGCGCTTCGCGAAGTGGGGCAGACACGTCGTCCAGTTGGAGCGGCCGTCCGCCCCGGCCCCGCCGCCGTGCAGCAGGATGACGGGGTCACCCGACCCGTCCTCGATGTAGTGCGTCCGGAAACCCCCGGTCGCCACGTACTTGCCGTTGTTCTTGCCGTTGTCGGCCATTGCAGCTTTACCCCCTTCCTGAACGAGTGCCTACGAAGCGAGGAGCCGCAGTACGAGGTCCTCGCACTCGCTGCGCTTCGGCAGGCCGAAGAACCTGATGCGGTTGCCGATGGGGTCGCCGCTGTAGAGCCGCTCGTAGAGCGCCTGGCGGCTGCCGAACTGGCCGCCGGTCGCGTCCCAGGCCAGCCGCATGACCCGCAGCCGCTCCTCGGCGGGCACGTCGGGCCCGTGCATGAACCGCTCGAGCAGGCCCGTGAGCTCGGGGTTGTGGAAGTCCTTCTCGGTCATGGCGATGACGCCGCTGCCGGCGACCATCCGCACGACGTCGACGGCACGGGCGAGCACGTTGGGGAAGAACACCATGGTCGCCGACAGCCCGATCGGGGTGTCCACGACCGGCTCGCCGGGGCGCGGCGCCGGCGTCTCGCCGGCCCGTGCCCGCTCGCGGGCCTCGATGCGGCGCGCGACGTCCAGCGCGGCCCCTTGCAGCAGCCCTTCGGCCACGCCGACGTAGGCGACCAGCTCGCCGATCTCCTCTTGGTGGCGGGGCGACTGGGTACGCCCGTTCACGCGGGCCACGACCCCGGCCAGGCCGGTGAGGAAGCGCAGCTTCGCGGCACCGCGGACGGCGGCCTGCAGCCCGGTGTAGCCCGGGCCGTTCGGGATCAGGCCGTTGTAGGCCTCCACGTCCCCGCCCACGAAGACCCGCTCGCGCGGCACGAAGACGTCGTCGAAGAGGAGGACGGCGTCACCCTCCTCGAACCGGCTCGTCAGCGGCTGGTCGAAGGCGCTGCCGCCGGTGTCGTACGGCTCACGGCACACGATCTTCAGCCCGGGCGTGTTCGCCGGTATCGCGAAGGCCAGCGCGAACTTCTCCTCGCCTGGCCGGCGCGGCACGAACGGTCCCACCACGATCTCCTCGGCGACCGGGGCCAAGGTGGACAGCAGCCGGGCGCCGCGGACGGTGATCCCGTCGGAGGTCTCGTCGACGATCTGCACCGCCTCCTGCGGAGCGTCCGGCTTCGATCGGTCGGTCTGCGGGTCGATCAGCGCGTGCGTGGTCGACAGGTCGTTCGCGCGCAGGAACTCCAGGTAGTCCCGGACCCTGGCGGCGGCCTCGTCCTTGCCCATGTACGCCAGGGAGTACGCGGCGTCCAGGATGAAGGCGTTCACGAAGTCGGGGATGCGGCCCATGAGGCCGTAGGTCAGGTCCGTGCGCAGGTACTCGCAGCGCAGCCGGGCGCCCATCTCCTCGGCGGTCCGCGCCGGCAGCAGCGTGGTGCTGACCCGCTCCCCGGACGTGGGCGAGACGTAGGTGAGGGTGTCGATGTACCGTTCGTCGTGCTGGGCGTCGTACAGCCCGGCCATCGTCGTGATGATCCCCTTGAAGGCCGGGTCGTCGGTCACGTCGGAGACCACCTCCCCGTTGACGTAGACCGACCGGCCGTCCTGCAGGCCCTTGACGTACTGCGCTCCACTGCGAATGCCCACGGCGTGCTCCGGCTCCTCGTGATCGGTGATGCGGTGTGCGGCGGCCGCGCCGGGCCCGTCCGGCGGCGGGACGGGCCGACCCGACGCATTGCGGTCAGGACCGGGGTCAGCCCTGGATGGGCTCGACGCAGCCGGGGGCCGGCGCGTCACCCGGCCGGTGGCCCCAGATGCTGGTGCTCTTCATGTGGGTCACCACCCAGTCGTCCTCGTCGTCGACGGTCTGTGCGCCCCAGCCGTACTCGATCTCGAAGCCGCTCGGGGAGCGGAGGTAGAAGCTCAGCATCCGGTCGTTCGTGTGCCGGCCGAGCGTCATGGCGAGCGGGATCTTCCGGTCGAGGCACAGGTCGTGGGCCCTGCCCACGTCGTCGACGGAGTCGACCTGCAGCATCAGGTGGTGCAGGCCGCGCATGCCGGGGATGGCCATGATCGCCAGGGTGTGGTGGCGCGGGTTGACGTGGAAGAAGATCAGCCGGTTGCCGCCCATGTCGATCTCGTCGCTGATCCGGAACCCCAGGACCTTGCGGTAGAAGTCGAGCGACTGCACGAGGTCCGGGACGACGAGCACGATGTGCCCCAATCCCTGGCCGCCGGTGACGAAACCCGACATGGCCCGGCCCGGCTTGAACGATCCGGGCACGACCAGCTGACCGTAGAACAGTTCGTGGGTGAACCCCGCGGGGTCGGTGAAGCTGACCAGGTCGCGCACCCGGGCCGCCTCGCACTGCTCGGCGGTGGCCCGTTGCGCCGCGACGCCGGCCCGCTCCAGCTCCTCGACGGCGTCGGCGAGGTCCTCCGCGCTGGGCAGCTCCCAGCCGGCGCACTGGAGCCGGTTCTGCTGCCCCTCGGTGATCACGATCCGGCCGGGCCGGTCGTCGTTGGTCAGCGCGACGGTGTTCGGCCGGCCGAGCGGATCCTCGGACACCGCCAGGCCGAGCACCTCGGGGCCGAACGTGGCCCAGTCCTTCGCATCCGGTGACTCCACCCGCAGGTAGCCGAGTGATGTGATCTTCATGTTGTCTCCTCGATGCCGGGATGGCGGCGCCACCCGTGGGCACAACCGGCCGGGGTCCGGCCGCGCGCCGCCCGAGCCGGCGGGCGGCGAGCGGTCGCTCGGTGGATCAGAAGAAGTTGCTGAGGTTCTGCGACAGCAGGAGCGTCTGCTCGAGCAGGATGTGGCGTCTGGCGATCAGGAACGAGCCCTCGTGGTGGCGGAGCAGGTCCTGGCGCGATCCGATCCAGGTCGTCTCCTCCGACTTCAGGCGGGTGCGGTAGAGGATGAAGTTCGAGTGCACCTCCAGCTCGCCGCCCCGGTCCTCGACGACCCGCACGTTCGTGACGATGTGCCGCGTCCGCGACGGCGGGTCCTCCGCCCATGCCGTGCCGCTCCCGAGCTTGGCCACCCGACCGAGCAGAATCTGCTTGTTGTCGTCGAAGAAGGCGATTTCCCCAGGCTTCGTGAACTCCTTGTCCAGCTCACGCCACAGACGGGTCCGCCGGATCGGCATGAAGTAGTGGGTGTCGTCGCTGAACAGCTGCGCCCACTCCTCGTAGCGGTGGGCGTCGAGCAGTGCCGCTTCGTCGGTGTAGAAGCGCTCCACCTCGAACTGCCGCAGCATCTCCGCGAGCCGGTCGCTCCCGACTGCGATGTCCTGGTCGATGGTCATGGTCGTCCTGTCCTCGCGTCGGCCGGTCAGATCACGTCGGGAGGGGTCGTGCGCTCACGCAGCTCGTCCCAGTCGCCGCCGGAGAGCCACTCCGCCCAGGAGGCGAAGGTCCACAGCTGGCCGTGCTCATTGATGCTGCACTCGATGTAGGGCGGGTCCCGGTCGTCGTCGCCGTGGATCACCTTGCCGCGGCCGAGGTTCATCTGCAGCAGCTGCGGGATGGTGCTGCTGGCCGAGCCGCGAGTCTGCAGGGTGCTCTGCGCCCAGTTCTCGCCGTCCTCCTGCTCGAGCGCCCCGCCCGGGCCGAAGGTGAGGATGGCCCGCTGGAGGATCATGGCGCGCTCGTCCGGGGTGGCCTCGCGCGGCACGAAGGTGAACCACCAGATCTCGGTCTCCTGCGGACCGCGGGGCACCCGCAGCGAGATCTGGTTGAACGCGGGGGTGATCCAGAGCGTCGGGAAGATGTTCGTGTGGCCGATCGACCTTCGGCCCATAGGACCGAGGTTTTCCCGCGCTTCGGGGGTGTCGCGCCAGGAGTGGTCGATCAACCCGTTGAAGTCGCCGAACGCCTCGATCGTCGGCCCGGCAAGGGCGTGGCCGAATGCGTCGATGAACACGAGCTGGTCACCGGCGTCGCCGCCCACCACGCCGCCCGGCAGCTGGATTGCGGAGCCATCGGGACCCGCCACGCCGTCGGTCTTCATGCGTCCGCCCGTCAGGTCGGGCGGCGAGAGGCTGAGTCCGGATTGGAAGGCGGACAGGTGGGTGATCTGGGGGTGGTACCAGTCGAACAGGTTGTCGACGGCGAATTTCCAGTTGCAGGGGATGACGAACTTCTGGATCCCCGGGATGATCTCCATGTCGCCTTGGCCGGCGATCATTTCCAGGCCGAGGCGGCCGGTGCGGCCGAGGAACTCGTGCAGGGGTGGGGCCTGGGGGTCGGAGGTGGCGAAGACGAAGCCCTTGTAGGTGTCGAGTTGGGCGACGTGGCGCAGGCCGTTGGCGGCGAGGTCGAGGTCGTTGTGGTAGAGCTCCTCCAGGCCGGGGACACCGACGAGTTTTCCGGAGATGTCGTAGGTCCAGCCGTGGTAGGTGCACATGAAGTTGCGGGCGTTGCCCTCCTCGGCCCGGCAGACGGCGTTGCCGCGGTGGGCGCAGGTGTTGAGCAGGCCCTTGATGCTGCCGTCCTTCTGGCGCACCACCAGGACGTTGTCGCGCCCCATGGGGGCCTCGAAGAAGTCGCCCCTCTTGGGGATCTGGCTTTCGTGACACAGGAACAACCAGCTGCGACCGAAGATCGTCTTCATCTCCTGTTCGAAGATCTCCGGGTCGCTGAAGATGCTGCGGTTGATCTCGCCTCGTTCGAGAGAGACGAGCTGGTGCAACTTCTCGGCCGCGATCGCCATGGTGTCCTCCCTGATCCGGCTCACGGCATCGGCCCGCCGCCCGTGCCGGCCGGCCGTCGCCCTCTGAGACGGGCCGCGAGTTGAACTGCGCCTGCGCTGAAGCCCGGTGCGCTCGACAGGCTGTCGGCGCGCACGTCCATCCTGTGATTCCCGACATAGCCCGCCCAGCGGGCCGTTCCATGTCGCGGAACCGATCCCGCTGCGCCGGCCCTCGATCCGGCGCGGTCGGGTCCCTGCGCCGCATGTGCTCAGCGGTCGGTGAGGGCGGCTGTGTTGGCCTTCTCGCCCTCCCGGCCGTTCCAGTGGGTGACCTCTGCGACCGGTCGGCGCGTTGTCGGTCCGTACCGCTCGCCGGTCGGATGACCGAGGGCACGGCCACGGGCTCCACGGTGCTCGGGAGCCTGAGCAGGTCCTTGATGGCGGGCATGTCGTACGCCGCCCAGCGATCATGGCCTGAGGCGGGGAAACGGCGGGGGCCGCCAGGACCGTCCACGACGACGACCACCCACGACCGGGTGTTGTCGCCGCTCGGAGGCGTTCGTGGCGGCCTCGATGAGCGTCGTGACGACCTTCCTAGGCACCGGGTCCGTGCGGAAGCTTCGGATCGCACGCTAGGTGTCCATGGCCTCGAACGAGCCGTTGTCGGAATGCGCCACCGCGCTCAGCCCCAGAAGCCGGGAGGGCTCGGCACGAGCGCGGTGAGCTGTGCCACCTGAGCTTCGTCGAGCTCCAGGTCAGCGGCCGGCATGGCGGACTCGAGCTCCTCGACGCTTTCTGGCCCGATGATGACGCTGCCGATGCCGGGTTGGGCGAGCAGCCACGCGAGAGCGACATGCGCGGGACGGTGCCCCCAGGACTCGGCGAGGTTGGTGAACCGCTCGGCCAGCTGAAGCTGCTGCTCGCTGAAGCCCCGGCCGCCCCAGCGTGTGTCGCCGGCGAACTCCCGTTGCCTCCCCACCCCGGCGAGCAGCCCACCGGCGAGCGGGCTGAAGACCGTGGTGCTGATCCCGAGGTGGCGCGACGCGGGCAGTACGTCGGTCTCGACCCACCGGTCCGCGACGTTGTAACGGGTCTGGTGGCAGACCGGCCGGCGCAGGCCCAGCTGGTCGGCGCGCAGCACGGCCTCGGTCAGCTGCCAACCGCCGTAGGTGGACAGCGCGTAGTGGCGGATCTTGCCCTGGCGGATGAGGTCCTCGAACGTCTGCAGGGTCTCCTCGATTCGGGTAAGCGGGTCGGGGTGGTGGGCGTAGTAGACGTCGATGTGGTCCGTGCCGAGCCGGCGGAGGCTGCGTTCGACCTGCCGCATGATGTGCACCCGGCTCAGGCCGCCGCCGAACAGACCGCCGTCGTTGGGCCCGGCGCCCACCGGTTCGGACACCTTCGTCGCCAGGACGACCTCGTCCCGGCGACCCTTGAGCGCGGCGCCGACGAGCTCCTCAGCGGAAGCACGCTGGTTCGCAGGCGGAACGCCGGGGCGGTCGAACCGCCCTTGGTTCCCGTAGGAGTTCGCCGTGTCGATGAAGTTGACCCCGGCGTCCAGTGCCTGGTGGACCAGCTTGCCGACGTCCTCGGCGAGCGGCGCGACGCCGAACGTCGCGGTGCCGATGCATACACGCGAGACGCTCGTACCCATGGAACTCAACACTTGATACCGCATGTACCTCTCATTCCTTTCGGCCCGGCCGGTGGTGGAACGTCGCTCCCGTCGCTGAAGGTCGTCGGCGCCGCCTCGCCGGCCGACCTCCTACGGCGTGATCGGGACTCATCCGGGAAGGGGAGCGGGCGCAGTCGCTGATGGCCCCAGAAGCCGGGGCGGTGTAGTGGCTCATCGCCCCCTCGTCGTCGATGCGGCGGCCGTAGCAGCCGTACCCCCGGTCGAACCCCGACGGCGTCTGCAGTTGGAGACGAGCTGGCGCAACTTCTCGGCCGCGATGGCCATGAGGTTCTCCCTGATCCGGCTGCGGACAACGCACCCTCCGAGCCGGGTGGGGAACATGATCAGCCTGCCCGCGCAGGTCGCCGATGGGCGCGCGGGTCAATCCTGTGATCGGGGACACAAGCGGCCCAGCGGGATGTTCCATCGAACGGAACCGATCCGCTGCGCCGTCGGCGCGGGTCTGGCGCAGCCGGAGGGTTCCACCGGTTGGAACAACATGGTTCCGGCGGCCCCCCGGGTTGGGCTTCTCTTCTTCGCATGGAGATCCTGAAGCTGTCGAAGAGAGTTACGTGCAAGCCGCTCGATGAGTGGCGGTCCGTCGCGACGGAACTGCTCGGCACGCAGATCAGGATCGTTCAGGGAAAGCGTTGGCGGCACCGGGTCATCGAATGTGGAGACGGCGAGCCGCTGATCCTGATCCACGGCATCGGGGGGCACGCCGAAACCTACGCCCGCAACATGCACAACCTTGCGGCCAACGGGTTCCACGTCTATGCCATCGACGCGCTATATCACGGCTTCACCGACAAGGAGCCCTACAGCGACGAGCAGCGGTGGGACCTGCAGGTGGACGCGCTCGCAGACCTGATCGACGCGCTGGGCCACACGTGGGCGCACATCGAGGGTGAGTCGATGGGGGCGATGATCACCTTCGAGTTCGGCATGAAGTACCCGCAGATGTGCGGGAGGCTCGTCATGAACACCGGCTTCGGGTTGGTGAATCTGAAGAAGACCGACTTCCGGGAGCAGCCGGGCGGCGGGTCCGCGCTGCAAGATCTGTCGGTCCGGTCGGTGGTGAGTCCGGCGTTCGCGACCGTTCGGCAGCGGATGGAATGGCTGGTCGCCAGCCCGGATCGCATGACCGACGAAATGGTGGAGATCCGGCTGCGGCTCTACTCCTTCCCCGAGATTTACGAGTCGATGCAGAAGGTGTACTGGATCGGCAAGGAGTGGCGGTGGACGCCGCGGTGGGAGGAAGAGGACGTCCAGAAGTTCCGCCCCGAGGCCCTCATTTTCTGGACCGAGCACAACCCGGGCCAGGGGCCGGACTACGGCGAGTACGTGGCGGGGCTCATCCCGGGCGCCAAGTTCTACAACATGGCCGACGCCGCGCACTGGCCGCAGTGGGAGAAGCCTGAGGAGCACGACCAGGTCCTGATCGACTTCATCAAGCCGGGCCAGGGTGAGGGACGGCGATGACGTACAACGGCGACGGGACCGCCCGCAACGGGCCCGTGGCCACCGGAACGATCGGTTCGCTGGCCCGGCCGGAGGAGGGGCTGATCGACCGGCGGATCTTCTCCGACGAGGGCATCTACCAGCAGGAGCTCGAGCGGATCTTCGCCCGGTGCTGGCTGTTCCTCTGCCACGACTCGCAGATTCCGAAGCCCGGTGACTTCTTCTCGACCAACATGGGCGAGGACCCGGTGCTGGTGGTCCGGCAGAAGGACGGATCCGTCGTCGCATTCCTGAATAGCTGCCGGCACCGGGGCATGAAGGTGTGCCGGGCCGACATGGGTAACACCAAGGGGTTCGCCTGTACCTACCACGGCTGGGCGTACGGGGTGGACGGCGCGCTGGTCAACGTGCCGAACTACGACGACGCCTACTACGGTGAGCTGCCGCTGCGGGACTGGGGCCTGCCGCGCGTCCCGCGGCTCGAGATCTACAAGGGCCTGGTGTTCGGCTCCTGGGAGCCGTCGGTCCCGTCGCTGCCGGACTACCTCGGCGACATGCGCTTTTACCTCGATGCGATGTTCGACCGGACCGAGGCCGGCATGGAGGTCATCGGCGGCGTCCACAAGTGGATCTTCAAGGGCAACTGGAAGCTCGCGGCCGAGCAGTTCGCCAGCGACATGTACCACGCCCCGATCAGCCATGCCTCGGCCACGATGGCACTGGCCCACAACGAGGACCTGACCGAGGCCGAGGTCGCCGCGATCGAGAACACGTTCAGGCCGGACAGACGGCAGTTCAGCTCGGCGCTGGGGCACGGAACCGGGTTCTTCACCGACGCCGGCCAGGGATTCCGGTCGGGAATGCCGCTCCCGCTCAAGCTCTACTACCAGCAACGCTGGGCCGAGCTGAGCGAGCGCCTCGGCGAGGCGCGGGTCAAGGGCCCGATGAGCGCGCACGCGACGGTGTTCCCCACGTTCTCCTACCTGCCGACGACGAACACCGTCCGGGTGTGGCACCCCCGGGGGCCGGGGGAGATGGAGGTCTTCGCGTGGATCTTCGTCGACAGGGACATGCCGGCGGAGGTGAAAGAGGCGCAGCGGCTACACACCGTCCGGACGTTCTCCCCCAGCGGGCTGCTGGAGCAGGACGACGGCGAGAACTGGGGCGAGATCCAGAACGTGCTGCGCGGGGCCGTCCAGCGGCGGTACGCCTTCAACTACCAGATGGGGCTCGGGCACGAGCGCACTGACGACCCGGACTACCCCGGGCGCATCGGTTTCGTGATGGGTGAGATGGCGGCGCGCGGCTTCTACCGGCGGTACGTGCAGCTGATGGAAAGCGAGCACTTCCCGGCCGAGGCGCCCGTCGTGGCGCCGCTGGCCTAGGCCGTGGCGAGGAGCGCGTACATGACTACTGCGATCGGCCTCGCCTGCCGCCGGCTCGGTACGTCGGACCTGCAGATCTCCGCCGTGGGGCTGGGCGGCAACACGTTCGGGCCACCGAGACTGGACGAGCAGCAGACCCGCCGGGTCGTGCACGCGGCTCTCGACCTCGGGGTGAACTTCGTCGACACGGCGATCGTGTACGGGCAAGGGCAGTCCGAGGAGTTCCTCGGCCGCGTCCTGGGCCGGCGCCGGGACGACGTCGTCATCGCGACGAAGTTCAACCTCGTCGGTCTCGACGGCGGGTCGGTTACGGGTCGGATCGCCGCGCACGCCGAGGAGAGCCTACGCAAGCTCGGCACGGACCGGATTGACCTCTACCAGCTGCACATGCCCGAACCCGGGGCGCGCCGAGGAGATCCTGACCGCTCTCGACCGGCTGGTCGCCGCCGGCAAGGTACTGGCCATCGGCACGTGCAACTACGCGTCCTGGCGGCTGGCCGAGGCCGCCCACACGGCGCGGGAACTCGGCACGGCGACGTTCGTGTCGGTGCAGAACTACTATCACCTGCTCGCCCGCCAGACGGAGCAGGAGGTCGCGTCGTTCTGCGCCGCATACGGGCTTGGCATACTGCCGTACCACCCGCTGGGCGGCGGCTTCCTCACCGGGAAGTACCGCCGCGGCCACCCCCGCCGCCCGGTACCCGCGGGGCCGCCGGCAGCGGCATCGTCACCGCGATGAGCACTGAGAGTAACTACGCGCTGCTCGGCGAGCTCGAGCGGTTCGCTCGCGACCGGGGACACACGGTCGGCGAGCTGGCCATCGCCTGGCTGCTGGCGAACCCGCTGGTCGGGTCGGTCATCACCGGCGTCAGCAACCCGGCGCAACTCGAGGCCAACGTGGTCGCCGCCGGCTGGCACCTGAGTGCGGAGGACAAGCGCGCCGTGGACGCGATCGTCAGCGGACCGGCCGGACCACCCGATCCCGAGCGCCCGCCCTACCCGCGCCTGCAGCGCCGGCCACATTCCGGCGCCCGGGTACGCCCACGCGGCGTGATTCGAGATGCAGGGAGCGAGACGATGTCGATCGACCCAGCCCTGGGGACGGGCATTCCCACCTTCGGCCTGGCGGTTGATCCGGAGACCCAGCGGGAAGTGGAGCAGTTCCTCTTCTTCGAGGCCCGGCTACTCGACGAACGCCGGTTCAGCGAGTGGTACGACCTGTTCAGCGACGACGTCCACTACTGGATGCCCGCGCGCTACAACCGCCTACTGCGGGAGATGGACAAAGAGGTCGCCAGGCCCGGCGAGATCGCCAACTTCGACGAGGACAAGCGGTCGCTCGGGCAGCGGGTGTTCCGCATGAATACCGGCATGGCCTGGGCCGAGGATCCGCCGTCTCGTCACCAACGTCTTCGTGCGACCCGGTGACGCGGCCGACGAGTACGAGGTCGAGTCCTATTTCCTCACCTACCGCAGCCGCGGGAACACGGAGTTCGACATCTGGGCCGGCAAGCGGAACGACCTGTTGCGCCGGATCCGTCGTGGGGCCTGGCAGATCGGCCGCCGGACGATCCTGATCGACCAGGCCACCATCCTGTCGAAGAACCTTAGTGCCTTCTTCTGAGCAACCGGAGCAATCGCGGCGATCGAACGGGAACGGAGATAGTCGACAAATGGCGTGGATAAGAGCATGCGGCGTCGGGGATGTCGAGCCGGGCGAGGCGATCACGGTCGACGTCGACCCGCCGGTGGCGGTGTTCAACGTCGGCGGCGAATTCCTGGCCACCGCGGACACGTGCACGCATGCAGAGTCGTCGCTGGCCGACGGCTACATCGACGGCACGGAGGTGGAGTGCGCCTGGCACTTCGCGAAGTTCTGCCTGCGCACCGGTCGGGCGCTCACCCTGCCGGCGACCCAGCCCATCGCGACCTACCCAGTGCGGGTTGAGGACGACGCCGTATTCATCGACATCTGAGACCACAGGACGCTCACCGACGACGTCGGCGACCAGTTCGTCGTGGTCGGGGGCGGCGCCACCTGCGTCGCCGGCAGTGAGCGGGCCGGCGCCGAGATGCTCTCCATGTTCGGCCGCCTCGATACGACCATCGGTAGTGCCGACGTATGGGCCTTCGGCACCTCGATCGAGGCATTGCCCCGTGACGCGCTCTGGGAGCCGGGTCGGCGCACAACTGCGACGGGGATCGAGATCAGCGGGCGGCGAGGAATGGAGGCGGCGATGACCGGCCTGCAGGAGGACTCGCCGTAGCGGCGTAGCCCGGGACGCAGGGCCCCGCTGCTGGGCGAGCCCTTCTGCGCCACTCGGTCATCTTCGCTCGGGTGTGATAAAGGCCTGCAGCGAAGCGCCCATCAAGGCGACGATGTCCTCAACCTCGTCCGCTGCCGGGGGACCCGCGTCGGGTTCGAGGAGCACGCCGAGGGCAAACAGGCCGGCACCGACCACCTGGGCGGCGATGAGCCGTGCCCGCAACCGGGCGTCCGAGCCAGGGAGGACGGCGGCCAATGGATCGACCAGGCGCCGGTTCATCTCCTCGGCGAACAGCGACTTCGCCTCCTCGACGTCCAGCGACCGCACCAGCGCGATCGCCGGGAACCTGACATTGGGGTCCAACCAGTACGTCACGAGCAGGCGCGCCAGCCGACGACCCAACGTCTCCAGGGGGCCCTCCAGATCCGCGGTGTCGATCGTCGGATCGGGCTCGGCTTGCGCCACCTCGCGGAACAGATCGCGTTTCGAGCCGAAGTAGCGCACCAGGAGCGGGGCGGTCACCCCCACATCGGCGGCGATGTCCTTGAGAGTGACCGCCGCGTAGCCGGCTCGGGCGAACCGCCGGCCCGCTGCCACGAGGATGTCCCGCTGCGTCTGCTCGGCACACTTCTTGCGACGCGGCCGAGCGGGTCGCTCCCCGAGGCCCACGTCATCGCAGCCGGCGCCCGCGGCCCCTGGCGCGGGATCGAGTGCTTTCACCGGCACTCGCATCGAACGGGCAAGGGCACCACGTCGATCAGCATAGTCGGCGACCACTGCGGGGCGGCCCGGTCGGCTACGACCCATGGGTATCCACGTCATCGGCGGCGTGCGACAGCAACTCCGCGATCCGTCGGGCATCAGCCGGGGTCAACTGAATAACGCGGTATCGATTCCCGACATGATGTGCGAGCTCGACCGCCGGCTCCCATGTGGCGCCGTCCGAGTCGTCCGAGAGGTATTGCGCCGCTCGCACGTCCAGCGACTCCTTGCGTCGCGGTTCGGCGGATCGGCCTAGTTCGAGCAGGTGGGCCTCGCTGACGTGCCATAGCGCGCTGTGGTTTGAAGAGCCGTGCATGACGCACCATGTCGGACAGGTCGATTCCATCCCGATGGTTGGGTCTTCGTCCATCGTCCGCCTCACCGGTCGTATCGCACGATGAACTCAGTTTCACCGGCGGCGGTCATCGTGAGGGGCCTGCTGTGCCGTCCCGTGGAACGAATCGCGTGCCAGGGAATGGAACAGGATCCGACCGGGCGCTGTCTCGACCGGCGAGACTTGCAGACCGGTGCAGCGGAACGGAGGCCGAAGCGATGCAGTCGACATTCGTGATCGTCGGCGCCAACCTCGCCGGGGGCCGGGCGGCGCAGACGTTGCGCCGGGAGGGCTTCGGGGGGCGCGTGGTGCTGGTCGGCGCCGAGCCGCACCCGCCCTATGAGCGCCCGCCGCTGTCCAAGGAGGTGCTGCTGGGTACGCAGAGCGCGGACGACCTGCAGATCGCGGACCCCGCGTCGTGGGCCGAACACGACATCGAGCTCCGCCTCGGGGTCCGGGCGCGCCGTCTACTGACGGCCGAGCAGGCCATCGAGATCGATGGCGGGGAGCGGATCAAGGCGGACAAGGTGCTGCTGTGCACCGGTGGACGGGTCCGCCGACTCCGGGTCGAGGGCCACGACCTCGCGGGAGTGCACTACCTGCGCTCGATCGACGACGCGCTGGCGATCCGCCGGCGCCTCGTGCCCGGTGCCCGGCTGACGGTTGTCGGGTCCGGGTTCGTCGGGGCCGAGGTGGCTGCGGCCGCACACGCCCTGGGCTGTCAGGTGACGCTGCTGGAGATCGCCCAGCTCCCCTTGCAACGCGTGCTCGGGCCGGCCCTCGGGAAGATCTTCGCCGCCGTCCACCGGGAACACGGCATCGACCTGCGCCTGGGCACCGGGGTGCAGCGAATCCTCGGCGACGGGCGGGTACGCCAGGTGGTCACCACCGACGGCAGCATCGTCGAGACCGACGTGGTGGTGGTCGGCATCGGCATCGACCCGGCGGTCGAGCTCGCGGGGATGGCGGGCGCCCGGGTCGGCGACGGCATACTCGTCGACGAGTTCTGCGCGACCTCGCTGGACGGGGTCTACGCGGCCGGTGACGTCGCCAACCACCCCAACCCGATCGTGGGCGAGCGGGTCCGGCTCGAGCACTGGCAGAACGCCCAGAATCAGGCCGTCGCGGCCGCCGGATCGATGCTGGGGCGTCGCCAACCTTTCGCCGAGGTGCCGTGGTTCTGGTCTGACCAGTACGACCTCAACCTCCAGATGGCCGGTCACCCCCTACCCGGGGACGACATCGTGTGGCGAGGCGACGTCGACGGCCTGAACTTCAGCGCGTTCTTCCTACGCGACGGGATCCTCCGTGCCGCGCTGGCGGTGAACCGGCCGCGGGACGTGCGCGGCGCAATGCGGCTGATCGAATGGCGGGCAGAGGTCGAACCGGACGCCCTGCGGGACGTGGGGGTGGACCTGCGAAAGGTGCCGGTCTGAGCAAGCACCTCCGCAGCAGCCATCGCTCACTCATGAGCAGATGCGCGACAGCGCGTCGGCCACCTTGCGGAGCCGAGCCGCGAGGCGCCGCTCGTCGAACCGCGAGGTGGGTGAGCTGATCGACAGGGCGGCGACCGCTTCGCCGGTGTGGGAATCAACGATGGGTGCCGCAACACAGGCCAGGCCCAGCCGGGACTCCTCGAGGTCCAGCGCCACGCCCTCGTCCCGTGCCCGGTCCAGGCTCCGACACAGCGCCTCGCGGTTGGTTATGGTGTGCGTGGTGAGGCGGGCCAGTTCCCCGGTCACGACGCGTGCCACCGCGTCCGGGGCCGACTGCGACAGAATCGCCTTGCCGAGCGCCGTGCTGTGTGCGGGGTTGCGTCCCCCGACGACGGTCGGGCATGGCGGGGCGCGGTGCCCGAAGATCTTCTCCAGGTACAGCACGTGACCGTCGTGGAGTACGGCCAGATGCACGGTCTCGAGGGTCTGATGGTGCAGTTCGGCCATGAACGGAACTGCCCGTTCGCGCAGTCCTTGGGGGCGCAGCGCACGCGACCCCAATTCGAAGACGTGCTCGTCCAGTCGATACCGGTTGCCATCTCTCTTCACGTATCCGTGATCGATGAGAACAGCAAGTAATCGATGTGCAGTAGATTTCGGCACGCGCGCATGAGAAGCGACTTCACTCACGCCAAGCACGGCGCGAGATTGATCGAATGCGCTTAGCACGGCAAGCGTCCGGCTGGCCGAATTGGTTCGAGCTGATTCTCCGGTCAGCCGCTGATGAAATCGATCGTCTGGCGATAAGGCGGCGCTGCCCGCGTCCATGGCGACCTCGGTTGAGGCTGAAGTAAATTGTGGTTTACAGGCTATGGCGGCCTCGAGCTGTTGTCAACGGTCGGCTGCGAGCGCTGACCCGAAAAGCTTGGCCCACGACCGGACGTACTGGGCCGAAGCCGGAGTTTTCATGTACGGGCAGGTGGTGATCGAGACCGAGTGGGCCGGTCTTCGCAGGCCATTGTTGGAGATCGAACGCCTCAACATCGCCGGGCGAGGCATCGAGATCACCCAGGACGCCTACGACGCCGCGGGGCGGTACGCCGAGTAGCCAGCACCTTCGGTAGGCCGACCGCCGACTTCCAAGCCGTCCAGCTCGCGAGCACGGCGTTGACTCGCCGTGGGCTACGCGCTCGGGTGCCAGTGGGCGAGCCCGAGGCCCGTGACCGCATGGTGGAGCGGGATGTAGTCCACGACGGTGCCGGCCTGGCCGGCGAATGCCCCGGCCACGGTGATCCAGGAGCGGATCTCGCCGGTCCCGCCTCGCAGCGTGTCGGAGTCGACGGTGAAGAGCTGGGTGAGCTTCTCGGCGCGGCCCTGGGCGATGCAGCTCAGAACCCAGGTGTCCAGCCGCTGGTCGATCCAGCCTGCCCGCGGGCCCCTTGGGTCGTGCGAGAGTCCACCGGACGCGCATACGGCGATCCGCTCTGGCCTGCCGTCCGCGATCTCGCGGATCGCCTGGCCCAGCGCGTAGCAACGTTGCCCGGTCGGAAGGGGGTCGCGGTAGGCGTTGAGGAAGACCGGCACGACCCGGATGTCGAGATCCGCGATGCCCAGGGCGTGTGCCGGACGCGTGAACGCGTGTCCGATCCCCTCATCCGGCCTGCTCAGCGGCCGGAGCTCGGAGATCACCGCTGGGTCGAAGCCGCGTTCTACGAGACCCGCGGCGAGGTGCCGCGCGAGCTCGCTGTGGCCCTTGAGGTGGACGCGCTGGTCGGTGGCGGTGAGGTTGCGCAGTCGCGGCAGGGTATTCCCGCTGACCTCATCCGCACAGAGGACGGCGAGTGTCGGGTTGAACGCCGGCCCGAAGACCTCGTCCTGGTCGTCTCCGATGATCACGAGGGCGTCGGGCCGTGCGTCTGCGAGCACTTGTCGCAGCCTGGCCAGGCCATCGTCGATGCGTTGCTTGGCAGCGGCGTTCGTCGCCGGTGTCTCCGCGGCTGCGGAGGGTGGCTGCGGGACGCCGTCGACGAGCATCTCGTAGAGCAGCGACCACTGCTCGACCGGTACCAGCATGGTGGGCGCGTGCGACGTGGCGAGCCCCAGGACGAGCATCACGTACCTCCGACGGTCGGCACGCTCACGTAGACCTTGCCGTCTGTCATGGTCACCGGGTAGGCGCGGACCGGCAGGATCGCGGGCAGCGAGCAGGCCTTGCCCGTGAGGAGGTCGAAGCGCGCGGAATGCAGCGGACACTCCACCTGACAGTCCTCTATCCAGCCGTCGGCCAGCGATGCCTCGGCGTGACTGCACATGTCGCTCAGTGCGTAGAACCGGCCCGCGTCGTTGAACACCGCCACCGGCTCGGGCAGGTCCGCCAAGTCGACGCGGATCCCCTCACCGGAGGGGACGTCCTCCACCGTGCACACGCACACCTCGAGCACCGATGCCATGAACTCCCTCAATTCCCCATCCGCGGTGTCCACGCCGCGACGGCCATCCCCATGAGCGCCCGGTAGAATGGCTCGTACACGATGAAGTCCGCCGGCCGGCTGTCGAGGGCGCCGACCAGGGCGATCCAGGCTCGCAGTTCGATCTCGCCGTGCTCGAGGAGGTCGGCGGCGGTCAGTTCGGCGAGCTTGCGCCCCTCGCCGGTCTCCAGCAGGTGGAGCACCTCACGGTCGAAGGCGGAGTCGATCGCGCCGTGGGTGTGCGGGCCCTGGTAGGCCGCCCACGGGTAGCCCGCCGTGAAGTGCGACCAGCCACCCGAAGCGTAGACCGCCACCCGTTCGCCTTCTGGGCGACGCCGCACCACGCGGGCTAGCAGCTGGCCGAACTCCGCGCACCGCCGCGGGGTGATCGCAGGGTGGTGGATGGCGTTGATGAACACCAGGACCACCGGGATGTCGGCTTCGGGAGCCACGTGCGCGAGCACCTGGGCGTGCGCGTGCGATCTGAGCTCACCGCCGGGAAACGAACCCACCGACGCGATGTCGAATCCCTCGTCGACGCCCTGCTCGAGAAGCGACATCGCGAGCTCGCGATGGACCCGGTACGTCGCGCGCGACCCGACCAGCGGGCTGCCCAGCTGGAACGCAGAGCCGACGTGCACGGCCAGCTGCGGCACATTCGCGGCGGTGAAGTTCTCGTCCTGGTCGTCCCCGATGACGACCATCGCATCCGGCTGCCGCAGGGTCAGCACCGCGCGCAACTGGTCTAACCCGCCCCGGATCATGGAGAACCGCTCCCGGTTCTCCGCGAGACTCTCGTGGTGAACTCCGTCCTGCACCGGCGGCAGGATCCCGCTGCGCTGGAACAGCATCTGCCGGTTGCGCTCCCGGAACTCGTCCCAGTGCTCGGGTTCCATGAACGCGAACGCATGCGAGGACGCCAGGCCCGCAACGATCGTTCCCATAGCTGTACACCTCCGACGTGTCAGCCGGCGGAGGCTGCGGTGCGCACGAAGAAGTTCATGAGCAGCTCGTAGACCGCCTGCGGCTGGTCGGTCTGGGCCTGGTGGCCTGCGCCCTCCACCACGTGGAACGGCACCCGCGGGTAGAGCTCGCGTAGGCCCGCGCCGAGGGTCTCCACGGGGGCCGTGCGGTCATCGGCGCCCCAGATGACACACCACGGCACGGTGAGTTTTGTCAGCCGCTCCCGTACCTCGAACACCTGCTGCTGGTCGGGGTCCTCGGTCACGAGTTTGCGGTAGTTCCACAGAGAGTCCAGCATCTCCCGATGCCCGGGCAGTGACGCCGACCGGAACCGCGCGTCGATCAGCTCGTCGGTGAGCTTCGCCCGGTCGTTGACGATGGCCTGCATGAAGGCGACGAGGGACGCTCGGGTGCCGTCGAAGGCCGGCAGCGGCACCGCCCGCCCGTCGTCGCGCAGGCCGACCGCAGTCGCGAGGGTCGCCGTCGCGATCGTCCCTACCTGGTTGACCCGGGCGGGATGGTCCAGGGCATAGCGCATCGCGACGTAGGCGCCCTGGGAGTTGCCGACGAGCCTCACCTGCGTCAGGCCGAGCGCGTCCACGAATCCCGCCACGTGGTCGACGAGGGTCTGGAACGAGTAGTCGACCAGTGGCTTGTCGGTGTGACCGGAGCCGATGAGGTCGATGGCCAGCACGTGGAAGTGCCGTGCCAGCAGGGGCAGGATCCGCGCCCATCCGCTGGCGCCGGACGCCCCGGGGCCACCACCATGCACCAGCACCACCGGTTCGCCCTCGCCCGCCTCGACGTAACGGGTCCGGATGCCGTAGACAGTCTCTCGCATGGAGCGCACCTGTGGCACCACAACCCATCGGGATCGGGGCTGGAAGGTAGTCTCGCCCACTGCACTCCACCTTTCGGTCACGCTGCTGCGAGAAATTCCAGGGCGACGCGGTTGAATTCTGCCGCGTGCTCGATCTGCGCCCAGTGCCCGCACTCGCGGAAGACGAGCAGGCGGGAGCCGGGGATGTCTCGCAGGAGCTGCAGACCGATCTCGAGTGGATTCACACGGTCCTCGCGTCCCCAGATGATGAGGGTTCTCGCCCGGATGCGGGCGAGCTCTTCGGCCTGGTCGCGCCACAGCGCCGTCGAGCGTGCTGCGGCGTCGCGATGGGACTCGTTCCGCGCCGCCTGCGCCCGGGCCTCGATCATTTCCCGGCTCACGATGCTCGGGTCGTAGAGCATGGTGTTGACGAGTTCCTGCATGGTTTCGACGCTGGGGTCGGCGCTGGCCTCGGCGAGGCGTCGGTGCCCCTCTGTCGGCTGCGGCACGATCAGGGTGCGTGTCATCCCTGCGGCGCCCATGAGGACGAGCCGCTCCGTGCGCTCCGGGTAGTCGACCGCGAAGGCCATCGCCGTGGTGCCGCCCATGGAGTTGCCGACGAAACTGGCTCGCTCGATGCCGAGGGTGTCCAGCAGGTCGCGCAGCGCACGAGCCCGCACCGTGGTGGCGGGTTCGCTGTCGAACACCACTGAGTCGGAGCGGCCGAAGCCGAGCATGTCGACCAGCACGGTGCGGTGGCGCTCGGCGAAGGGCCCGATGTTGTGGCTGAAGTTGGACCACGCCGTCGCGCCCGGACCCCCGCCGTGCAGCATGACAACGGCGGGTCCGTGCCCTGCCTCGTGGTAGTGCATCCGGTAGGCCCCGGCCTGCGCGTAGGTACTCGTGCCTTCCTCGGTCAGGGCAGCCACTGAAGTTGGTCCGGTCCTCACTTGTTCTGCTCCCCGGCCGCACGTGCGACGACCATTCGGTCGGCGATGTGGCTGTGCCTGGGGGCGACGGTTCGACGGGCCGGCTGGTCCTGCGGGCTCTCTACTCCGTTTTCTGCCACCTGCGTGTTCCTTTGGTCGATGGAGCCACTGGTGAGCCGGCCGGCACCGATCCCGGTGAGCGGGTCAGAAGAAGATGGCGATGCCTCGCGGCAGCACCGTCGCGTCGAGATGCACCTCACGCCGCGCGATCTTCCAACCACCGTTCACACGCCGCATTCGGTCGTGGCGCCGGCCTGCCCACCACGCCTCGTCGCGCAGCTTCCGGGCCTGGCGCACGGTGAACGCGCTCAGCACCTCGACCTCGTCCGGGGTGGGGCCCTCGTCCACCACGATGTTGCTTATCAGGTGGCAGGTCATCGAAACCGGGGTCTCCACGTGGGAGTAGCCGGTGGCGTCCTTGCGGACCCGCGCCGTCAGCATCGCCTTGTCGTCCTTGATGACGGGGTGGCCGGCCGGAGCCACGTCTCCTTGCACGTACTCCCGGAGGGGGACCAGGTACTCGGCGTCCTCGGTGAACAGGTCCAGCCAGTCTTCGAGGCGGTGTTCGTCGAGGATGTGCGCCTCCCGGTACAGGAAGTCCTCGAGCTCTCGCTTCTGCTCCCAGCCGATCGTCATCGCTAGTTCCGTTCCATCAGCTCGAGCCAGAACCGGTAGAACTGGCGCTGGTTGACCTCGCTCGGGTTGGGGCCGAGGTTTCCCGGCAGCCCCTGTGGACCCTCGTCCTCGTGGCCGGCCTGCAGGCCGTAGTGGAAGGGGCGCTGCCAATTTCGCTCGGCACGGCCGGCCTCGACCATGCGTTCGAGGTTTTCGACGTCGTCCGGGGCGATGAGGCCCGCCATGTGCTGGCCCTGGTACACCCGCTGGATCGCGAGGTCTTTGACCACTTGCGGGGCCTCTCGCTCCACCATGGTCCACTGCCAGCATTCGTGCTCGAGGGGCCCACGCGGGTGGAACATCTGGAAGTGCCGTCCCAGCATCGGGGAGAAGAACCCCATGAGCCCCATGTTGGGGAACAGCAGCCCGTTCATGAAGCTGTAGGGCTTGACGGGCCGGTCCTTGACCACCTCGAGGAGCTTCTGCTGCCGGTACTCCACCCACTCGACCGCCTCCGGGCCGAGTTCCTTGGCCTCGGCGAGATCGCGGTGGTACATCGAGTCGTTGTCGGCGAGAACCATGCCCATGCCCATCGGGCAGCCCCGGCCGTAGCCGCTGCTGGCCTCGTACATCGGCGGCTCCGCGTAACCGGGGTAACTGGTGATCGGGATCGTGATGCCCTTCTCCTTGAACTCCTGCATGATCCCCAGCCACGCGACATGCGTCGCGGAGTACACGTGGTAGTCGTCGCCGATGAAGTTCTCGGAAATGAGCTTCCAGTTCCCGGGTGAGCGATACCGGTGCCATCCGGGCAACGCCTCCAGCCCTCCGAGAGGGGTGCCGAGAACGAAGTTCTCCAGCCACCAGCGCACGTCCTCGCCGAGCCACTCGTGCAGCTCGGGAGCGTCGGGGTCGAAGGAGGCGAGGAGCAACCCGTGGAAGTTCGCAATCTTGGCGGCCTCCTCCAGGCCCCAGGCCGTCTTGTCCAGCTGCCCCCGGTAGAGCATCTGCTCCATCGGTGCACCGGTCAGCGTTCCGTCGAGCCCGAAGCTCCACCCGTGGTAAGAGCAGGTGAACCCCTTGACGTTGCCGCGGTCGAACAGGCACACCTGGTTACCGCGGTGTGCGCACTTGTTCACCAGCACACGGATCTGTCCCGCGGCGTCCCGTACCACGATGACGGGCACCTCGCCCATGTAGTTCGTGATGTAGTCCCCGGGCTTGCGGACCATGTCCTCGTGACCGACCACCAGCCAGGCTCGGCTGAAGACGCGGTCTGCTTCGAGGCGGTACAGGTCTTCATCGAAGTGGATCGCGGGCGCGACAAGGCCGTTCTGCCAGTCCACTAACCCCCGCAGCTCACCGACGCTCGTCACGATGGCTTCCTCTCGTTGAGAATGCGGACGTACCGCTGCTCGAAGTAGTTGTAGGGCTGTGCTGAGTTGCTGCCCTTCATCAGTCGGTCGGCGCCTGGTCCCGGGTCTGCGCTCCTGTGCGTAGGTGACGTCGCCGGACAAAGTCGTGGGCCCATACCAGCCGCAGAGCGCCGTCGTGCGGTGTGCAGCAGGACGTTATGGCGGCGGTCACACTCATGTCTATAGAATAATTCGGATTGAAATTATCCAGTTTCAGCATTGCTCGCTCACAGTTCGGACCTGCCACATCAGGGGGCGGGGTGTCGTCTGCGCCGGAGACCGAGCAGGCCGGCCACGTCGACGGCGTCAGTGACTGGGCTGCACATCCGAGGCTGGGTCGTCACCCGAGTCCGGCGCCCTCCCGGCCAGGCTCGCCCTGGCCGAGCGCCGCCTCCGCTGGCGTGAGGTGAATCGAAGGCCGTCGGCGGAGCCACACCGATGCGGGCGGGATGGCCGGGCTCCCGGCTCACCTCACATGAGGTACCGCCGGGCGTGGCCGCTCGACGGGTTCGAGAGCAGACCCGCCGGCTCTTCGGGTGCTGCAGGTCGGCGACGTCGGGTCTCAGTCCTCGCAGATCTCTGCGCCCTGAACGTGGCGAACGAAGGCCCGGACCGGGGGAGCGAGGGACCGACCCCGGGCCCAGTAGATCCAGATCGGGGTGGTCATGGGGTAGCGCTCGTCCACGAGGACCGGCCAGGTCGCGACCGGGTCCCCAGCGAGGTTGTCGTCGGCCAGGACGGCGACTCCCAGGCCAGCGCGCGCCATCGCGATGAGCGTGGTGGTGTTCCCCGATTCGAGGGCGATGTTCAGCGTGAATCCGCTGGCCCGCAGGGCGGGCTCCAGCAGGCGTCGGGTCAGGCTGAGGGGCCCGCCGATGATGACCGGCACTCCTGCCAGGTCCGACACCGGGATCTGAGTCCGGTGCCGCCAGGGGTGATCCTCGGAGGTGACGACGACGATCCCCGCGTCCCCCAGTCGCCCACCGGCCAGTCCTTCATCGGTTCGCGGCAGGGCGGTTACGAAATCGACGTCGCCGGAGAGGACCTGCTCCACGGGCGGCAGCCCGGCTGATTCGTGCACGGCGACGTGGACACCCGGATGCGTCTCGCGGAAGCGACCGATGAGTGGCGCGAGGAAGCGGGGTACGTGGGGGTAGGCGCAGGCGACCGTCACCACACCGGCGCGACCCTGTGTCAGCTCGCTGCTCAGCACTCGGATCGCCTCCGCCTGTGCAAGCAGCTGATCGGCGCGGGGGAGCAGTTGCGAACCTGCGCTGGTGATCTTCACCCCCCGCCCGGAGCGCTCGAAGAGTGTCACGCCCAACTCCGCCTCTAGCGCCTTGACCTGCCGCCATAGCGACGGCTGGGCCACGTCGAGCTGATGGGCCGCACCCAGGAACGAGCCGACATGGGCCACCTCAGCGAAGTAACGCAGTTGGCGAAGCTCCACTAATACTCCCGCTGAATAGATGGAATCCAATCTATTCTATAGACGCGCGTGTGATCGCCGCCATAGCGTTCCATGAGCCTCACCCCGGAGAGACCGCCGTATCTGAACCGGCTCGTACTCGCCGGAGCGGGATCCTTCGGATTGGGAGCGAGTATGGCGATGGACGAGGTGGGGAACGCGGAGAACTCGAGCGCAGTCGCGGTCAGGGCAAGGCAGAACCAGATGGTGGAGCGGGCGCTGCGCGAGTGGCAGGGTGAACTCGAGGGCCGCGTGGCGGTCGTCACCGGCGGTGCCCGCGGGATCGGCCGGTCGATATCCGAAGGGTTGATGCGTGCCGGCGCGAAGGTCGTCGCCGCCGACAAGAGCTGGGACGGGGCCGAGGACCTCCGCAAGCAGCTCGAAGCCGAGCAGGGGCTGGCCGTCGAGGTGGACATCACCGACGACAGCCAGCTCGACGCTGCATTCGCCGCGGTGATGGACCGGTTCGGGACCGTCGACGTCCTGATCAACAACGCCGCGCTGGTCTCCGAGACGCTCTTCTACCCGACCGGGCACCGCAACACCCTGGACACGACAGACCAGGACTGGGAAGCGATGTTCGGCGTCAACGTCTTCGGCACTCTGAAGGTCATCCGCCGGTTCATCCAGCCGATGCGGGAAAGAGGACGCGGCAGCATCATCAACGTCGTCAGCAGCGGCGTCCTCCCCGTCGCCGCGGGAGGCGGCTACCACGGCCTGCGCCCGTGGACAGTGGAGATGCCGTACCAGGCGACCAAGGCGGCCGTTACCGCGCTCACCTTCTACCTCGGTGAAGAGGTGCGGAGCGACGGTGTCGCGGTCAACGCGATCATGCCAGGGCATACCCGGACATCGTGGTTCGACGCCACGGCTCGCGCGTTCAACGAGATCGGCGTCGTCTACTTCATGCGGCCGGCTATCGCCGAGCACCTGTTGCCGATCACGCTGTTCCTCTCTGCTCAGGATGGTCGCGGAGCAGCCGGTCGGCTGTACTACGTGCCTGAGTGGAACTACGACCACGGTTACGGCGACTACGCCGCCTGGCTGGACCACGAGCTGCCGTCGGACATGGAAGAGATGTACAGCCGGCTCGAGGCGGCGATGCCGAAGTACGAGCGAGCCGGCGTTCCGCACCTACCGTTCGACGCCCAAGGCGCACTCTATGCGGCTGCTATGGCGAATCTCGGCTCGCAGGAGAACTGGGCGGGCGGCCCTACTCAATGACCGGACCTTGGCCGAGGAATATCCGGAGAGGGTACGTGGATCTCCTGTCGCCGCGAGTCCGCCCACCTGATCTGGGCCGGGACCGCGTCGGGCGGAGATTTCCCCCGCCTGTGCCGGCCCGGCGGATCTGCGATGGCCGCCCGGAGCCTGCGCACCGACCATGAGGCGGACCTCGATGCGCTACGGCTGGAGAGTCGGGCCGGCACTGATGTCACTACATCGGAGAGAGAGTCCATGACAGTCGAGGACGTCCGTCAGAGGGCAGCGGGACCCGGCGCCGAACCGACGCGCTCGTTCTGGCTCGACCTGCTCGGTGCCGAGGTCCGCTTCCGGGACGCGGGTGGTCACCTCACACGCAGCATCGAGGCAGGGGCCGGCGAGCCGGTGGTCCTGCTGCACGGCATCAGCGGGCACGCCGAGACGTGGGTACGCACGGTGACACCCCTTGCCCAGGGCTTCCGCGTGCACGCCCTGGACATGCTCGGGCACGGCTTCACCGCCAAGCCGGCCCTCGACTACTCGGTCCAGGCGCTCGGGCAACACGTGCTCGGATTCCTGGACACCATCGGCGCTCGCCGGGCTCACCTGGTCGGCCAGTCCCTCGGGGGTTGGGTGGCCGCGTGGCTCGCCATCCACCACCCTGACCGGGTCGCCTCGCTGGTCAGCGCGACCGGAGCCGGGCTGGAACTGACCGAGGACGGCGCCGACCTCACCGCCCGGGTGGGCCGAAAGGTGGGGGACGCGACCAGGAAGGCCCTGGACGAGCCGACCCGGGACAAGGTGCGCACCCGGCTGGAGTGGCTGATGCATGACCCCACCGTCGTGACCCAGGAGCTGGTGGAGACCCGGTTGCACATCTACACGCGACCCGACTTCGCCACCGTTGCAGGTCGGCTCGTGGAGGCGTTCACTGCCCACCCACGGCCCGATGAATTGCTCACCGCCGAACGACTGGCCCGCATCTCGAGTCCGACGCTGGTGCTGTGGACCCGGCAGAACCCCACGATGCCGTGGCAGGTGGGGGAGGCGGCCAGCCGCATCATCCCCGGCGCCTCCTTCTACCTCATGGAGGACGCCGGGCACTGGCCGCAGTTCGAGAAGCCGGCCGAGTTCCTCGAGGTGGTCGGCGGCTTCCTGCGCTCGGTGGCCGGCTGTACTGACGTCGCAGACGGGATCGTCTGATGGGCGTCCTCGTCGCCGGCTACGGCGTCTCCCACACGGCCATGATGATCCGCAAGTACCGGCCCGAGGACAGCGGGCACCAGACGGTGCACCGGGCCTTCGGCCGGCTCCGGGAGGAGCTCGACCGGCTGGCCCCCGATCTGATCGTCGTGATCAGCAGCGAGCACCTGAACTCCTTCGGCTACGAGGCCTTTCCGCAGATCTGTGTGGGAATCGGGGAGAGCTGCACTGGCTGGGGCGACGCCGGTGTGGCGAGCGCTCGGGTGTCCCTCGCCGGAGGGTTTGCCGCGCAACTACTCGAGGACGGTCTGGACGCGGGCTTCGACCTGGCCTTTTCGGCCAATCCCCGGATCGATCACGCGTTCATGGCACCGCTGACGCTCCTCCGGCCGGAGATGGACATCCCGGTGGTCCCGGTGTTCCAGAACGCGAGCACCGAGCCACTGCCGCCGCTGCGGCGGTCGGCCGACTTGGGCGAGCTGATTCGGGATGTCGTCGCCCGGCGCCCCGGGGCCGAGCGGGTCGTCCTGCTCGGCACCGGGGGGCTGTCGCACTGGGTGGGCACCCCGCAGATGGGTGCGGTCAACACCGACTTCGACGGCCGGTTCCTCGAATGCGTACGCGGCGGCGACCTCGACGCCATCGTGGCGATGAAGACCGCCTACATCGTCGCCGAGGCCGGCAACGGCGCTCCCGAGATCCGCAACTGGGTCACCGTCATGGCGGCGCAGCCCAGCCGGGGCACCGTGCTGGCCTACGAGCCCGTGCCCGACTGGGCGACCGGGATCGCACTCGCGCGCCTCTACCCGGAACTAGAGCCGTGAACCTTCCGCTCGACGAGCTGCTTCGCTGGGCCGCCCGCGATCCCGGTTTCCGCGAAGAGGCCCGGCGGGCGCCGCAGGAAGCCGCGGACCGCGCCCGTGTCCCGCTCGCAGACCTGACCGCCGTCCTCGAGGGCGACCTGTCCGCGCTGCACCGCCGCGGCGGACATCCGCTGCTGATCATGCAGCTGGCCGGTGCACTCGGTATCGACCCGATCGACCGCTTCCACTCTGCAGCCCCGGCCCCCATACAGACAGAAAGGAACACCGCCCGTGTAGATCGCGCGGGAAGTGGCGACGCGTGAGCGCCGCCCGACCTCGGGGCCGGCCTGCTCGGCGGCGAAGGGGCCGACACAGCGGTCGCAGATCTGGAGGCGATGCCGTCCCGGCATCGAGGTGGCCCGAGTGCGTTCACCGACCCTGCGAGGTTCGCCCACGAGCTGTTCTACGGTCAGCTGGTCGTACCCGGATCGTTCAAGCCGGGTCGGCCATGTCCGGCTTCGTCACCGGTCCAGGGCTCGGGTACATCGGGCTAATCAGCTCCGGCCTGACTCCTACCGGTGAGTCGCTGGTCATCAAGGACGGTTGGTCGGTCCGGGCCTACGTCCACACTGTCTGACGCGGCCATCACGTCTTCTCCCTCGAGAACCGAAGCACTCGAAGGATCACGCGGTGGCCGTCTCACATCCCGACGCCACGCCGCTGATCAGCAACGACGCCGTACACCACTTCTCCGGAGGCAACCTCGCCACGTGTCAGGGTCGTGTCCACGCGCCCGCTTCCTACCCTGGCTGTCCGACCTGCATTGACACGCTCCGGGCCGCCGTTTATACAGAGCCCTCAGAGATCTCCTCTGTCATGCGGAGAACGATGAGTGGTCTACCGAACGCCCCTCACCAGCACCACCGGGCAGAGCCGCTCTCGCGGTACGCGATCATGCACAGCTCAGCGCTGGACGAGGTGCGCGAGATCGTTCCCCGGGTATACGCGCCCCATCAGACGATCGTCCTCGAGCGGAAGCGGCACCTGCGCGCAGTGCTCAATGCGGCCGTGCTCGGCGACGTCACCGTCGGCTACCTGAGCTATGGCACGGAGATCCGGATGATCCCCGCGCCACTGTCCTCGTGCTACCACATCAACGTGCCCCGCTCCGGCTTCACCGAGTCAACCTGCGGGCACAGCTCCATTATCAGTTCTACCGGGCGTGCGGCCGTGTTCAGCCCGGATCAGCCTATGACCATCAGGTGGTCGCCGGACTGCGCTCAGCTGGCGGTGAAGCTGGACCGCAACGCGCTGCAGACGGAGCTCGAAAACATCCTCGGTCAGCGGGTCTCGACGGTGCGGTTCGAGCTCGGCATGGACGTCACGACTTCGGCCGGATACAGCTGGCTGGCCAGCCTGTACCTCCTCCTAGCCGAGATGGAACGCCCCCAGAGCGTGATCCATCAGCCGCTCGCCGGTGCCCACTTCGCGCGACTGCTCATGACCACGCTCCTGTTCGCCCAGCAGCACAACCATTCCGAGGCCCTGACCCGCCCCGCCGTGCCGGTGCGGCCGCGGGCCGTGCAGCAGGTGATGGAGCTGGTGGACGCGCGTCCGGAGGTGCCATATTCGGCCGGTGACCTGGCCGCTCACGCCGGCGTGAGCCTCCGAGCGCTGCAGGCGGGTTTCCGCCGGCAGCTGGGCATGTCACCCATGGCCTACCTCACCGAGGTGCGCCTCCGGCGGGTGCACATGGAACTGATGGATGCTGATCGTGCGGAGTTGACGACCACTGAGGTCGCCTACCGCTGGGGCTTCACCCATCTGGGCCGGTTCGCTGCCGCGTACCGGAAGAAATATGGCGTGGCGCCCTCGGACACCTTACGCCGCATGCACTGATCTTCCTTGGCCCTTTGCCCGGCGCACGTACGCGATCCGGCGAACGCCCGGCGCAATGCGGATAGCCCGGTGCCCCACCCACCCGTAGCGTCGCGTTATTCCGCCGGGAGTCGGGTTCCGAGGAGGAGCATCATGCGAGTCGGCATGTTCATGCCCACCATGAATAAGAACTGGGTGTTCTCCAACACGTCACCCACCTCCATGCCTGAGTGGTACCTGGCCGAACAGTCCGCCACCAAGGCGGAGCACTATGGTTTCGATTTCCTGCTGTCGGCCGTGAAGTTCCGGGGCTTCGACGGTGATACCAACCCGTGGAACTATTCGCTCGACTCCCTGTCGGTCATGGCTGGCCTCGCCGTGACGACCAAGCGCATCAAGCTCTTCGGCTCGATCGCCACCCTGCTGACTCCGCCGGTCCTCGCCGCCAAGCAGGCAGCCACCATCTCCGACATGTCCGGGGGCCGCTTCGGGCTGAACATCGTCACCGGGTGGGAGAAGCCCGAGTACACCCAGATGGGCCTGTGGCCCGGTGACCAGCACTTCCAGACCCGCTACGATCACGCCGACGAGTACGTACGGATCATGCGCGAGCTCTGGACGAAGGGGCAGTCCGACTTCGTCGGCACGTACTTCCAGATGGAGGACTGCCGCCTCGGCCCCCTCCCGACGGCGCCGATCGAGCTGGTGTGCGCGGGCCAGTCCGACCGAGGCATGCAGTTCTGCGCCGAGGTCGGCGACTACCAATTCGTGGTCGGCAAGCCCGACGTCGACAGCCTGCGGGTGCAGAACAACCGGCTCCAGGAACAGGCGGACAAGGCGGGCCGTGCCGTCGGCAGTCTCCCGCTGTTCCAGATCGTGCTGCGGGACAGCCTCGCCGAAGCCGAGGACGTCGTGCAGAACTGGCGCGAGAACATGGATTTCCCGGCCGTCACCAACCTCATGGGAATCGCCCGGGAAGACCTCACCGAGAATGAGGAGTCGACGAAGAGCCTCATGCTGGGTTCCGACGCCTTCATGATCTCCTTCCCGCTCGTCCTCGGCGATGCAAAGACCATCGCCGAAAAGCTCCGCTCCTTCGGGGAGGTCCCCGGAACCGCCGGCGTCATGTTGTCCTTCCAGGACTACCTAGTCGACGTCGACCGCTTCGGGCGCGAGGTCATGCCCCTGCTGACCAGGAGCTGACTGATGGAGCAGCGGTTGCGCATCGTCACCGTCGTCGGCAACCCGAAGGCGAACTCCAGGACACGGACAGTGGGGGAAGAAGTCGCGCGCCAGATCGCCGTGCGGTTCGACGAACCGGATCGGACCGAGCACGACACGATCGAGCTGGCCGACCTCGCCGCCGAGCTGTTCGACCGCTCCTCCCCTCGCGTAGCCAAACGGGTGCGGCAGGTGTCGAACTCCTCGGTCGCGGTGTTCGTCTCCCCAATCTACAAAGCGGCCTACACCGGTCTGCTCAAGGCCTTCCTCGACTGGTTCGACCGCACGAGCTTGCAGGACGCGGTGGTCGTGCCGGTGATGGTCGGCGCGGCCCCCCATCACGCGCTCGCCGTCGAGGTACACCTGCGGCCCCTCCTCGTGGAGATCGGCGGAATCGCCCCGACCCGGGGCCTGTACGTCATAGAGAGCCAGATCGACGACCTCGACTCGACGGTGGCGCGATGGATGACCGAAGCGGGCCCGGTGATCGGCCGTACCGTGCTGGAGAGGACAGCGCCGCTCCCAGATCGCAGCACGACGAAGTCCCCATCCCGTGATCCATTTCCGGTGAGGTAGGCCGCCATGGGCGAACCGCTGAACACAGACGACATCCACTACACGACCGTAAACGGGATCCGGACCCGGTACCTCGACTCCGGGACAGGGAGCCCCATCGTCCTCATCCACGGTGGGCACTTCGGCATCTTCGTGCCGATGGGCATCGAGGTCTGGAGCGAGAGCGTCAACGCGCTGTCCCGGCACGGCCGCGTGGTGGCGTTCGACAAGCTGGGGCAGGGATGGACGGACCTTCCCCCTGACGATGAGCACTGGACGTTCGAGAGCGTCCTTGAGCATGCCCGGTCGTTCATCGAGCAGCTGGAGCTCAACGACATCACCGTGGTCGGACACTCGCGCGGCGGCCTGCTGGCCACCAGGCTGGCGATCGATCTGCCGGACCGGGTCAGCCGGCTCGTCGTCGTGTCGAGCGCCACGACCGCCCCTACTCCCCCAGGGCAGTCGGACATGGGCTTCTACGACAACGTCGAGGCCACCGCACCGACCGACGCCGGGGCGGAGGGAGTGATCAGCCACTACCACTCCGCTCAGGCCGTCACCGAGGGCCCGCTTTCCCCGGAGTACCTGCGTATCGCCGCCGAGATGATGGAGGGGAGCAACCACAAGGAGTCAGTGGACGGCTACGCGCGCAACAGCGAAGAGTACTGGATCCCAAGCCTCGTGCGCGCCAAGCAGCAGACGCTTGATCACCTGGAGGGACCGGGCCTCGCGGTTCCCGTCCTCGTCGTTTGGGGCAAGGACGACCGCTCGGCGCCCGTGGAGCTCGGACACCAGTTCTTCGAAATCCTGTCCCGGAAGACGGCGAACTGTTCGATGTACATCATCAACCGGGCCGGTCATCAGGTGTTCCGCGACCAGCCCAAGGCGTTCAATGGCGTGGTCGTCGGGTTCCTGAACACCTGACGCCCGCGCTCATCCGTCACCGAGGTCGGTGGCGAGGGAGCGGCACCTGGCGGGTGAGGAACACCTCCGAGCGGGTCCGCGATGAGTCGACGAGTGCCAGGCAGACCTCGAGGTTGGCCAGGCCCCACCGCCCGTCGTGTTCGGCCGCGGAGCCCGTGCGGACGGCGTCGGCGACCTCGGAAAGCATCGCGGTGCGGCCCACCTCCTCGCCGGCGAGCGGAATCTCCGTGACCCGCTCGTCGCCGTAGACGCGCAGACCGTTGGGCGAGACGCGCACGTCCCCGCGTTCGCAGCTGAGCACCACGAGTCCGAAAAACGGCTGGTGGTCGCCGCCGCGCAACAGCTCGCGCTGCCGACTCGGTGCGGCCGCGATGCCACGCTTGACCTCCGCCTCGGGCGTGCCCGCGGCCTGGGTCAGCCTGCGTCGCGCAACGGCGTAGCCGGTCATCGGCTGGCCGGTCTCGCCGATGCCGAAGGTCAGCTCGGTGCTGGCGAAGTGGTCGTAGCCGCTGTAGACGATCGTGGCCGGGGTGGCGTCCTCGAACTCGAGATAGGCGGAGTATGCACCCGCGCCTGGGCGCCGCGGGTCCCAGCGCCCGACCCGGCCGCGCACGCTGCGCAACAGGCCGCCGCCGAGGTAGCGCACGATATCGACGTGATGGGCACCTTGGCGCAGCGGGACGCCCCCGCCCATCGTGGGGTCCAGCTCGTCCGGCGTGCGGGGGCGAAACATCCAGTCGGTGTAGTACCAGGCATTGACGGCCCGCAGGGCCCCCAGCTCGCCGGATGTCACGATCCGGCGCATCGCACGCACCGGGGCCTCGAAGCTCTGCGAGTGGCCGACAACCAGAATGCGCCCGGCCTCGTCCGCGGCCGCGACCATCGCCTCAGCGGACTCGACCGATACCGCCATCGGCTTCTCGACGATCACGTGGTGCCCGGTCCGCAGTGCGGTGATCGCGTGCTCGGCATGCAGGTGGGTGGGCGAGGCCACGTAGACGACGTCGACCGCACCCGAGGCGCACATCTGCTCGAGCTCGGCGAACACGGCGCGTCCGGGACCGGCGAAGGCGTCCCGCGCCGCGGCCGCGGGGTCGGCCCCCGCGGCCACGACGTAGTCCGGGTGCCGCTCGACGAACGGCAGCAGCACCTCACCCGCGACGCCCAGGCCGACGATGCCGAGGCGCAGTGTTTCCATCAGCGGGCCTCCATTGGCAAACGCCATCAGTGGGCCGGTTCGTGGCCGAGCATCCGCTCCGTCGGGACAACGTCCGCGGTGAACCGGCACGCCCGGCACCACAGATGGAATACGCGCGTCTGCCCCGTCCAGTACTCCTGGACGAACGCCGTGACGGCGAGTTCGTGCCCGCAGTGCGGGCAGAACCTGACAGCTGGCCTGCCATCCGTGTCCGCTGTCCTCACACGGAGGCGCCCTGCTGCTCGACCCGCTCAAACAGCTCCAGCACCTGCTCCGCTATGGGGCTGTAGCGTCCTTGTCCCATCGTGAGGAACTCCGAGCGAAATGCTCCGCCCGCACCGAACTTCTTCTTCTCCTGAGGCAGCACGATGCACTCGTTCGTCGCCTCGTCGCGCACGACGCCCAGCGGGTCTTCACCTTCGGCGACGCGGTCGAGCTGTTCTTGGAAGAGGCGCCGCAGCATGATCACGCCGACATCGGATTTGCCGAGGTGCTCGCGGCTGCGGTCGGCGATCGGACCCTGGCTGGCCCAGGCCATGATGTCCTGCCCGTCGACGAAGTCGACCAGGAAGTCGCCCTCCTCGTCCTGGAAGGGGACGGTGAACAGCGGGACCGACTCCTGGGGCTCCACCGTGTATTCGCCGTCGGGCTTGTAGACCGAGTACCAGAAATGGGAGGTGTGGGTGTCGTCCACGGGCACCCGGATCTGGAATTGGTAGTGTCCGCCCCCGCCGACCCGGAGCATGGCCGGGAAGACCAGGGGGTGGCCGACCTTCCAGTCCTCGTCTTCCTCGGTCATGCCCTGCAGCACGCGGCGCTTGATGATCCCGTACTCGAACAGGTCGAAGGCAACCTTCTCGTGCTTGCGGGCGAGCACCTTGGCGCGGGGGTCGCCGGCCAGGTCGCGCACGAAGTTCATGTAATGCCCGTGCAGCCATTCGACATGGTGGGGGTCGACGGAGTTCTCCATGACCTGCAGCCAGCTCATCGGCAGCATCGCGTGCCCGATGTCGCGCAGGCAGTTGTCCCACACGAACAGGTCAAAGCGCGGCAGCAGCGGCGCCGGTGCCGGACCCATGTAGACGAAGATGAGCCCGCCGAGTTCCTCGGCCTGGTAGGTCACCGCGCGCACCCGCTCCTTGAACGTGCTGTCCGCGGGCTCGGCCGGCTGGTCGAGGCACTGGCCGTCGCGGCCGAAGAGCCACCCGTGATAGCCGCAGCGCAGACCCTCCTCCTCGACCACGGCGTAGCGCATCGAGGCGCGCCGGTGCGGGCACTGGGCCTCGATGCAGCCCAGCCTTCCCGTGCCGTCGCGGTAGATGACGATGTCCTCGCCGAGCAGCCGCCGGGAGATCGGTACCCGGCCGAGCTCGGAGACGGCGGCGACTGGGTACCAGTAGCGACGCAGCAGGGTTCCCATCGGAGTCCCGGGCCCGATCCGGGTAAGGCGCTCGTTCAGGGCCGGCGATAGCATGCTGACCTCTTCTCTCGGGCCGACGACGGGGTCAAGACCCGAATTCGTGGTGGTGGAGATGCGTCTCGGTCAGTCGCCCAGGAACGCCGCGACCTCACGGACGAAGTGGGCGGCGCGCTCGATCTGGGTCCAATGGCCGCAGCGGCCGAAGACGACGAGGTCGGCTGCGGGGAGCAGACTCACCAGCCGCAGGCTGGTCTGCTGCAGTGGAATCACCTGGTCCTCAGCTCCGTGGACGAGCAGCGTCGGCGTGCTGATCTGGCGGAGGTCGTCCTCGGGCAGCGCCATCGCGTCCAGGTGCCGCTGGCGGGGCGCGGCGAACGCGGCCGCATACCGCTCGTGTACTCCTGGGGCGATGCTCGCCTCGTGCCTGAGCCGGACCAGCTCCGGACTGACCAGAGTCTGGTCAAAAGCGAAGATGCGGAACAACGAGGCGAGGTTCTCCTCGGACGGCTCGTACCCCCATACCGCCTCCAGGCCGGGTGAGATCGGGAAGCCGATGCCGACGGTGCCCATCAGCACCATGCGCCGGACCCGGTTCGGTTGCCGGTGCGCCAGCGCGAGGGCGAGTGCGCCGCCCATCGAGTTGCCGATGACGTCGACCCCGTCAAGCCCGAGCGCGTCCAGGAAATCGACGAGATGCTCCACCCGCGCCGAGTGGGTGAACTCTATGGTGGGGTCCGCCTGGGTCTCGCCGAAGCCAACGACATCCGGCGCGATCATTCGGAACGAATCGGCCAGTTCCGAGCCCATCGTTCCCCGCCAGTTCGCCAGCGCGGACACCCCTGGACCAGATCCATGGATCAGTAGCAGCGGCCGGCCCTCGCCCGCACAGTGGTAGACGGTGCGGAAGCCGCCGTGGGAGATCTCTGCTCGCACCGGCTCCGCGACGTCGGAGCTCGGGATCACACCCGTCCGCGCGCTCATGGCTCGTAGGTCGCGAAGACCTTGTTGGAGTTGAAGACGTCGGTCTCGGTGAACTCCGACCACGTCGGTGTCGGCCTGCCGATGCGTTCCATCGCGCCGAGCAGCGGGAACCAGTTGAGGAGTTCCTGCTGTCCGGCCGCCTCGATGTCATCGAGCGGGACCGACCGCCAGGCGTCAATGTTTCCGGCCACGAGATGGTCGTAGAGGGCCCGGTCGCTTGGCGTGTCGGGGCGCAACCGCCAGGTCTTGTCGCAGATGAACGCGTGCGACCAGCTCGAGGAGGCGACCAGTGCGGCCCGCCATGGAGACTCGGCGAGGATCTCGGCGACGGTGCCGCCGATATCGACCATGCTGGAGGGGCGCGGCGATGGCGGGTCCAGCTCGCGGACGTCGTCGAAGCGGCTCATGAAGCCCTTGTAGCTGACCACGCGGCGGCCGTAGCAGTTGATCGGGAACGGCAGTACCGGGTAGTCGAAGCCGGCGCGGTGATAGTCGAGATAGAGCACTGCGTTCAGGAAGGCGTGCGGCAGGCCGGGATGGTGCAACGGCCGGTACGCATAGGGCACGTCGACGCCGCGCTCAAGCAGCTGGGTGGCCAGGTAGCGGCCGATGTCCGGGCGGCCCTTGACGGTGATCGTCGTGTCTGCCGGCTCGCCCCAGACGTTGGGTCTGCCCTTCATGTCCGAGGAATCGGCGGCGTGCGCCCAAGGGCGGACCTCGAGATCGTCGTAGGCGAGCACCGCGTAGGGCGGGATGATGTCCTCACGGAAGTTCTCGTACTGGTCGTCGCCCCAAACCAGTACGACATCGGGGCCGAAGTCGTCCAGCGCCTGCCGGGTGCGCTCGAAGCCTTTGATCAGCGCGGCCCGGTGGTCGGCAGCAGAAGCGCGGCCCTCGTCGGAGCCCCATTCGCGGCGCATCAGCTCCGGCCAGTTGGTGGGGTCCTTCTCGCGGTCCGGGATCGCGGGGTCCTCCAGGGTCCGGCGCAGGATGCCGGCCATGTCCTCGTCGGTCCCGCTGAACGGTGGATAGTGCGACAGTCCGATTCCGAGCAGCTCTGCCACGGGATCCTCCTCAACCGGCGGGCGTCGGTGGCCGCTTTCACAGAACGTTACTCATGAATCAGAACTATCGTCAAGGACTAGTATCGCAGTCTCAGACAATATGCTCGGGATGAGTGATAAGCTCAGCTGTGAACTTTCTAAACATGAGTACTTCGAGGGGGAGCGCACGATGGCGTCGGGTGAGGACACCGAGCTTTCGGTGTCTGAGCAAGTGGCACGATCCGCCTCGGTCTACGCAGCAGAGCTCGATCCAGGCGTACTTCAGCTGACCCTGATGCTGTATCGCACGATGAGTGTCTTCGACCGGGCGCACACGGCCGAGCTGAGCCCGCATGGGCTGAACCTGGTGCAGTTCAACGTCATCAGCGTGCTGCATCGAGTCGGTCGGCCACTCACGATGGGGGAGCTCGCCCATGCGGTGTCGGTCCGTCCGGCCAACCTGACCAGCGTGGTCGACGGCCTGGAGAAGAACTCGCTGGTCGATCGCCGGCTCAACCCCGACGACCGCCGGTCGTTCCTGGTCGGCCTCACCCCGACCGGCGAGGAGTTTCTGGCGGGCTTCTTGCCGGGGCACTGGCGGTATCTGCAGTCGCTGACCAGCGGGCTCAGCCCGCGCCAGCGCAAGCAGCTGACCACCCTCCTGGAGCGCCTGATGCGCTCGGTGCAGGAGGCTGACGCTCCGGCGCAGCCCCCCGTGCCAGCTGGTCCGTCCACCGCGGCATCCTGATGGACCGGATCGACATCCACACGCATGGGTTACCGCCCAGGTTGCCCCGTCTGGCGCAGCGTTACGCCGGGGCCTGGCCCGAACTCGTCTCGACCGGACCGTGCACGGCGGACATCACCCTCGGAGGGAACTTCTTCCGCGCGGTCGACGACCGCTGCTGGAACCCCGAGCGTCGGCTGGCCGACATGGCTGCTGAGGGTGTGGCCCGCCAAGTCATCTCGCCGATTCCGGTGACCTTCAGCTACGGACTCGATGCGACCGGTGTCGTGGAACTGGCGCGGGTTCAGAACGAGTGGATCGCCGAGGTGGTCGGCAACCACCCGGACCGGTTCTCCGGGCTGGGTACGGTGCCACTGCAGGCCCCTGAAATGGCTGCCACCATGGTCGGTGAGGTGGTGCGTGACCTCGGCCTGCCCGGGATCGAGATCGGCAGCAATGTCGCCGGCGCTCCGCTGGACGCGGCAGAACTCGCCCCGTTCTTCCACGCCGTTGAGGAGCACGACGCGGTGGTCTTCTTGCACCCGTGGCAGGTGCTCGGCGCCGAACGGCTCCGTGCACACGGGCTATCCTACTCGGTGGGGAATCCCGCGGAGACCGCCGTCGCCGCGACCACGCTGATACTGGGTGGGGTGCTCGACCGGCACCCGCGGCTGAGAGTCGTCCTCGCCCATGGCGGCGGAGCCTTCCTGGCGATGCTGCCGCGCATTACCACCTGTACGTCCATGCTGCCCGGGGTCGCCGAACCGGAGCAGCCGATCGCGAGTTACGTCCGCCGCTTCTGGTACGACTCGCTTGTCTACGATCCCGGCAGCGTCCGCCGGTTGGTCGAGATCGGGGGCGCGGACCGCGTCATGGTCGGCACCGACTACCCGTTCCCGATCGCCGAGCGCCCTGCCGGCGCCGCGGTCGAGGCCGCTGGCCTGCCTGGAGCCGACACGGTGGCGGTGCTTCACGGCACCGCGTTGGATCTGCTCGGTCTGGACTCCTGAGGGGCCCCGCCGCCGACTGCGACGGTGGGCCGGGGGTGCCGCTGACTCCGGCCCACCGCGCCGGTCCTAGATCTTCGCGTCGGTCAAGGTCTGCGGGAGGAAGATGTCGGAGACGTCCAGCACCGACGAGGTGAAACCCTGATCCGCGGCGTAGCGCAGGATGGCGGAGAGCGCCGCCTGGTTGGCCTCCAGGCCGTACGCGAATGCGTCGCCGAGCAGCGCCGCCTCCTGCTCGGCATAAGCCGACTCCCACACCAATGAGGTGGAGCACACCGCGGTGTCGCGGAGCTCGGGTACCGCGGGGCGGCGCGCGAGCTCGAAGGCGTGGCGGAGGTTGTTGGCCACCCAGGGATGGCGCGCGATGACCTCGCGGCGCAGCACGACCGTATGCATGATGGGCACGATGCCGGTGTCGCGGAAGTACCGTTCCTCCGCTGATCGCACGTCGGGGAACAGCCTGCGGATGCGCGGATCCCCGGCCAGGAACGCCCGCGGTGGGCGGGCGGTGAGCACCGCGTCGACGCCGCCGGCCAGCAGTTGCTCGGTGAGGCTCGTCCGCTCGTGGACCGGCTCGACGGAGAGCCGGCCGGGTGGCTTGACCCGGGACTTCTCCTGTCGGCCGGGCTCCTCGAGCCCGCCGGTGCGCCAGCGGATGCTCTCGAGGTCGACGCCGTAGTGCTCGCCGAGGATGCCCCGCATCCACAGCGATGCCGTCATGCTCCATTCCGGGGTGCCCACCGCGCGGCCATTGAGCTGTTCGGGTTCGGAGATGCCCGAGTCGTCCCGCACGTAGAGCGCGGAGTGCCGGAATGCGCGGGACGGGAAGACCGGAATGGCGTGGAACGGCCGGTCCGGGTCTTCGACGCCGGCGAGGTAGGCGCCGAAGGAGAACTCGGCCGTGTCGTATTCCATGTATCGGCCCTGCCGCCAGAAGAGTTCCTCGATGCCGGTCTTGAGATAGCGCAGCTCGATGCCTTCCGGCTGGATGGTCCCCTCGTAGAGTGCCCGTGTCCGGTCGTACACGGCTCCCGCATAGGTCAGTGAAACGGTCTGTGGCATCTGCGCCCCCTTTAAGCGAATCATGTGAGAATCAGGCCGGCGACCCCGCCGAGGATGAGCAGACTGCCCACTGCAGTCCGCACGGTGATGGCCTCGCTGTTGCGGAAGAGGGCGAGGCTGGCCGGGATCACGAGCACCGGGATCGCCGCCGCGACGACCACACCGACGGCCACCGGGATGTGCCGGGTCGAGGCGATGAGGGAGATCTGCGCCGAGATCGTCAGCACCCCGGATAGTCCCCACAGAGCCACTCCGACTCGGTCGGCCTCGCGGATCCGCTGGATCAGCGTGCGCATCCGGGTGTGCAGCAGCAGATAGGCTAGGGTCGCCGCGATCGCGCCCAGGAAGCCGCCGAAGACGGCCTCGTTCCAGTCGCGGACCGCACTGCTGCGGATGACGTTTCCAACGGCGTAGGAGCCTGCGCCGACCAGACCGAGCATGAGCTCACGGCGGGGCAGCGTCCCGCTTCGGCTGGCTGGCGGCGCTTCGGCTGGCCGGCTGTCCGACGGCTGGGCGGGCGCCGTCCCGGTCGGCACGTCGCCGGTGCCCGGCGCCACGGTCACTGCAGCCCGGGCCGGGACCTGCGAGGTGAGGTAGAGCCCACCGACCACCAGCGCCACGAACAGGATCGCCGACGGCCCGAGGACCTCCCCGAGGAATAGCCAACTGATGATCCCCGCGACCACCGGATTGGTGATCTGCAGTGCGCTGGCCCGCGACGGCCCGATCGTCTGCACTGTCCGGAAGAACAACCGGCGGCCGAGATAGGCGGTGAAGAGCCCGCCGATGACGAACATGACGAACGGCCGCCACTCGATGTGGAAGGGCTGCGCGCTCAGCCGGCGTTCACCCAGGAACAGCAGCCCGGAGAACACAACGTTGCTGGCCAGCCCGATCAGGAAGCCGATGTCCTGGCCCAACCGGGGGGAGGCGATCTTGACCAGCAGGACGTTGCTGCTGAACAGCGCCAGTGCCAGCAGCGCGAGTGCCTCACCCACGGCGGCGGCCGGTCATCGGACCATGCTGTAGGCCTCTCACGACGCGACCCCTTCGCTCAGCAGCCCGGTGTCGGACCGCGGTGAGGTGGGTCCCGCGAACAGGAGGGACTTGATCACCAGTGGCACGACGTTGGCGGGTTGGATCGGGTCGCCGATGTCGACGTAGTCGAACTCCTGCAGCGTCAACCCGTCCAGACAGACCAGCGGCGATTGGATGCCGAGTTCACGAGTCAGCAGGTGGCCCAGCGATTGTGCGACGTCCCGGTCGAGCAGCACCACCAGTGGATGGCCGCTGTTCAGGTGCGGCCTGAGGCCTGCCACGATGCCCTCCGCAAGCGCGCGCAACCGGGGATAGGCGGGGTCGCCTTGCCAGCGGAACGCGACCGCGACGGGATCCTCGGCCCCAGTGACGTCGAAGCGCCGGGCGGCCGCTGCTATCGCCGCCGCCGTCTCGTCTGCCGACACCGCCCCCGACAGGTCGAGGCGGGGGTAGAGCACCGGGAGGTTGCGCAGGGGCAGCACCGTCGGGCCGGAGAGCCCGGAGGTGTTGCCGCTGACCTGCACCGAGAACTGGGAGGCTCCGATGACGGTTGCCCGGATCCGGTGCCGTACCACCCGCCGGGTCAGGTCGAGCCGGCCATCGCCCAGTGCGCGGCGGATCGCCTCGGCCAGCGGCCTGGCCAAGTCACCGAACCCTGGGACGGATCCCTCCTCGTCGAGGTACTCGGCCACGCCGCCGGAGAAGCTGATGGAGGTGGGGCGTGGGTGGAGTGGCCGGTCATCGACCAGCAGCAGGTTCGCCGGGTATCCGCTCGGAGGCGTGTTGCCGTGGATGCAGCCGAGGAGCACCTCGACGAACGCCTCGACCAGCCGGGCTTCGTCGGTCCGGGACAGTTGGTCGCCGAGTCGAAGCGGGACACCGGCGGCCTGGGCCATCTGCATCGCCGGTCCCTCGACGCGCACGACGCGGCGGCCATCCAGGGCCACGAGTCGCCCGCCCACCGCCACGGCTGCGGTCCCCAGGACGTCGCCGCCGGCCAGCACCGCCAACTTGCTCGTCCCACCCCCGATGTCGACGTGGAGCCGCACCCCCGGCTCCTCCCGCGATGCGGCCACCGCGCCTGAGCCGTGCGCGGCCATCACGGCTTCAAGGTGGTGGCCGGCGGACGCGCAGACGAACTTCCCGGACTCGGCAGCGAACAGGTCGGCGATGGCCCGGGCGTTACGTCGCTTCAGTGCCTCACCGGTGAGCACGACCGCGCCGCTGTCCACTGCGGAGCGCTCCAGGCCGGCCTGTCGATAGCAGCGTCGGACGAACTCGTCCAGCACGTCGGCGTCGATGGTGTAGTCGGCCAGGTACGGGGTGAGCAGGACCGGTGATCGCCACAGCACCTCGCGGTCGACGACCACGAACCGGCTGGACAACGCCTGCGCCTGCCGCTGCAGGTGCACGCGGGCGAACATCAGGTGCGAGGTCGAGGACCCGATGTCGATGCCGACGGTGGTCAGCTCGACGTTCTCAAGCCGCCACAACTCGGACTCCACCGCGGCAAGGTCCTCGTGCGCGGGTGGGGGGTGGTGATGGTGGTCGGCCACCTCAGGCACCAGAGCCGAGGACCGCGTCCATCCTCGCGGTCAAGCCGCGGCGGGCGAGCTCGTCGATGTAGAGCTGGTGGATCCGCGGGTCCTGGTGCTCGTACTCGATCTGACGGCCGCCGTCGCGGACGCTGACGTCCATTCCCATGAACGTCTTGCGCTTGTCCGTGGTGAACGGGTAGCGCAGCCCGCCCATGGCGACCGCCAGGTAGCGCGCGGGCTCAGGGCTGGTGTTGAAGTGCTGGTGGAACATCATGTCCGGCGGGGCGTAGACGACGCCGTGGCGCCAGTCGACGCGCCGGAACTCCTCGTCACCCTCGTACCAGAGCAATGAGTACCCGTTGCCGGTCACGGCGTAGACGTGGAAGTCCGCGCCGTGCCGGTGGCCCTTCTTGTAGGTGCCGACGGGCATCTCGGAGATGTGCGCGTGCATGGTGCCGTCGGCGAGCACGAACATCATGTTGCTGCCCCCGGCGCCCCGGGCCGACCAGTGCTGCAGCTCGAACGTCGCGAGGTCGGGGACGAAGTTGGTTTCCCACATGTGCCGCCCGGGCCGCATCTTGATGAACTCGCCCTCGCCGGTGAAGAAGCGGTCGTCGCCGAGCCGCTCGGGGAACGAGCCCGAGTGGTCGAAGACGAAGTCCTCGCTGTGCACCAGGTTCATCATGATCGGCAGGCTGGTGGTCGAGGCGAAGCGGGCCGGTTCAGAGCCACTCGCGTTGAAATGCCGGTAACGGGCGTTCAGTGGCAGCGCGAACAGGCTCTTGGGGCCCCACTCGAAGCTATGGGTGCGGCTCCCGTCGGCGCTTTCGATGGTGGTGCTGCCGGTGCCGGACAACACGTAGACCACCTCTTCGTAGAGGTGGCGCTGCGGCTCGGTGCTACCGCCCGGCGGGATCTCGACCACGACGACATCGATGAAGTCGCCCCGCCCCTTGAGGTGCACGAACGCACCGTGCGCGCCGAGCCGCGCCCACGGTGCGGTCTCGACCGCCAGCAGGTCGACCCCGAAGTCCTCGATCACGGGGATCCCCTCGCCCGCGGTCCAGTCCAGGTACGGGTCGGTGAGGAACCTCGGCGCTGTGCTTGCTTCGATGGTCACGGAGAAACCCCCTGTGGTTCAGTGCCGATCGATGGGTGTGCTCGTGCGGTCAGTTCGTGACCGGGACCGCCGGTGGCTTGGAGTGCAGCAGGCCCCAGATCTCGCGGGCCGTCTCCGCCAGGCGGTCGCTCTGCTGGAACTCCGCAGTGCGCGGATGTGGCTCCGCAATGTCGAAGACCTTGACGAAGCGGCCCGGGCGCGCCGCCATCACGAAGACGCGATCGGCCTGGAAGACGGCTTCACGGATGTCATGGGTGATGAAGATGGTCGTGGTACCGGTCTCGGCGACGACCCGCTGCAGATCGCGCTGCAGCTTCTCCCGTGTCTGAGCGTCCAGCGCGCTGAACGGCTCGTCCATGAGGAGCACCGAAGGCTGAATGGCCAGCGCCCTGGCCAGGTTGACGCGCTGTTGCATACCCCCCGAGATCTGGCTGGGGTAGTAGTCGGCAAAGTCGGTCAGGTCGGTCAGCGCGAGCAGGTTGGCCACCCGCTTACGGCGCTCGGCCTTGCTCGACGGCCGGTTCTGCGTGGACCGGAGGACCTTGAGATCGAGCCCGAAGGCCACGTTGCGCTCGACCGTGCGCCACGGGAACAACGACGCCCGCTGGAACACGAAGCCGGTCGCGACGCTGCCGGGCGCCTGCCCGTCGACGAGCACCTCGCCGGAGCCGGCGTCGTCGAGGCCCTGGATGATCCGCAGCAGGGTCGTCTTCCCACAGCCGGACGGGCCGACGATGGAGACGAACTCGCCCGGGCGCACGTCCATCGAGACGTCGTCCAGCACGTGCAGCGGCTCGCCCCGTGGGCTGGTGAACCGCTTGGTCAGGGCGCGCACCCGCACACCACCGACGCCGTCGATCCTGGGGGGGCCGTCCGAGGTCGTCATAGCTTTCCCTTCACGTCGAGCTGCCAGGGCGTCAACTTCCGTTGCAGCGCCCGCAGCGCCCACGTGAGCACGACCCCGAGCGCCGCCAGGACGAAGACCCCGACGAACACTGCTCCGGTCTGGAACAACTGCGACGAGGTCAGGATGAGGTAGCCCAGGCCGGCCTGGGCGCCGAAGAGGTCGGCCACGACGATGCCGACCAGAGCACGGGCTAGCGCGAGCCGCAGCCCGGTGAAGATATAGGGAAGTGACCCCGGCAGGTCGATGCGGCCGAAGACCTCGCGTCGGTTGGCCCGGAACGCGATTCCCACCTCACGCAGGTCCCGCTCGACCGCATGCACGCCGTCGATGGTGTTGATGATGACCGGGAAGAAGGCGACCAGCGCGATGATCGAGACGTGCGCGGCATCGCCGAAGCCGAGCCAAACGACGAACAGTGGGGCCAGCGCCACGCTGGGCGTCGCATACAGCGCGGTCAGCCACGGGTCGCCGTAGTCGTGGGCCCGCCGGCTGGCCCCCATGAACAGTCCGAGCGGGATCGCGATCGCGACAGCGACGAGATAACCGAGCATGAACTGGTACATGCTGACCCAGAAGTGCCGCAGCAGCTCCCCACTCAGGGTGAGCTGCCAGAACGACTGGGCGATGGCGCTCGGCGCCACGATGATCACGGTGCTGGGCCGGAAGACCCGGACTGCCGCTTCCCACAGCGCGAACACGACCACGACCGAGACCAGACCTCGGCGCAGGGAAATCTGTCCGAGCCGGCTGGGCCGGTTGCTGCCGCCCAGCAGCGCGGCAATGCCGGTCCGTTCCGGTAGCTGCCTGCTCCCGAACGCGGACGGCGACACCGGCACCGGCCGGGTGGCCGACTCTGGGCCGTGATGGTTCGTGCGTTGATGCTCAGCCACCGAGCCGGCCGTCGGATCCCCGCTGTCCATCTGCTGTCATCCTTTCCGTCGGCTCTGAGGAGAATCGACCGGGTATTCCTGCTCGAATGGCGGCTGGATCACTGAGCGGGCGGATTCGTGGCCAGGCTGCGCTGGGCGTCCTCGAGGTAGGACATGTCGATCAGGCCTGACGGGTCCATCTTCTGCTTGAGACCGCCGAACTCGAGGAACGCGTCGGCCGAAGTCTGCAGGGCGGCGGCGTCGATATGGGCATCCTTCGGCATCGACTGGCCCACCGACGGGCCTTCGAGGAAGAGTTCCTTGATGGCGCGCTCCATGTACCTGGGTTCCACCTGCAGCCCCTTCGACGTGAGGTCGACGAGACGCTGGGTCATCGCCGGGTCATACAGAGCGTTGATGACTCGCTGATAAGCGCGCAGGAACCGGCGCAGCTCCTCCTTGTGCGACTGCGCCCAGGACTGCTTCACCGTGACCACAGCAGCCACCAACGGCGGAGCTCCGATGTCGTTGGTATTCCCCAGGTCGACAAACCCGCCGCTATCCGCCGCTTGATAGTTGATCGGCAGTCCGAGTGGTACGGCGGCAACACGGTTGGCCTGCAAGGCGGCGAAACGTTTGGCGGTACCTCCCGTGACGATGTAGTTCAGGCGGTTCACGTCGACGCCGTTGGCCTTCAGCGCCTGGCGCATCGTGACGGTGCTGATGGACTGCAGGGCGGACACTCCGATGTCCTTACCTGCGAGGTTCTGGAAGGAGGTCACGCCTGGGGAGGCGACCACGTTCCAGATCGATCTGTTGGCGGCGGCGGCGACGAACTTGAGGTCGGCGCCCTGCTCGGTCGCCGTGAGGCCCTCCGGCCCGCCCAGGTAGGCGTCGATCGAGCCGCCGAGCAGCCCCTGCACGGAGTTCGCGGTGCTTTCTCCGACCGTGATGTTGACGTCGAGTTTCTCGTCGTCGAAGTAGCCAAGGGCCTTCGCCAACTGTGGGTAATAGGTCTGGAGCACGAGCGACTGCACGCCGACGTTCATCGTCAGGCGGCCGCTCGAATTCGCGCTTCCGCCACTTCCGCAACCTACGAGGGTGGCGGTGGCGATGAGCAAACCAGTGATCACTGCGGTTGTGCGGCGGAGCCGCCCGGTAGCGCAAACGACGAGGTTTGACATCCTGACTCCTTTGTCTGGACCGCTGGATGTCTATCACGTACCTTGACTATCGGCAAGGATAATGTTCAATCTCCAGAGTATCGTCAGCAGTGAGCAACTGAACCGCGTCTACCCGGGTCGTGAACTCGTCGGCGACCGGATCCCGTTGCGGCGGCGCGCTCAAGGTGCTGGGGTGTCGACCAGTGGCTCCTGTGACTGGCGCGACCGGCCGCCCGACCTGTCAACGCCGGCCCACTGCGTCCGCTCCGCAGACTTCGGCCCACACATCCCCTGGAAGGCCCGACGGGCGGGGGCACCCAGGGCCTCGGCGAAGTTGATCTGGCCGTTATGTGAGTGGGTCGAGAACCCGGTGCGGATGGCGGGCGACGTCCCGCCACGCCCGGGCGATGTTGGTGGCGCCGTGCAGGCGGTGCAGGCTGACGGCGAGGTTGCGCAGGGTGGCCATCACCGCGGGGCCGGCGCCGGTGCGAATCTGGGGGTGGTCCTCGGCGAGGACGACATCGCGGATCCAGTGCAGCCGGTTCTCGATACCCCAGTGCCCGCGGATGATCTCGGCCGTCGACGTTCCGGCGTAGCCCTGCTCGGCGAAGCACCGCAGCGCGGCGTCCCGGATGCGCGCGGACGGCCTCCTTGAGGACCTGGGCCATTCAAGCCGCCCGGGCCAGCCAGGCCGTGTCGGGCGTGACCGCCGGACGCCGACCCACGGGGCGGCCGCCTCGAGCTCGTAGGCCAGCGCCAGCAGGAGCCTGTCCGCGCCGGGCCGGACGGCGAAGTGGATGCCGACCGGCAGCCCGTCGTGACGGCCCAGCGGGACCGACATCGCGGGGCAGCCCGCGGCGTTGTGGACGGGGGTGTAGCCGACGGCGTGACCCGGCGGCCAGGGGGACGGGCGAGCGTCGGGCTGAGCCCGACGTCACAGCGCTCGAACAAGCGCAGGTAGGCCTGGCCGGCGTCGGCGAGCGCGTGCTCGCACTCGGCCTGCGCCGTCGGTCCCAGCGTCGCCGCCCACTCGATGAGGTCGAGGGTGGACGCTTCGAGCTCGCCGGACCGATGCTCCCGTGCCGAGGGGGTCCCGCCACATGTCACCCTTCGCGCATCCAGGGCCCGCGTGTCGTCACAAGATCAACGTCGGTGAACGCCCGAAGTTAGTGCAACAGCCGGCGGAAGTCGTCGGCGATACCCGCAAGGACATCTCCAGCAGCGTCTCCGAAGAACGCCAGAGTTTCGATCCGATCGAACCGGGTGATGTACTCGACCACGTCCCGCGGCGCGGTGAGGATGCTCGTCCCCACATCGGTGGCTGTGATGACGGCGCGCTCGTCGTGCAGGTCGAACGATGTCGTGGTCACGAAGTCGGCCTGGACGTGCCAGGGGATGATCCCGATTCTGACGGGGCCGGGGCAGCGGGCCCGGTCCGCCAGTTGGTCGAGCTGTTCGGCCATGCCCTCGGGGCCCAGTAGGTTCCAGCGGACCGCGCCCTCGGTGACGATCAGGGTGAACTGGCGGTCTCCCAGCTCGTTCAGCAGCTTCTGCCGCTCGAGCCGAGCAGCGATACCCGCTTCGACCTCCTCGGGCGGCCGGCCACTGGACTGGAAGATGACCCGAGCGTAGTCGGGGCTCTGAACGAGGCCGGGCACCATCTGCGGGCAGAACGTCCGAATGTGCTTGGACTCCCGCTCGATCTCCCCGTAGCGGCGCTGGTAGGTCGCCATGCCGCCGCGGAGGACGACCACCCGTGAGGTCCGCTGCTCGTGCAGCTCTGCAGCCAGGTCGACGAGGCGCCGGCGCTCCTCCGCCGACGCATCCAGCGCCCGCAGCAGCGCATCGGCATCCGCCTCTGTCGGAACGAGCTTTCCCTGGAGAAGCCGAGACACCTTCGCCCTGGAGAACCCGGTCGTGGCCGCGACGTCCTTGCCGGTCAGCCCGGAGGCCTCGAGTAGACGTCGGAGTGACCGGGACAGCTCGTCTCGGCCGGGCGGTTCGGTGCCCACTGGCCCCCTTTCTACGCAGCGTGGCGGTGGTATTGCCGGTGACGCTCCCACCAGGACGTGAACGGCTCGGCAGCGTCCCAGATGAATTCGGCAGCCACGATGTGCGCCGCCGGCTCGGTCAGGATTTCGAAGCCTTGGTGGCGCCCCTCGTCGCCGTAGCGGCTGCGGGCGACGTACTCGCCGTCGAGAACGAAAAAGTCGCCGAGCTCGCCGAGCTTGGCCAGACGATCGTCGTGGGCGAGGTCGAGGATCCGGACGTCCTCCCCTGCCTCCACGGTGTAGGTGAAGCCCCACTCGAACTCGTAGCGCTCGTAATCGGAGAGTTCACCCCGCACGAGGTGGACCTTCCGCCACCGCCGGCCGGCGTCTGTGTCTGCTCGGAGGCGCTTGAGCCACGGCTCCTTCGCGGCCGCGGTCGGTGCGTCCTCCCCCCGCAGATACCGCTGGAAGTCTTGATCGTCGGAGGCGGAGGCGTACGTGCTAAGCGTCTCCAGGCGGAACAGGTCGGTGGCGTGGTGGCGGCCGACCCACTCGCCGAACTCGTCGATGGTGAGGATCGGCCGGACTCCCTGGATCAGCCTGCGGGGCACCTCGACAGCGGACTCGTGCTCGGGCATCCGGAGGCGCTCTAGCGCCTCCGGATCGGTGACGGTCGATCCCTGGACGATCACGTTCTCCCCATCCGCGGTGTCGTAGATGCGCGGGCAGTCGAAGTTGTTCGGGCAGTCGTCGGCCAACAGCCTGCTGATCCTCATGGGGCTCCCCTCCCGCACCCGGATGTCCCGGTGCGGGCGAGTCTCCCGGGTCGCACGTTGACTGTGCAACCCCGCTTGACAGATTGCATGCTCGGTGTGCAATCTCAGATCGTCTCGTTGGTCGCCTGGGTTCCCCTCTCGGTACGACGAGACGACCGGTGCCGAGGCGACGTCCCCCCCTCGGGACCAGAGGAAGGCCCCGGCAGGTGCTGCGAACACCTGCCGGGGCCAGTGGATCGCACAACCCGTCATCACCAGGAGGAACGATCCGTGTCCATTCTCCCTCGTGCGCTGCGCCGTCCAGTACAGCGTCTCCGCGATCGTCTCGCCGCCCAAGACGCTGACGCCCTGGCCCGGGGCTGGACGGTGACCGCCGGCCCTCGTGGCAGCCGGACCTACCGGGACCCCCGCTGGGACCGGACCTCCGAGCTGCGCGCGCAAGCCGCTCTCGGCGACACCGCCGCTGTTCCGGCGGGGCAGCGGTGAGCGCCCGCGCCCGCGGCCGCTCGGGCCGCCGTCCCCGCATGCAGACCACCTCGATTACCTCGCAGCTCGATGGGCTGGCCCACGAGATCGTCGAAGAAGATCTCCTCGCAGGTTCGACCACGGGCCGCTACCGGGCGGTGTGTGGGGCGTGGGTTGCGCCGACGTCGATGACCGCCGCTCCCGGCCGGCCCTGCGTGGCCTGCACGGCCGCGCTGTCTCCGGCTCCGGGCCTCGCCGCCTCCGAGCAGCACTCCCGCTCGGTGCGGCGTGCGGTCTCGGGCTGGCTGCGCACCTGCTCAAACGCCGTGCACGGCTCGCCCCGGCGAGGTGCGCCGTCATGGACCTGACCTCACTCGGCCCGACCCGCCCCGCGTACTGCTGTCCTGCACGGCCTGTCAGCACCTCTGGACGCCGAGCCCGGCCGCCTGGAGCGACCCCAGCAGCACCGGGTGCCCCCGCTGCGGGGGCTGGACCTGGCTCGTCATCACCGACGCCCCCCTTCCGCTGCCCCGGGGCTCCGAGGAGACGACCCAATGACGGAGCTGAGCACCGGACCCCTGCAGCGGTGGCTGGAGAGCACCGGACCCGAGCACCGCGCCAACGGCCACCCCGTTGCCCCCGCCCTCACCACGGTGGGTTCTGAGGAGATCGAGGCCATCGATCCCGCGGTGGAGGAGAAGCTCACCGCGATGCGCCAGCAGCTCGCGCTGGCCCGCGGCAAGGCCGTGCTCCAGCGTGACGACGCCTGGTTGGACGTCTTGTCCGCCGGCGAGGTGGCCCGCGAGCGCTGGGCGGCGAAGCGCCTGCGCGCAATGAGCCGCCGCCAGCAGGTCTCCGCAGCCACGGCGACGGTGAGGTCGGCAGGGCGCGAACGCCGCGCCGAGCAGCGTCTGGCCCGCTACGAGCTGTCCGATCAGTTGTGGCAGCGTCGCGCGCTGGCCCGCCGAACCCGGCTGCTGGACCCGACCTCGCGGCCGGCGTCGCTGCAGCGCACCCACGTGTTCTCCACCCTCGCGCTGCTCGGGCTCGCCCTCGCCGGGATCGTGTGGACCTCGGCCGGGGTGCACGACGCCCTGGTCGGCCCGGATGGCTCACCGCTGGCCTATGTCGTCGAGCCGCTGTTCTCGCTGCCGCTGCTGGTGATCATGACGCTGCACGCGCGCGCCGCGCAGTGGGGCCGCACGTTCCCCGCGAAGACCCACCGCGGCAAGGTGTACGCGCTCGAGGTCGGGCTGCTCCTCGCGACGATGTTGATCAACACCGCCCCGGTGCTGCCGGGACTGGGCATCTGGCGCGACGCCACGACGCTGCTCGCGCACCTGGCCCCGCCGGTGCTCATCCTGGTCGCGGTCGTGCTCCAGCCCCTTGCGGCGTCCTTCCTGGCAGGGATCCTCGCCGAGGCCCACGTCGACGTCGCCGACGCCGGCGGCAGCCGGATGAGCGTCGACACCGTGAACACGCTGTCGATGGTGGTCAAGACCCGCAAGGCGATCGCCGGCGGTGAGCTGGAGCCCTGGGCCGATACCGGCCTGCCCAGCGTCTCTGCCATCGCCCGGTACTTCAACTGCGAGAAGCGCAAGGCCCAGGCCACCCATGACGCGCTGAAGATGCTCCGCCCCGGTGACGACGGCGGCACCGCCGTGATGGGGGAGTCCCAGTGACCACCTCGCCGACCCGGACCAGCACCCGGACCACCGTTGCTGTCGCCACCGCGGTGGCGGGTCTGGCGATCTACTTCATCCCGCTGTCTGTGCTGGTGACAGTGTTGATGGCCGGGGCCGGAATCTGCGCGTGGCGGCGGTTGCACCCGGCACACCGGTTGCGCCGCCGCCTCGGCGCCGCCGGCTGGTTGATGCGCCGGGAGCTGCGCCAGCACGCCGGGGCACGGGCGATGCGCGCCCACGCCGGGGTGACCCACCCCGGCATGCCCGCCCGGCGGCGGTCGCTGACCACGTACGGCGCGCGGGTGGGCACGCTGGTGTCCGGCCCGGTCGGGGTCCGCGGGCGGGCGGTGTATTCGCCCTGGTCGCGCGGGATCCTGGTGCTCGGCCCGCAGGGCTCGGGTAAGACCTCCTGGTTGGTCGGCCCGATCCTGGATGCCCCCGGGCCCGCCTACGTCACCTCCACCAAGACGGAGCTGGCCGACCTGACGGCGCAGTTGCGCGCCCAGCGGGGTCCGGTGCACGTGTTCAACCCGACCGGGCTCGGCGGGCTCGCCTCCACGTTCTGCTGGGATCCGGTCGCCGCGTGTGTCGATCCCGCCATCGCCGATGCCCGGGCGCGGGCCCTGGTCCGTGGTGGGGGAGGGGTGGCCGGCGCGGAGAACGCCGACTTCTGGGCCGGCAAGGCCGCGGAGATCATCCGCTGCTACCTGCTCGCCGCCGCCCTGCACCGAGCGGACATGGCCGCGGTGATGGCCTGGGCGCTCCACCCCGACGACCGCGCTCCGATCACGATCCTGCAGCAGCACGCACCGCGAGTCCCCCCAGGGTGGGTAGGCACGCTGCAGTCCAACCTCTCCGCCGCGCCCAACACCCGCTCGGGCTACTTTGCCGCAATGGTCCCGGCGGTGTCGTTCATGGACAACCCGCTGGTCGCGGCCGCGTGCCGGCCCCGAGTGGACAACCAGCTCGACCTCGACGCGTTCCTGGCCTCCTCCGGAACCCTCTACGTGATCGCCGGAGAGGATGACCGGCGCATCGCCCCGCTGCTGACCGCACTCACCGAGGCGGTGTTCACCGCCGCCAAGCGCCGCGCCGCCCGCGCACCCCGGGGCCGGCTGGACCCGCCGTTCGGGCTGTTCCTCGACGAGATCGCCAACATCACCCCCGTCCCGCTCGACACCTGGGCCGCGGACTCCCGCGGCTGGGGCATCACCGTGTGCGCGGTCGCCCAGGACCTGTCCCAGCTCGAGTCCCGGTGGGGCCGCACCCGCGCCCAGACCATCTTCTCCAACCTGCCCACCCGGGTTGTCCTGCCCGGGGTGGCGATCAAGGAAGACCTCGAAGCGCTGGCCTACCTGGGCGGGCACCGCGAGGTCACCCAGACCAGCGAAAGCCACAGCGACGCCGCCGACGGGCGCCGCACCCGCTCCCGCAGCACCTCCGTGGTGCGCGAGCAGGTGATCACCGGGCACACCATCTACGGGCTACCCCGCTGGCACGCCTACGTCCTCGGGCTGGGCCCGCACCCCGCCGTCGTCCGCTTCCAGCCCGGCTACCGCCGCTCCCGCGCCGAGCTGCGCCGCGCCCGCCGACACGACCCGGCCCTCACCGCCCACCACGGCGCCCAGCCGGGGGTGAGCGCGGAGACTGTTCCCGGTCCGCCCGCACCGGTGCAGCGTTCGGCGCCGGTGCCCGACCCGGTGAAGGAGACCGTGTCGCCCCGATGAGCACCTCCACACCCTCCGACCCGCCCGAGCGGCCGCGGACCGCCCCCGACGGCGGCCCCTACAACCCGGCGCCCGGCGCCGAGGCCACGGTGCTGGCCGAGGTGCGCCACCTGCGGGACCGGGTCGAGCGGGTCCACCGGCTGCACACCGAGTTGGCCTCCAGCGTCGCCGAGGAACTCGCCCCGGTCCTGGCCGAGATGCGCCAGGACCTCACCGACCAGCAGACCCAGCTGCGCCGGGTCCTGGGCCGGCTCGACGCCGAGCGCACCCCGCCGGTCAACTGGCCCGCTCTCACCGCCGAGCAGGCCGCCGAGCAGTGGGACCTGCTCGGCGGCTGGATCGCCGAGGTCCTCATGCCCTGGTACGAGGTCACCCGCGAACAACTCCCGGACTGCTGGGCGCTGCACCGCCCCGCGGTCGTCGAGCTGTCCTGGCTCCGGCTCACCTACGTACACGCCAACCTGCCCGCCGCCGAGCCCTACCTCGCCGCGGACTGGCACGCCCGCTGGCGGCCCGCGGCGATGGCCCGCGTCCGCGCGGTCATCTCTCCCCGGCTGTGCCGGCCTGGGGAACACCTGCTCACCGAAGAGGAATCCCGGCAACGACGCCCGGCCCCGCCCCCACCCACGCAGCCGTGGGAGCCTGGCGAACGGGAGCCGCTGCCCGACCAGCAACTCGCCGAACCGCGCCACTGGTGGGCCTTCTACCAACAGGCCGTCCACACCGACCTGGCGTGGCGCCGGGAACGCGACCAGCGCACGGCCACCGCAACACCACATGCGGAGGGAACGTCCCCACCGTCGTAACAACCAGCCCGACCCCATTGGCAGGCCCCGGACCGTTTGGTCCGGGGCCTGCTCGTCAAGGCGCCGGCCTATGTGGCGTTCGACCTGCTCGGCCACGACGGCGTCGACCTCCGCGACGAGTCGTATCAGCAGTGGCGCGACGCGCTCGAACGGCTTCTCCAGCAGTGGCTCCCGCCGGGTCTGGTGCTCACGCCGATGCCGCGATTCCGGACGTAAAGCCGGTGGACGACCGGGCCGCGCTGGCCGGGGATCGTGTTCGTGCAACGTCCAACTTTGGTCTGCGCGCTGATCTACCAGCGCCGGCTTCCGGCGTCCGTCCTGGATGACCTATGGCGCCTTGACGCAGGTCACGTAGCGCAGCCGTCTGAGCTGCGGAACGTAACAACGGGCGCGACAGCCGAGACATGATCACGACTCGTGTTCGTTGACGGAGGAGCGCCTTGTCCGAGGCGGAGGCCTGGCTGTCCGTGTGGGCCAAGACAGGGCGGGATCCGCTCGACACCACGGCGGTGACGCACTGGCTGCCGCTGCACCAGCATCTCGCCGACACCGCGGGGGTCGCGGGTCTGCTGGTGGATCGGTGGGTGTCCCCGCAGGTGCTCGCCCGGCTCGCCCGCGACTTCGATGGAGACGTCGCCGAGGTCCGCCGGCTGGTCAGCTGGCTGGCTGCTGTGCACGACGTCGGCAAGGCGAGTCCGGCGTTCGCGGTGCAGAACGACTACCTGGCCGACAGGATGCGGGACCGTGTGCTGGCGGCACCGCCCGGACTCAAGGACGACCCGCAGCGGTCGAGGGCTCGACACGAGTTCGTCGGCCAAGACGCTGTGCGGCGGTGGCTGGCCGACGAGCTGGGTTTCGTCTTCCGTGGAGCGGCCGCTCAGCTCGCCTGCGTCGTCGGCGCCCACCACGGCATCCCGTCGATGCTGAGCGACATCGTGCTGGTGCGTGAGCGGCCCGACCTGGAGGGTGAGGGCGAGTGGGAGCAGGCCCGTGTGGCGGTGCTGCGCTGGGCCACGGACCTGGTCGGTGGCCCAGCCGCCGTGAAGCGGTTCGCCGACGCCACGTTCGGGCGGCCGTCGCAGGTGCTGCTCACCGCCGTGGTGATCATGGCGGACTGGATCGCCTCGAATGACGAGCTGTTCCCCCTGGATCCGCTGCACACCGCGCATGGACCCGCGCGCCGGCCCGATCCGGGCCGGACCGCTGCCCGGGTAGCGGCCGGGTGGAAGGAGCTCGACCATCCGCGGCGCTGGTCGCCCCGGCCGGGCTCGCACGGTGTACATCAACGAGCGCTTCCAGACCGGGATCCGGGCCACCGGGTTCGGCCTCGGCTACAGCCTCGCCGTCGTGATCCCGTCGTTCTACGCCTTCTACCAGTCCGGCCTGTCGTCGTTCATGCCCGCGCAGTACACGGTCCTGCCGCTCTTGGTGATCGGTTCGGTCCTCATCACGGTCGGGGCGGCGATGGGGCCGGAGACCCGCGACGTCGACTTCGGCGCGGCGGTGCCCGCGGGCGCCGCCGAGCGGGCCTGATGCGGCTGGTCAGTCCCGGATCCAGGACCCGAGGATCATCATCGTCTTCGTGCCGGTGACGTTCCCGGTGCGCCTCAGATGGTCGATGCCCTGCTTGAGGTGGGCCATGTCGCGCACCCGCAGCCAGATGAGCGCGTCGGACTCGCCGGCCACGGTGAACACCGCCTGCACCTCCGGCAGCATCGACGCGGACCGGACGATCTCCTCGACCCCGGTGGTACCCAGGTAGCGCAGTTCGGTGAACGCCTCGATGCCCCAGCCGAGCTTGGCGTGGTCGATCTCGACGGTGAACCCGGTGATCACCCCGATCTCGCGGAGTCGGTCGACGCGGCGCTTGACCGCGGCGACGGACAGGCCGACCTTCTCGGCCATCTCCGAGTAGGTACGCCGGCCGTCCTGCCTCAGCAGTCGCAGCAGGGAGTGGTCGATCGCATCGACGTCGACGGACATGCCGGGGCCTCCTGTCGCCGCCCTGACCGAGGCTCGGCAGGGCCCAACCACGCAAGAAATATCGCTGTTGCGGACTGAAATCAATCGAGAATTGCCTCTTGCGGCCGAACTCCCGATAGGTACTTGCGTGCTCGGAAAGCGCGGCGGTGTGCTGTCGCACACCCCCCGGAACGTGCACGACCCGAAGGAGCACCTCGTGGGCACCCCCCTCACCACCGTGTCCCTGGACGACAAGTACACCGCCGACCGCGGCAGCGTCCTCATCTCCGGCGTGCAGGCGCTGGTGCGGTTGACCCTCGAACAGCGCCGGCTCGACGAGTCGCGGGGTCTCGACACCCGGGTCTTCGTCAGTGGTTACCAGGGCTCGCCCCTGGGTGGCGTCGACACGGAGATGGGACGCGCGGCCCGCTTCCTGGGCCCGGCCGGTGTCGTGTTCCAGGCCGGGCTGAACGAGGAGCTCGCGGCGACCGCGGTCGCCGGGACGCAGCTGCTGGGCCAGGTCCCCGGCCGCCGCCACGACGGCGTCACGGGATTCTGGTACGGCAAGAACCCCGGGCTCGACCGCGCCGCCGACGCGATCCGGCACGCGAACGTGGCGGGCACGGCCGCGCTCGGCGGGCTCGTCGCGTGGATCGGCGACGACCCGGGCAGCAAGTCCTCCACGATCCCCAGCTCGTGCGAGCCGATGTGCCAGAGCCTCTCGATGCCGCTGCTCGCCCCCGGTTCTGTCGCCGAGATCGTCGAGTTCGGACTGCACGCCGTCGCGCTCTCCCGAGCGACCGGTCTGTGGACCGGACTGAAGATCGTCGCCGACATCGCCGACGCGTCCGCGACCATCGACGTCGGAGCGCTACGGCACGGTGTCCCGGTGCCGGAGCGGGTGGACCGGGGCGCGCCGCCCACGCTCCTCGGCGCGGCGTCACTGGACGCCGAGCACGACATGCTCACCCGCCGTCTCGACCTCGCCCGCGCCTACGCCCGCTCCGCCGGGTTGAACACGGTCGCCTTCGGGGCCCGCACCGCGCGGTTCGGCGTGATCGCCGCCGGCACCTCCTACGCCGTCGTGTTGCGGGCGCTGGAGGACCTGGGCATCGACGAGGCAGTCATGGAGGATCTCGGTCTGCGCCTGATCCGCCTCGCGATGCCGTTCCCGGCCGACCACGACGAGCTGGCGGCGATGACCGGGGACCTCGAGCAGGTCCTGGTCGTGGAGGACAAGACGCCGTTCCTGGAGGGGCAGCTCAAGGAGGCGCTGTACCGCCGGGACGGCGCCCCGGTCGTCGTGGGGCGCCGCGACGAGCGCGGCCGTCCGCTGCTCACGGCGCGCGGGACGCTGAGCGCCGAGGAGGTCGCGCGGGCCCTGGGTGCGCGCATCGGGGCCGACCGGCTGCCACGCCGGGCGGCACTCCACCTTCAGGCGGTGAGCCCGCAGCGGCGCTCCCGCATCGACCTGCCGATGGTGGCGTCCCGGACGCCGTACTTCTGCTCGGGGTGCCCGCACAACACCTCGACCCGGACCTCGGACGACACGCTGGTCGGCGCCGGCATCGGCTGCCATGCGATGGTCGCCCTCGACGGTGCCGGCCGGGGCCGCCGGATCGGGATCACGCAGATGGGCGGAGAGGGCGCGCAGTGGTTCGGGTTGGCGCCGTTCACCGCCGACCGGCACTTCGTGCAGAACCTCGGCGACGGCACGTTCCACCACTCCGGGTCGCTGGCCGTCCGGGCCGCGGTCGCCGCCGAAGTCACCATCACCTACAAGCTGCTCTACAACGACGCGGTGGCGATGACGGGCGGCCAGCGGGCCGAAGGCCGCCTCGACATCCCGACGCTGACCCGCTGGCTCGCGGCCGAGGGCGTCCGACGCGTGATCATCACGACGGCCGAGCCCGACGACTACCGCGGGCAGACGCTGCACGCCGTCGCGACCGTCCGGCACCGGGACGACTTCGCCGAGGCCGAGCACGAACTATCCACCGTGGACGGGGTCACGGTGCTGATCCACGACGACCGCTGCGCCGCGGAGGAGCGCCGGCTGCGCAAGCGGGGCGTGCTACCCACCCCGGCCGAGCGGGTCGTGATCAACGAACGGGTCTGCGAGGGCTGCGGGGACTGCGGGGACAAGTCGACGTGTCTGTCGGTGCAGCCCGTGGACACCGAGTTCGGCCGCAAGACCCGCATCCACCAGGCGTCCTGCAACTCCGATCTCACCTGTCTGAAGGGCGACTGCCCGTCGTTCCTGCTCGTCGAGCCCGGACCGCGCCGGCACCGCGAGATCGAGCTACCGGCCGTGGAGTTGCCGGCGCCGACGACGCAGCTCACGGGCGACGACACCCTGCTGCGGATGCCCGGGATCGGAGGCACCGGTGTGGTCACGACGTCGCAGATCCTGCAGATGGCCGCACACCTCGACGGCCTGCACGCCGCGGGCCTGGACCAGACCGGCCTGGCACAGAAGGGCGGACCGGTCATCAGCGACGTACGGATCTCCAAGCAGCCCGTGGCCGGCGCCCTGCGCGCCTCCACCGGGACCGTCGACGTCCTGCTCGGGTTCGACCTGCTCGGCGCCGCCGCCGAGTCCAATCTCGACGTCGCCGTGCCCGGTCGCACGATCGCCGTCGTCAACACCGCCGTGGTGCCGACCGCCGCGATGGTGACCCACCGCGTCCCACTGCCGGGCTCACCGGACGAGGCGATCGAGCGCATCGAACGGGCCACCGCGGCCGCGGCCAACCTGTACCTCGACTCCCAGGGCATCGCCGAGGCGGTGTTCGGCGATCACATGCCGGCCAACATGGTGCTAGTGGGTGCGGCCTACCAGCACGGATGTCTCCCGCTGAGCGCCGAGGCGATCGAGCAGGCCGTCCGGCTGAACGGTGCCGCGGTCGAGCTCAACCTGACCGCCTTCCGCTGGGGACGCACGGCCGTCGTGGACCCGGGGGCCGTCGCGGCGGCCACCGTCCCGACGCCCCGGCCGACCGTCGAGATCGGAGCCTCGGCACGGACGATCACCGCGGCGACCGGCGCGACCGGCGCGCTGCACACGGTCCTCGCCACCCGGGTGGCCGATCTGGTGGGCTACCAGGACGAGGCCTACGCGCAGCGCTACGCCGACGAGATCCGCCGGGTGGCCACGCTGGCACGGACACAGGTCGCAGCCGCGGACGGCGACCGGATCGCCATCGCCTACGCCCGCGGCCTGCACAAGCTCATGGCCTACAAAGACGAGTACGAGGTCGCCCGGCTGCACCTCGACACCGTGGAACAGGCACGCTTGCACGACGAGTACGGCCCGGACGCCACCGTCTCGGTGTTGCTGCACCCGCCGGTGCTGCGGGCCCTGGGCATGAAGCGCAAGCTGCGGCTGCACCGCTCCGCCGAGCTGACGTTCCGGGTCCTGCGCGCCGCGCGGGCGGTCCGCGGCACCCGGCTCGACGTCTTCGGCTACGCCCGGGTCCGCCGGATCGAGCGGACGCTCATCGCCGAGTACCAGGGCCTGGTCCAGGCGGCGCTCACCCACCTCCGGGCCGACACCGTCGACGCGGTGACGGCGATCGCCGAGCTGCCCGACCTCGTCCGCGGCTACGAGGACGTCAAGCTCGCCGGCGTGGAGCGGTTCCGGGTCCGCGCGGCGGCCGCGCTGGCGGAGCTGGCAGACCGGGACCGCGGGGTCGCGCGCACCTGAGAGCGCCTCCTCGCGGCCGTCGGGTTCGACCGGAGACTGGTTCGATCACGGCCTCGACCGGTGTCACGTCGAGTTCGGCGGCCGCGGCGGCTCAGGGCGCAGCGTGTCGGCGACGGGATCGAGCGCCGCCGCCCTCGCGGCCAGACGCGGGACCGTCGACGGGCGTCGGCTCAGCGCTGCGAGGGTCGTGGATGCGCTGGTGAGGGCGTACTCGGCCGCCGCGTGTGGTGCGTGTGAGAACGGGTTCTCGCCGGATCCGTGCCGGGACTGCGCCCGGTAGCGCTTCTGCAGGCCCTCGTTGAGAGTGAGGGCGGTCATCGCCGCGAGCTCCGCATCGCACGTCCGGAACTCCCCGGAGGCGATGCCGTCACGGATGTGACCGGCCACATGGCGGACCAGCGCGTCGTAGTCGCGCCAGAAGTCGGCGAAGTCGTCGGGTTGCGCCTCGGCGAGCTGCTCGATCTCGGTGAAATCCCACGGGGACAGGCAGAGCTGGAGGGTGTCGTAGCGCAGCAGCCGGAAGAGCCGGAGCCCCGGTGTCCCGTCGCCGGCGGCCACCACCGAGGCGTGGGTCAGAGCCAGCCGGTTGACCGTGAGGGCCGCCTGCAGGATCTGCTCCTTGCGGCTGAACCAGTAGTACAGCGAGGACTGGCGCAGCCCGGCCGCCCGGGCGATCTGAGTCATCGTCGTGGCCGCGTAGCCCTGCTCGGTGAAGAGCTTCGCGGCGGCCGTCACGATCACGTCGGGCACCGGTCCGGCCGGCGGGGAGCCGTCGCGGCGGGGGCGGCCCAGTGGCCGGCGGGCGGAGGCCGAGCTGCCGGTCCCTGCCATCGTCATGACCCCCGTTCATGATCCGTTCCAGCGTACTGACGGCGCCCGGGCCCAGCGACGTCCGATCGGACACCACCGGGCCGGGGCTAGGCTTGCACCGCCGTACGGTCCCGGTGTCGCGGGAAGGACCTGACCAGTGACCAGTCTCGAGGCACTCGACAGTGCCCTCACCGCTGTACTGGGTGAGCAGCGGTTCGCCCCGGGGCGCAGCGACGCGGAGATCGAGGAACTGCTCCGCCCGTCCGGGCTGGTGCTGCCGGCCGAGGTCCGGGCCTACCTGCGCCGGCACGACGGCGTCGCGCCCACCTCCCGGGTGCTGGCGCCGTGGCTGATCGGGCACTGGCTGCCGCTGTCGTTGAGTGGGGCCCTGGCGGAGCGAGAGGTGCGGCGCGCGATGGCGTGCGAGGAGTTCGGGGGCGAACCCGACGACGCCGACGGCGTGTGGGGACCCGGCTGGCTGCCGCTGTTCCGGGCCGGCAACGGCTACATCCTCGCCGTGGACTGCCACGCTGATCCCGGTCCGGACAGCGGGGTGACCGTGCTGCGGATGGCCAGGGTCACGCCGGCACCGCCGTCGGTGCCCTCGCTGGCGGAGCTGTTCGGCTTCTTCACGCTCGCGCTGACCACCCGGGCCTGGGCCTGGGACGAGGCCCGGCAACGCTGGGTGTTCGACCGGGGGCGGCTGGCCGGCCATCCGCTCGCCCATGTGCTCTGACCACCGTTCACGCCCGGTCGCTGGCCGGATGTCCGGTTCCTCGGTGGCTTTTTCGATACGGTAGCGAAATTGTTTACCTGCAGGCTTGACCTGCGGCATACCATCCGTCCGGCTTCCAGGACCCGGATTGGTGGATGAGCAATGGACACGCCGGTGTCGACTTCCGTCGTACCCCGCCGCGTCTGGACCACGCTCGGCGAACCGGCCCTGCGGACGGTCGCCAGGATCGCCGCGGTCGGCGCCTCCGGTGCGCGTGTGGAGGACCGGGTCCAGCTGATCCTCGACGAACTCCGCACGGTCGTGCCGTACCAGGCGGTGATGCTCGCCGGAACCGACCCGGTCAGCGGCCGGACCCGGGAGGTCGTCCAGTCCGGGTACCCGGCGCGCCTGTCGGAGTACATGATCGGGGACGGCTTCCGGACCGAGATGATCGAGCCCTTCGCGCACAGCTTGCGGGGGTGGCCCATGCGCGAGTGCGATCTGCCGATGGACCCGCTGTCACTGCGGCCGATCGCCGAGCACCTCCGCCCCGCGGGCTACCCGGAGGGCCTGCTGATGACACTGACGGTCGACGACGACCGCGACGTCGGGTTCCTGATCATGTCGGTGGACGACGCCCGGACCCCGCCGTCGGACGAGGCCATCACGTCCATCGGGCACGTCGCCGCTCTGCTCAGCAATCTGGTGGACCCGCTCGGCGACGCGCGCCGGCTGGCCTCCGTGCTCGGCGACGAGCAGACGGCCGTCGCGATCCTGCCGGACGGCACCACTGCACCACTACGGGGCGCGGCCCCGCCGGACCTGCTGGACCGCGGATCGCGGTTGCGGCAGGCGGCGGACCGCCTGGCCCGCGGGCGGTCGGCGGACACCCCGTTCACCTGGCTGGACGACGAGGGCGCCTGGTACAGCTGCCGACTGCTGCGCTGCCGCGACGGGATCGTCGTCCTCACCATGACCGGCTGCGAACAACGCCACCGGCTCACGCGCCGGGAGCTCGAGGTCCTCACCCACCTGGCGGCCGGGAGCACCAACGACGAGATCGCCGCGGAGCTCGTCGTCACCACGCGGACCGTACGGGCTCACGTGGAGCGCGTGATGGAGAAGCTCGCGGTGGGCTCACGCTCCGGTGCCGTGGCCCGCGCCATCCGCGAGGGCCTGCTCATGCCCTGAGTGTGGGTGTGGCTATTCGGCCAATGTGCTCCGGATCACCGCCGCCATAGCCTCGCGTCGAGCGGGTGCCCGACCTGGCACCAGCACAGACGACTCGGCGAAGGCAGGTAGACCGGTGACTGAGGTTCTGAGCCGCCCGACGACGGACGGGGTGCGGGAGCTGGTGCGGCGGATCGGCGAGCAGGCCGCTCTGCCCCTGGAGGAGAGCCGCGCGCTGCCGGCCCGTGCCTACTGGGACCCGGAGTTCTACTCCTACGAACTCGAGCACATCTTCCGCAAGGACTGGATCTGCATCGCCCGGGTCGAGGAGGTGCCTGACAAGGGCAGCTACCGGGCGATCGACCTGGCGGGGGAGCCGTTGATCGTCGTGCGCGGCAACGACGAGCAGGTCCGGGTCTTCTCCCGGGTCTGTCGGCACCGCTACGCCGACCTGATGGGTGGTGAGCGCACCGACGAGGAACGGGTCAGCGGCTGCGTGGCCCGGTTCGAGTGCCCGTATCACGCGTGGATCTACCGGCTCGACGGCAGCCTGCTCAGCGCGCCGGAGATGTCGGGGCGGCCCGGCTTCGACAAGAACGCCAACGGTCTGCGCGAGATCCGCACCGAGATCTGGCAGGGATTCGTCTTCGTCAACCTCGACGACGACACCGACATCCCGTTCGACATGACCACCGTCGCGGAGATCCAGGACGGCTACGACCTCACCGACTGGGAGATCGCCTCGGTCATCGACTGGGGCGAGTCCAGGGTCAACTGGAAGATCGTCGTGGAGAACTTCCTTGAGGTCTACCACCACATCGGCATCCACAAGAACGTGCTGCAGCCGCTGTGGCGCCTCGGTAAGTGCCAGCAGGGCCATCTCACCGGTCCCGACTTCTACTACTCCCGCATGATGGCCGGCGCCGAGGTGGCGATCGGCGAGGAGGACGGCCACTTGCTGCACCCGCTGTTCCTGCCGGCCAAGCAGGGGCTGAGTGCGTTCCAGCGGTCGCACACGCTGCTGCTCGCGAAGTTCCCCGCCTATCTGTGTGCGCCCGGCCCGGACATCACGTTCTGGTTCCGCTCGCTGCCGACGGGCCCCGAGACCCACCGTCTCGAGATCCACCTGCTGGTGCCGAAGGAGAACCTCGGCGCCGAGGACTTCGACGCGAAGATGAAGGAAGCGACCGACTTCCTGAAGCTCGTGCAGGCCCAGGACGCCAGCGTCAACGAGGCCGTGCAGTCGTCGTCGAAGTCGCGCTACGCCACGGACGGCGTCCTGCAGACCCACGAGCAGCCGCTCTGGCAGCTCCAGAAGTACCTGGCCTCCCGGCTGCCCGCGCAGGACTGAGCGCGGCTGCTCCGCTCAGCCGCCGGGTGCGGCCCGTGTCCCGGCGGACGACCGATCGAAAGGAAAACCCGGACATGACTCAGCGTGAGGTCACGTGGATCTCGGGTGGCTTCGCACAGTGGGGCCGGCAGGTTCCACTGCGCGGCAGCGACCACAGGACCGTCGGCTACGAGGCCGATCTCGTCACGAAGCTCGTCGTCGCGGGCTCGGAGTCCCCGACCTACTTCCGCACCCTGTTCACCGGGCAGGACGAGGTCGCCCCGGACGGCTCGGTCCCGCGCGGTTACGGCGCGGTGCGCCTGGAGGACATGCACACCGACGAACTGCTGATCGGGCACGTCGACTGGTTCATCGAGGACGGGCGCGACAAGGGCACGTTGACCGTCGACGGCGGCACGGGCCCGTGGAAGGGCGTCACCGGCACGGTGTCGATCGACCTGGAGTTCGGCACGGCCCGTAGTGGTGACTCCGTGACCACCGGCGAGCCGGTCCGCGTCATGGGGTTCATCGAGGGCACCGGTCAGTTCTCCTTCCCGGACTGATCGGTACCGGTCGTCGCGGATCGACCCAGCCCGGCCCGGGACACGCCCCGTTTCCCGGGCCGAGAGCGGACCCGCGGCCGCCCTGCTCCCCCACTCCACCGGTCGACCGACCGGCACCGCTTCCGTCGAAGTTCGTCGAAGGGTCAGCCCCCCATGGTCGTGGATCCCCTGTCCTCCCGGTTCGCCCTGCACGAGGTCCGCTCCTGGCGTGGGGACGACAGCGGGCTCCTCGGACCCGCACCGTTCGTCCGGGAGACCCATGACGCCTACGCGCGCATCGGTGGCTATCCGGCCCGCGATGCGGGGGCCGCCGATCTCCTTGACCGACTTGCCGCCGCGCCCGGGATGCCCGCGTTGCGGGGACGCGGGGGAGCGGCCTTCTCGGCGCTGACGAAGATCCGGGCGGTCGCGCGCGGCGCTGTCACGGCGCCGAGCCCGCCTGTGGTGGTCGCCAACGGCGCGGAGGGCGAACCGCTCAGCGTCAAGGACCGCTATCTCATGCGCTACCGCCCGCATCTGGTGCTGGACGGGTTGCTCACCGTCGCCGCAGCCCTCGGCGCACCCGAGGCCTACGTCTATGTGGCCGACGCGGCGGCCCGGGCTGCGGTCGAGACCGCTCTGGCCGAGCTCGGGGACTCCAACCCGGCGACCCAGGTGCACGTCTTCGCGGCGCAGGACACCTACGTCGCCGGTGAGGAGACCGCCGTGGTGCGGGCCCTGACCACCGGCATCGCCCGCCCCACCGACAAACCACCCCGCCCGTTCCAGGTGGGTGTGCGGGGGGCGCCCACGCTCGTGCTCAACGTGGAGACGCTGGCATGCATCGCGCGGGCCGGTCAGCCCGGCGGGCAGGAGGCAGGCGCGACCTTCCTCGCCACGGTCTCCGGGGCCGGTCGGCCGCCGATCCTGTACGAGCTGCCCACCGGGTTTCCGTTGGGAGACCTGCTCCGTGAGCACCTGGGCCGCCAGGACTCCAGCCTCGACGTGCTCATCGGAGGCTTCTTCGGCGGGGTCATCCCGGCCTGGCCCGACCTGGAGCTCAGCCACCCCGGCGTCGCGCGCCGGGGCGCCGGCCTGGGCTGCGGCTCCCTACACCTCCTCGAGCAGCCTGCATGCCCCGTCGCGATCACCGCCGACGTGATCGCGTTCTACGCCAAGCACAACGCGGGGCAGTGCGGCATGTGCATGGCCTCGTCCACCGCGATCGCCGCCGCCCTCGCCGAGCTGGGCGATCCCCGCCCCGCCCCCAACTACGCGGCGCTGCTCCCGCGGTGGGCCGCCCAGCTGCGCGGCCGCGGCGCCTGCGCCGTGCCGGACGCGATCGCCGTGCTGCTGCGCGCTCTCCTGCGCCACCACCCGCAGACGGTGTCGCGGCACATCGCCACCGGGTGCGACCGGTGTCGCCGGGTCGAGAGCGACCCGCGATGGGCGCATCTCGTCGTCACCCTGCCGGAACCGACCGGCGAACCGACCGACCCGCGAGCCGCCGAGCTCGTGCCGACCGTGATGGGTGCTCGATGAGACTGCGTGTAGATCCCGTCAAGTGCCAGGGCTACGCCATCTGCACCGAGATAGCGGCCCGCCACTTCACCCTCGACGACTGGGGATTCGCGCAGGCGCTGGTCGTCGACGTGACCGAGGCCGACGTCGAGGCGGTCTCCGAAGCGATCGCCGACTGCCCCGTGCGGGCCATCCGGTGGATCGCGGGTCCCGGTGACGGCGGCGGCACGGCCGACGCCGCCGCCGGCAGTGCCGCGCCGCCGAGCCCGGCCGACTAAACCGAAGCCCGGAGAGTGGCTTTTCCGCCACTGTGCGGACCCCCGCACCGCGGCCATATTTCTCCCGGCCTTCTCCTCTGTGGCAGCCGCCACACCCCTTCCGAGTCGCGTTCCGCGGACTGGAGACACACGACATGGCGATGCAGGTGAGCAACGACGCCCCGCACCGGCCCCCCATCGATGAGGTCGGCCGGGTCGAGACCCGGGGGGTCGACTTCGTCCCACTGGAGGACCGGCAGGACCGGCCGCGCGACATCGGAACGGTCTTCCTCGGCGCGAACATGTGCTTCGGCACCATCGTGCTCGGAGCGCTGCCGATCCTGTTCGGGCTCGGCTGGTGGGCGGCCTTCTGGGCCATCACGGTGGGCACCCTGCTGGGGACCGCCTTCTTCGGCCCGGTCGGGCTGATCGGGCCGCGCACCGGCACCAACAGCGCGGTGAGCAGCGGGGCGTTCTTCGGCGTCGTCGGGCGCCTGATCGGCTCGCTGGTCGTTCTCGTCATCGCGATCGGGTTCTACTCTCTCGCGGTCTGGACCGGCGGGCAGGCGGTGGTCGCGGGCGCCCACAAGCTGTTCGGCCTACCCCAGGACACCCTCGAGTTCGCCACCGCCTACGGGCTGATCGGCGCGATCACCGTCGTGCTCGCACTGATCGGGCACGCCACACTGGTGGCCTCCCAGAAGGTGATGGCGCCGCTCATCGCGGTCCTGTTGATCGTCGGGGTGCTGATCGAGCTGCCGGACTTCGACCCCGGCTACGCGGGCGGGGAGTACGTGCTCGGGAGCTTCTGGCCGACCTGGGTGCTCTCGATGGTCGCCTCGGCCTCGCTCGCGCTGTCCTACGGCCCCTTCGCCAACGACTACGCCCGGTACCTGCCCGCCCGGGCCGCGCGCCGCGGCGCCCTGTGGGGCAGTGCCGGCATCTTCTTCGGCTGCTGGTCCGCCCTGCTCTTCGCCGCGTTCTTCACGTCCATGATGGCTCCGGGGACGGCCGACTTCGTCGTCGGCCTGGTCGAAGTCTCGCCGACCTGGTACGCGGTGCCCATCGTCGTCATCGGGCTGCTCGGGGGCTTCGGTCAGGGCTCGCTGGCCCTCTACGGCACCGGTCTGGACACCTCGTCGCTGATCCCGCGGTTGAGCCGGGTGAACGCCACCGTCGTGGTCAGCGTCGTCGGGGTGGGGCTGGTGTACCTGGGCGCCCTCGTCTGGGACGCCCTGAGCCTGGTGTCGACCTTCACCGTCCTGCTCACGGTCATCGCAGCGCCGTGGCTGGTCATTAACGTGATGGGGCACCTGGCCCTGCGCGGGCGCTACGTGCCCGAGGACCTGCAGGTGTTCAACGTCGGCACGACCGGTGGGGTCTACTGGTTCCGTCGCGGCGTCAATTGGTACGCGATGGCGGCCTGGCTGCCCTCGGTGGTCCTCGGGCTGCTGTTCGCCAATACCCCGCCGCTGATGGAAGGGCCGTGGCGCAACGCCGCCGGCGGCATCGACCTCAGCTTCCTGTCCGCCGCGCTGGTCGCCTTCCTGATCTACGGCGCGTTCCTGTGGCTCGTCCCGGGGCGCGCGTTGCCGGCCACGTCGGGGACCCCGATGGTCGACCTCGCCGCCGCGGCCGGCGTCGCCCCTGCGGACCGCGCCGCGCCGCTAGCCGCCCCCGAAGCCACCGCCCCGCACGGACCCGAAGGGGTCCCGAGCGCCTGAACCGCTCCGCCCCATCCCGCACCGACGCGGGCGGGTCGTAAGACCAGCCGGGACCCCCCGGCACGCCTCACCCGGTGTGTGTACCGGGGGAGTCCACTACGCCGATCCCAAGGAGGAGACGGTCATGCTCGCCGTTCGTCTGGAGCAGTACGGTCACATCCCCACCGTCACCGATGTGCCCGAGCCGGTCCTGCAGGGCCCCGACGACGTCATCGTCGCGGTCGAGGGCGCCGGCGTCTGCCGGACCGACCTGCACGCCGTCCACGGCGAGCTGGCCGACGTCTTCCCGACCCCGCTACCGTTCACGCTGGGGCACGAGGTCGCCGGCGTCGTGGTCCAGAAGGGTGCCGGCGCGCGCGGCGTCGACCTCGGAACCAAGGTCGTCCTGCACCCACTGATGACCTGTGGCCTGTGCCGGGCCTGCCGCCGCGGCGAGGACCAGCACTGCGTCGAGGGCCAGTTCGTCGGTCTCGCCGTGGACGGCGGGATGGCCCAGTTCGTGCGGACGAACGCGCGGGCGCTCGTCCCGCTCGCGTCCACGACGGACACCCGTGAGGTCGCCCCGCTGGCCGACGCCGGCATCACCGCCTACCACGCGCTCCACCGGGAGGTCTCCCACCTCACCTCCGAGAGCGTCGCGGTCATCCTGGGGTGCGGTGGCCTCGGCCACCTGGCCATCCAGATGCTGCGGGCGATGAGCGACTGCGTCATCGTCGCGGTCGACCCGAAGGAGGCGGCTCGTGACCTGGCGAAGTCGGTCGGCGCCGACCACGTGGCCGGTGACGATGCCGCGGAGGTCGTCGCCGAGGCGTCCCGCGGTGCCGGCGCCACCGCGGTCTTCGACTTCGTGGGTGAGGGGGACGCCCCGGCCCTGAGCGTGAGCCTGCTCGGCGCCCAGGGCTTGTACTCGGCCGTCGGTTACGGCGGCACCAGCAGCATCCCCACCATGGAACTGGTGCTCAAGGAGCTCCGGGTGCAGGGAAACATGGTCGGCACCTATCAGGACCTGACGGAGCTGATCGCGCTGTACGAGCGGGGCCTGCTGCAGTCCCACGTCGTGTCGTACCCGCTCACTGAGGCCCACCGGGCGTTCGACGACCTGGAGAAGGGGCTCGTCCGGGGCCGCGCGGTCCTCGTGCCGTGACCGGCGGAGAGCCACGCCGTTGACCGCCTGCCCGGCTGTGCCCTCTGCACGACCCGGGCAGGCGGTCGTCCCTGTCCCCGCTCCCTGGAGGTCTCCCGTGGCCTGGGTGTTCGTCGTCCTCGGCGGCTTCTTCGAGACTGCCTTCGCCGTGTCGCTGAAGTACTCCGAGGGGTTCCGGCGACTGTGGCCCACCGTGTCGTTCGTGGCCTGTGCGGTGATCAGCTTCGCGTTCCTGACGGCCGGTCTGCGCGATCTGCCGGTGGGGACCGCCTACGCCGCCTGGACCGGTGTCGGGGCGGTGGGGACCGCGCTGGCGGGGATGATCTGGTTCGGCGACCCGGCCGAGTTCGTGCGGGTCGCCTCCGTCCTGTTGATCGTCGCCGGGGTCGTCGGGCTCAACCTGACCGGTTCTAGTGCGCACTGAGCCCCCCCACGAGTCGCCATCGCAAAGGCGCGAGAGCCCCGGTATCGGGGCTGCCGCAGGAACGCTGGGAGCAAGTCCGCTCCCTGCCCTGTGGCAACGTTGCGCCGCAGGTACCGGCGGGGACGGCGGGTGCGTGGCCGATCGGCAGAGCATCCGACCTCGGTGAGGAACTGGTGTCCGGACGACGCCGTACCCTCATGCCCCGAACGGGCTGTTCCAGGCGGCTGGGGGAGGGGCAAGACCAGTGACGACCCTCAACCCTGCGCGGACCCCCGCCCTGCCGTTGTTCGATCCGGCTGCGGGGGAGCGGCCGCCGCGGGATGCGGTGGAGCTGTACCTGGAGACCCCGGTGACCCTGGGGGTGCTGCACCAGGCCGCGACCGAGGGCGGTCATCGGGAGATCGTCACCGCTGCTGAGCAGGCCCGTGAGGCGGCGGTGGCGGCCGCGTTGGCGAGCCTGCGTCGCGAGGGCAGTCACCTCAAGGTCGGGCCGCACTACCGGCGGCCCGGCGGCGGCACGGTCGGGCTGTTCCTTCCCGGCCGGCTCTACATCACCCGGATTACGCACCTGTGGGTCGAGGGCTGGGACGATGTCCCGCGGCTACACGATCACATCTACATCGGCGCCCAGGGCATCGCCGACGAGGACGGCCAGCACTGGCCGACCGACTTTTACAGCCTGCGCACGCAGGTCGTGTCGATCCTCAACGCCGAGCACCGCGGCGCGCTGCACCGGTCGCTGATGGAATCGATCGGCGCGGTGTGGTCGATCCCGGCCTACGGTCAGATGGAGCTCGTCGAGCCGCCACTGGAGCAGTACGTCGACGACTACCCCCGGGTGTTCTGTCCGAGCTCTTCTGTGAGTCGGTGGATCGTGCAGGACATGGTGCTGCCCCCTGGGGTGGAGCGCTGACCGCCTGACCCAGTCTCGGCTGATGTGCCGGGCGGGCAGCCTCTAGAAGCCGATCCTCATTCCCATGTCGGCGTCCTTGTCGAGGTCGCGGTCCAGGGTAAGCTCGCGGCTGCGGTCGGGGGCTTCGCCGTGGTCGCGGCTGCGGTGGGCGTCGGCGCGCTGGTCTGCGGCCTGATCGCGGTCTATCTCCCAGTCCTGCACTCGTCCGGTCGGTTCCGGGTCCTGACCGCGCGCGGCGCGCAGTGCTGCGCTGATCTTGGCCTGCCGACGGGCCTCCCCGACGGTCACCGGGCCGGCCCCGGCGCCGTGCTCGGGGGCGGTCACTGCGCCCGGCTCGCCGCGCAGCGGCCCCGCTGCGGCGACATCGGCCACGGCGGGGGCGGCGGCGAAAAACTCAACCTGGTTCTCATCGACAACCTCCCGCCGCAACGACTCGTCATCCAGGTCCTGGGCGCTCCTCGTGGGCCGCGGTCCGGTGTGTTCGTGCTGGTCGCGACCGGCTTCCTGCCCGGGGGCGGGCTCGCCCTGCGCCGGCGCCCGCACCACCACGACGGGCTCGTCCGCGACCGTTTCGTCGCCGCGGTCGAGGTCGAGGTCGAGCCGCAGCTGTGTGTCGTTGGGCTCTACATCTCGCCCGCGCTGGCGGGCGGGGGTCTCGTCGGGCTCGACGACGCCGAACAGCTCGGTCTGCTCCCCGACGGTGGGCTGCGGGTCCCGAGGCAGGCCGCGGCGGACCAGTTCGTCCCCGGCCATCTCGTACCGGGTGCGCGCGGGGGCGGCGTCGCGGAACCACTGGTCGCGGGCGGTGTTGATGGCGGCTAGGTGCTCAGCGCGGGCGGCGTACAGATCCGCGAGCTGCTCGGCCTGGGCGAGGTCGGCGTCGGCCTGGGCACGCTCGGGGGAGCCCGCTGCCAGCTGCTCGGCCTCGGCCCGCCACAGCACCGCGTCCTGCCGGTAGCTCTGCGCGGCCAGCCGGGCATCGCGCAGTTCCTCGGCCACGTAGTAGGGCGCCCAGGTCTGCTCGCGCCGGTAGTCCTCCCGCATCCCCCGCAGCTCGCTGTCGCTGGCCATCGCGTAGTCCAGCGCGTCGGTCGGCGCCCCGAGCGCGGCGTAGGCCTGCTGCCACAACACGCGGTGGAACACCTGCTCCCGCGACGGCGCCGCCCCCAGCGAGATCGAGGTGTCGGCGACCCCGGCCAGGTCCCGGTAGGCCGCAGCGATGCCGGCGCGGCGCTCCCACTCAACCCGCTGCTGCTGGTCGGCGGGGGGCGCGCCGAGGTGCTCCAACGCCCACGCGGGCAGCTCCTCGGCGGCGCGCCACCCCAGCTCGCGCTGACGCGCGGTCGCAACCTGCGCGAGCACCCGGGCGTAGTCCCCGACCGGCCCGCCCATCGGGACGGTCAGCGCGGCCCAGTCCCCGGCGGGGACCTGCCGCTCGGGGGTGCGGTCCCCGGTCAGGCTCCGGATCCGCCACCGCAGCACGTCCGACACCGAGTCCGCCCCGACCAGCCCGCGCGCGGTCACCGCCTCTTCCAGCACCGCGGCGGGGTCGTGCCCGGCCAGCTCGGCCTCCCGCACGGTGCGCATCAACCGCCCGTACCCGGTCTCGCCGATCACCTGGTCCATCCAGCCCTCGGGCAGCAGCCCGGCGAGGGTGTCGGTGTAGCGGTCGCGGCCGTACTCGGCAGTCAGCAGGTCCCACTGCGTCCCGACGAAGGCCAGCGACCGGCCGGCCTCGACCCCGGTCCGGCGCTCCAGTTCCGCCGCGGTCCCATCGGCATCGGCGTTGGCCAGGATCTGCGCCATGACCGCCCGCGCCGTGGACTCCAGCCGCTCCGGCTGGTGGGCGTCGGGCTCCTGGACCGAGACCACGTAGAACGTGTTGCACTCCCGCCCGCGTGTACCGCCCGGGTAGGCGCTGGACCGGCGGGTGTAGATGTCGACCAGGTCGTGTCCGGTGTCGACGGTCAGGCCCTGAGCGGCGTAGTCGGTGACCGCGTAGGCCAGGGTGACGTGCTGCTCGACGTAGCTGTGGGGCAGGTGCGCGACCAGCCCGTTCTTGTCCGCTACCCGCAGCGCCCCGGTGAACGGGTCGCGTCCCAGCACCCGGTAGGTGACCCGGTTGGTGACCATCCCGGGCCCGTCGACCCGGATCGTCCAGTCGTTGCGGCGGGCCTGGATGACATCCCCGACCCCGATCAGGTTGCCGTCCCGCGCGGTGCCGATGACCTCCGGCGCCACCCGGCCCAGCGCGACCAGCTCGGCCCGGATCTGCGCCGACAACTCGGTCGCTTCGTCGTTGCGGCCGACGATCAGCAGCGATTCCTTCCCCGCGATCGTGTCGGCGAGGTAGCCGCGGACCGCGGCCGTGGCCATCTCGTCCCGTGTCCCGCCGCGCAGCCGTCCGTGGGTCTCATACAGGTCGAGCACGGACTCGTCCCCGGCGCGCAGCCGCACCGACGCCTCGCGCTCCCACTCCTGGGTGAAGCGGTGGACCTCGGTGAGCTCGAACGCCCCGTTGTCCCGGGCCAGCAGCTCGAGCATGCCGCCCGCACCCACCGCGACCAGCTGTTCGTGGTCACCGGTGTAGAGCAGCTTGCCCCCGCCCGTGGCCACGATCCGCGAGATCGCCTCCAGCTCGGCGGTGGAGGACATGCCGGCCTCGTCGAGGATGAACAGATCGCCCGGACGCACCCGCTCGGCCACGTTCCCGTTCGCGTCCGGGGTGAAGCGGTTGAGGAACACCGTGGTATTGACCGCCGCCACACCGTCATCGGCCAGCACCATCGCCGCCGCCTGGGAGGTGGCCAGCCCGATCACCCGGCCCCCGACCCGGTCTTCCCAGGTGCGCGCCAGCGCCCCCACGGTGGTCGACTTACCCGCCCCGGCCGGGCCGATCAGCACGTCCCCGCACCGGCCAGACGACAAGATGCCGAGCACCGCAGCCTGCTGATCCGGGCCCAGACCAGCGGCGATGAGCTCCACCCGGGCCAGCTCCAGCTCCGCACCCGCCAGCGCCGGCGCCCCGGTCAGCCGGGCCCGGGCAACAATCCCGACCTCGGTCGCCAGCTGGTCAACCGTGGTGTAGCGCTCGTCGTTGAGCGCCCGGTACTTGCTCTTGCCGTCCTCCCGTTGCAGCGCCACCGGGACCGGCCCCGGGTCCGGCGCGGTCACCGCGACCACCCCGTAGCGGGCGCCCTGGCGCAGCACCTCGTTCGCCAGCTCCGGGTACGACCCGACCATGCTGGGGGTGCGCCGCACCTGCTTTTCGATCTCGTCGATCAAGTTCCCGAGCCGCCACGTCGGGTACTGGGCCTGCACCGCTTCCACCGCCGCGGCCAGCACCTCCTCGCGGGTGCGGTGGGCATAATCGCGCTGGTCGGGGTGCCCGTACTCGGCCACGTGCTGGGCGTGCCCGGCGGCGTTGACCAGGCTGGTCCGCAGCTCACCGCGGCGGGTGGCGGCCCAGTTGTCCAGCTGGCGGCGGGGGCTGACGTCGTGGGTCTTCGCGGCCCGGTCCTGCGCCCAGGCCCGGTGGTGCATCGCCTTGCGCTGCGCCGGCGACGGCGCCCGACCGTGGGTCGCCTCGAACTCACGAACCATGACCTCCAGGTTCGCCTCGACCTGGCGCGCCCGCCCCGACGCGGCAGCCAGAAGCTCCTGGTCGATGCCCAGAATCTCCCGCGCCTTGCCGTCCGGACGCTGCGCGAACACCACCCCCAGCCACTCACCCAAAAGCCGCTCATACGCGCTGCGGTAGAGCGCGTCGATGCCCTGCTTGATCGGTTTGAACCCGGCCCCGTCCAACGCCCGGATCTCCCCATCCGAGGCCGTCACCACCCGGTTCAGCACCGCCACGTGCGAGTGCAGCTGCGGTTCCTGATTGCGGTTCGTGGAGTGATCCCAGCGGGTCCACACCAGCCCGGTGGCCCGCTCGTAGACACCCACCGAGCGCCCGTCCACCGTCTTGCCGTGATAGCCCGAGCGCGTGTACGCGGCCTGCTCCTCCGCCCACGCCATCGCCTCCGCGATCGCCTCCCGGTGGGCTCCGACCACCTTCGCGGCGTCCGCGGTCCGCCCCTCGGCCAGCAGCGCCGCGTGCAACACGCTCACGCTCTTCACCGGGGAGAACGTCAGGTCGTAGTAGGCCACCGGCTTCCGACCCGACGCCCGCACCTCATTGCTGATCTCCCGGATCCGCTCCTCGGACGCGTCCGGCTCCGCCGCCAACCGCGCCGCGACCCGGTCCGCGGTCGAGCGGAACTGCCGCGGCCGGCGCCCCAGAAACGCCGGGCTGCCGTCCTCGTCCACCGCACTCGGGTGCTGCAACTTGCCGAACACCGCCCGCACATCGGCCTCGCCGGCCTGGGTTCCCGGGGCGATCCCGACCATCTCCAGCCCGGCCCCGAACCACACCCCGGCCGGCTCGTGCTCCGCCGACGCCAGCAGGTATTGCGCGCCGCCACCATCCAGGTCTACCGCCCGCTCCACGCCCGCCTCGGCGGGGGAGGAGGCGTGGGCGTGCTGAGCGCAACCACTGCCGCGTAGTAGGTAGTCCACCGCCCCGGCGGACACCGCGGTGATCGTCAGCACGGGGCCACCATACCAAGATCATTAACTAATGCATAGGTCCATTGTGGCTGATTGGGCTTGTGCTGGCTTGTGCCAGTGCAGGCTGGCGAGCAGGTTGGCGGGTGAGGAAGTGCGGCAGGCGGAGTAGCGCAGGAAGGCCGATTGGAGAGCCTGTAGAGGCGTGTGAGGCGTTCGGAGAGGCAACGAGGCGTATGGGTGAGGGGCGAGACAGGGTGTGGCGCTGGCGCCGCGCTGGACATGACCGGCTCTACGTGACCGGCCCGGCCCGCAGGCGCCGGCTCAACCGGGCCCGCCGCCGTCCTTGGGCGGGACCGGTTTCTCCCCGGACCTCATCGGGATGCATATCGCTCCACCGCGGCAGCCGGCCGACGGTGCGGTCCGGGCCGCCGCCGGGGTACCGGCCCCGCCGCCGCACTGGCTGTTCGACGACGACCCAGACGCCGATCTCGCGGTCCCGCACGGCGGCCCACCGGCCGCCGGCCCCGCCACCGCGCGGCGGCCGCCACCCGCGGGGGAGGGGCACGACCTGCCGGCCGACCGGCCCGGGCAGGCGGCCGCCGACGTCGCCGCCGAGCTGCGCGCCGCGACGCCCATCCGCAGTGCCCTGGCCCGGCTGCTCGGGCTGCGCACCCGCGAACGTGCCTGGCGGGTGGGCGCGGCCGGGGAGCGGATCACCGCCCGCCACCTGCGCCGGTTGACCGACCCGTGGTGGGCCCGGCTGACCGACCGCTCGACGCGCTGGCACGTGCTGCACGCGGTCCCGGTCGGCGACCAGGGCGCCGACATCGACCACGTCGTGCTCGGCCCCGCCGGGGTGGCCACGGTCAACACCAAGCATCACCCCGGGGCCACCGTGTGGGTCGGGGACCACGTCGTCACCGTGAACGGGGCCGCGACGTTCTACACCCGCAACGCCCTCACCGAAGCCGCCCGCGCGGCCCGGCTTCTGGCCGCCGCCGCCGGCGGTGCACCAGTGCCGGTACGGCCGGTGACCGCCGTAGTCGGGGCGCGGGTCACCGGCCGCCGCCAGACCCGCGACGGCGTCCTCATCGTGCCCGCTCCGCAGCTGCCCCGGGCACTGCGCCACGCCCGTCGCACCCTGTCCGACCAGCGGGTTCACGAGCTCTACGCGGTAGCCCGCCAGGCCGACACGTGGCGCGGATGAGGCGGAGATCGGGAGCGGCGTGCCGGCCTGCTTCCCGGCTGGAGGCCTCAGCGGCCGTTCCGGCCCGCTTCCGCCCGCTCCGGTGGCTCTCGCTCCGGCCTGGCCCGCCCGCACAGCGGTCGACGGCCCGTCTCCCCCTCGCAGCGATCACAAACTTGAGGCGTTCGCGCTGGTCGCCACCTACGCTCACCCAGACAGGGATGATCACCAAGGGATGGGGGACCCACGATGACTTCCAACAGCACCCGGCCGCGCCGTGCCCGCCGCTCCGACGCCGGCGCAGACCGCCTGCAGCGGCTCACCGCGGCGCGGGACCGGCTCGACACCGAGCAGGCCGAGCGACGCAAGCGCGAGGATGCCGCGCTCGCCGACTACGCCACGGCGGCCGGTGAGGCCGACGCGGTGATCACCCGCCGGGATGCCGCACTGGCCGACCTGGACCGCCAGCGCCAGGCCGTACGGGACGACGCCGCGGCCGCGCTGGCCGCCCTCGAACAGCGGCAGACCACGGTGCTCGCCGAGCTACACGCCCTCGGCCGGCGCGCCGAGGACCTGGCCGCACTGTTCGACCTGCCGGTCAAGCGGGTCCGCGCGCTGCTGCGGGAGCACCGGGGACACGCCGCGACCAGTGCCAACGCCACCCCGACGGCGGCCATGGCCACCGCGCCGGTGGCGGCGGCGCCCGTACCGGAGCCGGCGCCACCCGCCCCTGTCGCCGGCTGACCGGCGCCCGCCGACTGCGGCCGGCGAGGTTCACGGGTCTAGCGCGCGGGGGCCACGACTAGACCGTATGAGGGCCGGCGCCTCGCTCGTAAGTTGGCGCGGGTCACCGTCACGGCGGGTGGCGGTGCCGCATTTACGGGAGGCGCCGGTGCTGATGGAGCGTACGTGCGTGGGCCTGGATGTTCACGCCCGATCAGTCGTGGGCTGCATGATCGACAACGAGGTCGGGGAGATCGTCACGTTGCGGTTGTCGCCGCGGACCGAGGCGATCCTCGACTGGGTGCGATCGTTGCCGGGGCCGGTGGCGGTGACCTATGAGGCCGGTCCGACGGGGTTCGGTCTGGCCCGGGCGTTGGCCGCGGCGGGGGTGCGGTGTGAGGTGGTGGCGCCGTCGAAGCTGGAACGCCCGCCCGGGGATCGGGTGAAGACCGACCGGCGTGATGCGGAGTGGCTGGCGCGGTTGTTGCGGATCGGGGAGCTGCCTTCGGTACGGGTGCCCTCGGATGACCATGAGATCATCGGCGCTGACGTCGATGCGGTTCTGACCTGGGCGAACGCCCGGCGGGGGAGCCGCACCTATGTGCTCTGCGTCTGTATCTCGCGCAGCGGGCCAGGGCTCGGCGCTTGGCCCGGGGCGGATCCGAAACGCGGCGCCTTCCCACCCGGCGGCGGCGCGCGGCTGAGCATGGGGAAACGCCGGGGACCTTTGGGTTCCCGGCGTTTCGGTCGTGGCCGGCGTTCAGCCGATCCGCAGCACGGTGCAGCGCCTGCCGGCCGGGCCGGTGCCGAGCAGGTCGAAGCGGGTGGCGATCGCGTGATGCCGCCCGACCCCAGCGTCGGTGAGGAGACCTTCGCCCGGGACCCGCAGCTCTATCTGCAGGCCACCACCCGTCCCGGCGCCGAGCTCCGGCACACCTGGCTCGTCGACGCCGACGGGCAGCGGATCTCCACCCTCGACGTCACCGGCAAGGGCAAGTTCTCCCTCGTGACCGGCCTCGCCGGACGGTCCTGTGAGCGCGCCGTCGCGAAGCTCGGCCTGCCTTCCTGCGCGCCGTCGTCATCGGCGACAGGGCTGTCGAGGACCCCTACCGGGACTGGGCCCGTATCCGCGAGATCCGCGAAGCCGGGGCGCTGCTGGTGCGCCCCGACGGCTACATCGCCTGGCGTCAGCCCGCTGCCACCTGGGACGACACCGCCGTCGCGCGGCCGGTGCATCTGGTACAGGTCGATGTAGTGGGTCTCGACGGCCCAGCGGGCCCTCGACCTCGCGAATGATCCATCGCCGGGACGTGCCCTGGTGGTCGGGGTCGTCGGTCATTGCGCCCGGATGTCTCAGTCATGATGAGGAATCCGTGTGTGCTGCTCCGAGGGGCACCGTGATGGTGATGTGGCGCTGTTCAGGGCGGTGTTGGTGCCGGCTGTTCCCCCGGTTCTGATGACGCGGATGGCGTGGGGTGGTATCGCGACCTCTACTTCGAGGCTGGGGGTCTGGGGCAGGTGTTCGAGTTCGCGGTGCAGTAGTAGCGCGGTGATCGTGGGGGTGGTGTGCAGCTGCACTCGGGCCAGCGGCAGGGTGGGCAGCACGTGGGCGATCCGGGCATGGCAGCGCAGTGCTGCCTCGGACGTTTCGGCTGCTGGCCCGATGACGACTTCTTCGGGCCGGTAGTAAACGGTCAGTGCGGCCACCGGCAGGATCGGGGCGGGGTGGTCGATCGGGAGCTCGCCGACGTGGAGACCGTCGATGTCGCGGTGGGCTGGACCGAGTTCGGTCCAGCCGAGCAGGCGGGCGGTGACCTCGTCGGTGGGGTGGCGGGTGAGGTGGTTCGCCGGGCCGGTCTGGCGCAGGGTCCCGGCGTCGAGGATGGCGAGGTCGTCGGCGAGGCGGAGCGCTTCGTCGCGGTCGTGGGTGACGTGGATGGCTGGTACCTGCAGGTCGTGGAGCGTGCCGCGCAGTACGTCGCGCAGCTCCTCGCGGACGGGCTGGTCGAGCGCGGTAAGGGGTTCGTCGAGCAGCAGCGCGGCCGGCTGGGTGGCCAGGGCCCGGGCCAGGGCGACGCGTTGACGCTCCCCGCCGCTGAGGGAACGGGGTGCCCGGTCGGCGAGGTGGGCGATCCCGAAGCGATCGAGCAGGTCATCGACCGTCGGGCTGCGCCGGCGCAGGCGCGGGCCGAAGCCGACGTTGTCTCGGACGGACAGGTGTGGGAACAGCGCAGCGTCTTGGAAAACCATCCCGATCCGGCGTTGCTCGGCGGGCAGGGCGGTGATGTCGCGCCCGCCCAGGCGCACCTGCCCGTGCCGGGGGGCCCGGAACCCGGCGATGGTGTCCAGCAGCATGCTTTTGCCGGCACCGGATGGGCCGAGCACGACCAGGACCCGGTCGTCGGGCACGACCAGGTCGACCGGGCCCAGCCGGAAGGACCCGGCCCGGGTGACGAGTCCGAAGATCGCGAGCACCCGGATCAGCCCCGGGCCGGTTGGTTGCCGGCCACGAGCCATCCCGAGGCCAGCGTGCGGAGCACGAGGAAGGTGGCCAGCGCGACGGCCAGCAGCAGCACCGCGGCCGCGGCGGAGTCGGTGAGCCCGGAGGTGAGGAACCGGTTGTAGATCGCCACCGGGGCCGTTGCGGGGTAGTAGGCCAGGATCACCACCGCGCCGAACTCGCTGATCGAGCGGGCGTAGACCAGGACGGTGCCGGTCAGCACCCCGCGCCAGGCCAGCGGGAGGCTGACCCGCCGGAACGTCTGCCCCGGGGTGGCGCCCAGGCTCCGCGCGGCGCGTTCGATGTTCGGGTCGAGTGCCTCGAACGCGACCCGGGCGCTGTTCACCGCGAACGGTGCGCTGACGAACAGCATCGCCGCGACGATCCCGGCCTGGCTGCCGTAGAAGCTCACCCCGGCTGCGTCGGCCGGTGCCCCGATCCAGCCGGCTCGCCCGAACACCAACAGCAGCGCGATCCCGGCGACGGTGTGCGGCACCGCCAACGGCAGATCGACCACCGCCTGCACCAGGGCGTGGCCGGGGAAGCTGCGGCGGGCCAGCAGATAACCCAGCGGTACCCCGAGCAGCGTCGCGAGGACGGCCGTGAGGGCGGCGTCCTGCACGCTGAGGACCAGGGCGGCCCGCAGGTCGGTGTCGGTGAGAGCGTGCCCGAGGCTGATGACTGAGCTGGCGGTGACCAGCCGGAGCACCGGTAGCGCGATGAAGCCCAGCAACAGCCCGCTCAGCAGCCACAGCGCCGCCGAGAACAGCCCCGCGGGCCACGGTCGGCGCGGTGCGATGTCGGCTGCGGGCCGCATTCAGCCTCCGGGCAGCGCGGCCGGGGTGGTCATCGGCTGGAGCGACGGGGGCACCCGCCCGCCGGCGACCGGCGGGCTGAGCACGGTGAACCCGTTGTCGCGCATGATCTGCTGCCCGGCCGGGCTGAGGACGAACGCGACGAACCGTTCCCCCAGCGCCGCGTTCGGTGCATCGCTGGGCACGGTGAGGGCGTAGACGATCGGCTTCCCGGTCTGGGCGCCCGAGGACGTCGGGGTGCTGACGGTCCCGTAGGTGGCGGCCTGCGCCGGGTCGGACAGGTCGACCTGCGGCGGGAGGTCGATGAAGCGCAGCCGGTGCTGCAGCGCGTCCGAGCGGTAGATCCCCAGATAGTCGATCTGCCCGGACTGCAGCGCCGGCAGCAGTTGAGTCTCGGTGCCGACCAGGGTCGCGGGCGGGGAGTTGGCCAGCACCCCGGCCGCCAGGTCCGGGGCGCGGTAGTAAGCCTGCGCGAGCGCGAGCATCTGCAGGACCTGGTAGCCCGACGGGTCGGTGTCCGGGTTGGAGCGGCCGATACGGACCCCTGGCTGGGCGAGCACCCGATACCAGTTGTCGGGGGTCAGCCCGGCGGCGCCTTTGCTGCGGTCGGTATAGGCGAAGGTGATTCGGTTGGAGGCGAAGCCGACGTACCAGGTGGCGAACCGGCGGCCGCCGGCGGCGCCGAACATCTTCGCCGGGATCAGCGAGTAGTCCGCCACGCCGAGCACGTCGACCGGCGTGTTCAGCTCGGTGATCCCTCGGATCAACTCGACGCTGCCGGCGAACCGCGACTGCACCGTCACCCCCGGATTGCGCTCTTTGAACGCGGCGATGACCTGCTCGAACGGCGCCGCCAAGGTGCCGGCGCCGTTGACGATGAGGGCGCCGGAGGCGGTCGCCGTGCCGGGGGCAGCGGGCGAGGCGGACGACCCGCAAGAAACCAGCAGCGCCGCGACACACAGCGCCGCGAGCGCCACCACGAACCGGGGACCACGTCGCATCTGTAGCCCTTCTGTACGGTGCCAGAACCGAACAAGAGCTGGACGAGGCTATCCCGAACGGGGACGTCGCGGACAGCCATGACCCGCTACCTCGAGCCCGGCGCCGACACCGCCAGGCAGGTCTTCGCCGGGCGCCGAGCTGGCCAGTGTCCGGGACCTGGCCCGGAGCGGGGCCACCACGGTGGCCACCGTCAGCCACGCCTACCGGCGCCGCGCCGCCCACGGCGTGATCCCACTCGGGGTCGAGGCCCGGCTGCGCCAGCAGCCCGAAGTAGTCCCACAGCGTGCGGTGGGTGGAGATCCGCGATTCGACGACACCGGGATTCGCCTTGTGCCGGAACGTGACGACGGAGATCGCGGCCACCTGCGCGCGCCGGTGGGTCGGCGCAACACCCGGCAGCAGCCACGGCAGTTCCCGGTCGTGGGTGAACCGACGACGGCCTCCTCGACGACTCGGCGCTGGTCCACCATCCGGGAGACGCGACGAAAGTCCAGGTCGGCGGGCACGTGCGGCAGGACGTCCTCGGCGAGGTAACGGCGCAGGCCCTCTCCGGTGCTGGCCCCGGTCTGTATCGGCGCATTCGCCAGCACGCAGTCGGCTGCGGGTGATCGCCAGCGCCGCGTCGAGATCCTGGGTGAGGTAGGCCGCCTCGTGGATGTGGGAACGCGGGCCGGTAGCCATCCGGGCCGTGCCACCACATCATGCGGGCCCTCTGAGCACTTCGGCCTGTCCGGTCTCGTGAGGTATCAGTAGTCAATCCGCGCGGCAAGCGCTTCCAGCGCATGCGGCGTCGCCGTCGCAGCATGCCGACGGGCAAGCAATAAAGAACAAAGCAGCTGCGACACGTCCCAAGATCGCTCTTGAGCGGCAGCGTCACCGACGACCCTGCCGAAGCTCTCGGCCGCCGTGATGCCGAGCCCGCGGCGCCGGCGCCGGTACCCAACTCAGACCCGCCGGTGCTTCCGGTACCGCGCCGCAGCCGCGATGCAGCGTCCCTTGGTCGGTCCCGGGCGCCGGACTACACGGTCGGCCATGCGGAAAGGGCGGCGGCGAAGTCGGGCGGGGCGGCCACGACGAGCAGCTCGGCAGGGTCAGGGCCCGGGTTGGCGAGGCTGACACGCTCGCCGACCCGGATGTGGGTCGCGGTTCCAGGGCCCAGGTCGTGGTCGTTGCCGTCGTAATGCAGCCGGACCTGACCCTGCAGTGGGAACAGCACGACGTGGGAAGGCCCGTGGTCGTGTTCGGGCAGGCGACCGCCGGCGGGCAGGGTCACGTGGAGGACCGCGACCGGGGCCCCGCTGTCCGAGGCGAGAAGCGGCCGCACCGTCGGCCCGTCGGGAATGGGGGCCCGCCGTGCGGGTGCGCCGGCAACGTCGACGATGTTCATGACGGTCTCTCTCAGCTGTGGAGGCTCGGCGCGAGCTGGGCCAGGCATGCGGTGGTCTCGGCGAAGGGGGGCCAGGGCGGTGACCGTGACCGGTGCGCCCAGTTCGGTCAGCGCGCCCTATCGCCGAGGCGGGCTCGACGAACGTCACCCGCGGCGCTCACCCTCAGTTCCCCTTGAGGTCATCCCTCGAGCCTGCGGGCCGGTTTGTTGATCGCCCGGGCGGCGGGCCCCGAAGACCCCCGAATCACCACGGCCTGCTCAGGGCCGATGGGCCGGGCCTTGCGGGTGAGCACGCGGGCGTGTTCGAGGTCCTCCTCAGTGAGAGCCGACCGGCGGGGCGGAGGCTGAGCTGGGTCGGTGGTCATAGTGAGTCACCGCGACAGACCCCCGTGAACGAGCACCAGCGCCGCCGCTTCGAAGCCCTGCGCGCCGGCCAGGCTCTGATCGACGAGACCGGCCGATGGCTGCGCCACCACGCGATCCACTAGCAGTACGCCGGCCTCGAACGGCAGAACATCGCCTTCACCGTGGCAGAGGTCCTCGCCGTCCTCGCGCTGCACCTTCGGGAAGTGCCGGACCCGGTGCGGACGCAGGTCGTGCGGGCCTCGCAGGGACTGCTCAAGTCACCGCCTCGTCAGCCCTGATCAACAAAGTTGGCGATCTGGCGATAAACCGGCGACCGACCCATAACGCTCACGCGAAACGCGGCGATGATCAAGCATGCGCCGCGCCGCCCGCCACACCCTGCTCTGCACCGCCGTCGCGACGGCGGCTCTCGTCCTCACCGCTTGCAGCGACAGCCCGCCCGCGAGCAACCCCCCCGCGCCCAACGTTCCGACCGCGGCACCGCCAACAACCACCGCGGCGGCATTGCCGAAGTCCGAACGTGGCCTGACCATCAAGCAGGTCGGCCAGCCAGCCGGATGGACCACAGCCGACGGCAGCACCCAAGAGGTCACCTTCGTCATTGACAAGATCACGGTTGATCCGAAGTGCGAGGCCTCGTACTCGCAGAAGCCGGAGAACGGTCACTTCGTGCGGGTCGACATTCGCGCAGAGACCACCACCGCAATGGAGACCAACGCCGGGTACGCGATCAGCCCCAGCGAGTGGGCGGTCGTCGGACCAGACGGAGTGACCGAGTCGTCGGTCGCGTCCGGGCCGTCATTCTCCTGTCTCCGCTCGAGCGACATGTTCCCCACCGATCCCCTCACCCCAGCATCCAAGTACCGAGGGTCGATCGTGCTCGACACCCGCAGCACGTCTGGCACGCTCACATTCCGGCCAGGCTTCTTCGGCGGCAGCGGCGGATGGGAGTGGAGGTTCGGCGCATGAGAGCCGCGGTGTAACGCCCGGCCTGACGCGGCGATCAAGCCGCTAGGCGGGCACCCTCGCTGGTCGCGGCGCGGGCGGCGATCTCCAGAAACTCGTGCTGCGTTGTCGATACCGCGCGGCCGTCCCCGAGCAGCCGGGCGGCCAGCTCGTCGACGCCCCAACGCAGCAGCACGCCGTGGCGGGCCAGGTACAGCCCGGCGGCCCGAATGCGGTACCGGTCGCCGGCGGTATCGAGCCAGGCGTAGGCCAGGATCTGCCACAGCCACCGGCCGGTGCGGTCGGGGTGGTCGGCCCGCATCACCGTCTTGACGTCGAGCAGGGTGTCCCCGACCAGTAGGTCCCCGTCGGCCCAGTGGGTCGCGAACACCGGGCCGGCGCAGCCCAGCGGCTGCCCCTGTTCCGGGTTCCCGGCCCAGCCGCGCAGCGTGGTGAGGCTGCCCGACTCGGCCAGCCGCCGGGTCAGCCCGACGAGCTCGTCCACGACCGCTACCGGGGTGGCGGCCCGCAACTGGTCGACGGTGGGTCGGTCGAGGTCGAGTAGCTCCTCGAGCTCTTCGCTGATCACGCCGGAGCGGTAGATGTCCTCGCACGCCGACCACAGCCCGTAGACCCGGGCCAGCCCGGCCTCGGCGCCGGGTGCGCCGACCGCGCCGGTCGGGGCGTGCCGGTCGTGGTAGCCGCGGGTGCGGGCGGCCAGTTCAGCGAACACAGCGTCACCCCACGCTGGCGGATCCGGGTCCGGGTCCGGGCAGGCCCCGCCGAGGTCGCGCCAGCCGGCCGGGGTCGGGCGCATGTCCAGGGCGCGTAGCTGTTCGGCCGGGGTCAGCGCGGCGTGGGACGGGTAGCCGGCGGCGATCTCGTGTGCCGCCCGCAGCGTCAGTAGACCAGGGGAGACCAGTCCATACAGCCCGTAGTAGGGCGGGGCGGCCTGCACCAGCGCGGCCAATCGGGCGCCGAACGCGCCCCCGACGTCGGCCCAATGCCGGTCCCCGAGCACGGCCCCGGCTTGCGGGCGGACCGGACGCACCCGCGCGGCGGCGTCTGCCACCTCGGCGGCCACGGCCGTCGTGCCGGGCATCGTCTGGGCGAACCACCGGCCGAGGTCTCCCCGGGCGAGCTGACTGGTCAGCGACATGGTCTCGTCCCCGGCGCGGCGGTTAGCGCTGGTCGGATCGGGTCTTGGCGTGGCCGGCGCGGCCAGGACGGGAGCGCCGGTCGGCGAACGCCCACAGCGTGCGCCGGTGCCAGCGCCGTCCCTCGACGTCGTCGGGGTCAGGGAAGTAGCCCACGTTGCGGGCGAGATAGCTGGTGATCGTCCGCGGGCTGGCGTAGCCCAGGAGCCGGGCGGCTTCCTCGGCGTCGACCAACTCGTCGGGCTCGCCGCTGCGATCGACCGAGGTGAGCGTGGCCTTCTTCGCCGCCTCCCGCTCCTGCGCCCAGGCCATCGCCTCGGCCTCGTCCCAGTACAGCCGCCGGCCCTCGCGGTGCACCGCCTCCGGGTGCCCGCTGGTCTCCCGTGCGGCGTACAGGTCGGCCAGGGTCTGCTCGCGCATGTTCAGCCGGCGGGCGAGCTCGGCGCGGCTGAGCAGCGCCCGGCCCTCGACCACTTTCTGCTGCGGCTCGGCGTCGCGGGCGATCCAGTCGCGGGCCCAACCGATCAGCTCGTCCTCGTCCCAGTACAGCCGCCGGCCCTCGCGGTGCACCGGCTCGGGGTGGCCGTTCTCGGCCCGCTCCCGATACCAGCGCTCGGCGGTGGATTCGCCGATCTGCAGCTGCCGCATGAGCTCGGCGCGGTTGATCACCGCGCGGCCCTCGTGGACGCGGCGCTCAGGGGTCGGCACCCGCAACAGCCTAGGGACCGCACCCGGGCCGATCGACCGGCACCGGCGGGCGCGCCGGGCCGCCCGCGGCCCGGCGCTCGCCACGATGGTCATGCCCCTGCTCCCTCCTGTCGTTCGTTCGGTGGCGGCCGGCGCTGGCCAGGGTCGGGGCGCTCGGTGTCGACTCCGGGGTCCCAGGCCGTGCAGTGCGTGCGGGTGCGGCCCGGCATCGGGCCGTCGAGGTCGGGCTCGGCGATCGCCCACTCCGACCAGGGGATCGGGCCGCCCGGGCCGGTGTGGATCCTCTCCACGCGGTAGGTGATGCCCCAGTAGCCGCAGCGGTAGACCCCGCCGACCCGGCGGGGACCGATCGCCTCGGCGACATACCGGGCGGCGCTCACCGGGCGCTGCGGGTGGTGTCGATGCGCCGCGGCAGCCGGGCGCCGTAGGCGAGCCCGTCGGCGATGGTCCGGTCGACCTCGGCGCGGGTGGTGCCCTCCACCCCGACGTGCCCGGCGGCCGCGGCAGTGAGCGCGTCGCGGGCCTCCTGCGCGCTGAGCGCCCCGCCCCCGACCAGCCGACCCAGGGTCCGCGCGGCGGCCAGCAGCGTGGCGTGCCGGGTGCCAGGCACGGCGGCGACCACCCGGTCGGCCTCGGCTTCCAGGATCTTGCGCAGGTAGGCGCTGGCGCGCTGGGTGGGCAGCACGATCGGCGCGGCCGGCGCCG
>NZ_JAAXLA010000119.1 GCF_012911935.1 Pseudonocardia acidicola | reverse complement strand
ATCTGGGGGCGCGCCGGGGGCTGCTGGGCGGGATCAACGCGGTGATCGTGGGCAACTACCTGACCACGCTGGGCCGGCCGGCGGAGTCCGACATCGACCTGCTCGGCGAGCTGCAGATGCCGATCAAGGCCCTCAACGACACGCTATGAGCAGCCATGGGCCGGCACACCGAGGCATGCGTCAGCATGCGCGACTCGCCCGAATAGGGCTGACCTACCGGCCTGCGCGTCCAGATCCGGTCGCGGCTACTAATGCGCACACGCTGCCACTAACGTGGTGTTGTCGTGCAGGTTGCGGACCGATGCGTGGGTGTCTCATGACACGAACTGTGACGCGAAACCGCGTCAACTCCGGTCGAGAAGATCCAGACCGACAACGGTGCCGAGTTCCAGTCCAGCTTCCACTGGCACGTCCTTCGACCAGGGCATCGGCCACACCTACATCCGACCAGCCACACCGAGGCTCAACGGCAAGGTGGAGCCGCCAGGCCGGCCGGCCCGCCACCGACAATGGGCGCCCGCTTCCTCTCGATCCCTCCGGAGGCAGGGCGTTGATCCGGCCGTGGTTCCTCGAGATGGACCTTCTTCCATCGTCCGCCGGCGGGCGCGAACAGCAACAGGCGGCAGCTACGGCCGACGCCCGGCTGTCGGCGCCCTCCGAGGTGGTGGCGCGAGAGCCGATGCCTCCTGTGCCGGAACAGGGCGGCCCGGGGTCCAGCTGAGGCCGGGGCCCACTCCTGAAAGACCGGGCAGCGACAGACCTCAGCGGCCGGTCGCCTTGGCGCGTTCGTCGGCGTAGGCGCGGGCGTCGATCGCGTCCAGTACGGCCAAACGCGCGTTGTCGACGGCCCAGCCCGCGTAGTCGATCGCGGCGGATGCCCCCTCTTCCGCCCACGCCGCGTCGTCCGCGGCGACGCTGGCGTCGAGCTGCGCGTTCCGTTCGTGGATTTTGGCCTTGATGTCGTCCATCTTGGCGGCGGCGTCGGCCTTCATCTGGTTCCACTTGCTGCGTGCGCCGGCGTCCGCGGCGTCGGCGTGCTGCTCGGCGTCCTTGACTCCGAGGTTGACGTCGACCTGAGCCTGGTCGATCCGCTGCCTGAGCTGGTCGCGGGACTCGGTCGCGGCGGTCTCCACCGCCGCCTTCGCTTCGGCGACGTTGTTCTGCAGTGCGTCGAGCTGCGCGGAAAAGTCCATCGTTCCTCCCGATCTGCCTCGCTCGGTGCTGCCGTCACAGCGAAGCGCGTTCCGTCGTTGCGCCCGACGGCCGAAGGAACCGAGTCAGGGGAGCCTTCCGTCCACATCGTCTTCGGGTTGTTCGGCCCGAGCAGGAGATTTCTGGTTGGCGAAGGCGCTGATTCCGGTGATGCCGCGCCCCACGATGAGGGCTGCATGGGCCCGGTGTCCTCGAAGGTGTGCACGGCCTCGATGTCGGCCACGTGCCGCATGACGCGGAAGTCCAGCAGGATGCCGTTCCCGCCCAGCAGGTCGCGCACCAGGGCCAGGACGGCAGGGACCTCGGACGTGTTGTGCAGCAGCGCCGTGATCGTCGGTAGCACCTCGTCGGCGACGAACTGCCGGGCCCCGGCGAGGTGGTCGAACTGGGTGTCGGTGAGCTGGTCGCGGAGCAGGACTAGTCGGTGGACAGGGCCTCGCCGATGCCCACCTGCAGGTCGTCGGTCACCGGGTGTCCTCCTTCCGGACGATGCGGAGCGTGGCCGATGTGCCGTTCAGGAACTTCTCGATCAGCGGAACGAGGCGTTCGGGCCGGGCGATCAGTTCGAGATGGCCCCCATCCCGCGGCGGCCAGCAGTTGGAGGGCATACCCCCGGTGCGAACCGGCGCGGCTGTGGCGGTGCAGGAGGTGAGCGGCGGTCACCGGGTCGTCGCGGACCGTCCCGCCGTAGATTTCCGGGGCGACGCGTCGCAGGAAGTCGGGATCGGTGTAGCGCCGCGGGGTCGCCATCCGCGCCAGGACGCGGGGGGTGGCCGGCATCATGAGCGTCCCGGTACCGGTCGCGACCAGCACGAGCCTTCGACATCGGCCCCGGGCGGTCCGTGCGAACTGTTGCGCCACCCCGCCGCCCCACGAGACGCCGAGGACGTCGACCCGCTCGTGGTCGAGGACGTCGAGCAGCGCGACCATCGTGCGGGCCAGACCGGGCAGACGGTAGGGCCGTGTCGGGGCGGGCGAACCGCCGGCGCCCGGGGGGTCGAAGCGGATCACCGGGCGGTGCGGGTCGAGCGCGTCGACCAGCGGGTCGAAGGACTCGAGGCCCGCGCCGATGCCGTTGACGAGTAGTAGCGGCGTGCGGCGGGGGTCACCCGGCCGAATGTGGATGCGCAGCAGCTGCCCGTCGATGCCGGCCAGCCGAGGGGTCCGGGCGTCGTCGCCGTTCATCGGTCGAGGACGTAGACCCCGGGCGCAGGGTCCAGCGGTGTCAGCCCGGCTCCGCCCAGCGCGTCCGGTGCGTCACGGTCCGGCCCGCTGCGCTCGGACAGCCATGACAGGTAGTCGGGCCACCATGAGCCCTGTGTCAGGGGTGTCGCCCCCTGCCACGCGGCCGGCTCGGCGTGGAGGTCGGCGGAGACCTGGTACGTGGCCTTGAAGTTGGTGGGCGGGTTGACCAGGGCGGCGATGTGACCGCTGGCGGACAGGACGAAGCGCATGCAGCCGCCGAACAGCTGCGCGCTGCGGTAGCAGGCCTGCCACGGGGAGATGTGGTCGGCGCCGCCGGCGACGACGTAGCCGTCGGTCGTGATCGCCGACAGGTCGACGGGTTCGCCGAGCATGCTCGCGTCGCCGGACCGCACCAGCGCGTTGCGCAGTGCGAGGTCGAGGAGATCGTGGTGCAGGGCGCCAGTCATGCGGGTGGTGTCTGCGTTCCAGAACAGGATGTCGAACGGCGCCGGGTCCTTGCCCTGCAGGTAGTTGTTCACCCAGTAGTTCCAGATCAGGTCGTCCGGGCGCAGCCAGGCGAAGACCTCGGCCAGCGTGCGCCCGTCGAGGTAGCCCCGCCTCGCGGACACTGCGGTCGCCGCGGCGGCGGTGGTGGCGTCGAGGAAAGCGCCGGCCACCCCGGCCCGCGCCTGGTCGAGCACGCACACCGCCAAGGCGAACCCGGCCACCTTGTCGGCCAGTTCTCCGCGCTGCTGCAGGGTGGCCAGCGCCATCGATTGCAGCGTGCCACCGGAGCAGAAGCCCAGGACGGTGCCGACGTCGGCGCCCGTGACCGTGAGGGCAGCGTCGAGCGCGTCGAGGATCGCCTGCCCGTAGACGTCCGCGCCCCAGTCGCGGTGGCGGGCGTCAGGGTTGCGCCAAGAGATCATGAAGACCTGCTGGCGGCCCCGCACGAGGTACTCCACGAGGGAGCGTCCGGGCGCGAGATCGGCGATGTAGTACTTGTTGATCACGGGCGGGACGACGAGCAGGGGGCGGGTCCGCACCGTCGGCGTCCGGGGGGTGTACTGGATCAGCTCGAACGTCGCGGTGCGCAGCACCACCCGGCCCGGGGTGAGCGCGAGGTCCACACCGACTTCGAAGGCGTCGGGCCGGACCGTCGTCGGCACGCGGGGCGCGGCGGCCAGATCCGTGACCAGATTGCGCAGACCTCTGACGACAGAGGTGCCTCGGGAGTCGACGAGTGCCTTCCACGCGGTCGGGCTGATGAAGGGGTTGTTGCTCGGGGCCAGGGCGGCGATGAGGTTGTCGACGGCGAACTCGAGGCGGGTGTGGTCGCGCCAGCCGAGGTGGGCGTCGTCGAGCAGCCCGTGCACGGTGCCGTCGGCGGCCAGGTAGGCCTGGAGGATCCGCCGCAGCACGGGGTTGGTGCGCCAGGCCTCGTCGGTGAAGCGGCGGTCCCGTTGCCCGGGGGCGCGGGCGGACCGGCCGATCGCGATCCGCCCCAGCTCGGTGGATAGATCCCGGGCACGCCGGGCGACCGCGTTCGGGCGGCCGGCGAGATCGGCAGCCCAGCGCAGTCCGGGCCCGGTCGGCGCGAGCCGGCGCCTCGCGCCGGGTGCACCCTCGGCCAGCAGCAGGTCCGACGGCGCGGCGGTCTCGGTCGGCACGCTCCCGGTCACCGGACCGGAAGGTTCCGCGACAGGCCCCGTGCGACCTGCCGATCGCACCCGGGCGCCGACGATGGCGTGGTGCGGCATGGGCAGGGGTGCAGCCGCCGGGCGCGCGGCACCGTGGGTGGAGGTGGATTCCGTGGTCCCGGGCGGGCCGGTAGCGGGAGTGGACTGCTCGGTGATCATGGCTGGGCCTCCGTGGAGCCGGGTGCAAGAGGTGCCGGAGGTGCGACGGGCCCTCGCGGCTTCGATCGGGTCGGGCGGTACGGGAGCCGGATCGACGCGAGACCGAGGGCCAGGGCGGCGACGTCGCGGCCGGCGCGCTGAACGGTGGCGTCCGGCCGTACGATCGCCGCGCGTGCCCGGCCGCGCCGCAGCCAGCGGTACAGATCCGTACCGGGTGCGGCAATCACGACGACCGCGCCGCAGCGCTCGATCTCGGACTGCGCCGCCGGCGTCGGAGCGGTCGTGGTGACCAGGGCGAAGCGCCCACCCGCGAGGTCGTCGAAGCGGTGGGACCCGTCGGCGAGGGCGTTCGGGCACAACTGCCCCGCGAGCGTCCGGCGCAGGCGCGGCCGGCCGACGAGGGCACTGCGCCGCAGTGGCGGTGTCCGGCTGTCGAGGATCTGCTGCTTGATCCCGGGAACGCGGTGCAGGCGTGGAGCGACGGCGCGGCGCACAAGCTCGCCGACGCCGCCGCCCCCTGTCATGACCGTTCCGATCAGCTTCGCCAACCGGATCATGGTGTGGGCGTGCGGCTTGCGCTCCGCCTCGTAGGTGTCCAGGAGGTGCTCGGGTAGGTCGCCGCGGAGAACGGCGGCGAGTTTCCAGCTGAGGTTGGCTGCGTCGCGCAGCCCCGCGCCCATGCCTTGTCCGACGAAGGGCGGGGTGAGGTGTGCGGCGTCGCCGAGGAGGAAGATCCGGCGGTCGCGCCAACGATCGGCGAGCTGGGCGCGGAAGGTGTACTCCGCCACGCGGAGGATGTGCAGCTGGTCGAGCGGTGTGGACTTGGTCCAGGGTGCGATGAGCGGATGCAGGCTGGTGATGTCGCGGTAGTCGTCGGCGGTCTCCGTGGGCGCCAGGCGGAACTCCCAGCGGTAGCGGGTCCGGCCGACGCGCATGTAGGTCGCGGCTCGCCGGGCGTCGCAGACCTGATGTACGCCTTCCCACTCGGCCAGATCGCACGCGGTGTCCACGTCGACGACGAGCCACCGCTGGTCGAACCTCAGATCCAGCATGTGCGCGTCGATCGCGGTGCGGGCGATGCTGTTGGCCCCGTCGCAGCCCAGCACGTACGCGGCGTGCAGCGTCTCGGACTCCCCGCGGAGCCGATCGGTCACATCGACCCGCACCGGCCCGTCGCCGTCCTGGGTCAGAGCCGTGACCTCGGTGCCGCCGCGCAGGGTGGCGAAAGGATGCCGGAAGAGGTTGGCGCGCAGGAGCCCTTCGAGCTCCGGCTGGTCGAACATGTTGGTCTCGGGGTAGCCGTGCCGGCCTCGGCCGGCGCCTCGTGCCAGCTCGGCCAACACCGTCATGTCCGGCCGGACGAGCCGCAGCCCGTGGCAGGGCCGGGAGATCGCGGCGAACTCATCGCGGAGCCCCAGACCGGCCAGGATGCGATAGACCTCGTCGTCGAGGTGGACGGCCCGGGGCTGCGGGTAGATCGACTCCCACCGGTCGAGGACCAGGCACTCGACGCCGTACCGGGCGAGCAGTGTCGCGGCGGTCAGCCCGGTAGGGCCGGCGCCGATGACGACGACAGGGACGATCGGGGTGTTCCTGGTGTTCATGGCCTGACTCCGAGCAGGAGCAGCAGCCCGCCGCCGGCGAGAGCACCGATCAGGGGCGCGATCAGACCGAGCACGGTGCCCGTCGCGCCGGCGATCTCCAGCGCGCCGATCACCCGGTACGGGGCGGTCGAGTGCCCGAGGTGGGCGGCCCGGGCGCGCATCGGGGCCAGAGCGGAGACCTTGGCCGAGCCGAGCGCGAGGAAGAGCGCGGCGACGATCGGCGCTAGGGCCAGCAGGGCGATCATGCCAACGCTCCTCTGTCGGGAACCGCGGGCGCCGCCAGGCGGCGGGCGGCACCGGGCCTGGAACCGTGGTGTTCAGCGCTCGACCGCAGTTCCCACCTGATGGCGAAACGGCCCAGGATCGCCTCGACAGCGGCCGGGTCGGTCCCCGGCCGCACGGCGACGGTGGCGAGCGCCGTGCCGTCCTGGATCCGGACCTCGACCGTGGCACGAGGGCTGACCTCGGTGATCGCGTCGAGGACGGCACGGCGGGTGGCGTCCGCCCGCAACGGCAGCTTGTAGGGCTTGCCCACGCCGGTGACCGGGAGCTCATCGAGCACGGTGACGGTCTTGGGTGCGGCGGCAGGCTCGGCGACCCGGGCGCGTGCCCAGCTGCGCAGCTCGTCCTCGCCGACGGTCGCGCCCGGCGCGAGGGCCACGTAGGCGACCGGGACCTCCCCGGCGTGCGGGTCGGGCCGGCCGACGGCCGCGGCTGCGGCGACCTGCGGATGCGCGAGCAGTGCGTCCTCGACGACCGTCGGGTCGATGTTGTGGCCGCCGCGGATGATGAGGTCCTTGGCGCGGCCGGAGAGATGGACGAAGCCCTCGCTGTCGACTCGGGCGAGGTCGCCGGTGTCCAGCCAGCCGTCGACCAGCTTGCCGAGGCCGTCCAGGACGTACCCGTGCTCGTCGCGTCCCACCACGTAGCCGGGGAACACCGCCGGGCCGCTGATCGCCAGCACCCCCGTCTGATCGGGGGGAAGGTCCTTCCAGATGCCGTCGGTGCTGATGCGGACGGCCTTCAGTCGCTGGTAGGGCAGCCGCTGGCCGACGGTGCCCGGCCGGAATGCCTCGGGGAAGGTCAGCGCGCTCGCGCAGGTGGCCTCGGTCAGCCCATACCCTTCCATCAGGGTCGCGCCGGTGTGGGCCTGGAAATCGTCCCGGACCGCGGTGGGCAGCGGGGACGCACCGACGACGGCGAAGCGCAGGCTGGAGATGTCGGCGTCCACCGGGTATCGGGCCAGCGCGGCATAGACGGTGGGTACCGCGCTCATCGAGGCGATGCGGTAGCGCTGCACCAGTTTCCAGAACAGCGGGTACAGGGCGGGGTCGCGGTAACCGAGTGGTCCGGCCCACAGCACCTGCTGGCCCTTGAACAGCGGCATCAGCACCGTGACGACGAGCGCGTTGACGTGGAACAGCGGCAGTGCGGCGAACACCGTCGACTCAGCCGTGAACCCGGGGTAGGCGGCCAGCATCCAGGCGTCGGCCACCTCCATGCCGTGGGTGTGGGCGGCCAGTTTCGGCTCGCCGGTGGTGCCACCGGTATGGAACAGCGCGGCGAGATCGGACGATCGTGGGACCGTGCCGGCGAAGCGTGACGGGTCGCTGTGCTGCGCCTCCGCGTCGAGGTAGGCCACCGTGACTCCGGGCAGGACCGGCAACGGCTCCGGTGCGGCCGTGGCCGCTGTGGGTCGCACGACCAGGACGGTGTCGAGCACGCCGGTGGCGGCGAGGCGCCGAGCGCTCGTCCACGTGTCGGGCGCGAGTTCGGGCCCGGCGGTGATGAGCACGCGGGCCCCGGATCTGCGCAGCAGTGCGCCCAGATGTGCGGGCGATAGCAACGCGTTGAGGGGGGCTGCGATGCCGGCCAGCTGTGCGGCGAGGGTCGCGGTGAGCAGCTCGGCGCAGTTCGGCGCCATCAGGGCGACCGCGTCGGTGCGTCGCACGCCGAGGTCGTGCAGCAGGTTGGCGTAGCGGTGCACGTCGGCGAGGAGCTGGGCGAAGGTGCGTCGATGCGGCTCCTGCCAGTTCGCGTCCGGCAGGACGGCGACCGCGATCCGGTCCGGCCACAGCCCCGCGGCGCGGGTCAGCAGCGCGTAGGTGGTTTCGGGCAGGCCGCGTGCCTGCAGTGGCACCGCTTCGATCGCGGTCAGGTCGTCCGGGGTGGCGTAGACGGGCCACAGCAGCTCGCCGGTCATCCGGTCCACCGCACCGTGGTGCGCTGCTGGCCGAGGTCGATCGCTCCGTCGTCGGTGGCCACGGTGGCCTCGATGACGTCGCCGTCCTGCAGGTACTTCGGGTTCTTCCGCTGCCGGCCGAGGAAGACCTTCCACCTCAGCGCGGGCGGCAGCAGCGAGGCGAGGAACGCGATCGGCGCGGAAGGAGCGGACAGCGCGGTGCCGACCGGGGTGCCGGTGAGCAGGAGGTCGCCCGCGTCGAGGTGCTGGAACCGGGCCAGTGCCTGCAGCGCCTGCACCGGTGAATAGATCATGTCGGCGACGGTCATGTCCTGGCGTGGCTCGCCGTTGACCCACAGTCGCAGCCGCAGGTCGGTGAACCGCTTGAGCTCGTCGCGGTCGAGCAGCACCAGGGCGGGCCCGACGGGCGTGAAAGTCGGGTAGGACTTGGCCTCGTAGAACTGGGTCTGGGGCAGTTGGACGTCGCGGGCGGACACGTCGTTGGCGACCACCAGGCCGGCGACGTGGTCGGCGAGGTTCTCGTGGGTGATCTCGGCGCCGACCGGCACCTCGCGGCCGATGACGATACCGATCTCGACCTCGTAGTCCAGCAGGTGCACGTGGGCGGGCCGGACGACGTCGGCATCGGGGGCGCTGATCGATCCCGACGCCTTGCGGAAGAAGGTCAGCGGGATCGTGTTCGGGTTCATGCCCGCGTCGGTGACGTGCGAGGCGAAATTGGTCATCTGGGCCACGAGCCGGCACGGCGCGGTGACCGGGGAGAGCAGGGTGAGGTTCTCGACCGCAACCGTGTCGGTGCGGGCCATCGCCGCAGTGATGGCTTCACGGTCGTCCAGCAGTTGGGCGGTGGTGGTGGCGTCGGTGTCGATGCGCGCGGCGCCGCTGGCCGTTTGGACGTACCAGGCGTCGGCGGTTCGCAGGGTGGTCGTGGTCATGATGCGGGCACCTTCAGCAGTCCGATGAGGCGGTGGAGGTCGAACTCGGTGTCGTCGTCGCGCAGCGCGCGCCCGATCGCGCGCAGCTCCTGCAGGGACTCCCGGCCGGGCGTCATGCCGAGGAAGTCCCTGGTCGCCGGAGGTCCCCATTGCGCCAGGCCGGACGCGGTCATCGGGGCCCAACCGGGCTCGAGGGTGTTGTCGAACATGTCGCCGTCGCTGAAGTGCTCGACGAGGAAGCCGTCCGGGTCACGCCAGTAGTCGAAAATCTGGCTGCCCTGGGTGTGTCGGCCGATTCCCCAGGACCGCTGGTAGCCGTGTTCGCGCAGGAACTCGCCCCCGGCCGCCATCGCGTCCAGATCGGCGACCTGGTAGGCGGAGTGCACGTACCGGTTGGAGGGGCCGAGCACCATCGCCAGGGTGTGGTGGTCAGTGGGCGTGGACCCGAGGTCGCAGCGGATGAAGCTCATCACCGGTCCGCGCTCGCGCTGGCCCGGGTAGTAGAGGAAGTCGCTGACGATCAGCCCGAGGTGCTGCAGATACCAGTCGAGCGTCTCGACGTAGCGGGTGGACTGGAGCACCACGTGCCCGAGCCGCTGCACCTTTGCGGGTGCTCGCGGCGGCCGTTGGGTGGCGTTCACCCGCGTCAGCTCGTGGCCGATGTTCCAGGACAGCGGCTGCTGGGCGGGCTGTGCGGGCAGTTGGTGGGTGTCGGCGACCACTCGGACCCGCGCTCCGCTCGGGTCGACCAGATCGACGCCGACCCCGCCGAGGCTCTCCGGCGGGGTGGTCACGGTCCGACCGGTCACCTCCGCGAGCCGCAGGACGTCCTTCCGGTCCGCGGCCTGGAAGGCCGAGCCGACCAACCGCGACCGGGGCCCCTGCCGGATCACCACGCACGGTGCGCCCGAGTCCGAGCCGCGCAGCTGCAGCTCCGACTCAGTGCGGGAGGCGGTGACGAAGCCGAACGCGAGGGCGAACAGCTCGGCCCGCTCCAGGTCCGGCTTCTCGAACTCGAGCCAGGCCAGGTCCCGGACTTTGACCACCGGGTTCGCCGCTCGGCCGGGATGCTCGCCGGCGAGCGCGCCCTGCTCGCTGTGCAGGCCCGCGTGCGGGTCGTGATGTTTCACCTTCGCTCCTCAGGTCCTCAACTATGACGATATCCTCAACTATGAGGTGCGCGTCAGTCAATACTTTCTGACGAAATCCTCAGAGTTGACGTTCCGTGCTACGGTGGGGATGATCACGACGAGCGGAGGCTCAGGCATGACGGAGCAGGGCGAGCGCGCTCCCACCAGGCGGGAGCGCCGAAAGGCCCACACGCGAGCAGCGCTCGTGCGCGCCGCTCAGGGATTCCTCAGCGCGGGCAGGACCGACGTGCCGATCCTCGAGATCACGCAGGCTGCCGACGTGGGGATGGGCTCGTTCTACAACCACTTCGACAGCAAGGAGCAGCTGTTCCAGGCTGCGGTCGAGGAGGCCCTCGACGCCCACGGCGCACTGCTCGACGAGCTCACCGCAGACATCGACGACCCCGCCGAGGTCTTCGCGCGCAGCTTCCGGCTGACCGGGCGCCTACACCGCCGACAGCCCGAACTGAGCAACGTCCTGCTCCGGCACGGCCTCGCGATCGTCACCTCGGACAGGGGCATCGCACCCCGAGCCCGTCGCGACATCATGGCGGCCGCCCGCGCGGGCCGGTTCACCGTCAAGGATGTCGACCTCGCGATGACAATCGTGGCTGGTGCCGCCCTCTGTCTCGGACAGCTACTGCACGACCGGCCCGACCGTGACGACGCCCAAGCCGCCGACCAGGTCACCGAAGACCTGTTGCGCATGCTCGGCGTCACGGCCGACGAAGCGCACGAGATCTGCCGCCGCCCGCTCCCCACCCTCGACCGCTCGACCGAAGGGGGCGCAGCGGCCTGACGTCCCCCGGGGGGACGTCCGAAGTCGGCTTCCCCCGCGCGACGACCACTCGCGTCGGAGGGACCGGCCGAGCGCAGGCCGACGGCCGGCGCAGTCGGCCGCAGGCAGCTACGCCGGGCACAACCAGAACGCCCAGATGCCCGAGCTGATCGCCGAGTGGCGGGTTTCGGAGAAACCGTGGGATCATTCGTGGTGCGAAACGAAATAAGCGAGGGTGGCTGCAACTCGCTCTTGGGGGTCCGCGCGCAACCGTTGTTGCAGGTAGTGGTCCTGTGAGGCGGGATACCGCCCTCTGTTGATCCGCGGGTTCGGCGTTCGATCCCCCGGGGCCCACGTCTGACCTGCGTCAACGGTGCGGCATGGCAGGGCGTCGTCGTCTCTGGCCGCGTCGGTTGACAGGATTTCGTGTCACGAGTCGTGTCATGAGTGGGACCGATCGATAGGTGATCGGCTGCGGGTGATGCCCTCGTGGACCCCGCACTCCGACACCGCGAGCGGCGCGACTACCTCACCGCCGAGACGCCGTCCGTCCCTCTGTGTCGCATGAGATCCTTTTCGCAACAGTGATCGACGCGTCGTCGGCGACTGCTCGATCAACGTCCGCTCAGGAAGCACGGCGCCGCCGCAAAGAACCCTCGAAGTCAACAGGGGGTGCGGCGGAGCGGGGCTCCGCGGTCGGCCGCGCTCCTCGTGCTCACGTGGGGATCGAGCACCCGGATGTGATCTCGCCATTCTGCTGTCGCAGGTTCATCCGGCAGGACCGATCGTCGCTGCCGTTCAGCTCGGGCGGTGGCAACCGGTGGTGACCTGCAGGACGGTGTTGGTCTCGGTGCCGAAGTCGTAGTTGGCGCCGAGGGTGGGGTCGACGGCGGTGGTGGTGTGGTGGCCGGGTTGGTCGATCTGCAGGGTGGGGGCGGTGAAGCCGTACCGGGTGGTGATGGTGGTGACGATCTGTTTGGCGCGGGGCCAGTCGGCGTCGGGAATGTTGCCGCTGAACTCCCACATCGGCATGTAGACGACGACACCGTCGGTGTTGGTGAGGTCGCCGCCGCAGCCGGCTTGGATGCCCTTGTCGGTGATCTTCCAGGGGAAGGGGCCGATGGCGGCGTCGAGTTGGTCGCGGATCTGTTTCTGCATCTCCTCGTAGCGGGTGATCATCTGTTGTGAGCTGGGGCGGGCGGCGAGCTGAGCTTGGGGGTCCATGTGGGGCTCCTGGAACGAGGATGTGCATCCGGCGTTGAGTGCGGCGATCAGGACGAGGCCGGCGACGGTGGCGGCGATGTTGTGCTGGCTGGTGATTCAGGGGCTGAGGTAGTCGCTGTGGCCGGTGACGCCGTGGAGTGGGGTGCCGTCGGGGGCGGTGTGTTCGTTGGCGGAGAGCCGTGAGCAGATCGGTGGGCTACATCGAACATCACCACCTGCGATCGGGATTCCCTGCAACAGGTGCCCACCCGAGTTCGATAACAGGAAGGGCCGGCGCCGCCGCTGCGCGTGCGCCAGGTATTGATCCTCTGCTCGACGAAAGGCAGCTCATTGGTCAGGCACCCCGGCTCGAACCCGCTCCGCCACCCGGCAGCGTGGCCCCGATGAGCCATCCGCAGACCGTTGGGACGCCGTCCCCGTCCGAAGTACCGCGGCCAGCACCTGCGGTGATCGCCACCGTGCGAGCGTCGTGCCTCGCGGTGGCCCACCGTCCGGTGCGCCTCGCCGAGGCGTTCTATGCGCACCTGTTCGAGATGGCTCCGCAGCTGCGGGCGATGTTCCCACCCGACCTGACTGGGCAGATGCAGAAGATGAGCGACACCCTGCTGGGTGCCATCGCGCAGCTCGACACGGCGGACACGACGGAGCTGGAAGCCGCGTTACGCCAGCTCGGCGCCGATCACCGTACGCGCTTCCGGGTCGAGTCCGAGCACTACAAGTACATCGGCCATGCCCTGACCCGGGCCGTGCGGGATGTGTCCGGACAGGGGTATTCGGGTTCGTTGAGCTCGGCCTGGATCGCGGTCTACCAGTGGGTCGCCACGCACATGACCGCGGGCGCTCAGGCGGCGGAGTCGGAAGCATCGACGGAGAATCCTTCGACGATTGCGCTGCCGCATCCTCGCGAGGCCCGAGAAGACGATCTCGAGCCTGCTTCCCGCCCGCATGACCCGGCCTAGTACTCCAGCCGGACTTCGTGATCTTGCCGCGTGGCGGTCCCGGAACTGGTACGGCCACCGCTTGATCATCGTCAGTTGTGTGGACATCTGAAGATCAGGCGGTGGCCGCGGGCCACAGCGTAGAACC
>NZ_JAAXLA010000118.1 GCF_012911935.1 Pseudonocardia acidicola | reverse complement strand
ATCTCATCCTCCGCGCCGCCGGCGGCGCGGAGGATGAGATGCATCGCCAGGTCCACCGAGCGCTCGCGGATGTCGGCCCGGCCCCCCGGCAGCACCGGGTCGCGGCTGATCACCCGCCCGGCGGCGGTGGTGACGCAGAAGCAGACGTAGCCGACCGGCTTGGCCTCCGTCCCGCCGTCCGGGCCGGCCACGCCGGTGATCCCGACACCGATGTCGGCACCGAAGCGGGACCGGGCGCCGTCGGCCAGGGCCCGGGCGACCTGCGGGGAGACCGCGCCGTGCCGGGAGATCAGCTCGGCGGGGACGTCCAGCATCTCGACCTTGGCCTCGTTCGAGTAGGCCACCACCCCGCCTGCGACGTAGGCCGACGAGCCGGGCCGGTCGACGAGCCGGCCGGCCAGCAGGCCGCCGGTGCACGACTCCCCCGTCGCGACGGTCAGCCCGGCATCGAGCAGCGCGCGGGCCACCAGCTCGTCGGTACTCTCCCCGTTCGCGCTGACCAGGTGCTTCGCGTGCCGGGCGGCGAGCTCGTCGGCCAGCTTCGCCGCGACGTCCTCCGTCCCCGGCCGGGGCCGCAGATCGACCTCCAGCTCGGAGTGCCGCAGACAAGTGGTGATGTCGACGCCGGAGAGGTCCTGCTCGGCCTCGATCGCGCGCAGCGTCGCGGCGATCTCGGACTCGGGCAGACCGAAGTAGCGCAGCGAGCGGGCGGCCGCCCTCGGGACCCGGTCCAGCAACGCGGCGACGGGCGCCGCGGCCAGCGCCGACGGCCACATGCGCTGCAGCTCACGGGGCGGCCCGGGGAGTACGACCACCAGCGGGCCACCGGGCCGGTCGACGACCAGGCCGGGGGCGGTGCCGACGGGGTCGAGCGGGATCGCGCCGCGCGGCACCATCGCCTGCTTGCGGTTGGCCGCCTCCAGCGCCGGCCCACCGAACCCGGTCCGGGCCGCCCACGTGGCCAGGATCGTCGCGATGTGCGCCTCCATGGCCTCGTCGAGGACCAGGTCGACCCCGGCGAACCCGGCGACGACCTCGCCGGTGAGGTCGTCCGCGGTCGGCCCGAGACCGCCGCTGGTGACGATCAGCTCGGCCCCCGCGTCGGCGATGAACCGCAGCGCCTCCGCGAGGTCCCCGGCGCGGTCGCCCACCACCAGCAGGTGCGCGACCTCGAAGCCCAGCTCGCTCAGCTTCTCGGCCAGCCACGGCCCGTTCCGGTCGGCGATGACCCCGGTCAGCAGCTCGCTCCCGGTGACCACGATGCCGGCCCGCGGCCGTCGGCCGGTGTCCATTCCACCCATGGACGCGACGCTATCTCCCCCGCGGGCCGGGTGTCGCTCGATGATCGGAACACTCGGTACCGGATCAACCCGCCACGGCGTCGAGCGGCGCCCGGGCCGGCGCGTGCCCGATCCGGACCGCCGCACCCACCTGCCCGGGATCCACGCGGAGCGCCCATCCCCGTGGAGCGGCACGGCTCGATCGCCGGCGGCCGCGCCGACCCGCGGTCCGGGCGCGCCGGGTCAATGATCATCCGCAGGTCGGCGCCGTAGCGGCGGGTGCCCTGCGCGACCGTGCCCAGCCCGGCCACGACGCGGTCGAGACCACGCGCCCACCACGACAGCGTGCCGTCGGCGCCCGGCCGTGGCTCCGCGCTCGGCCGCGACAGCAGCACCAGCACGTGCGTCGCGCCGGCCCGGGTCGCGCGCCAAGGCCAGCGGCTCACCGATCGACCCGTCGATCCGGCGCCGGGCGGCAACCTCCACAGGCGGCCCGGCGAACAGCGGGATGGCGGCGCCGGCCCGCCGCGCGCTTCCGGCCGGCCACCGGCGCGAGCCCGTCCAGCACGGCCCGGAAGCGTACGGCCTGTGCCGGACCAGGCGAATTGCCGCTGGGATCACCTTTTCAGCGCGGTCACAGGGAGTGTTGGAAGAATGGCTTCGAGCAACGCTCAGCAGTCGCCGAACACCGAAGGGGAGCAACGATCCCGATGTCGCAGTCCGGTCCGACCTGGGTCGGCGAGCTCGATCGCCGGGCCCCGATCGCCGACCTCACCGTCGGCAGCCGCTATGCGGCCGCCCGGCTGCTGGTCACCGCCGGTGGGGCACCGGTCGGCCTGGTCACGGTGCCGCTGCAGGCCGGCCGGGCGGACGCACGCATCATCCGCGCCGTCGTCGACGCACAGCTCGACCCCGCCCACGAACCGGCGGTGCCGCCGTCGTCGACCGAGCCGGTGACCGTCGTGATCGCGACCCGCGGCCGGGCGGACAGTCTGGCCCGCTGCGTACGCAGCGTGCTCGCCGGTGATCACCCCGCCATCACCGTGCTCGTCGTCGACAACGACCCCGACGACGAGTGCACCGCCGACGCCGTGCGCGCGCTCGCCGACCCCCGGGTGCGCTACGTGCGCGAGCCACGGCGCGGCGCGTCGGTCGGCCGCAACCGCGGGCTGCTCGAGGCCCGCACCCGCATCGTCGTGTTCACCGACGACGACACCGAGGTCGACCCGGGCTGGGCCCGCCGGATGGCCGGTGCGTTCGCCGCCGACCCGGACCTGGCCTGCGTGAGCGGCCCGGTGCTCGCCGCCCAGCTGGCCACCGAGGAGGAACTGGCCGCCGACACCGCGCTGGCGTGGAACAAGGGGTTCGCCACGCGCCGGTTCTCCCTGGCCGACCCGCCCGCCGACTCGCCGATCTTCCCGTTCTCCCCCGGCTTGTTCGGCATCGGCGCGAACCTGGCCGTGCGCGCCGACATCGCCCGCGCGGTCGGCGGCTTCGACGAGGCTCTCGGCCCGGGTTCGGCGACGCACGGCGGCGAGGACTGCGAGTTCATGGTCCGGCTGGTGCTCGCCGGCCACGTGCTGGGCTACGAGCCGAGCGCGTACGTCTGGCACCACCACCGGCCCGACGCGGGCGCGCTGCGCGCCCAGCTGCGCGGTTACGCCGTCGGCCTCGGCGGGTTCCTCACCAAGGTCGCGCTCGACCGGCGGGCCCGGTGGGCCGCGCTGCGCCGGCTACCGGCCGCGGTGGCGCAGCTGCGCCGGATCTCCGACCGGGAGACCGGGGCGGGCGACGGGATGCCGGCCGACGCCGGGCGCGAGCGGCTGCGCGGGCTGATGGCCGGACCCTGGGCGTACCTCAGGGCGCGCCGGGCCGCGCGCCGCGCCGGTGGCCGGGTGCCGCCGCTGACCAGCCGGCCGGACGAGCCCGACGACACCGACGGGCGTCCGAACACCCGGGCCGCCGTCGCGCTGTAGGCGATGGCGGGCCGCAGCAGACGCCACGGCAGGACCCGGCCGGGCCCGGCCCGGCCCCGGTCCGCCAGGTCCGGGCCGGGCCCGCGAGGGTCAGCCGCTGCCGAGGCCCAGCAACGCCGGCTCGGTCGCGACCTCGGCCAGCCGGGCCGCCGGGTCGGCGACCAACCGCCGGGCGGTCATGTCGAGCAGGCCCATCCGGCAGCTGATCTCCGCGGCGACCCGTGCGTCCGGCGCGGCCCCGTTCTCGGAGACGTTCTCCGGGACCCGGCGCAGGACGTGCTCGATGCGGAACGTCTTGCCCGTGCCGAACGCGACGCGCGAGCTGACCTCGACCTGCTCGCCGAGCAGCAGTTCGGAGAGGAACCGCGCGTGGGTCTCCAGCAGGATCACGCCCCAGCCGCGCGCATTCAGCCGGACCGGTGAGCAACCCGCAACCCGCAGGTGTTCCATCCGCGCGTGCTCGCCGTACTGGTGGTACACCGCGTGATTGACGTGGCCGTTGGCGTCGACCTCGTAACTACGGACCGCGACGCGCACCGCGAACTCATCTGCCATGGCGGCAGCTTCGCAGGCCCGTGCGAGATCGACGAGCCATCGGGGTGGATCAGCGGGGCGGACGCGCCCGGGCGGCGGCCTGCACGCCGGGCTGCGTCCGGTAGCCCGGCCGCACCCGGGTGGGCGGGGCCAGCAGGCCGAGAGCGGTCAGGACAGCCGCCAGGTCGGGGTAGGTCGTCACCGGAAGCGACCACAGCTCAGCCCGCGTGCCGGCGTCTGCGCCGTAGTGTTCGGCGTGCGCGATGAGCTGCCACTTGGCGGCGGGGAAGTCACATCCGGCGAGCACCTGGCCGATGCGTGTGGTGTCGGCCTTGGGGGATTTGCGGTACACGTCGTCCTCCTCGAGGCCAAACCGCCGGCCACTACCGCGACTGTGCCCGCCATCACATTGTGTTAAACGCGTCGGGAGGAGCTTTGTTGTGTGCCCCCGACGGCGGGTCGTAGGGTTGTCGTGCGGTTGAGACCACAGTCCGCACCACGAGTCCGCGAAAGGTGTCGAGGAGCACGGTGCGCATGAGCGGTGAGTCCCCCGCCGAGACGGGTGACACGACGGCGGATGAGGTCGTCCGGTTCGAGGTGGTCGGCCACGGGCGTGATGCCCTGGTCGTCCACGTGCTCGGCGAGATCGACACCCTGACGGCGCCGGTGTTGCGCGCCCGGTTGGACGAGCACCTGCCGACGGTCCCGCTGGTAGTGCTGGACCTGTCCGCGGTGACCTTCCTCGGCTCGGCCGGGCTGGCCGTCCTCGTCGCGGCCAAGGACGACGCCGAGCAGCGCGGGCACCGGTTGCGGCTGGTCTGCGGCTCCCGGATCGTCACCCGCGCACTCGAGGCCACCGGCCTGCTCACGCTGTTCGACGTGGCCGAGGGCGTGCCGGAGGCCCTGCGCCCGGCGGGCTGACCGTCCGCTGCCCTAAGCTCCGCTCCTGGAGGCGTCTGGGTGCCTGGTGGCCCTCGCGGTCTTCAAAACCGACGTGGTCGAGCATCTCGGCCAGGCGGGTTCGATTCCCGTCCGCCTCCGCCATATTCCTCCGGTGACCTTCAGGGTCCTTTCAGCATTCGCGGGCAGCCTCGAAGGCATGGGCCGCCTGAGGAGGTCACCGTGCCGGACAACCTGACCGTGCTCGACTTCATCCTGATCGCCGTCGTGTTGCTGGCCGCGGTCGCCGGCTTCCGCCGCTCCGGCGGGGCCGAGCGCACCGGGCGACTGGTGGGCCTGCTGGTCGGTACCGCGATCGCGTTGCCGCTCGCCGCGGTGTTCGCACCGGCCGGAAGCGGCCCGGTGGCCCAGGGGCTGCTGCGGCTGACCGGGCTGGCGCTCGGCCTGCTGCTCGGCATGTGGGTCGGTGGCGCCATCGGCGGGTTGGTCTCCCGTGGGCTCGTGCACGGCAAGCTGGGGGTGGTCGACCACGCACTCGGCGCCGTCGCGGCGGCGGGCACGACCCTGCTGGTGGTGTGGGCGCTGGCCACCGGGATCCCGATGGTGGTCGGGGCCCAGGCGCTCACCCCGGTGACCGCGGCCATGGGTTCGCTCGGCGGACACAGCCAGGTGCTGCGGGCCGTCGACTCCCGGTTGCCGCTGGCGAACCAGACCCTCGGTGAGGCGATCCACAGCGCTCCCTGAGCGACGGTACGGGCCTCGGCTCCCCGCTACCTGCGTTCACCGTCCGCATGCGATATGCCCCGTTCGGTGACGACGGCGCCCGGCGGGTCGCAACGCGTCTGACCGGCGCAGATGCCAAGGTGTGCCGATGGCTGGCAGCGTTTCCGTCGCCCCCCGGGGGTTGACCGGACTGAGCGCCGTGGAGCTCGCCGGGCGCGTGCGGGACGGTCGCAGCAGCGCGGTCGAGATCGCGCGTGCGCACCTGGCCCGAATCGCCGAGCAGGACGGGGTGATCGGCGCCTTCCAGGCCGTCGACCCGCAGCGGGTGCTCGCCGAGGCCGCCGGGGTGGACGCCCGCCCGGACCGGTTCGCGCTGCCGTTGGCGGGTGTTCCGGTCGCCGTCAAGGACAACGTCGACGTGGCCGGCTTCCCGACCCGGCACGGCTCGGCGGCGACGTCGGAGACCCTTGCCCGCCGCGACGACGAGCTGGTCAAACGGCTGCGCGCGGCCGGCTCGGTGGTGATCGGCAAGACGCGGATGCCGGAGCTGGCCATCTGGGGTTTCACGCACTCGGCCCTCGGCGTGACCCGCAACCCGCGCGCGGAGGCGCTCGACCCGGGCGGTTCCAGCGGCGGCAGCGCTGCCGCGGTCGCCGCGGGGATGGCCGCGCTCGCCCTGGGCACCGACGGCGGCGGCTCGATCCGGATGCCGGCCGCGTACTGCGGTCTGGTCGGGCTCAAGCCCGGTGCCGGGGTGGTGCCGCTGCCCGGCGGGGCCGAGGAGCACTGGTGCGGGCTGAGCGTCGCCGGACCCATCGCCCGCACCGCCGCCGACGCGGCGATCATGTTCGAGGTGCTGTCGGGTCGCGCCGCCGCCGAGCCGGGGCCGCCGTCGCGGGTGGCGATGTCGCTGCGCAGCCCGTCTCCCATCGCCCGGCTGCGCCCGGCCTACCGGGACGCGGTGCGCAAGGCCGCGCGCCGGCTGGCCGAACAGGGGGTGCGGCTGGAGACCGCCGACCCGCCGTACCCGCTGGCACTGACCTCGCAGTGGACCCGCCGCTGGCACGCCGGGGTCGCCCGCGATGTCGAGGCGCTCGGCCTGGAGGACAGCCGGCTGGAGCGACGGACGGCGACCATCGCACGCAAGGGCCGCCGGGTACTGCGGTTCGGCGGGCCGCGCCCGGGCGTCGCCACGGCGTGGCGGGACCGCATGGTGTCCTGGATGGACGAGGGCGGCCACGACCTGCTGCTGCTCCCGGCGGTCGCCGGGCCGCCGGTCGAGGCCGGGACGATGACCGGGCGCGGCTACCTGTTCACGCTGCTGGACTCGGCCCGGCGGATCCCCTACACACAGGCCTGGAACCTGGCCGGGCTGCCTGCGATCGTCGCCCCCGTGCGGTGGGGCGTGGAGTGGGTCACCGTGCAACTGGTGGGGCGCCCCGGCAGCGAGCCGCTGCTGCTGGCCACCGCCCGGGTCCTCGAGCGCCCGTGAGCGGCGGTTCCGGCTCCTGACCTCCCGGCGTAACGTCGGATCCGGATCCGGACCCGGAGGCGGCCGTGGCGTACCAGGTTCTCGCCGAGTTGACGATGGCGACGCACTTCGCCTTCCTGGTCTTCCTGGCGCTCGGCGGTTTCCTCGCCTGGTGGCGACGATGGCTGATCGTGCCGCACATCGGAGCCGTCATCTGGGGCCTGCTCGCCGTGACCGTCGGGGTGACGTGCCCGCTCACCGACGTCGAGGACTGGGCCCGGCGCCGCGCCGGCGAGCAGGGCCTGCCACGTGGGTTCATCGACACCTACCTGACCGGTGTCGTCTACCCCGCCCACGCCGTCGTCGGCATCCGCACGGCGATGGCCGCGGCGATCGCGCTGTCCTGGATCGGGCTGCTGGTGCTCGTCGTGCGGCGGCGCCGGGCGCGCCGTGCGACACCGGTCAGGCTCGCCGCCACGGGCCGGCGATCGCGAACGTGACACCGGGTTGCTGGATGTCGGCGAACAGCACCGCGCCGTCGGCGGAGTAGACCGGGCCGGTGAACTCCGCGCCCTCGTCGTTGCGCGCGACCGGGAACGTCACCCCGTCGGCCGTGGCCCCGAGCAGGTACTGGGCGCCCTGCCCGTCCTCGGCGACGATCACCCCGCCGTGCGGGGAGACCCTGATGTTGTCCGGGCCGTCGAACGGGTCGTCGTCCACCGCGCCGAACAGCAGCGTCAACGTCAGCGTCGCGCGGGCCGGGTCGTAGAACCACACCTGCCCGTCGTGGCGGCGCGGGCTCGACCGCGGCCTCGTGCTCGAAACGGCCCAGCGCCGTGATCGGCTGCGGATCCCGGTTGGCGGCCGGGTCGAACGGATCGATCTCGACAACGTAGCCGTGGTCCCCCCGGTACCCCTTCGACCCGGCCCGCGCGTCGGTCTCCTCGCAGGTCAGCCACGTCTTCCAGGGCGTGACGCCGCCGGCGCAGTTGGTCGAGGTGCCGACAATCCCGTCATCCGGCTCATCCTGACAGTGCATCACCCGCAGCGCCGAAACGGGCAGAACGGGCCGGGGGTACCCCGAACGGGCGCCGGCGCCGGTGGCAGCCGGTCAGGCGGGAGGATCGGGCGGGGACCACGTCCCGGTGGCGAGGAAGCGCTCCAGGGTCGCGGTGTAGGGCGCGAGGTCGAGACCCTGCGCGGCGACCCACTCGTCGTCGTAGTAGCTGTGCCGGTAGCGCTCGCCACCGTCGCAGATCAGGGTGACGACGCTGCCCCGGACGCCCTCGGCGCGCATCCGCGCGACGAGCTGCCACACCCCCCACAGATTCGTGCCGGTGGAGCCGCCCGCCCACCGCCCGGTGACGCCGTGCAGGTGCCGGGCCGCGGCGACGCTGGCCGCGTCGGGCACCGGGATCATCAGGTCGATCACGCTGGGCACGAAACTCGGCTCCATCCGGGGCCGCCCGATGCCCTCGATCCGCGACGGCAGGCCGGTGCTGTAGTCGGTGACGCCGGCGACCCAGCCCGGGAAGAACGCCGAGCCCTCCGGGTCGACCACCGCCAGCCGGGTCGCGAGCCGCCGGTAGCGCAGGTAGCGGCCGATGGTCGCCGAGGTGCCGCCGGTGCCCGCGCCGACCACGATCCATTCCGGGACCGGGTGCTGCTCGAGCGCGAGCTGGGAGATGATCGACTCGGCGATGTTGTTGTTGCCCCGCCAGTCCGTGGCCCGTTCGGCATGGGTGAACTGGTCGATGTAGTGCCCGCCGCACTCGGCGGCCAGCCGCTCGGCCTCCCCGTACATGTCCGGTGCGCGGTCGACGAAGTGGCAGCGCCCGCCGTAACGCTCGATCAGCGCGATCTTCTCCGGACTGGTGGCGCGCGGCATCACCGCGACGAACGGGACGCCGATCAGCCGCGCGAAGTAGGCCTCGGACACCGCGGTGGAGCCGGAGCTGGCCTCGACGACGGTGGTGCGCTCGGTGACCCAGCCGTTGGCCAGCGCGTAGAGGAACAACGACCGCGCCAGCCGGTGCTTGAGGCTGCCGGTGGGGTGCACCGACTCGTCCTTGAGGTAGACCTCGACACCCCACTGCGGTGGCAGCGGGAGGACGTGCAGGTGGGTGTCCGCCGACCGGTTCGCGTCGGCCTCGACCAGCCGGATCGCCTCGTGCACCCAGTCCCGGGTACGGGCCGACGCGTGGGGGACGGGATCGTGCGGTGTCTCGCTGATGCCGCCGACAGTAGTGCTGCGGGGACCGCCCCCGCGCCCGCGGTCCCCGCCCCGGTCCGCGGCCGGCGGGACCAAGGTCCCTAGACAGCCGGGCGCTTCCGGAGGACCGTCCCGATCGTGCGGTTCCGCCGGGGCGTACGGAGCTCCCCGCACTGGTGGACGGCGGCACAGGGGGGACCATGCGGATGCCGGTCCGGCGCCGGGATGGGACGTCGGATGCCGCCGCGGCCCCGACCGCCGGGCGCCCCCGCACGCTGGGCCACGCGCGGATGGCCGGGTGGTCGGGGATCGGCTTCGCGGTGCTGTTCACCGTCGGCCTCGTCCTGGTGAAGCAGGCCCCGGGCCTCGCCGCGCCCGACGCCGACTACGCGGCGTTCTACCGCGACGGCCGCCAGGGCACGCTGGTGATCCTGGGCCTGTACGTCGTGCCGTTCGCGGGCATCGCCTGCATCTGGCACATGATCGCCACCCGCACGCTCATCCAGGTGCTGCGGCCGCGGTCGTGGTCGCAGATCCCGCACTGGCTGCACCTGGCGAGCGGCGTGGTGTTCGTCTGCATGCTGTTCTCCGGCTCGGCCGCCGTCGGGGCCGTCGCCCTGCTCACCCGGTTCTCGAACGCTCCGCCGCCGCCACCCGACGTGGCCCGGGCGCTGGCCGCCGCCGGGTACGCGATGGTCTTCGTCTACGGCGTGCGCGCCGCCGGGATGTACATGATCACGACCACCGGGATGGCGCGGGCGGCCGGGATGCTGCCGCGCCGGGTGGCCCTGCTCAGCTATCTCGTGGCGGCGTTCCTGCTACTCAGCACGACGTTCCACCCCGCGATCCTGCTGGTGTTCCCGGCCTGGGTGGTGTCGATGAGCGTCGCCCTGCTGGTCCACCGCCCGAGAGGAGTGACCTCGTGAGCGCACCCATCGGTATCGACGAGATCCCCGGACCGCGGGGACTGCCGCTGATCGGCAACGTCTTCGACATCGACACCGAGGGCCCCATCGAGGGTCTGGTCCGGATGGCCCAGGAGTACGGACCGATCTTCAAGCTGACCGTCCCCGGTGGGGTGCGCCTGATCGTCTCCGGCCCCGATCTGGTCGAGGAGATCTGCGACGACTCCCGGTTCGACAAGCTCGTCGGCGGCGGCCTGGCGAACCTGCGGAAGGGCCCGGCGGGCACCGGGCTGTTCACCGCCGAGACCCACGATCCACTGTGGCACCGCGCGCACACCATCCTCATGGCGCCGTTCAGCCTGCAGGCGATGCGCGGCTACCAGCCGAAGATGCTCGACATCGCCGACCAGCTGATGGAGAAGTGGGCGCGGCTCAACCCGGGCGAGGACATCGACGTTCCCGCCGACATGACCCGGCTGACACTCGACACGATCGCGCTGTGCGGGTTCGGCTACCGCTTCAACTCGTTCTACCGCGACACCCAGCACCCGTTCGTCGCGGCGATGGTGCGCACCCTCGCGGAGTCGCAGGCGCGGATCCGCCAGCTGCCCATCCAGACCCGGCTCAGGATCCGGGCCCAGCGGCAGGTCGAGGAGGACCAGGCGTTCATGAACGACCTGGTCGACCGGCTCGTCGCCGAGCGCCGCGCGCAGGGCGACGCCGCGGACAACACCGACCTGCTCGGCCTGATGCTCACCGGGGTCGACAAGGAGACCGGCGAGCGCCTGCCCGACTCCAACATCCGGGCGCAGTGCATCACGTTCCTCATCGCCGGGCACGAGACGACGTCGGGCCTGCTCTCGTTCGCCCTGTACCACCTGATCAAGAACCCGGTGTTCCTGGAGCGGGCCCGCGCCCAGGTCGACGACGTGCTGGGCACCGACGCGTGGCCGACATTCGAGCAGACACAACGCCTGACGAACGTGCGGCAAGTGCTCGACGAATCGCTGCGGCTGTGGCCGACCGCGCCCGCCTTCAACCGGTACCCCTACCGGGACACCGTGATCGGCGGCCGGTACGCGATCCCCGCGCACACCCCGCTCACCGTGCTCACCCCGGCGCTGCACCGCGACCCGTCGGTCTGGGGCCCCGACGCCGGGGAGTTCAACCCCGACCACATGGCGCCGGAGCGGCTGGCCACGATCTCACCGAACGTCTACAAGCCGTTCGGCACCGGCCAGCGGGCGTGCATCGGCCGGCAGTTCGCGCTGCAGGAGGCGACGCTGGTGCTGGGCATGGTGCTGCAGCGCTTCGACCTGATCGACCACCTGGACTACCAGCTGCACACCAGGACCACGCTCACCGTCAAGCCCGAGGACTTCCGGATCCAGGTCCGGCCGCGCGCCGACCACCCGATCGACCGGTCCGGCCCGGCGCTCGCGGCCACCCCCGCAGACCGGCCCGCCACCACCGTGACCGCTGCGGCCGTGCCGGCGAACCGGCACGGCACCCCGCTGAACGTGCTGTTCGGGTCGAACCTCGGCACCGCCGAGGCCATCGCCACCCGGCTGGCCCAGGAGGGCACCGAGCGCGGTTTCGCGGTCACCCTCGGCGCGCTCGACGACCACGTCGACGATCTGCCCGCCGGCGGCGCGACCGTCCTGGTGTGCTCGTCCTACAACGGCACACCGCCGGACAACGCCGCCGCGTTCTGCCGGTGGCTGCGCGACCCCGCGACGGCGGCGGACGCGTGCGCCGGGGTGTCCTACACCGTCTTCGGCTGTGGCAACACCGACTGGGCGGCGACCTACCAGGCGGTGCCGACGCTGCTCGACACCGAACTCGGCAGGCACGGCGGCCGCCGGATCCACCCCCGCGGCGAGGGCAACGCGCAGGCCGACTTCGACGCCGGCTACCGCGCATGGCACGCCGGGCTGTGGGCCGCCGTCGCCGGCGCAGTCGACCTCCCGGCGACCGTCGCCGAGCCGGCCGTCACCGGCCCGCGGCTGTCGATCACCCTGACCAACCGGCAGCTCACCAACCCGGTGATCATGTCCTACCGGGCGCAGCCCGCGACGGTGCGGGTGAACCGCGAACTGCTCGAGAGCAGCGGGCGCGCCCCGGGCGGCCGGTCCGCCCGGCATCTGGAGATCACGCTCCCGGCCGGGGTCGGCTATCGCGCCGGGGACCACCTGGGGGTACTGCCGCGCAACGACATCGACCTGATCCGACGGGTGCTGCAGCGCTTCGGGCTCGACGCCGGGCAGTACGCCACCATCATCCCGAGCTCCGGTGACCACACCCACCTGCCGATCGACGAGCCGACGCCGGTGCTGGGCGTGCTGGGCAGCTGCGTCGAGCTGCAGGACGTGGCCACCCGGGCCGACATCCAGACGCTCGCCGGCTACACCGACGACCCGCCGACCCGCGCGGCACTGGAGGCGCTGACCGGGGACGACGAGGAGTCCCGGGCCCGCTACCGGGAGCAGGTCTTCGAGCCGAACCGGTCGATCATCGACCTGCTCGAGCAGTTCCCGGCCTGCGCGGTGCCGTTCGAGGTCTACCTCGGCCTGCTGCCCCCGCTGCGGCCCCGGTACTACTCGATCTCGTCCTCACCGCTGGTCAGCCCGGATGTCTGCAGCATCACGGCCGGGGTCCTGCAGGCGCCCGCCCGGTCCGGCGCCGGGGAGTTCCGCGGGATCTGCTCCACCCATCTGCGCCGCAGCCCGGAGCGGAGCACGGTGTTCGTGTTCGTCCGGGAACCGACGATCCCGTTCCGGCCGCCCGAGAACCCGCACCTGCCGATGATCATGGTGGGGGCGGGCACCGGGCTGGCACCGTTCCGCGGTTTCCTGCAGGAGCGTGCCGCGCTGCGCGACCGGGGCGTGCCGATCGCGGAGTCGCTGTTGTTCTTCGGCTGCCGCAACCCGGACATCGACCTGCTCTACGCCGACGAGCTGCGCGACTTCGAGAAACAGGGCGTCACCCGGGTGGAGAACGCGTTCTCCCGGGTGCCGGGCGGGCAGCGCCGCCACGTCCAGGACGCGATGCGCAACTGCGCGGACGAGGTGTGGGCGCTGCTGCAGCGGGGCGCGATCGTGTTCGTGTGCGGCAACGCCTCCACGATGGCTCCCGGCGTGCGCGCGGCGCTCGAGCAGATCTTCCAGGACCGGACCGGCGCGTCGGTCGCCGACGCCCGGGCCTGGCTCACCGGGCTGCGCAGCGCCGACCGCTACCTCGAAGACATCTGGGGGTGAGGTGGCGCTGCGCGCTCGTGCGCGAAAACGGTCGCCGGGGCGACTATTTCCGCGCACGGG
>NZ_JAAXLA010000117.1 GCF_012911935.1 Pseudonocardia acidicola | reverse complement strand
GCCCCCGTCGCGGCCGCCGCCCCCGCTCTCGTCACCAGCGAGATCCGCACCGTCGCGCTGAGCGCCCCCGCCGCCGCCGTGGGCGGTGCCGTACCGGCCATCGCTCGCGCCTCCGCTGTGCAGAACGCGCTCGGCAAGCTGGGCGCCCCCTACCGCTGGGGTGCGACCGGCCCGTCCGCCTTCGACTGCTCCGGCCTCGTCAAGTGGGCCTTCGCAGGCACCGGCATCTCCCTGCCGCGCACCAGCCGCGCCATGTCCGCCGTCGGGACCCCCGTCTCCAAGGCCGACCTGCGGCCCGGCGACCTGGTCTTCTTCTACCGGCCGGTCAGCCACGTCGCGATCTACATCGGCAACGGCAAGGTGGTGCACGCCAGCACCGCCGGCCAGCCCGTCAAGATCAGCGACATGAACCGGATGCCGTTCAACTCCGCGCGCCGGGTTTGACCCCGACGCGCCGCGCAGGCGCCGGACCGGTCACCCCCCTTCCGGCCGGTCCGGCGCTGTCACACGACAGGCGGGGATGATCGCGGCTGCGTAGAGTTCCGGGATGTGAGTGAGTCCGCTGACGCGACCGGCACCCGACCTCTCGCCCTCGTCACGGGTGCGTCCCGGGGCATCGGCGCGGCGGTCGCCAGGGCCCTCGCCCCCCGCTACGACCTGCTGCTCGGGGGCCGCGACGAGGCCGCCCTCTCCGAGCTCGCGGCCGAACTGCCGGGAGCGCACCCGTGGCCGGTCGAGCTGACCGACGCCGACGCGCTGGCCACGGCCACCGCCGGCATCGACCGACTCGACGTGCTGGTGCACTCCGCGGGCGTCGGCCTGCTCGGCACCGTCGCCGAGACCGACGCCGAGACGTGGCGGCGCCAGTTCGACGTGAACGTCGTCGCCGTGGCCGAGCTGACCCGGCTGCTGCTGCCCGCGCTCCGAGCCGCCCGCGGCGACGTCGTGCTGATCAACTCCGGTTCCGGGTTCACCGCGCGGGCCGGCTGGGGCTCCTACGCCGCCAGCAAGTTCGCATTGCGCGCCTTCGCCGACGCGCTGCGCGCCGAGGAGGCAGGCCACGGCCTGCGCGTCACCTCGGTGCATCCCGGGCGGGTCGACACCGAGATGCAGCGCGGCGTCGTCGAGCACGAGGGCGGGGAGTACGACACCGGCAGGTACCTGCGCCCGGAGTCCGTGGCCGGGGCGGTGCTGCTCGCGGTCACCGCACCCGACGACGCAGTGCTCACCGAGGTCGTGCTGCGCCCGGCGGGGGCCTGAAGGGCGCTCGCCCGCGACGGATCCGTCCCGTCATGTGGTCGTGTTGCGGCGATCACGCCGCTAGCATCCGATCGTGCTGGATCCGAACCTTGTGGATCTCGACGAACTGTGCTCAGCCCTCGACGACCACCGAGCCGGGAGCACCTGGTGGGTCGACCCGGTCACCGGCCGGATCCGGTCGCATGCCGCCGATGACGACCCGGGCACCGATCCGGCCGACGCCGGCTGGGTACGGATCACGCCGACCGAGTCCCACGAGAGCTACCGCGACATGGCGGAGTTCGTCGCGGCCGTCCAGCACCGCCGGGCCGCCGACCTGCTGGACCGGGCGATCACCGGGCGCGGGGCGTTCAGGCGGTTCAAGGACACCCTGTTCGAGTTCCCCGAGCTGCGCGACCGGTGGTTCCGCTTCCGGGACGCGCGGTCCCGGCGACGGGCCCTGCACTGGCTGGCCCGCAGTGGGCTGGTCTCGCACGAGGACGCGGAGCGCGCGGCCGCACGTCATCCCGACCCCACGCAGGAGGACGAGGACCTCGCAGCGGCCGTCGCCGTCGACCTCGGGTTGCTCTACGGGGACCGGCTGTTGCAACTGCTGGTGTTCGGGGCGTGGGCGCGCGACGACGACCCCGGGGACGCCGACCTCGAACTCCTCGTCGTGCTGACCGACCTGCACTCGGTGTGGGAGGAACTGCGGCGGATGGACGACGTGCTCTGGCGGCACACCGAACGGTCCCGGATCGGAATCGTCGCGCTGCCGGTGAGCCGGTCCGAACTGGACCGGCCGGCGACGCCGGCGCTGCTGCGGGCGAAGACCGAGGCAGTGCTCCTCGCATGACGGCGGGGATCGACCGCGCCCGCGAGGATCTCGCCGCCGCACGGCTGCTGGACGACAACGGGTTCGCCGCCCAGGCGGTGTCCCAGGCCTACCAGGCCGCTCGGCGTGCCGCCGAGGACGCCCTGCTGCTGCTCGGCAGGACCGCGGCACCGTCCTCCGCCGTGGTGTCGGCCTTCGTCCGGCACGTCGTCCGGGAACGCGGGATCGACCCGGAGGCGGGCCGGCTGCTGCGCTCCCTGTTCAACCGGCACCGGCAGGTGGACCACGCGTACGACGTGCCCCCCGCGGAGGCGACGAGCGCGATCCGGGACGCCACCGGCGTCGTGGACATCGTCGGCGCGTGGATCGACACGTCGATCCGGGTCATGGAGGAGCGGGGGAGCCGCCCGGGGCACAGTCCCCCGCACCCGTCCACGAAACCCGTCAGACGACGATGTTGACCAACCGGCCGGGCACGACGATCACCTTCCGCGGCTCCCTGCCGTCCACCATGGCGACGATCTTCTCCTCGCCCAGCGCGGCCGCCTTCACCGTCTCCACGTCGGCGTCGGCCGCCACCGTGATCCGGGACCGGACCTTGCCGTTGACCTGGATCGGGTATTCGACCGAGTCGGCCACCAGGTACCGCTCGTCGGCCACCGGGAACGGTCCGTGCGCCAGCGTCGTGTCGTGGCCCAGGACGGACCACAACTCCTCGGCGATGTGCGGGGTCAGCGGGGCCAGCATCAGCACCAGCGGCTCGGCGACCGAGCGCGGGACACCGGTCGGCGCGCCGGGGCCGTACACCTTCGTCAGGTGGTTGTTCAGCTCGATCAGCTTGGCCGCCGCGGTGTTGTAGTGCAGCGCCGCGTAGTCGGCGTGCACACCGGAGATCGTGCGGTGCAGCAGGCGCAGCGTCTCGGGCTCGACAGTGCCGTTCTCGCTGACCCGGGACTCGCCGGTCTGCTCGTCGACCAGGTTGCGCCAGACCCGCTGCAGGAACCGCTGCGAGCCGACGACGTCCCGGGTCGACCACGGCCGGGAGACCTCCATCGGACCGGTGGACATCTCGTAGAGCCGGAACGTGTCGGCGCCGTAGCGCTCGCTGATCTCGTCGGGCGTCACCACGTTGCGCAGCGACTTGCCCATCTTCCCGTACTCCCGGTTGACGGGCTGACCGTTCCACGTGAAACGCGGCTCGCCGTCGACCAGTTCTTCGACGACCTCCTCGGCGGGAACGTACGTCCCCCGGGCGTCGGTGTAGGCGTAGGCCTGGATGTAGCCCTGGTTGAACAGCCGCCGGAACGGCTCCTCGGAGCTGACGTGGCCCAGGTCGTAGAGCACCTTGTGCCAGAACCGCGCGTACAGCAGGTGCAGCACCGCGTGCTCCACGCCGCCGACGTACAGGTCGACCCCGCCCGGGTCGTCCGCGGCGCGGGCGGGGTCCTTGCCCAGCCAGTACCGCTCGACCTCCGGGTCGACGAACCGCTGGTCGTTCTGCGGGTCCAGGTAGCGCAGGTAGTACCAGCACGAACCGGCCCACTGCGGCATCGTGTTGGTCTCGCGGCGGTAGCGCTGCGGGCCGTTGCCGAGATCCAGCTCGACGTTCACCCAGTCCTCGGCCCGCGACAGCGGCGGCTCCGGCTCGGTGTCGGCGGCCTCGGGGTCGTAGGTCTTGGGGGAGTAGTCGGCAATCTCGGGCAGCTCGACCGGCAGCTCCGACTCGGGCAGCGCGACCGGCAGCCCGTCGGCGTCCCAGGCGACCGGGAACGGCTCGCCCCAGTACCGCTGCCGGGAGAACAGCCAGTCACGCAGCTTGTACTGCGTCTGCGCCTTGCCCGCGCCCTTCGCGACCAGCCACTCGGTGATCGCCGCCTTGGCCTCGGCCACCCCCAGCCCGTTCAGGCTGATCTCGTCGTTGGCCGAGTTGATCGCCGGGCCCTCGCCGGTGAACGCCTCGCCGCCGGCCTCCTCGAAGCCCTCGCTCGGCTGCACCGTGCGCACGATCGGCAGCCCGAAGGCCGTCGCGAAGTCCCAGTCGCGCTGGTCCTGCGCGGGAACCGCCATGATCGCGCCGGTGCCGTAGCCCATCAGCACGTAGTCGGCGATGAAGATCGGGATCTGCCGGCCGTTGACCGGGTTGGTCGCGTACGCGCCGGTGAATACACCGGTCTTGTCCTTGTTCTCCTGGCGGTCCAGCTCGGACTTGCGCGCGGCGGCGTCCCGGTAGGCGGCCACCGCTTCGGCCGGGGTCGCGGCGCCTCCGGTCCACCGCTCGTCGGTGCCCTCCGGCCACTGCGCGGGGACGAGCTGCTCGACCAGCGGGTGCTCGGGGGCCAGCACCATGTAGGTGGCCCCGAACAGCGTGTCCGGGCGGGTGGTGAAGACGTCGATGCCGGGCTCGACACCGGCCACCGGGAACCGGACCAGAGCGCCCTGCGAGCGGCCGATCCAGTTGCGCTGCATGGCCTTCACCGACTCGGGCCAGTCCAGCCGGTCCAGATCGGACGCCAGCCGGTCGGCGTACGCGGTGATCCGCATCATCCACTGCTTGAGGTTGCGCCGGAACACGGGGAAGTTGCCCCGCTCACTGCGCCCCTCGGCGGTGACCTCCTCGTTGGCCAGGACCGTGCCCAGCCCGGGGCACCAGTTCACCGGCGCCTCGGAGATGTAGGCCAGCCGGTAGGAGTCGATGATCCGGCGCTGCTCGACGCTGGTCAGCTCTTCCCACGCCCGCCCGTCCGGCGTGCTCCGTGCGCCTTCCGCGAACTGTGCCTCCAGCTCGCTGATCGGGCGGGCCCGCTGTGCGTCCTCGTCGTACCAGGCGTTGTAGATCTGCAGGAAGATCCACTGCGTCCAGCGGTAGAAGTCGACGTCGGTGGTGGCCACCGAGCGGCGCTGGTCGTGGCCCAGGCCCAGCTGGCGCAACTGGGCCTTGTAGCGCTCGATGTTCGCCTCGGTGGTGGTCCGCGGGTGCGTGCCGGTCTGCACCGCGTACTGCTCGGCGGGCAGGCCGAACGCGTCGAAGCCCATCGTGTGCAGCACGTTGTGCCCGGTCATCCGCAGATAGCGGCCCAGCACATCGGTGCCGATGAAGCCCAGCGGGTGCCCGACGTGCAGACCCGCGCCCGAGGGGTACGGGAACATGTCCAGCAGGTAGACCTTCTCGCCGCTGACCTGATCCGGCTCGGCCCACGGACCCGACGGGTTCGGGGCGTGGAAGGTGCCCTCGGCCTCCCAGCGGTCCTGCCACTTGCGCTCGATGTCGCCGGCCAGCGCCGCGCCGTAGCGGTACGGCGGGGTGTCCTGCCCACCGCCCTCGGCGCCGGCGCGCTCGGCGGCCGGCTGCGTGCTGGTGTCCGTGCTCATGTCCCGCTCACCTCGAGGAAGAAAATCGTGACGGCCGTGAAAGCAAGGGACCCCTCTTGCCGATCGGCATGAGGGGTCGCCGTGCCGGGTAGCGCTCGGGTCGGCTCAGTCCGGCACGGCCTCGACGCCGAGGACCCGCGTGCGGGGTCGAGCATCGGCAGGGAGTCGGCGGGCCGTCCACACGCCATCCAGCGTAACGCCGCTGGCCGGAGGGGTGCGAATGGGTTGGCCTACGCTGACGGGGTGCCGCTGTCCGTCCGCCTGATCGTCGGTCTCGTCCTGGTTCTCGCCGGTGTGCTGCTGGTCACCGTCGCCGTGCTCGGCGCCCGCTCCCGGCTGCCCCGCAACCGGTTCGCCGGGGTGCGCACGGCTGCGACCATGCGGTCGGAGAAGACCTTCGCGCTGGCCAACCGGGTCGCCGCACCGCTCGCCGGGGCGGCCGGTGCCGTCGCAGTCGCCGGTGGCGCGGCGATCCTCGCCGGTGCGCCGGGTGCGCTGGGCTGGGTGGTGCTCGCGGTCACCGCGGCCGGCACCCTGGTGCTGGCCGGTCTGGGCGGCGCGCTGGGCGACCGAGCCGCGGCCCGGCTCGCGGCCGCCGAACCCGACCCGCCGGCCTGCGGCGGGATGTGCGCCGGCTGCGACCTGGTGGCCGGGTGCCGGCCGGCCGCCGAGCAGGCCCCCGCGGAGCAGGCCGAGCCGCAGCAGGTCGAGCAGCCGTCGGCCCAGGGCTGAGGCCGCTACCGGCCCGGGAGCCCGGGTCACCCGTGGACGGGCCCGCGACCTCCGTGGTGATCCAGCCGTCGTAGGAACCGCCGGGTCGGTATTCGACCACCGCACCGTCGAGGGTGACCTCGGCGAACGGCCCGGCCGGGGGCGACGGGCTACGGAACCGGACGTCCGGCCATGGCGCCATCTACCTGGAGGTCACCGGGGGATGCTCTGTGGCCTACGGAAACCGCCGACTCACCCTCCCGGAAGTGCCGACTCGCGGGTTCGCGCGTAGGGGCGGCCGCGCGCGGCCAACCGACGATCAGGCGGACGAGCCCTTCCTCCACCACGACCGCCGCCGGGTCCGGGCACCGCTCGCGACGAACCGGCGGCACGACGCCGCGCCGCAGATCCCGCAGTCACTGCCGGGCCGGTAGTGGTCGTGCGCCTGCGGACCGTGCCCGCACCGGCACAGCGGACCCTCGACCGCCCGCGGGTCGACCTCGGTGACCCGTGGTCCGGTTCCCCCCGCCGCCCGCTGGAAGGTCTCCGCGATCCGCTGGATGGTGATGCTCATCCGTCTGCTCCCCGCCGCCGGCCCGGCCCTCGTCGACCGCGCTCCTACCGGAGTACTCGCCGCAGGTCGGCGCACCGTATCGACGGTCTGTGGAAATCATCAATACTGGTGAACGGGCCATACTGGTGAAACGGGCCGCCGCGGGGATCGGCCGGGAATCAGTTCAGCCCGATCTCGGCCGGGAACGTGGCCAGCAGGGCCAGCGGAACGCCCTGGCGGCGCAGCACCCGCCCCCACAGATCGGCGTGGTGCCCGGTCAGCACGTCGTCCGGGAGCGCCGGCACGATGATCCAGTCGCCGCGGTCGATCTCGTCGGCGAGCTGTCCGGCGTCCCAGCCCGCATAGCCGGCGAACACCCGCAGCCCCCGCAACCGGGGCGCGAGCGCTGCCGGATCGCTGTCCAGGTCGACGAGCGCGACCGGCCGGCGAACCGCGACCAGCCCGGGGAGCCCGTACATGTCCTGCCCGGTCCGCAGCGCCGCCAGGCACAGCGCGGTGCGGGAGTCGACCGGACCACCGACGAACACCGCGTGCGGCTGCGACGCCAGCGGCGCCCACGCCGGCAGCACCTCGCGGACCTCCACCTCGCTGGGCCGATTCAGCACGACGCCGAGGCTGCCCTGCCCCCGATGCTCGATCATGTACACGACCGTGCGCCGGAAATTGGGGTCGCTGAGACCCGGTGACGCCACCAGAAGGGTCCCCGGCGCCACCGGCGTAGAGGCACCGGCGCCGGCGCGGTCGTCCCTCACCGGTCCATCGTCGCACCCCTCGCGGCGCAGTAGCCTTCAGGTCATGCCCGCGTCGCCCCTGACTCCGGCGGGGGACGTCGGGCACGCCCCGGCTCCCACGTCGGAGACGCCCGCCCGCCCGGAGCGGCTGGGCTTCGGCCGGCTGCTGCGCACGAGCGGTTTCCGCAGGCTGCTGGCGGTACGGCTGGCCGCGCAATGGGGCGACGGGATGTTCCAGGCCGCGCTCGGCGGCGCCGTGCTGTTCAACCCGGAACGGCAGGCCGATCCGCTGGCGGTCGCCGCCGGGCTGGCTGTGATCCTGCTCCCGTACTCGGTGATCGGGCCGTTCGCCGGGGCGTTGCTCGACCGCTGGGACCGCCGCCGCGTCCTGGTGGTCGCCAACCTGCTCCGCGCGGTACTCGTCCTCGGCGTCGCGTTCATGGTCGGGACCGGTGCCGGCGGCGCCCCGCTGTATCTGGGCGCGCTCGCCGTCGCCGGGGTGAGCCGGTTCGTCCTCTCCGGCCTGTCGGCCTCGCTGCCGCACGTCGTGCAGCGCCGGCATCTGGTCGAGGCCAACGTCGTCGCGGCCACCGCGGGCGCCGCCGTCGCCGCGCTGGGTGGGGCCACCGCGATCGGGTTGCGCGTCGTGTTCGGCGCCGGCGACACGGGGTCGGCGCTGACCACGACGGTCGCGGTCACCGGTTCCGTGCTGGCCGCGGTGATCGCCTCCCGGTTCCGGCGCCGGCTGCTCGGGCCCGACGAGACCGACGAGCCGAGCCGGGCCGTGCTCGCCGTCGCGCGCGGGCTGGCCGACGGCGCCAGGGCGACCGCGGCCACCCCGTCCGTCGCCGGGTCGTTCCTGGCGCTGGCCGCGCACCGGCTCGCGTTCGGCATCAGCACGCTCGTCTCACTGATGCTGTTCCGCTACGGCTTCACCGGCCACGGCGTGTTCCGGTCGGGCATGGCCGGGCTCGGGGAGGCCGTGGTGCTGGCCGCCCTCGGACTCGGCGCGGCCGGGCTGCTCACCCCCTGGCTGGTGCACCGGATGGGCCGGCCTCGCACCGTGCGGCTCGCCCTGCTCGCCGCCGCGGCCACCCAGCTCGGGCTCGCCGCCGTGTTGACGCTGCCGGCGGTGCTGGCCGCCGCGTTCCTGCTCGGCACCGCGGGGCAGGTCGTGAAGCTGTGCGCCGACGCGGGGGTGCAGAGCGAGGCGGGCGACGCCGTGCGCGGACGGGTGTTCGCGCTCTACGACGCCGTGTTCAACGTCTGCTATGTGGTGGCGATCGCCGCCACCGCGCTGCTCAGCCCACGCGACGGCCGGGCGCCGGCGCTGATGGTCGCCGCGGCGGTCGTCTACGCGCTGGGGCTGCTGGCACACGACTGGCAGCTGCGCCGGGCACGGGCGGGCGCCACCGGCTGAGCGCGCCCCGGGCCACCGACGGGGAAGGGACTCAGCTCTCGCGCTCGATGCCGTTCTCCGCCGCCCACCGCCGCAGCTCCGCCCCGGCCTCGTCGGCGGACAGCGGGCCGCGCTCCATCCGCAGCGCCAGCAGGTGCTTGTAGGCCTTGCCGACCAGCGGGCCCGGCGGGATCCCGAGCAGCTTCATGATCGCGTTGCCGTCGAGATCGGGGCGGATCGCGTCGAGCTCCTCCTGCTTGCGCAGCTCGGCGATCCGTTCCTCGAGCGAGTCGTAGCTGCGCTGCAGCGCGGCGGCGCGGCGCCGGTTGCGGGTCGTGCAGTCCGAGCGGACGAGCTTGTGCAGCCGGTCCAGCAGCGGCCCCGCGTCGGTGACGTACCGGCGGACCGCCGAGTCGCTCCACTCACCCTTGCCGTAGCCGTGGAAGCGCAGGTGCAGGTAGACGAGCTGGGCCACCTCGTCGACGATCGCCTTCGGATAGCGCAGGTCACGCAGCCGCTTGCGCGCCATCTTGGCCCCGACCACCTCGTGGTGGTGGAAGCTGACCCGTCCGTCCGGCTCCTTGCGCCGGGTCGGCGGCTTGCCGATGTCGTGCAGCAGGGCGGCCAGCCGCAACACCAGGTCGGGCCCGTCGGTCTCGCGCTCGATCGCCTGCTCCATCACGACCAGCGAGTGCGTGTAGACGTCCTTGTGCTGCATGTGCTCGTCGATGGCCAGCCGCATGGCCGGTACCTCGGGCAGCACGTGCTCGGCCAGCCCGGTGTCGACCATCAGCTCGATGGCGCGCCGCGGGTGCGCACCGAGCATCAGCTTCGTCAGCTCCGCCTGGACGCGCTCCTTCGTGATCCGGGCCAGCTCTCCCGACATCGCGGTCATCGCCTCGAGCACCCGCGGGGCGGGCGTGAAGCCCAGCTGGGAGACGAATCGGGCGGCCCGCAGCATCCGCAGTGGGTCGTCGGCGAAGGAGTCCTCGGGCGCGGCCGGGGTGTCCAAGGTGCCGGCGGCCAGCGCGGCGAGCCCGCCGTGCGGGTCGATGAAGGACCGCTCCCCACCCGGACCGGTCAGCTGCACCGCCATCGCGTTCACCGTGAAGTCCCGGCGGACCAGGTCACCCTCGATGCTGTCGCCGAAGGCCACGACGGGTTTGCGGCCGACCCGGTCGTAGGCGTCGGCCCGGAAGGTCGTGATCTCCAGGGTCTGTCCCTGGCGGCGGGCACCGACCGTGCCGAACTCGATGCCGGTCTCCCACACGGCATCGGCCCAGCCGGAGAGGATCTCCAGCACGGCGTCCGGGCGGGCGTCGGTGGTGAAGTCCAGGTCGGTGCCGCCCCGACCGAGCAGCGCGTCACGCACGCTGCCGCCGACCAGGTACAGCCGGTACCCGGCCGCGACGAACCGCGCGGCCAGCTCATCGGCGACCGGCGCGATGTCGAGCAGCTCCACGACCGCATTCTCCTGTTCGCGGTGCAGCGCCGCCCGTGCCTCCGTCGACGACGCGTCCGATGAAGCCGCGGACACGGGTCGCGCCTGCGCGGACTCGGTCGGCGCGGCCGACACCGCGGAGCCGGGGATCAACAACGGAGAAGACACGGCGGGCCAGTGTAGGCGGCGCCCCGGTGTGACCGCGTCGCAGTTCCGCGCCGGGCCGTCACGGCGCGTGCGCGGTGAGCCGCCCGCACGCTCGTTACCATCGCCACATGTCCACCTCCCGCGGCCGTTCGGGAGGGCGCCGCGCGGGTCGCCCTCAGGACCGGCGGCGACGGTTGCGGACGGTGGACGAGACGTCGGCCGGCGGCTTGGTGGTCGATCACCTGCACGGCACGGCGGCGGTCATCGGCCGTTTGGACCGGCGCGGTCGGCTGCTCTGGTCACTGCCCAAGGGCCATATCGAGGCCGGTGAGACGGCCGAACAGGCGGCGGTGCGCGAGGTCGAAGAGGAAACGGGCATCATCGGTCGCGTGGTCGCACCCCTTGGCACCATCGACTTCTGGTTCGTCGCCGAGGACCGCCGTGTGCACAAGACCGTGCACCACTTCCTGCTGCGGGCCCTCGGCGGCGAGCTGTCCGACTCCGACGTCGAGGTCTCCGAGGTGGCCTGGGTGCCGCTGGACGAGCTCGAGTCCCGACTGGCCTACGCCGACGAACGCCGGTTGATCCGACGGGCCACCGAGTTGTTGGAGGAGACGGCGTGAGGCCGATCGCGGCCCTGGTCGCGATCGCGGTGCTACTGCTCACCGGTCCACTCACCGGCTCGGCACTCGCTGCGCCCGCCGATGCCCCGGTCACGGGCTCCGGCACCGCCGTCCCGGGCGTGACCCCGGACGGCGGCGGCCCGCTGCAGCTCGACCTGACCCAGCTCACCCCGCGGCTGGTGAACGCGGACGGACCGAACACGATCACGGTCGAGGGCACCCTCACCAACACCGGAACCAGCCCGGTGGACCAGCTCGCGATCCGGTTGCAGCGCGGGGACGCGCTGCGCACCGAGGGCGACCTGCGCACCGCGCTGGACGGCCGGGCCCCGACCGACACCGTGACCCCCCAGTTCATCGACCTGCCCGGTGAACTGGCCCCCGGGGCCCGGATGCCGGTCCAGTTCACCGTCCCACTGCGGGGCGACGCGAACACCGGTCTCGCGCTCTCCCACGCCGGCGTCTACGAGCTGCTGGTGAACGTGAACGGGGTGCCGCAGGACGGTACGCGGGCCCGGCTGGCCGCGGTCCGGATGCTGCTCCCGGTGCTGTCGCTGCCGCCGGATCCGGCCGCGGCCGCCGCAGCCGTGCCCGCCGACACCGGCCGGGCGCCGACGCCGTTCACCCTGCTCTATCCGATCGTGGACACCCCCCGCCTGCTGCCGACCGTGCCCGGCGAGGTCCCGACGCTCACCGACGACGACCTCGCCGCGTCGTTCGCTCCGACCGGGCGGCTCGGCGGCCTGGTCACCGCCCTCGCGCAGCGCGCCCCGGTCGGCTCCCGGCTGCGCGACGCGACCTGCGTGGCGGTGGACCCGGAACTGCTGGAGACGGCCGCCGCGATGCGCGGCGGCTACCAGGTGCGCGCCCCGGACGGCACGGTGACGCCGGGACGCGGCGCCGAGGTCGCCGGGCAATGGCTGGACTCCCTGGCCGCGGTGGTCCGGGGTGGTTGCCTGCTCGCCCTGCCCTACGCCGACGCCGACCTGGTCGCGCTGACCCGCGGCGGCCTCGCCCCGCTCGCCGCCCGGGCCGTGGTCGACGGCCGCGCCCTGACCGCGCAACTGCTCGGGACGCCTCCGCTGCCGAGCACGCTGTGGCCCACCGACGGCCTGCTCGACGAGCCCACGCTGGGCGCCGTCGGGGCCGGGAGTCCGGGCGCGTCGTCGACCGTCGTGCTCTCCGCGGAAGGCATCGAACAGGACCGTTCCAGCCGCACCAGCGGCGTGGTCTCGGTCGCTGCCGCGCCGGCCCGGCAGGTGGGCGTGCTGACCGACCCGCTGCTGACGCTCGCCGCCACCGGTCCCGCCGGACCCGACACCGGCAGCACGGGGCCGAGCAGCGCCGTCCCGGCCACCAGCGCACCGGCCGGGACCTCCGCCCCGCTGTCCACGCAGGACACGATCGGGGCGCTGGTCTACCGCGCCGAGACCGGCCCGGCGGCCGCCGGCACGGGACCGATGGTGCTCGCCCCGCCGCACCAGTGGGCCGCCGACGGGGTCGGCGCCGACGCCCTGCTGACCGCCGCCGGCCAGCTCATCGACGACGGCAGGCTGGCGCCACGTGGGCTCGGCACGATCGGCGCCGGCGCGGCCGGCACCGACGACAACCGGCTCTTCTACCCGCTGCGGGCCGGCGCCCAGGAGATCCCGCCGGCGGTCATCGACACCGTGCGCACGACCGGTGACGACATCGCCCGGTTGCGCGCCTCCTCCGAGAACGAGCCGGGAGTCGGGGCCACCCCGGCCGCCGTGTTCGATCCGATGCTGCGCGGGACACTGCGCGCGACGTCATCGGCCTGGCGCGGGCAGCCGCAGCTGGCCCAGCAGGCCGCGGACCTGACCACCGGCCGGATCACGGAGCTGCGGTCCTCGGTCCGGGTGCTGGAGCCGCCGAGCCCGTACTCGCTGGGCACGACCGACGCCCCGTTGCTGCTCACGCTGGCAAACGGTCTGCCGGTGACGATGCGGGTGCGCGTCGAGCTGGCCAGTACCGCGGGGTTGCGGGTCGCGCCGATCCCCGAGCAACGGGTGCCGCCGCTGGGCCGGATCCAGGTGCGGGTCAGCGCCCAGGTGACCCGCTCCGGGCAGTTCACCGTCGACGCCACGGTGCGCACCCGCGACGGCGGTCCGCTCGGTCCACCGAGCCGCCTGCAAGTGCGCTCGACCGCTTACGGCACCATCACCGTGTGGCTGACAGCGACCGCGGGGGCACTGCTCGTGGTTCTGGCCGCGCGCCGGATCCTGCGCCGGGCCCGCGGAGAGCAGGGCAAGCCCGCGGTCCCGCGCCCCGGCCCGCCGGACCCGGGGCCCCCGGGCCCGACCCCCGCGGAGCGGGCGCAGCCCCCGACCCTCGCGCCGCTGGAGCC
>NZ_JAAXLA010000116.1 GCF_012911935.1 Pseudonocardia acidicola | reverse complement strand
GCGCGGCATGCAGTAGGACGGGTGGACGTCATGCGCGGCCGGCCGGAGATCGGTGGGCCAGGTGGGTGGCGTCGAGGTGATTCCAGTTCCAGTTGTGGGCGATCGCGTGGCGGAGCATGTCGCCGTCGATCCGGCAGGTCTTGACGATGAAGTGCAGGTCGACCAGGTCCTTGTAGCGGTGCCACGGTTCCGTGCCCGTCTCGCGCAGACTCACCGGCGGGCCGGTGAGGAGCACGATCTTGTCGGCGACCTGGTTGGCCAGCGGGTAGAGCGACGGACGGATGGGTTGGACACCGGGCACCTCGAGCCCGACCACGGACCGATACGACGGCTCCGGCGGGCCAGAAATCTGGATCTTGCTCGGTGGTTTGATGTCGATCTCGATGATCAGGGGGTCGTCGACGGGCCTCAGGTCGGCGGTCCCGTAGCGGTCGTCGACGGGTTGGGCGTTGACCGTGCCCATGACCTGGCCGGTGTCGTGCACGTGGAGCGGGTTGGCGGAGTAGCGCAGCAGGCCGGCGAGGCCGGTGCCGGCGCCGGGTTCCCGCGGTACTGGTGGTGCGGCGGCGTGGACCGCGGCGACGACGTCGCGGCCGTAGTCGGGGGCGGTGTGCTGGCGCAGGTGGAACGCGAAGAGGTCGAGGTCGAACGCGGTGCGCGGCATGCAGTAGGACGGGTGGACGTCATGCGCGGCCGGCCGGAGATCGGTGGGCCAGGGGTCGGCGGGATGCGGGCGCACGGGCAGGGCGAGTGAGCCAAGCAGGTGCCAGTCCGCGGTTGCGGTGTTCATCTGGCTCATCAGGTCGGCCATGACGAGTTGGTGCAGGGCCCGGCCGGGGCTGTATTCGGGGTAGCGGGCGTGCTCGGCGATGAATGCGCGCAGGTGCTGCCAGGTGGGGAAGTGCTCGCGGAAGTCGGGGCCGAGGTGTCCGGCGGGTTCGGGCATCGGGCGGGTTCAGGCGGCCGTGCTGGCGTCGAGCGCGGCGTGGAGCCACTTGTCGCCGTCGCGGGGCGCGCCGAGGTGTGTGAAGACGTCGGTGAGATCGCCGGCGAGCTGGTCGGCGGTGGTCCAGCTCTGTGCGATCAGGGCTTGGGCGATCCGGCCGAGCTCGGCGAGGTCGAGTCCGGCGCCGGTGCTGAGGTCGACGAGGGTTCGGGCCGGGCTGGTGACGGGCAGCCCGGCGATCACGCGGCGGTCCTGCTCGCGCAGCGGTGCCCGGTGCACGACCGCGTCGGTGGGCTGCAGCGCCGGCGCGGCCGCGGTGAACTCGGGTACGGAGGTGGTGTGGTCCAGGACGCGGTACAGCCGCGCCGCGGAGCGATGCGACACCACCGCAAGCGTGGGCGGGGTCCGCAGCCAGGCCGGTTCCGGATCCAGCCGGAGCCACGCCGCGTAGAGCCGGGGGAAGGGGTGTCGGGCGCCGGCGCGCACGCGCACGACCCCGTCGATCACCGGTTCGACGATGCCGACCCGGTGCCAGTGCTCGATGACTGGGGCCGGCACCTGGTCGGCGATCTGGGCGAGTGCGACCTGGCCCCACTGTCCTTCGGCGAGGGCGCAGAGCTGCACCAGGAAATCCGTCGAGTCGATCATCAGGCCAGTCTAGTATAGATCGCACGGTGCAATGTCTATACACTGGAAGTATGAGTGGCGTGGAAGGCCGCCTCGCGGCCGCGGAACGCGGCGAGAATCCCACCGTGCTGGCCCGGCTCAAGACCGGCTGGGCGGTCATCGGCGACACCCAGCACCTCCCCGGATACTGCCTGCTGCTCTACCGGGGCGAGGCGAACCATCTCACCGACCTGCCGCGCGCCGAGCGGGCCGACTTCCTGCTCGACATGTCGCTGCTGGGCGAGGCGGTGCAGAACGTGTGCAGCGCGCTCGATCCCCGGTTCCGGCGGGTCAACTACGAGGTGCTGGGCAACTCCTGGCCGCACCTGCACGCGCACGTGCACCCGCGCTACGACTGGGAACCGGCCGCGCACCGCAGCTCCCCGGTGTGGACCTACCCGGACCGCAAGGACCCGCGCCACCGGCTCGACAGCCGCCACGACGCCCTGCGGACGAAGCTGGCCGAGGAGCTGATGAGGATCACCGCCGAGGCGGGGATGGGGCCGGTCGCGGAACCCCGCTGACGACTCCGTGGCGAGCCCGTACAACCCTGGACCAGCTCGTCGGCGTGGCGCTGCGGGCGCCCGTGTTGCGGGGCGCTCCCCCACGGGAGCGACCTCTCAGCCGCTAGAACCACGGAAACCTTGTGGTTACTGGCGTTACGGTGGTTTCCGCCCCGGTCACGGTTGCCGAACGCTGTCACCGCTGCGGGGAAGGCATACGCCGCCGGCCACCGGAAGATCTAGATCATCCCGACGGCGGCTCCGGCGGCTCCGACTCGGCTGCCAAGTACACGCGCAGGGTGCTGCTCAGCGCCTGGACCTTGTCCTTCAAGCGGGCGTTCTCCGCGCGGAGCCTCCGCAACTCCTCGTCCTCGGAGGGAAGACCGACCACGCGCCCGTCGAGAATGGCTTCCCCCTTCCTGACTGCTCGCCACACGGAGTCGTAGCTGATGCCGAACTCCTCAGCGAGGGCGCGAAGATCCGGCCGCGGGAGGGTGAGGAAGTACAGTCCCACCGCCTGCAGACGAAGGTCGCGGGTTTCCGGCTTGCTTGATGCCACGAAGGCTCCCTCTCGTCGCACAGTGGTCGTACTGCGGGTGGGTGCCTTCTGGGGTGGGTGTCGGAACGATAGCCGCCACGCCGGCAGTAGCTGGGTGCAAGGCTGTCCGTGCTATGGGGTCAAGCTCAGTTCACCGCGGCGCTTTGAAGCGCCCCGTGTTCAGTGGAGGCTGGGTTCTCCCGTGATCGGAGTGGACCTCGAGGCGGGGCTCAAACGGCTCAAGCTGGCCGCGATGCGCCGCCTGGCGCCGGAGCTGCTGCTCACCGCCCGAACCCAGCGGTGGCGCCCCGAGGAGCTGCTGCGCACCCTGGTCGAGGCCGAGGTCACCGCCCGGGACGCCTCCAACATCGCGAACCGGCGCAAGGCCGCCGGGTTCCCGGTCGCCAAGGCCCTCGAGGAGTTCGACCTGTCCGCCTCCTCGGTCCCCAAGGCGACCTTCGACTAGTGCGTACGCGAGGCGTTGTTCGCGCAGGTCGGACGCACGACGCTGCTGTCTTTCGCTTGACCGACACCCAACTCTGTGCTTGGCTTTCGTTCCAATGAAATCGACGCGTGAGTACCGGATGACGGCACGGGCCGAAGCCGCGGAGCAGACGCACCGGCGAATCCTCGCCGCCGCCCGGGCCCGCTTCGCGAACGCGCCGTACGAGGAGGTGACGCTCGGGGCGATCGCCAAGGAGGCCGGTGTCAGCACGCAGACCCTGCTCAACCGGTTCGGCAGCAAGGACAACCTGTTCCTGGAGTACGCCCTCGACTACGCCCGCGAGATCGACGCATTGAGGGCCACCGCGCGCGTCGGCGACGCGCGCGCCGCGATCCGGGTGGTGCTGCGCCAGTACGAGATGATGGGTGACCTCGTCATCCGTGTGCTGGCCCTCGAGGACCGCTTCCCCGCTTTCGCCGAGGTCTCGCGCATCGGCCGCGAGCGCCATCGCGCCTGGATTGAAGAAATCTTCGCGGCCGATCTGCCGGCCGGTGCGCGCGACCGCCGGTCCGCCGTGCTCGCGCTGTTCGCGGCCATGGACGTCTACACGTGGAAGTTGCTTCGCCGCGATCTCGGTGTCTCCCAAGCCGAGACCGCCCGTGTCATGGAACGGCTCGTTCGCGGGGCGCTCGTCCCGCCTGACTGAGGGAAGGTGCGCGATGAACTACCTCGTGACGATCTGGGACGCCGGCGGCAGCGTGCCCCCAGAGCTCGCGCTCGTTCGGAAGCTCACCGAGCGCGGACACCGGGTCGTCGTGCTCGCCGGGCCACCGCTGCAGCGGGCCGTGGAAGCTGCCGGAGCGACGTTCCGGCCATGGCAGGACGTTCCCCATCGGCGTCGCCCGGAGGACGAGGACCCGTTCAGCGACACCCGCCTGTCCGCCCCGCAGCGAATCGTCGGGATGCTGCTCGACCGGGTCATCGCCGGCCCCTCGGCCGCCTACTCCCGGGAGGTCGGTGCGGCGCTCGATGAGTACGGCTCGGACGCGCTCGTCTCCAGCATGCTGATGCTGGGCGGGATGGTCGCCGCGGAGGCGCGTGGGGTGCCGGTCGGGGTGATGGTGCCAAACTGCTACCTCATGCCCGCCCGGGGCATGCCCCCGTTCGGCACGCCGTGGCGGCCGGCACGGACACCGCTCGGCCGCACCCGCGACGCCCTCATCCACGGGATGACCACGCGGATGTGGGACCGGGGACTAGCACGGCTCAACACCACCCGCGCCGACCTCGGGCTGCCACCCCTGACGCACGTGTTCGACCAGCACAGCCGCGCGGCCCGGGTCCTCGTGATGACCTCGCCGGCGTTCGACTTCCCGGCCGAGCTCCCGGACAACGTCCGCTACGTGGGCCCGCAGCTCGACGACCCGGTATGGGTCGACCCGGTCGAACCCCCACCCGGTGACCAGCCGCTGGTGCTGGTCGGGATGTCGTCGACCTTCATGGACCAGGCCGACCTGCTGCGCCGGGTCGTGGCCGCTCTCGACGCGCTACCGGTTCGCGGGCTGGTGACCACCGGCCCGGAGATCGACCCCGCCGAGGTGCCTGGAAGCAGCCGGGTGCGGGTCGTGCGCGCCGCGCCGCACCGCGAGATCCTCCCGTCCTGTGCGGCGGTGGTGAGCCACGGCGGACACGGCACGGTCATCAAGGCCGCCGCCGCCGGGGTGCCCCAGCTCGTCATCCCGCTCGGACGAGACCAGCCCAACAACGCCGCGCGCATCGTCGCCGCCGGGACCGGCCTGCGGCTCAAGCCCACCGCCAAGCCCGCTGCAATCGCGGCCGCGCTCCACCGCCTACTCGACGAGCCCTCGTTCACCCAACGAGCCCGTCACCTGGCCGGGCGCATCACCGCCGACGCGCACAGCACCACCGCACTCACCGAACTCGAGGGCCTCGCCCACCCAGCCGGTGACCACACGCGCACCTAACCCGGTGCACCACACGCTTCGGACGTCGCGCGTGCGATTGCGCCGATTCGTGACACCGTGACGCGCATGGGCATATTAGTCCGCTACGCGATATCGTTACGATCGCGAGGTTCGCCCCGGACACCGCACGTCAGGCGCACGAGTCGGTCCCAGTCAGCGGATGCGCCCCGCTGACCAGGGCCTTGACCCGACGAGCCTGTGCCGACTCCGGCCCCGGGCTCCGTAGCCGCAACAAGCTCGGCGGCTGGATCACTGCGCTGCGCCAGGACCTCTTCCCGGCCATCACGGCCTGGCTCCGTAGCGGTGAGATCCGCGACGCTGATGGCGCTTGATCTTGGCCAGAGTTACTCACCGAAGTTCCCCACTTGGTGGCGGTGGTCAGGATTGGGATCGGCGGGTGTTTCCGGTGGTGGCGCGGCGGAGATGGTGTTCCACAGCGCGATGCAGTTCAGGACCAGCCCGAGCGCCGAGCGGGTCTTCCGAGCCCTCGTGGAAGGCGCGGCGTAGGTCGCCGCGACGGCCGTGAAGACGTGGCGGGCCAGGTCGTGGCGGCCTTCCTGCAGGTTGCTGTCCGTTCTCAGTGAAGTTGAGGAGAGCCAGGGTCGTTGACCTGCGGATTGCTCAACTTCAGTGAGACGGGCGCGTACGGGATGTCTCAGCGAACATGAGGAATTTCTGGCGGTGCGGCGCTGCGTCAGGGTTGTCGGCCGGCGCGGGCGATGGTCTTCGGGCGGGGGATCACAGCTGGAGCAGAACCGCCAGCCGTGCGGCGCAAGCCGATGCGTGCTCTCCGGGTCATCAGCCGGTCGACGCGCTGCCGAGCCGCTCGGTCAGCCTCGCCGGTAACGCGCGCCGGGATGGTCGTCCGGCAGCCCCGGGCCGAGCGCCGTACCGAGGTTCTCCCGCAGCGTCGACGCCGCTGGGGGTCGGTGCGTCCGGCCTCGGCGGTGCAGTTCGGGAACGACATGTTCGATGAAGTCGGTGAAAGTGCCCGGGGTGACGGCGTAGGCGATGTTGAATCCGTCGACGTCGGCTTCTTCCACCCACCGTTCGAGTTCGTCGGCCACCGTGGCGCCGGAGCCCACCACGACGGGGCCACGGCCACCGATGGCGATGAACCGGGCCAGCTCGCCGACCGTCCACTCCCGATCCGGGTCGGCGGTGGTGAATGCGGCCAGCGCGGAGCGGGTCGCGTCGGTCTCGACGTACTTCAGCCGGTCGTCAGAGTGAGCGTCGGCGAGGTCGACGCCAGTCCAGCCGCCGAACAGGGCCATCGCCCCCTCATGGCTGGCCTGTTCGAGGTAGGAGTCGCGTTTGGCGTAGGCGGCGGCGTCGGTTGCGGCCGTGATCGGGGTCAGCATCGCGAAGATCTTGATCGCCTTCGCGTCACGCCCTGCCGCCGCGGCCTGCTGGCGCACCGCGTCGACCGAGCGCCGCACCACCGCGGGTGTCGGACCGCTGACGAAGACCGCCTCGGCGTGGATGGCGGCGAACCGGGCGCCCCGCGGCGATGCACCGGCCTGGAAGAGGACCGGGGTACGCTGCGGCGACGGTTCACACAGGAACGGGCCCGGCACGTCGAAGTACCGGCCCTTGTGCTCGATGTCGTGGACCTTCCCGGGATCGGTGAAGATGCCGCGCTGCGCGTCGCGCACGACCGCGTCGGACTCCCAGGAGCCCTCCCAGAGCTTGTAGCAGACCTCGAGGTACTCCTCGGCGAGCTCGTAGCGTTCGTCGTGGGGGATCTGCTCACCCCGCCCGAGGTTGCGCGCGGCGCTGTCCAGGTAGGACGTCACGATGTTCCACGCGACCCGGCCCTTGGTCAGATGGTCCAGCGTGGTCATCCGCCGAGCCAGGGTGTAGGGGTGTTCGTAGGCCAGCGACAACGTCACCCCGAATCCCAACCGCTCGGTGACGGCCGCCATCGCCGGTACGGCGAGCACCGGGTCGTTCACCGGTACCTGCGCGGCTTGCCGGACCGCCGCGTCGCGCGACCCGCCATACACGTCGTAGACACCGAGCACGTCGGCAAGGAACAGCGCGTCGAAGCCGCCGCGCTCGAGCAGCAGCGCGAGGTCTGTCCAGTAGTCCAGGTCGCGATAGCGGTGGCCCTGGTCGTCGGGGTGACGCCACAGACCCGCCGACTGGTGTCCGACGCAGGCCATGTCGAAGGCGTTGAGCAGGATCCGGCTCATGCGGGGGCACCCTTCTGGTCCGCGATCGGCACCCGGTGGGTCTCCGGCGCCAGCACGGTCGCGACGATCGTGATTACCGACAGCAGCAGGAAGTATCCCCAGATCAGCCACGGCCCACCTCTACCCACCAGCAGCAGGGCCGCCGCGATCAGTGGCGCCGTGCCACCGGAGAGCACCGAGCCGAACTGGTAGCCGATGGACGCCCCGCTGTAGCGGACACCCGTCGCGAACAGTTCGCTGAACCAGGCCGCCTGTGGGCCGTACATGGCGTCGTGGAACACGTTCACCGCGACCACCATGCCCAGCACGATCAGCGGGGGCGACCCCGTGTCCAGCAACAAGAAGAAGACGATCATGAAGATCGCGGCGCCGACCGCGCCGGCCAGGTAGACCGGGCGCCGCCCGACCCGGTCGGATACCACCGCCCACAGGGGCGTGCTCACCAACCCGATCGCCGAGGCGATGATCACCGCGGTGAGCCCGGCGCCGGCATCGGCCGCTCCCCCGTGGGCCAGGTAAGTCAGCGCGAACGTCGTGCACAGGACATACAGCGCGTTCTGCGACATCCGCATGCCGATCGTCAGCCAGAGGTTGCGGCGGCGGGTCCGCAGCACCTCGACCACCGGCCGTCGGGGGATCTCGTCGAGCCGGCGGGCCTGCTGGTACACGGGCGGGTCGTCCAGGCCGAGCCGGATCGCCAGGCCGAGGCCCACGAGCACCAGGCTGATCAGGAACGGCACCCGCCAGCCCCATGCGAGGAAGGTCTGCGCGTCCATGGATCCGCGGACACCGGCGAAGATCGCCGACGCGAGCAACATCCCGGCGGGCGAGCCGATCTGCGGGAAACTGCCGAAGAGCCCGCGCCGCCGATCCGGAGAGTGCTCCACCGACATCAGCACGGCACCGCCCCACTCCGCGCCGACGGCCAGGCCCTGCACCAACCGCATCACGACCAGCAGCGCCGGGGCCAGCAGACCGGCCTGTGGGTAGGTCGGCAGCACACCGACGGCCGCGGTCGCCACGCCCATCAGCAGCAGCGACGCGACCAGCACCGTTCGGCGGCCCACCTGATCACCGAAGTGCCCGGCCACCAGCGCGCCGATCGGGCGTGCACCGAACCCTGCGGCGTAGGTGGCGAAGGAGGCGAGCACCCCGGCCGCGGGATCGACGTCGGAGAAGAACAGCGGGCCGAAGATCATGGCTGACGCCGTGGCGTAAAGGTAGAAGTCGTACCACTCGATGGTCGTGCCAACCAGGCTCGCCACCGCCGCCCGCCGGGGGCGCGGAGGCGCGGGGGCGCCGGCGGCCGGCTGGTTGCCGGCGAACGCAATGGTTCCCTGGTGCATCTTCCCCCGCGCCCTCACGAGCGTGCGGTGCCGAGGTCGTCGATGCGCTGGGCGACGACGACGTCGTTGTGTAGCACGCCGTAGCGGCGGTAGTTGTCGGCGACCCGCTGCAGTTCGGCCACGACGTCGGGGGTGAGCGGGATCCCCGAGCGCTGGGAGCGCTGCGCGACGAGTCCGGCGACGTCCTGCGAGCGGCCGGTGAGCTTGGCGTAGATGCCGGTGAGCTCGGTCGGGTTGGCCTGCGCCCACTGCAGTGCCTGGTTGTAGCGGTGCACGAAGTCGGTCATCGCGGCGCGCAGGGAGGGGTTGTCGAGGGAGTTGTTGCTGGCGTCGAGGAAGCTCAGCCCGGACGCCAGCCCGGTCGCGTCGCGCAGCACCCTGACGCCCTGCTCCTTCTGGGCGACCGCGGTGTAGGGGTCCCAGGTGGACCAGGCGTCGATCGCACCGGACTGTAGTGCGGCTGCGGCGTCGACGGGTTGCAGGAAGCTGATCTTCACATCTTGCGCGGTCAGGCCGGCCTGGGCCAGGGCCTGCAGCAGCAGGTAGTGGCCGATGCTGCCCTGGGTGGTCGGGGACACGGTGTGACCGCGCAGGTCGGCGACGGTCTTGATGGGTGAGCCGGCCGGCACGATGATCGCCAGGCCGCCCTGCTGGGGCGAGCGGTTGCCGGCCACGATGGTGATGTCGTTGCTGGCGGCCAGCGCGTTGAGCGTCGGGGCGTCGCCGGCGATGCCGATGTCGATCGCGCGGGCGCGCAAGGACTCGAGCAGCGGGGCCGCGGCCGGGAACTCTGCCCACTGCACCGCGTACGGGGCGCCGTTGAGCGCGCCGGATGCCTGGAGCAGGGCCTGTTGGATGCCGGCCTGGTCACCGACGTGCAGCGTCACCTTCGACAGGTCCACCGGGCCGGCCGGTGCGGCCGAGCCGTTCGAGCAGGCGGGCAGGGCCAGGGCGAGCGCGGCGATCAGGGCGGGCAGGAGCCGTCGTCGGACAGACATGGGTTCCTCCGGGGAACGAGATGAGCGCGGGGAGGCGGGGCCGCTACAGCGGGTAGAGCTCAGGGAGGTTGACCACGATCGCCTCCTGGGTGCTGCGGGAGATCACGACGACGGCGGGGTCGTCGGGATCGGGGTTCTCCTCGCGATGCGGGACGAACGGCGGCACGAGCACGTAGTCCCCGGGCCCGGTCACGATCCGGACCTCCTCGGTGCCGTCGTGGAAGACGAACTCCGGGCGGCCGTGCACGACGTAGATCGCGGTCTCGGACTCGCCGTGGTGGTGGTTGCCCGACGCGGTGGCGGGCGCGACGTGGGTCTCGCCGGTCCAGATCTTCTCCGAGCCGACCGTCGTGCCGCTGATGGCTTCGAGCCGGCGCATCCCGGTGGTCTGCGCGGTGTCGCCGACCAGGTCGCCCGCCCGAATGTGGTGCAGGCGGGCGCGCAGCGGCGCGGTGGTGTCGGGGTGGTGCAGGTCCGGGTGGAATCCCTCGGTCGCGCTCATCGGGCCGCCGCCCGGGTCTGTCCGGCGTCGACGTCGCCGACGGTCCATCCTTCGAGGAACTCGGCGACGGTCTGGCCGAGCCGGTGCCACAGCCAGGAGTCCGGCCCGTCGGCGTGCAGCGAGACGATCTCGCCCTCGATGGCCCGGACGACGTCGGCGACCGTGATCTCGGTGGCGGGCCGGGCCAGCCAGTAGCCGCCCTCGCAGCCGCGCCGGCTGCGCACCAGGCCGGCCCGGCGCAGCTCGACCATGAGGTTGACCAACGAGTTCAGCGGGATCCCCCGGGCCCGGGCGATCGTCTCGCAGCGCATCGGCTCGGTGCCGGCTCGGATCAGCTCGGCGACCGCGCGCAGCGCGTAGTCCACCCGGGCGGAGACGTGCAGCGGCGCGGACCGGCGCGAACGCATCGACCGGGCGGTGGGAGCCGCTTCCGGCTCCGGCAGGATCACCGCGCCCTTGCCGATCTCCTCGAAGAACAGCACGAGCCGGGCGGCGACGCTGCGGTGGAACTGGTCGTTGACCACGTCGTGCACGCCGTCCTTCACCACGGCGAGTTCCGCGCGGGGGTGGCGCCGGGCGAGCAGCCGGACCGGCGCGACAGGCGCGATCGGGTCGGTGTCGCCGTGCAGGATCAGGGTGGGCAGGTCCGGCAGCGCGGCCGGTGCGGTGTCGACGGGATCGGCGAGTGCACCCCAGCCGAAGCCCGGGTCGTCGGTGATGAGGGCCCGGTGAACCGGGCAGGAGGTGCGGGCGGCGAGCTCGGCATCGCGGTCGCCGGGCAGCTCGGCGCCGGATTCCAGGGGCAGGCCGGCGAGCACCAGACCGTCCAGTCCGGCCGACGCCGCGAGGGCCCACGCCTGGACGGCACCGGAGTCGACGCCGAGCAGCAACCGGGTGCCGGCGGGGTGGCCGTCGAGCAGCGCGGCGACGTCCGGCTCGCCGTGGCCGCGGTCGGGTGCCACCACGGTGTAGCCGTCCGACGCCAGCCGGCGGCCGAGGCGCTGGTAGACGCCGGGGTGTTCGCCGCGGCCGTGCAGGACGACGACCGTGCCGCGGGAGGCGGCGTCGGGTGTCCACACCATCGGTTCGGTCATGCCCGGGCTCCGGTCGTGGCCGCTGCCGCCTGCCGGCGGCCCAGTTCCTGGCGGACCAGCGGGATCAGCTCCCGGCCGTAGGCGACGGCGTCGTCGAGCGGGTCGTAGCCGCGGATCAGCAGGGTGCTGACGCCGATGTCGACGTAGTCGAGCAATGCGGCCGCCACGGTCTGCGGGGTCCCGACGAGCGCGGTGGAGTTCCCGGCCGCGCCGGACGCGGCCGCCGTGGCGGTCCACAGTGCCCGGTCGTGGCGCTCGCCCTTCTCGGCCGCGGCGAGCAGACGCCGCGACCCCACGTTCGACGGCCGTTCGCTGTGCATCCGGGTGCCGGTGAAGGAACCGTGCCCGCCGTTGGCGGCGTGGATGCGGTCGAGGATGCGGTGCGCGCGTTCCCACGCCTGCTCCTCGGTCGCGCCGAGGATCGGCCGGAACGACACGCTGATCCGGGGCAGGTCGGTGCGGCCGGCCGCGCGGGCGGCGGCGTGCACGGCGGCGATCTGTTCGGTGGTCCCGGCGAGCGGCTCGCCCCACAGTGCGAACACGTCGGCGTGCTTGCCGCCGACCCGGTACGCGGCCGCCGAGGACCCACCGAAATAGACCGGGATGCGAGGCTGCTGCAGGGGCCGGATCTCGGCGTCGACGTCCTCGACCCGGTAGTGCCGGCCGTGGTGGCTGAACGGCGCGTCGGCGGTCCACGTCCGGATGACCACGTCGAGGTACTCGTCGGTGCGGTCGTAGCGTTCGTCCTTGTCCAGGAAGTCCCCGTCGCGGCGCTGCTCGGCGTCGCTGCCGCCGCTGATCACGTGCATCGCGACCCGGCCGCCGGACAGCTGGTCGAGCGTGGCGTAGGTGCGGGCGGCCAGCGTCGGGGCGACGAACCCGGGCCGGTGCGCGACCAGGAAGCCGAGCCGGTCGCTGTGGGCGGCGGCGTAGCCGGCGATCTGCAGGCCCTCCGGGGTGCTGGAGCTGTAGCCGACCAGCACCTTGTCGAAGCCGGCCTCCTCGTGCGCGCGGGTGAAACGCCGGACGAACTCCCGGTCCACCACGGGACCGGACGCGGGGTGGGTCTCGGAGACGTGTTGGCTCCCGATCATCCCGATGAACTCGACGGTCATCTTCTCTCCTCGTTCTCCGGCGGTGCTGTATGCACGCCCAGCCGGGCCAGCAGTTCGGTGCGCAGGGACAGGAACCCGGGCTCGCCCCTGTCCCGGGGCCGATCCAGCTCGACGGGTGCGTCGTAGCCGATACGTCCGTTGTTCATCACCAGCACGCGGTCGGCCAGCGTGAGGGCCTCGTCCACGTCGTGGGTCACCAGCAGGACCGCGCAGTCGCGCCGCTGCCACAGCTCGCCCACCAGCGTCTGGGCCTTGAGCCGGGTCAGCGCGTCGAGTGCCGAGAACGGCTCGTCCAGCAGCAGCAGATCGGGCTCGCGGACCAGCGCCCGCGCGAGCGACGCCCGCTGTGCCTCCCCGCCCGACAGCGTCTTGGGCCAGACCTCGGTACGGTGCCCCAGCCCGACCTCCTCCAGCGCGGCCACCGCCCTGCGCCGGTCCGGCCGACCGGGTAGCCCGAGCGCGACGTTGCGCCACACCTTCTTCCAGGGCATCAGCCGGGGTGCCTGGAACGCGACGGCCCGGCGCTGCGCGACCTGCACGGTGCCCTCGATGGCGCGGTCGAGGTCGGCCAGGATCCGCAGCAGCGTGCTCTTGCCGCAGCCGCTCGCGCCGAGCAGGGCCACGAACTGGCCCGGCTCGATGTCGAGGTCGAGGCCGTCCAGGATCGCCCGGTCACCGAAACGGCGGGTCAGCCCGCGGACCGACACCGGTCGGTTCGCCGCGCCGGGGGAAGCGGCGGTCACGCCCCGCTGAACGCCGGCCGCCACGACAGCACCACCCTCTCGAGGATCCGGACGATCAGGTCGCCGAGCAGGCCGAGTACGGCGTAGAGCACGAGGCAGACGACGATCACGTCGGTCTGGAAGAACTCCCGGGCGTTGTTCATCTCGTAGCCGATGCCCGAGGTCGCGTTGATCGTCTCGCCGAATACCAGCGCCAGCCACGCCGAGCCGAGCGCGTAGCGCAGCCCCACCAGAGCATTGGGCATCGCGGCCGGCAGGATCACGTGCCGGACCTGGCCGAACCAGCCCAGCCCGAGCGTCTTCGCCGCCTCCACCAGCGCCGAGTCGACGTTGCGGATCCCGCCGTAGAGGTTCATGTAGAGCGGGAAGGTCACGGCCAGGGCGATGAGCACGACCTTCGGTTCCTCGCCGATGCCGAACCAGATGATCAGCAACGGGATCAGGCCGATCACCGGGATCGTGCGCAGCATCTGCATCGGCGCGTCGATCAGGTCCTCACCCCGGCGGAACAGGCCGGACAGTGTCGCGAGCACCACCGCGGCGACGAGCCCGATCGCCAGGCCGGCGAGGACCCGGCCGACCGACGTCGCCACCGCGTCCTGCAGTCGACCGTCGGCCCACATGCCGGCGGCCGCGCGGGCCACGTCCGCAGGCGAGGCCAGGGTGTCGGACGTGAGAACGCCGGTCGAGCTGAGGATCTGCCACAGCGCGACCAGCGCGATCGGCGAGAACGTCTTGAACAGCCAGCGCGGGACGCGGCTCTCGCCCTTTTCGGGGGTGCCGCGCACGGTCTGGATGGGAATGGTGGTTCGCGGCGATGTGTCGGCGCGTGCGTGACCGTCGGTCACAGTCATGGGATCTCCGCTGGACGGGCATGGGCACACGGGTGTCCAGACGGAGAGCGGGGATGGGCCGACGCTGATCCGGGACACCGTGCAGGACACGCCGCCCGGGGTTGTCGGGCGACGGCAGGGTGGTCAGCGCGGACAGAGGGCCGACGACACGCGAAGCAGGTCGATGTGACCCCGCTTCGTCAGCATCGTGCGTCCGGCCATGGGCAGGACGCTAACGGCGTACCCCGCGCAATCCCAACCCTGAAGGTTGGAATTGTGAACCAGCTCACGGGGTTCGGGGTGGGACGGCGCGCGCCGGTTGGCGGGCCACGGCGACACGACGGCTTCCTCACGTTTCAGTGAGAACTCCCAGGTCGCTCCTCACCTGCAGCGCGAAAACCTCAACGTGAGCGAGAGCCGATGGCGGCGGTACAGGCCCTGTCCGTTCGTCGGCTTCCTGACCCCGGATCTGGGCCGTTATCCGAGGTCAACACGATGGGTGTGTCGGAATTGCGTAGTGTCAACAGCTCTCAGGTCTGTGCGATGCGGAACGCCCCGACCC
>NZ_JAAXLA010000115.1 GCF_012911935.1 Pseudonocardia acidicola | reverse complement strand
GCCAGGCCTACATGATCCTGGGTGCGGCGCCGATCGAGGGCCGGCTGTCCGGCGTGGTGGACATCCCGAACTCCTGTTCGACGGTGTACATCCCGACCGCGATCTTCGACTTCGACGTCCGCCCGGGGCCGGGCGGACCACACCAGATCGATCCCGGCCAGGGCGTACCGATGGCCCGCGCCTGACGATCCGACGAGGTGGAAGAAGCCAGGAGGGGAGGGCACGAGTGCGTGTCCTCCCCTCCGTCGTGTGTGTCGCGAGCAGTCCAGGGGCAACGCGCACCGCTCCGGCGGGTCACCCGGCACGGACGATGCATCGGCCTCCGCGAGTGCACTTCGGTGGCCTCGCGCCTGCCGACGGACGGACGGGAAGGGGTACATGCGATGACTGACGGAGTTGTCGTCTCGTTGTGGCGCTATCCGGTGAAGTCGATGATGGGCGAGGAACTCAACGCGTCGCACATCACCGACCGCGGTCTGCTCGGTGACCGGGCATTGGCCCTGGTCGACGCCGAGACCGGCAACGTCGTCAGCGCGAAGAACCCGCGGAGGTGGCCGGCGATGTTCGACTTCCGGGCGGCGTTCTCGGCGCCACCCGACCCGGGCGATGCACTGCCGTCGGTGCGGGTCACGCTGCCCGACGGCTCGATGATCGACTCGGACGACCGCGGGTTCGCCGACGTCGTGTCCGCTGCGCTCGGCCGCCCGGTGAGCCTGCTGGCCGCCGCGCCGTCGCAGCCCGTTCTGGAGGAGTACTGGCCCGACATGGCGGAGCTGGCCCAGCAGGAGGTGGTCACCGAGGAGGCCATGCCGGCCGGCACGTTCTTCGACCTCGCCACGGTGCACGTGCTCACCACAGCCACGATCGATCGGCTGCGCGAGCTGTATCCGCGCGGACGTTTCGAGCCCAGGCGATTCCGGCCCAACATCATCGTGCGCCCGACCGAGGGTGGCGCCGAGTTCGTCGAGAGCAAGTGGGTCGGGCGGCGACTGCGGATCGGCGACGACGTCGTGCTGGAGACCACGGACCATTGCCCGCGGTGCGTCATGACGACGCTCCCGCAGGGGGACCTGCCGAAGGACAGCGACATCCTCCGGACAGCCGCCCGGCACAACGACGTCCACGTCGGCGTGTACGCGGAGGTGCGTGAGCCGGGGGTCTTCCGGCGGGGCGACCCCGTGTGCCTCGACTGATCGCGCCATCGGGGGAGGGCCCGTCCCGTGGATCGACGCGCTGGCTGCTCGTCGACTTCTCGGCCTGACTGCGCGCTCAGATCAGCGCGACGGCCACCGCGCGCCCGGTCTGCCGCCCGGAGAACAGGCAGCCGCCGAGGAACGTGCCCTCCAGCGATCGGTAGCCGTGCACCCCGCCGCCACCGAAACCGGCGACCTCGCCGGCCGCGTACAGCCCGCGGACGGGACGGCCGTCGATACCGAGCACCCGCCCGGACAGATCGGTCTGCAGGCCGCCGAGCGTCTTGCGGGTCAGGATGTTGAGCCGCACCGCGATGAGCGGGGCCGCCTTCGGGTCGAGGATCCGGTGCGGGGACGCGACCCGGACGAGCCGGTCGCCGCGGTACCGGCGCGCGCCGCGCAGGGCGATGATCTGCAGATCCTTGGTGAACGGGTTGCCGATCTCGCGGTCGCGAGCGACGATCTGCCGTTCCAGCTCGGCGAGGTCGATCAGCGGCTCGTCGGTCAGCTTGTTCATGCCCGCCACCAGCTCGGCAAGGGTGTCGGCGACGACGAAGTCGGCGCCGTTGCGTGTGAACGCCTGGACGGGCGCCGGCGCGCCGGGCCGGACCCGGCTCAGGACCTGGCGGATGTCCTTGCCGGTGAGGTCCGGGTTCTGCTCGGAGCCCGACAGCGCGAACTCCTTCTCGATGATCTTCTGGGTGAGCACGAACCAGGAGTGGTCGTAACCGGTCTTCGTGATCGTCTCGAGGGTGCCGAGGGTGTCGAAGCCAGGGAAGTTCGGCGCGGGGAGGCGGCGGCCGCGGGCATCGAACCACAGCGACGACGGCCCGGGCAGAATCCGGATGCCGTGCCGTGCCCAGATCGGGTCCCAGTTCTGGATGCCCTCGGTGTAGTGCCACATCCGGTCGCGGTTCACGACCCGGCCGCCGGCCTTCTCGGTGATCGCCAGCATCCTGCCGTCGACGTGTTCGGGGACGCCCGAGATCATCCGCTTCGGCGGGGCGCCGAGCCGGGCCGGCCAGCTGGCCCGCACGAGATCGTGGTCCGCGCCGATCCCACCGGCGGTGACGATCACCGCCTGGGCGCTCAGCGTGAACTCACCGACCGTCTCCCGGGAGCTCGCCGTCCCACGGGTGGCGTCGCTCGGTTCCAGGATCGTGCCGCGGACGCCGTCGACGACGCCGTCGGTCACGCTCAGCTCGTCGACCCGGTGCCGGAACCGCAGCTCGACGAGGCCCCTCGCCACGGCCTCGCGGACGCGGCGCTCGAACGGCTCGACGACGCCCGGCCCGGTGCCCCAGGTGATGTGGAAGCGTGGCACCGAGTTGCCGTGCCCGTCGGCGAGGTAGCCGCCGCGCTCGGCCCAGCCGACGACCGGGAACCACCGCATTCCCAGGCCGTGCAGCCAGGCCCGCTTCTCGCCCGCGGCGAAGTCGACGTAGGCCTGCGCCCATCGGCGGCCCCAGGCGTCCTCGTCGTCCCGGTCGAACCCGGCGCTGCCGAACCAGTCCTGCAGCGCCAGCTCACGGGAGTCCTTGATGCCCATCCGGCGCTGCTCGGGGGAGCCGACCAGGAACAGCCCGCCGAACGACCAGAACGCCTGGCCACCCAGCGATGCCTCGGGCTCCTGGTCCAGCAGGATCACCCGGCGGCCGGCGTCGGCCAGCTCGGCGGTGGCGACGAGGCCGGCCAGGCCACCGCCGACCACGATCACATCGGTGTCCATCCCCACCCCGCCCGTCATCGCGTCGATCGCCGCCGAGCATGCCAGGGGCCGGCGCATCCACAGAAGGCGATTCGGACGATCCCCCATCGGCGACCGGCCCTGCACCCGGCCCGGTGAAATCGCCTCGCCGCTGCGGCGCCGCACGCCGACGCCAAGCGGCGCACCGAGCAGTTGCGCTCGCGCATCGTCGGGAGCGCCCGCTACCAGGAGGGTGAGTCGCCCGCCGAGGACGCCACCGAGCTGCTGCGCGAGGCCGACGAGACGTTCACCGAGCTCGAGTCCTGGATCCGCCGGATCAACCGCACCAACGCCGCGACCCACCTCGGCGCCGACCGGCTGGCACGCCAGCTGCGCGAGCTCGACGTCCGCATCCAGCGGGCGAACTGCGAGGTCGAGCTGCTGGGCTGAGGCCGCGACGGACGCGGGTCAGCCGGTAGCGGGGCGGGAAGCGGGCACACACCGCGGGTCGGCGGTCGATCCGGCCCACGTGCTGGCGCGAGGAGTTCGGGGCCTCCCGCGTCACGATCGGCCGCAGGGAGCGGGGTCTGGGATCGGCACTGTCGGTGCCCGCTGCTTCACTCGTACGCGACGCCCGGCGGGCGGCGAGGTGAGGAGACGACGCAGCATGGGTTTCGTGCACGGGCACCCGCGCCGTGTCGGGTGGGTGGTCTCGCACCACCGTCGGCCCACCACGCCGGACCTGGATCAGCTGCCGCTCGACGTGCCCGATCTGGACGACCCCGGCCGGGGCGGCGCGCCGGACCCGGAGGCCCCCGGGTCCGGCTCCGGCCCGGAGGACGCGGCTACGACGTCGGCATCTCCGCGATGACCGCGTCGATCACCGCCGCGTCCCCACGTTGACCCTGTCGATCCATCGCGTCCCTCCGCTCCGGTGGTTACGCGGCGCGCAACCAACATACGGGGGGATTCCGGGCATCGACACGAATCGGTGACGGACGGGCACGCACCGGCGCACGACATGTGAGGGGCCCGCAGCGCGACCGCGCCACGGGTCCCTCACACCGCCGGCTATCGCGCCGGGTCGATCGCGACCGGTTCCCGGTGCGCCTCGTGGTGGTTGGCGTTGCGCCCAGTGGCGAGGACGGCCTTGGTCCTCTCGTCCAGGGCCGAGTCGGACAGTGCACCGTTACCGGCGAGCATCGTCTCCAGGGCCGTCAGCCAGTGCTCGTAGTAGCTCCAGGGTTCCTGACCGCCCTCGGACTCCCACTTCTTGATGGAGTCGATCAGCGAGAGCTGGAACTCCGACCACTCGTACTGGCCGCTGTGGTATGCCGCGACGGCCATCGCGAACGCCCGCAGCTCCCAGGGCTGTTCGAAGGAACGGTCACCCGCACCGCCACCCGGCAGGTCGCAGACCAGCTGTTCCACCCGGCGCCGGGCGTCGCCCAGCTCGGTGGCGTCGGTACGCACGCCCATCAGGGTGCCTTCACCACGCCGGTGCCGATCATCGAATCGCGGGTGACCAGCGCGGCCAGCGCCTTCTCGTCCAGGCCCTCGGTGCCGGCCGGGCGCTGCGGGAGCACCCAGTACCGCATCTCCGACGACGAGTCCCAGACCCGGATCTCGACCGAGTCCGGGATGTCGAGCCCGAAGTCCTCGCGCAGCATCGCGCGCGGCTCGCGCACGATCCGCGACCGGTAGGCCGGCTCCTTGTACCAGTTCGGGGGCAGCCCGAGTACCGGCCACGGGTAGCACGAGCACAGCGTGCAGGTGATCACGTTGTGGGTGTTCGCAGTGTTTTCCACGACGACCATGTCCTCGCCCTGCAGGCCGCCGATGCCCAGCTCGGCGCACGCCTTGGTGCCGTCGGCGAGCAGCCGCTCCTTGAACTCCGGGTCGGTCCAGGCCTTGGCGACGACCGCGGCGCCCAGCTGCGGGCCGACCTCGTTCTCGTAGATCTCGGCGAGGCGGTCGACCGCCTCGGTGGTCATGATGCCCTTCTCGATCATCAGCGCCTCGAGCGCCTTGACCCGGGCGGCGATCTCCTCCTGGCTGCGGACGGTCGCGCTCACGCGGCGGCTCCTTCGGTCTTCGCGGGGGTGAGGTAGGGCTCCCAGACGTCGAAGTAGACGACGCCGTTCGGCTCGGCGGCTTCCGGGCCCCACAGCTCCTCGTTGGTGAACTTGACGGTGTAGACGTGCTGCGGGTCGTCCCCGCCGCCGTTGCCGGCACTGTCCGGGTAGATGAACGTGCCGTGCGCGTGGGTGATCACGCCTGTCTTGCCTCGGATGTAGCGCGCCTTGCGGGTGTGCCCCTTCGGGCTGTCGTGGGTGACGGTCACCGTGTCGCCGACCTTGTACTGCGCCGGTGCGTCGGACTCGCGGCGGGCCGGGGCGCCGTGCTTGACCGCGGCGTCGACGAACGCCAGCAGATCGGCGTCCTTCTTGTCCGGCAGCGGCTCGTCCGGGTGCTCCAGGTAGTACTGCGTCTTCGCCTCGAGTTCGGCCTCGTCGATCACGCCCGCCTTGGTGGCGTAGTGCTCGGCGGTGTGCAGCCAGTGCTCGTAATACGGCGAGAGCAGATAGACCGCCGGGGGCATCTGCTCGATGCCGTACCGGAACATGTCGACGTTGAACAATCCGGCTCGGAAGCAGGTGGCGAACAGCGCGAACGCCGCCTTCTCCCACTCGGCTCGGAACACCGGTTCGTTCTCCGGGGCGACGACGGGACCGAGCCCGTCGGTCCCTCCCAGATCGTGGACTCCGTTCATGACTGACTCCCCGCTGTCGTGGCCTGCGGCGCCGGGAAGCCCCCGACCGCCTGCTCGAAGGTGTGCGCCACCCGCAACGGGGTGGCGTCGTCGAAGTGCTTCCCGACGATCATCATTCCGACCGGCAGCCCGTCGGAAAGCCCGGCCGGGACCGAGGTGGCCGGGTGCCCGGTCACGTCGAAGGTCGCGGTGTTGGCCAGCATCTCCAGCGCGCGCGGGATGACTTCCTCGCGTGGCGCGTCGGCGGCCGGGATGACGGTGGCGGTGATCGGCACGGTCGGCATGACGAGCACGTCGTACCGGGCGAGCGCGTCGTCGTAGGCCTTGCGCAGGTCGAACGCGAGGTTGCGGGCCATCGCGTAGTGCTTGCCGCGGTAGCGGCCCATCGCGTAGCCGCCGGTCAGCAGCACGAACTGGACGGTCTGGGAGAACTCGTTCGGGTTCTGCCGCCACTGGTTGCCGTAGAACTCGATGAGTTCGGGGTCGTAGAGGCCCTGCCAGTTCATCCCGTAGCCGTTGGCCTCGACCATCTGGGCGGCCGCGCCCTCGGTCGCGATGACGTCCCAGATCTTGGCGCCGTGCAGGTGCCAGGGGATCGAGACGTCCTCGACCGTCAGGCCGGCCTCGCGCAGCTTCTCGGTGGCCGCCCGGACCGTGTCGTCGACGCCCGGCTCGGAGTTGGGGTGGCCGAAGCCCTCGGTGACCACGCCGACCCGCAGGCCCTGCGCCGAGCGGGACAGTGCGCCGACGTAGTCGTCGACCTGCAGGTCGGTGGGCTGGCGCGGGTCGAGCCCGTCACGACCGGCGATCACGCTGAGCATCAGCGCGGCGTCGGACACCGTGCGGGTCATCGGGCCCACGTGGTCGATCGTCTGTTCGATCGGGAACGCGCCGGTGTAGGGGACCAGCCCGTGGGTCGGCTTGTGCCCGACGATGCCGCTGTAGGCCGCGGGCATCCGGATCGAGCCGCCCTGGTCGCCGCCGGTGGCCATGTCCACCACGCCGGACGCGACCAGGGCCGCGCTGCCGCTGGACGAACCGCCGGTGGAGCGGGTCTCGTCCCACGGGTTGCGCACCGGGCCGGTGCGCGAGGTGTGCGAGCCGCCGGAGAAGCAGAGGTCCTCGCACACGGCCTTGCCGGCGATGGTGGCGCCGGCCGCGAGCAGCCGGCTGATGATGGTGGCGTCCCGGGTGGGTGTGAAGCCCTCCAGGGTCTTCGAGCCGTTCATCATCGGCACGCCGGCGACCATCGTGTTGTCCTTCACCGCGATGGTGCGCCCGGCGAGCGGGCCCTCCCCGGTCTCGGTGATGTCGGTGGTGACGTACCAGGCGTTGTACGGGTTGTCCGCGTCGGCGGGCCGGGTCCAGGCCCGTTCCGGGGCCTTCGGGGCGGTCTGCGCGTAGAGCTCCTCGACGACGTCCCAGGAGCCGAGCAGGCCCTGCACGAAGGGCTGGAACGACTTCACGTCCTCATCGGACAGAGTCAGCCCGTAATGCTCGGCGGCTTCGGTGATGGCGCTGGGATCGGGGGGTTGAACGGGCATGCTCGTCTCCTCGCGCTCGTTGTCGTCGCGGAGACCTTAGGAGTAACCCAGGTAACACGTCAACGAGTGTTGGCGCGTTGACAAGCTGTCAACCGGGAAGATCGACCGCCAGGCCGTCCACAGTGGCCTCGGCCAGGAACAGCTGCTGGCTGACCGTCTCCGGGCCGGACACGGTGACGGTGCCGCGGGGGAATCGGAACCGTCCGCCGTACATCTCCCGGGCCACCGCCCGGGGATCGTCCTGGCGGGCCCGGCGGACCGCTGCCGCGTACAGGTGGATGGCCTCGTAGGCAGACTCGGAGATGCTCGACACCGGTGGCGCGAACTGCCCGTAGGCCCGCCGGTAGCGGTCCAGGAACTCGGAGTTCACCTCGCCGGGCAGCGTCTCGAAGTACCCGGCCACGGCCCACATGCCGGCCGCGGCGGCGCCGCCGATCCGCTCGCGGGTCGGTTCGTCCAGGGCGAGCGCCAGGGTCCGGCAGCGCTCCCGGACGCCCATCGCGTGGCACTGCCGCTCGAAGGCCACCAGGTCGGCGCCGACGAACGAGGAGAGCACGACATCGGCGCGGGAGGCGAGGATCGACTCGATCAACGGGCCGAAGCCGCGGCCGCCCAGCGGGGCGAACCCCTCGCCGACCACCGTCCCGTTCTCCTCGGCGACGACCCGGCGGGCGGCGGTGTGCACCACCCGCGGCCAGCAGTAGTCGTTGCCGGCCAGGAACCAGCGGCGCCCGCCCGCGGCGCGCATCAGCGGCCCCGCGGCGGCCCGGAGCTGGCCGTCGGGCCGCTCCCCGAGCTGCACACGCAGCTCACCGCTCATCCCGCCCTCGTTCATCAGCGTGTGCACCAGCAGCACACCGGACCCGCGCAGCTCCTCGGAGGCTCGCGCGAAGGTGGCCGAGGTGGTCGTCGCCATGATCACCCTGCAGCCGGCGTGGACCAGGCGCCACGCCTCGGCGGCTCCGACGCCCGCGTCGGTGGCGTCGTCACCGATCACCAGGCGCACCGGGCGGCCGAGGATGCCGCCGTCGGCGTTGATCTCCTCGATGGCCATCGAGGCCAGGTTCTCCGTCGCGGCGGCGAACACGCTGCCGGAGCCGGACTTGCTGGTCAGCAGGCCGACGGCGTGGTGACCACGGGTGGGCTCGTCGGTCACCCGGAAACCGCGGCGGCGCATCAGCCAGGCCAGCCCGGCGTCGTCGAGGTCCGCGATCAGGCGGACCCGGGTCCCGGCGCCTGTACCGTCGTCGTCGAACAGCAGCCGCAGCCGCCCGCGCCACGGCAGGTCGTGCACGATCTCGATCCGGGACGGCGCGCGCACCGCGGTGATCCGGCCCAGGATCTCCACCGGGGACGCGTCCGGGCCACCCAACGACACGATCAGCGTGACGACCGAACCCACCGCGACCCTGTCGCAGGCGGCGTCGAACACCCATCCGGCGCCCGCCCCGGCTCCGAAGAGCGCGAAGACCTCCGCGGGCGGCGCAGCGATCCGCTGCTCGGCGGATACGGCGAGGCCGACCATCACATGGCTCGGCGGTCCGGTATCTCGGAGGAGTCGGCCCCACGTGTCTCGGCAGCGGCCTTGGCGGCGTCCAGCGAACCCTGGAAGAGTTCCTGGAGCAGCCGGATGACGTCCTGCGCGGGACCCGTCGGGTCGACGGAGTAGTAGCGGAACCGGCCGAGCCGGCGCTCCGAGATCAACCCCGCGGTGCGCAACACCCGCAGGTGGCTGGACACGGCGGTGCGGCCGACGCGGCTGATCCGCTCGGACAGCTCGCCCGCGCTGCACTCCTCCTGCTCGGCGAGGACCGAGAGGATCTCCCGGCGCACCGGATCCGCCAGTGCGTCGAAGGCCAGGTCAGGGGCCACGATCGTTCGTCCTCCCCGCCGCACGACGAGTCATGGTTTGTTGACACGTTCGGCTGTGAGGGTAGACCCCGTCGCGTACCGAGGGTGGATGAGACCGGTCTCGATCGGTGCCGCCGGATCAGGCCGGACCCCGGCGTCCGACGCTGCGGCCCAGGTGACACACGGCGAGCAGGCGCAGGGTGGCCCAGTCGGCGTGCTGCCACTGCCCGGCCTGCGGCGTGCGGACCGCGCCGCCGCCGCGGCACTGCTCCGCCACCAGGCTGCGCGCATAGGCGGCCAGCCGCACGGTTCGGCTGGCCGACCCGGTCAGAGTGGCCGTCGCCCCGCGGCCAGGAGTGGTGTCGCGCAGGAGCTCGCGCACCGCGGCGGCGTGCTGGTCGACGGCTGCGGCCAGGCCGGGCAGCTGGGCTGCGGCGGTCAACCCGCCGTAGCCGAACTGCTCGATCAGGCGCCGCAGCGTACGGCGGGCGGACCACTCGGCCAGGGCGGTGCGCAGCACGGACACGCGGCGAATGGTAGCGCCAGGTTCACTACATCGAGTGACGGCCGGGGGTTGTGGGCGGCGGCCCGGCCCGCCTCGGTGACGTGCGGTTCGTCAGGACAACTGGACGAGGTGGAAGCGGCCGCCCTGGTCGTCGGTGCACCCGGCGAGGGTGCCGTAATCCGCGAACACCGGCTCGGCCGCGGTCCCACCGGCGGCGCGCACGGCCTCGACCGCGGCGGCGATGTCGGCGACGGCGAACACCGGGACCCCGGCCGCCGCCCGCCCACCGGCGATGCCCAGCACCGGGCGGGAGTCGCCGCCGTCGACCCACACGTTCCACGCACCGGCCGCGCGGCCGGGCACGAACCTCCAGCCCAGCACCGTCCCGTAGAACGCGCGGGCCCGCACGGAGTCGGGCACCTCGAGGGTCACGTAGGTGAGCTCGCCGGGCCGGGTGGTGTCCGGCGGCGGACCCGCCCCGGGCGGCGGCGTGAACACCGCGAACGGGAGCCCCTGGTCGTCGACGCAGTTGGCGATCCGGCCGTACGGCTCGTCGACCGGGGCGTCCGCGGTGCCGCCGGCGGCGCGGACCAGCACGACCGCGTCGTCGACGTCGCGCACGGCGTAGCAGAGGAACACGGTCGGGCGCTGCTGCCCACCCCACAGGCCCAGCGGCAACACCCGGTTCGTGATCTGCCGGCCCTGCGGGGCCGAACCCGCCGTCGTCTCCCAGCCGAGCACCGCGGCGTAGAACCGCTCCGCCGCCTCGACGTCGCGGGTCCACAGCGAGGCGTAGCCGATGTCGCCGGGTCGCGGACCGGCCGGACCCGCCGGCGCCGCCCGGGACACCATCCACCGATGTCCCGACGGGTCGATCACGACGCCGCCGCGGCCGTACGGCGAATCGGTGACCGGCCGCTCCAGCCGCGCCCCGCGGGCGACCGCCCGGTCGACGACGCGGTCGGGATCGGCGACCTCCAGCCGCAGCGACTGGGTGACCGGCCCCGCGGTCGGGGCGACCAGCCCCATCTCGGGGAACTCCTCGGCCAGCATCAGCACGCTGCCACCCAGCGCGATCTCGGCGTGTCCGACCCGGCCGTCAGGCATCATGATCGGCTCGCCACGCCGGATCCCGTCGAAGGCGTCGGCGTAGAAGGCGAGCGCGGCGGAGGCGTCGGCGACCACCAGGTACGGGGTCACCGTGTGCAGTGCCGGCGCGGCGGCGGCCTCGGTGGTCGGGGCAGGGGCGTCGGTGGTCAGCATGTCGTCCTCCCACTGGTCGAGCAGGGCACTGGTCGGGTCGAGCACCGCGCGCTCCAGACGGGCGCGCAGGCGTGCGGCGAAGGCCGGATCGGGATCGACGGGCAGGATCGGTTCATGGAGGGCGTCCAGCGGATCGGTCATGCCGGGCCTCCCTCGGTCAGCTCGGTGTAGCTGCGGCGGAACGCGGCCCGGGCGCGGGTGAGCAGGGCCTCGGTGGCGTGCAGGGTGCGCCCGAGTTGGCGGGCGACCTCGCCGACGGGCAGGCCGTCGAGGTAGCGCAAGGTGAGCGCGGCCCGGTTGACCGGGCTCTGCTCGGCGAGCGCCTCCCGGGCGAGCAGGGCGTCGAGCTTCTCGTCCCACGGGTCGTTGTCGGGGGTGGGCGCGCCGTCGAGCGCACGGAGGCCGCGCTCCTCACGCTCCAGCGCCCGCCAGTGGTCGACGAGCTTGTGCCGCGCGATGCCGACCAGCCAGCCCGTACTCGGGGTCGGGGCCGGGCGCCGCCGGCAGGCCTGCACCGCGGCGAGGAACACGTCGGCGGTCAGGTCCTCGGCCAGCGCGCGGCGCCCACAGCGGGACAGCAGGTACCCGTACACCTCGGGCAGCGCCGTGTCGTAGATCGCGAGCAGCGCCGGGCCCGGATCGGGCTCGACCCCTCGGTGGCTGCTCACACCCCTTCATCGTCCGGGACCGGGGAACTCCGGCGGCGGCTGGGGCAGCACCACCCGATCGGAGCAGCTGGGCGGCGCGACTCGCGTGCCGGGAAGTGCCGACTCGCGGTACCGAAAGTGCCGACTCGCGGGGTCAGGGGGTTTTCAGGGAGGTGAGGAAGTCGATGAAGACGGCGAGCCAGCGGTCCCGGGCGTCGAAGATCGGACCGTGGCCGGACCCGGCGAAGATCTCGGTCCGGACGCTGCCACCGGCCTCGACGTAGCGGCCCAGCACGTCGCCGATCTGGCTGACCATCGGCTGCGCGGGGAACGCGTCCGCGCCGGGCCAGCCGGGGACCTCCCCGGCCGCACCCAGGGTGCCGAGATCCCATGCCGACCCGTCGGCGACCACGACGTCGGCGTCGCCGTGCGTCCACATGATCGGCGGCTTCTCCTCGAGGTCGACGATGTCCGCCCAGTTGCAGTACTTGGGGGACAGCGCGTTGAGGATGCCGCGGCTGCCGGGTGCCGTCCCGGGCCAGTTCTCCGAGGCCGTGGCGTCACCGGGATAGCCGTCGTCGCCGGTCAGGGTCTTGAGTACCTCGGCGACCAGCAGGTCCTCGCGGTCGGCCGGTTCGGAGTGCGTCGGCGCCCAGTAGGCGGCCCGCATGATCGACCGGATGCAGAACGGGCTGTCGGCGGAGTCGTCCCCGGCGGCGAGCCGGGCGACGACCTCGGGGTTGGCGGTGCCACCGCCGGAGCCGGCGAAGTCGGCGAAGCACGGCGTGCCGTCGCGGTGCGTGCCGCCGAACCCGTAGGGCGACACCGGGTCGATGAACGTCAGCGACGCGACCGGCCGGTTCATCGCGTACCGGGCGATGGCGGCCCCACCGGTGGACCAGCCGACCAGGTGCGGCGGCTCGGTGATGCCCAGCGCGCACAGCAGCGCATGCGTGTCGTCGGCCCAGTCGGCGAGCCCGCGGGTGGCGTCGAGGGGCACCGGCTCGGTGTCGCCGAACCCGCGCATGTCCGGCGCGATGACCTGGTACGACAGCGGGAGCGCGGGGAGGAGGTGCTCGTAGAAACGCCCGGTCGAGAGGTTGCCGTGCACCATGACGATCGGCGTACCGTCGTCCGGGCCGGACTCGACGTAGTGCATTCGGAGCCGGTCGGTGTCGACCGTCGCGGAACGCACACCGGGCAGAAGCGACATGAGCGCAGATGTTTTCGCCGTCCTCAGGTGGAGGTCAATAGGCCATGTGCCGCAGCATCAAGACCCTCCGGCCGCCCTACACCTCCGACGTGACGGACGACGACGTGCGGGCTGCGGCGCTGCAGTACGTCCGCAAGATCTCCGGGTTCCGGGCACCCGCGGCGCACAACGCCGCGGCGTTCGAGGCTGCGGTGGACGCGGTGGCGGCGGCGACCCGGTCGCTGCTCGACGATCTGGTGGTGCGCGCACGGCCCGGCGCCACGGTCCGCCGCCCCACGCGTAGCCACGTCGTCGAGTGCCACACCAGGGTCGTCGACTCATGATCGAACAGCGGTGGTGTGGTATTCGGCGTCAGGCGCCGGAGATCCGCCGCTCCCGGCTCGGCCGGTGCCTGCATCCCGATGAGGTCAGCCGGCGTACCGCTCCCGTTCGGCCTCGACCCGGCCCAGCCGGCGCAACTGGGCTGCGAGGCGGGCCGCGCGCGGCGTTACCCGCCGCGGGTCGTGATCGCCCGGTCCAGTGAACGGAGCGCGCCGCGCACCGCGTCGAGATCGGGCTGGTGGATGGGGGAAGGCATCCCTGTCAGTGTGCGACCGCGCCGCCGGGTCCGCATGCGACGCAATTCCGACGTCGAGCGGCGTTAGTGTGGCGCTTCCGGCGAGAGCGAGGAGGGCTCGTGAGCACCGAGCGGTTGGGCGTGGCGATCAACGGCGGGAACCTGGCCACGGTTGCGGGCGTGGCGAAGCGGGCCGAGGCCCGCGGGTTCGAGTCGGCATGGACCACCGAGTTCTACGACCGCTCCGCGACGATCTCGCTCGCCGCGATGGCGACGGCCACCTCGACGATCACGCTCGGCAGTGGCATCGCCTACGCCGTGGGCCGCAGCCCACTGGTTCTCGCGGCCGAGGCCGGCGACCTCGACGAGCTCTCCGGCGGCCGGCTGGTGCTCGGCCTGGGCACCGGCACCCGGCGGATGCAGCAGGACTGGCATGGCATCGACGGCGAGTCGCCGGCCCCACGGGTCGAGGAGCTCGTGCCGCTGCTGCGCCGGCTCTGGGCGATGGACTCCAGCGGCGTCGAGCACGAGGGCCGCTTCTACCGGATGGCGCTCAAGCCCACCGCCGAGGTCACCCCCCGCAACCAGATCCCGGTCTACCTGGCCGGGTTCAACGCGCGGATGGTGCAGGCCGCGGGTGCTGTCGGCGACGGGCTGGTCGGACACCCGATCTTCACCCGGCGCTACGTCGAGGAGATCGTCCGGCCCGCGCTCGAGACGGGCGCGAAGCGGACCGGCCGCAACCCGGACGTCCCGATCGCGGGCTTCGTCATCTGCAGCGTCGCCGACGACGGCGACCGGGCCCGTCGCGACGCCGCGGCGCAGATCGCGTTCTACACCGTGGTCCGCACCTACCGCTCGATCGTCGAGCTGGAGGGCTTCGGGGCACAGGTCGCCGCGATCCGCGAAGCCTGGTCGAACCGCGACGCCGACGGCATGGTCGCCGCGGTCACCCCGGACATGCTGGAGCGAATGGCCGTCGCCGGGACGCCGGAGGAGGCGCGCGACCAGCTGCCGAACTTCCACGGCCTCTACGACCGGCTGCTGTGCTACGCGCCCAGCTACGGGCTGACCGCTGCGGAGATCACCGACCGGCTCGACGCGATCATCGAGACCTTCGGCGCGCGCTAGTTGTAGCGACTCACCACGTTGTTGACAGGTCGATCCGGCGTGGCGGCTTGATCGAGGGGAGGGCCTCCGGGCGGAGTGGGTGTGTCTGACGCACCTACTCGAAACCCAGGAGGCCCTC
>NZ_JAAXLA010000114.1 GCF_012911935.1 Pseudonocardia acidicola | reverse complement strand
GCCCCCCGCACCGCCAGCACGCCCCGCCCGACCAGCCCGGCGAGCCGGTCGTGCAGCAGCTCGCCCAACGACCTGGCCCTCGCGAGCAACCCGGCGGCGTCGCCGTCGAGCAGGGCCACGACGGCCCGGCCGACCGCACAGGCCAGCGGGTTGCCGCCGAACGTGCTGCCGTGCTGCCCGGGGCGCAGCACCCCCAGCACGTCGGCGTCGGCGACCACCGCGGACAGTGGCGTGATACCGCCGCCCAGCGCCTTGCCGAGCAGATAGACGTCGGCATCGGTGCCCGCGGCGCGAGTGGCCAGCACGTGCCCGGTGCGCCCCAGCCCGGACTGCACCTCGTCGGCGACGAACAGCACGTCCGCTGCCGAACAGATCTCCCGGACCGCCGGCAGGTACCCGGCAGGCGGCACGACGACGCCGGCCTCGCCCTGGATCGGCTCGATCAGCACCGCGACGGTGTCGGGGGTGATCGCGGCGCGCAGCGCGTCGGCGTCGCCGTAGGGGACGACCGTGAAGCCCGGGGTGAACGGGCCGAACCCGCCGCGCGCCTGCGGGTCGGTGGAGAAGCTGACGATGCTGATCGTGCGGCCGTGGAACGCGCGCGCGGCGACGACGACCCGCGCCCGGTCCTCCCGGACGCCCTTGACCTCGTAGCCCCACTTGCGCGCGACCTTGAGCCCGGTCTCGACGGCCTCGGCGCCGGTGTTCATCGGCAGCACCATGTCCTTGCCGACGAGCTCGGCGAGCTCGGCGCAGAACGGCCCGAGCTGGTCGTTGCCGAACGCGCGGCTGGTCAGCGTGACCCGGTCCAGCTGCCGGTGCGCGGCGGCGAGCAGCGCCGGATGGCCGTGGCCGAAGTTCAGCGCCGAGTAGCCGGCGAGGCAGTCGAGGTAACGACGGCCCCCGACGTCGGTCACCCAGGCTCCGCCGGCCTCGGCGATGACGACCGGCAGCGGGTGGTAGTTGTGCGCGGAATGCTCGGCCATCAGGCGCTCGTGGCGCAGGGTCGGGTTCTCGGCGATGAGGGTCATGCGCGTACCTCCAGCGTGCAGCACTTGGGTCCGCCGCCGCCTCTGAGCAGCTCGGACAGGTCGACGGGGACGGGGTCGAAGCCGCGGCCGGACCGGCACGCCGGGGACCACCCAGGGGTTGGTCGAGTACTCGACGGCGAAGTACGCCGGCGGGCACATCAGGTAGTGCCGGCGGGTCGCGGTGCGCGCACCCCGGCGCGCGGGTTCCGGCGGGTCGGGGCAGGACGCTGGTCACGGGCTCGCTCCGTGGGTGGGGTGCGGGCGGCCGCGACGTCGGGGGCCCGGTCACGCTCTACGTTAAGAACGCGTAGACGAGGCGACAATCACGATCCGTTGCGGGCGGACGGCGATTCGTTGCGTGTTCGCCCGTCGTGACGGCGATTCGTTGTGTTCGTTGTCCCTGACCCCGCCCCTGCCGGTCAGCTGGGCAGCGGACCGGCCGCGCGCCGTAAGAGCGGCGACAAGACCAGCACCGACTTGGTCCGGGCCACGAACGGCTCCGCCCCGATCTGCTCGAGCACCCGCTCGAAGTGGCGCATGTCGGCGGCCAGGATGCGCAGCATCGCATCGGCGTCACCGGAGATCGTGCTGGCGTCGACGACCTCGGCGAACCGCGCCACCGCGGCGCGGATCACCTCCGGCGGGGTGCTCGACCGGCAGTACAACTCGACGTAGCCCTCGACGGTCCAGCCCAGCGCACCGGGGTCGAGCCGCACGGTGAACCCGGTGATCGCGCCGCCCTCGCGCAACCGGTCGACGCGGCGTTTCACCGCCGACGCCGTCAGCCCGACCTGCGCGCCCAGGTCGGCGTAGCTGCGCCGGGCGTCGTCCACCAGCAGCGCGACGATCTGCTCGTCCAACCGGTCCAGGCGCACCGGCCCATCACACCATCGACGCGCGACATCCGGTCCACCTCCGGCGCAGGATGGACGCATGGGCCCCTACCGGGTGGACTCCGAGGTCGGCCGGCTCCGCCAGGTGCTCCTGCACCGGCCGGGCCTGGAGTTGAAGCGGCTGACGCCGGGCAACAAGGACCGGCTGCTGTTCGACGACGTGCTGTGGGTGCAGCGCGCCCAGCAGGAGCACGACACGTTCGCCGCGGTGCTGCGCGAGCGCGGGGTCACGGTGCACCTGTTCGGCGACCTGCTGCGGCGCACCGTCGAGATCCCCGAGGCGAAGAAGTTCATCCTCGACCGGATCTTCGACGACCGCGTCTACGGCCCGCTCGCCATCGACGCACTGCGCAACGCCTTCGACGCGATGGACGACGACACGCTCACCGACCATCTGATCGCGGGCATCACCAAGCGCGAACTGCTGGCGCGCATCCCCGAACCCCGGTCGATCGTCATCCACGTGCTCGACCCCGACGACTTCGTCCTCGAGCCGCTGCCCAACCACCTCTACACGCGCGACACCTCGGCGTGGCTCTACGGCGGCGTCGCGATCAACAGCATGCGCAAGCGCGCCCGGATGCGCGAGACCGTGCACTACGAGGCGGTCTACCGGTGGCACCCGCTGTTCGCCGGGGCGGACTTCGCGGTGTGGTCGGAGGGCTCGGTGAACGGGCCGGCCACCACCGAGGGCGGCGACATGCTGGTGCTCGGCGACGGTGCGCTGCTGGTCGGGCTGAGCGAGCGCACCACCCCGCAGGGCGTCGAGCGGCTGGCGCAGCGGTTGTTCGCCGGCGGCGAGGTCGACCGGATCGTGGCCCTGCGGCTGCCGGAGACCCGCGCGCTGATGCACCTCGACACCGTGATGACCATGGTCGACCCGGGGACGTTCACCGAGTACGCGGGCCTGGGGATGCTGCCCGCGTACACGATCGAGCCGGGTGAGAGCGAGAAGGAGTTCACCTTCACCGACCACCCGCCCGAGCAGATGCACGCCGCGATCGCCGCCGCGCTCGGGCGGGACTCGATCCGGGTGCTCACGGCCGAGCAGGACGTCCACGCCGCCGAGCGCGAGCAGTGGGACGACGGCTGCAACGTGCTCGCCGTCGAACCGGGTGTGGTGATCGCCTACGAGCGCAACGTCACCACGAACACGCACCTGCGCCGCAACGGCGTCGAGGTGATCGAGATCCCGGGCGGCGAACTGGGCCGCGGCCGCGGCGGCCCACGGTGCATGAGCTGCCCCCTCGTCCGCGACCCCGTCTGATCGCTCCCCGGCCAGGGGTCAGGGGCGCTCGCCGCGCACCGCCCGGCGCAGCTTCGGCAGCCGCTCGGACAGGGTCCGCTCCGCGCCGTGGGCGGTGGGCCGGTAGTAGTCCCGCCCGACGAGCGCGTCGGGCGGGTACTGCTGGGCCAGCACCCCCTCGGCGGCGTTGTGCGGGTAGCGGTAGCCGACGGCGTTGCCGAGCTTCTGCGCTCCGGCGTAGTGCCCGTCGCGCAGGTGCGGCGGCACCGCGCCGACGGCCCCGGCCCGCACGTCGGCCATCGCCTCGTCGATCCCGACGATCACCGCGTTCGACTTGGGTGCGGTGGCCAGGTGCACGGTGGCCTGGGCCAGCGCGATCCGGGCCTCGGGCATCCCGACCAGCTGCACCACCTGCGCGGCGGCCACCGCGGCCTGCAGCGCCGTCGGGTCGGCGAGCCCGATGTCCTCGCTCGCGTGCACCATCAGCCGGCGCGCGATGAACCGCGGGTCCTCCCCCGCGACGATCATCCGGGCCAGATAGTGCAGCGCGGCGTCCGGGTCGGAGCCGCGGATGGACTTGATGAACGCGCTGATCACGTCGTAGTGCTGGTCGCCGGCCCGGTCGTAGCGCACCGCGACCTCGGTGACGGCCCGTTCGACGGCGGCCACGTCGATCGTCGCGGAGCCGTCGGAGAGTGCGCCGTCGGCCGCGGCCTCCAGCGCGGTGAGCGCGCGGCGGGCGTCGCCGGCGGCGAGCCGCACCAGGGTGCCCTCACCCTCCGGGGTCAGCTCGACCGTGCCGTTCAGCCCGCGCTGGTCGGCGACCGCGCGGCGCAGCAGTTCGCGCAGCTCATCCTCGTCGAGGGACTGCAGCTGCAGTACCAGTGACCGCGACAGCAGCGGCGCCACGACGGAGAACGAGGGGTTCTCGGTGGTCGCGGCGACGAGCAGCACCAGCCGGTCCTCGACCGCGCCGAGCAGCGCGTCCTGCTGGGTCTTGGAGAACCGGTGCACCTCGTCGATGAACAGCACCGTCGGCCGGCCGTGCCGGTCGAGCCGGCGGCGCGCGTCCTCGATCACCGCGCGGAGCTCCTTGACCCCGGCCGAGAGCGCCGACAGCGCGACGAAGTGCCGGTTGCCGCCGCCGGCGCCGGCCATCAGCCGGGCCAGGGTGGTCTTCCCGGTTCCGGGCGGGCCGTAGAGCAGGACCGAGGCCGGCGCGCCGCCCTCGACGAGGCGGCGCAGCGGGGCGCCGGGGCGCAGCAGGTGCTTCTGCCCGACGACCTCGTCGAGCGAACGCGGCCGCATCCGCACCGCGAGCGGCGCGGTGGCGGTGGGCCGGTCGTCGGCGGGGGCCTGCGCGGGTTCGTCGACGACGCCGAGGTCGAACAGGCTGTCGGAATCGGGGTGCATCGAGCTCCAGCCTGCCATCGGACACCGACATCTCCGGAACCGCCCACGACCGGGGCATCAGGCGGGACGGGTGCTCAGCGCTCCAGCTCGGCCGCGAGCCACCCGCTGCTCACCGACGGGTTCTCGTGGAACCGCAGTTCGGCGTAGGTCACGACGGCGACCCCGACCGACACCAGGGAGACCGGGAGCATGAGCAGTCCGGTGAGCAGCCGCTCGGCCAAGCCGCCCGGCTCGGTGAAGATCGAGACGATCACGCCGACCGCGATCGAGTAGGCGAACGCCATCACGGCGATGACGAGCAACCGGCCCGCGGTGGGCAGGAAGCGGCGGTTCACCAGGGTGAAGGCGCGGTCGATCGAGCCGCGTTCGACGATGACGACGCCGGTGAGGGCGGCGGCGAACACGATCGTGCAGTAGATCCCCGGCAGGATCAGCAGCACGTAGCCGACGATCGCGATCAGGCCCGCGAGCAGCCCCCAGCCGAGCAGCGGCAGCGCCCGGCCGGCGGCGAACCGCAGCGCGTCCGAGGCGGGCACCGGCCGCCCGACGGCGTCGCGGATCGCGACGAAGACCGAGGCCCCCTGGGCGAACAGCGCGAACACGATCGCGATCAGGCCCCCGGCCAGCCCGGCGCCGACCGCGTCGGCGGGGGCGGGCGGCGCGCCGCCGAGCACGACCCACTCGGCGGCCCCGCTGAGCAGCAGCCCGGGCAACGCGGCCACCACCTGGACGACCACCAGCGGCTGCCAGCTCCGGCGGACCACGCCGAGCACCTTGGACATCCACTGGTCGAAGCCGAGCGGGACCAGCGGATCGGCCGACGCCGGGTGGTCGTAGCTGCCGGTCGGGGGATACATCGCCATGGGCCGGGACCCTAGCGGTACTGGTCAGCGCCATGATCAACCATTCGGGCCCGCTCGTGGCCAGTCCAGCATCTGGGAACTCAGTTCCGCATTGCAGGAACGTGCGGCACCATCGACGCACGGCGCCGCCCACCCCGGCCACGCCGCTGTCGTCTCGCCCGTCGATCCGCAGGCGAGTTCCGGCGACCGCCACCACCGCGCCGCCGTCCTGCCGACCGACGATCGAGAGCGAGCCCCGCCGTGCCCGCGTCCCCCGCCGCACCACCCTTCCTGCCGTCCCGGCGCCTGCGCGACGTGCGCGGATCCGCGATCCGCGACCTGCTCACCCTCACCGCCCGCGACGACGTGCTCAGCCTGGCCGGTGGGCTGCCGGCCGCCGACCAGTTGCCCCGCGAGCGCATCGCGGTGGCCGCCGAGCGCGCGCTGCGGGCAGCGGGGTCGGTGCAGTACGGCGAGACGGCCGGGTTGGCCGGGCTGCGCGAGGTCGTCGCCGCGCACGAGTCCGGCCGGCTGCGCCGCCCGGTCACCCCGGCCGAGGTGGTGATCACGAGCGGCTCCCAGCAGGCCCTGGACCTGCTCGCCCGCGCGGTGCTCGACCCGGGCGACGCGGTCGTCGTCGAGGACCCGGCCTACGTCGGTGCGCTGCAGGTCTTCCAGGCCGCCGGCGCCGTCCTGCACCCGGTCCCGGTCGACGCCGGCGGGATGGACGTCGACGCGCTCGCCGCGCTGCTGGCCGGTGGCCTGCGGCCGAAGCTCGTGCACACCGTGAGCAGCTTCCACAACCCGCGCGGGGTCACGCTCGCCCAGGACCGCCGCCGGCGGCTCGCCGCGCTCGCCGAGACCTACGGCTTCCTGGTCGTGGAGGACGACCCGTACGGCCTGCTCGCCTTCGACGGCCGCCCGCCGCTGCCGGTGGCCGCGCACGGCGCGCAGGTGGTGCGGCTCGGCAGCGTGTCGAAGATCCTGGCGCCGGCCCTGCGGGTGGGCTGGCTGCTGGGGCCGGGTGCGGTGTGCGCGGCGGTCGAGCGTCTCAAGCAGTGCACCGACCTGTGCGGCTCCACACTCACCCAGACGATCGCGGCCGACCTGCTCGCCGACCACGACTGGCTGGCCGGGCACCTCGACAGGCTGCGGGCGGCGAACCGCTCGCGGGCCGCGGCGTTCACCGCGGCCGTCGACGAGGTGTTCGGCTCCGCGGTGACCCGCTCCACCCCGGCCGGGGGGATGTTCTGCTGGCTGGAGTTCCCCGACGGCACCGACACCGACGCGCTGCTCCCCCGCGCGGTCGCCCACGGTGTCGCGTTCGTCCCCGGCAGCGCGTTCGCGGTGGGGCCGCCGCGCGGCTCGGCGCTGCGCTGCTGCTTCGTGTCCTACCCCGAAGAGGTGCTCCGTGACGCCGTGCGCCGCCTCGCCGCGGCGGCGTCGTAGGGTCGGTACGTGCGGGAAATCCTCGAGTTGCTGGAGCGCGACGCCCACCTGTCCCACGACACCATCGCGACCATGACCGGGCTGCCGGTCGCAGAGGTCACGGCGCAGATCGCGGCGTGGGAGGCGTCCGGGGTGATCCGCCGCTACAAGGCGGTGGTGGACTGGGACGCGTTCGAGGGCGCCGCGGGCGAAGGCGGCCAGGACAGCGTCACCGCGTTCATCGACGTCTCCGTGGCACCGGCCCGCGGGGTCGGGTTCGACGACGTCGCCACCCGGATCTCCCGGTTCGACGAGGTCCGTAGCGTCTACCTCGTCTCCGGCAGCCACGACCTGCGCTGCACCGTCACCGGTCGCACCATCCGCGCGGTGTCGGACTTCGTCAGCCAGAAGCTGTCCACGATCGACCGCGTGCAGTCCACCGCCACCCACTTCGTGCTCAAGACCCACAAGCGCGACGGCGACACCTTCGCCGAGCCCGACCCGGACCACCGCCTGCCGGTGACCCCCTGAGGAGCACGTACGTGAAGCCGCTCAACGAGGTCATCGCCGCCTGCCCGCCGTCGGGCATCCGCCGGTTCTTCGACATCGCCGCGGAGATGGACGACGTCATCTCCCTCGGGGTCGGGGAGCCCGATTTCGTCACGCCGTGGCGCATCCGGGAGGCCGGGATCTACGCCCTCGAACACGGGTACACCACCTACACGTCCAACGCGGGCCTGCCCGAGCTGCGCCGGCTCATCTGCGGCGACCTGGCCCGGCGCTACGACGCGCACTACGCGTGGGACTCGGAGTGCCTGATCACCACCGGTGTCTCCGAGGGTCTCGACCTCACCTTGCGGGTGCTGCTCAACCCCGGCGACGAGGTGATCGTCCCGGAGCCCTGCTACGTCGCCTACGAGCCGTGCGTGGCGTTCGCCGGTGGCACCCCGGTGCGGGTCCCGACCCGCTGGGAGGACGGCTTCGCCGTCGACGCCGGCGTGGTCGCCGCGGCGATCACGCCGCGGACCAAGGCGATTCTCATCGGCTCGCCGGCCAACCCGACCGGCGCCGTGCAGCCGCGGGCGGCGCTGGAGGCGCTGGTCCGGCTCGCCGAGCAGCACGACCTCTACCTGATCTCCGACGAGATCTACGACCGGCTCACCTACACCGGCACCCACACCTGCCTGGGCGCCCTGCCCGGGGCCCGCGAGCGCACCGTCGTGCTGGGCGGGTTCTCCAAGGCACAGGCCATGACCGGGTGGCGGGTGGGCTGGATCTGCGCGCCGGCGCACGTCGCCGAGCTGTGTGTGCGGGTGCACCAGTACACGATGCTGTGCGCGCCGCACGTCTCCCAGATGGCGGCGGTCGAGGCGCTGAGTTCCGCCGAGGGCGACGTCGCCGAGATGGTCGCCGACTACGACCGCCGCCGCCGGGTCTTCGTCAAGGGGCTGCGCGAGATCGGCCTGGACTGCCCGGAACCCGGCGGCGCGTTCTACGCGTTCCCGAGCATCCGGTCCTCCGGGCTGGACTCCGAGACCTTCGCCGAGCGGCTGCTCAAGGCCGAGAGCGTGGCCGTGGTCCCGGGCAGCGTGTTCGGGCCGTCCGGGGAAGGACACATCCGGTGCTCCTACGCGACGGCGCTGCCGTTGCTGGAGGAGGCGCTCACCCGGATGGACCGGTTCCTCCGTTCGCTGTAGGCCCGGCCAGGAGTTCCCACGAACGCAACACCGGAGGGCGCGGCGTTCACGAGGGCGTAAGACGACCGTGCCAGCGTCTGCGTACATCGACATCGCGAAACAGTCGCCCTGCCCGTTCTGTGCCCGCCCCCGGACCGCGGCCGACATCCGCGGCCTGGGCTGGAGCAGCCGGCACACGCCCGACGGACGGGTCAGCTGGATCTGTGGGCCGTGCACCCGCTCCCACCTCGAACTGATCGAGACGCTGCTGCCGCTGCCCGCGGCGGCGCCCGCCGTGGTGCAGGCGGCCGCGGTCCGGGCCGCGGCGGGGCCGAACGCGTCGGCCGCCTGAGGCCTAGCCGGAGGCCGGGGTCCCGCGCACGAGCTCGGTCACCAGCCCCTCCAGGATCACCGGGCCGAGGTCGCGACCGCGGCGGACCAGCCACGGCACGCCCTTGACGATCAGCCAGGCGGCCCGGTCCGCCGCGCTCACCTGGCGTCCGCCCGAGCACTGCAGGCTCACCGGCTGCGGCACCGCGAAGCCGGCGCCGGCCAGCAGGGTAGCGAACCCGGCGGCGAGCATCCGGTGCCCCCGCTCCGAGGGGTGCAGCCGGTCCACACTCCACGTCGCACGCTCGTAGCCACCCGGGATCAGGTGCAGGTCGAGCACCCCGATGCCGTGCGGGTCCCCGGCGGCGATCACGTCGGTCACGGTGTTGAGCGCGTCGATCCGCCGGCGCAGCGCGCGCCGCAGCGGGGCCGGCAGCCAGAACACCCGGGTGTGGTCGTGAAAGCGCAACATCAGCACGTGCGCGCCGGCCGCGCGCAGGGCGCTCACCGTCGCCGCGCAGTCCCCGCGCAGCACCACCGGGTCGAAGTCCGAGCGCAGGGTGTCGTTCATGCCGACGCACAGCACCGCGACCTCCGGGTGCGCTGCGAGTGCACCGGGCAGTTGCTCGCGGCGGACACACGCCATCCGGGCCCCGCTGCGGGACAGGTTGGTGAGCGCGACCTCGGCGGGGCCGCCCAGGGCGTCGCGGAGCAGGGACGGGAAGCCGCGCCAGCCACCGCCGGGCAGCGGGTCGCCGAGGCCGACCGTGGTGGAGTCGCCCAGGGTGACCAGGGCCCGGACCCGGCGGGCGTCCGAGGAGCGCGACGGTGACGTGGGCGGGATCATCTGCACGGTCACGGCGATCACCATCACCCATCCGGGCTCACCGCCGGTGTGCGGCGGATGACGGGCCGCGGGCAGCTCGGGGAACGTCCGGTGTGCCCGTCCCCGGTCAGCAGCCGCGACGCGGTGTCCGGGCCGCCCGAACCACGAGGCCGCGGGTCGCGTGCCGGTCAGACGGCGCTGCGGAAGGCCGGGTAGAGCGGCAGCGCCGGCGGCGCGTCGGGGAAGCGCTCGTGCAGTGCCGCCGTCACCGTCTCGGCGAGCTCGACCGTGGCGTCCAGGCCCTTGGCAGCGGCTGCCGCCTGGCCGAGCCGGCGCCAGTAGTCGGCGAGCGCGGAGCTGATCCGTGGGGAACGACCGGCATCGGGGCCGACGGGGGTGTCGCGGACCTGGACCCGGGGCAGCAGCCACCAGGTGCACAGCCACACCCACAGCAGCTGCGCGTCGAGCAGCCTGCGGTTCAGCCGCGCCGGGTCGTCGAGATCCGGCCACACCGCCGCGATCTCGTCGCGCCAGGCCTCCAGCATCGCCTCGGACATCCCGTCGGGCAGCGCGAAGCTCGCCTCGCAACCGGGGAACGGCACCCGGAAGTACGCAGCGTCCAGGGACACGTCACGGAAGCAGCCCCACTCGAAGTCGACGAACCGCACCCCGCGGCTGGTCACGAGGTTGTTGTCCGGGCAGGTGTCGGACGGGCTGAACGCGCGGTAGCGGGTGCCACCCAGCAACCGGGCCGTGTGGTGGGCCTGGTGGCTCGCCGCCGCCGACACCCGCACCCCGAGCACGCCGTCCAGCAGCTCGGGCAGCCCGGCCAGCGCGGCCCGGGCGTCCTCGGCCACCGGGTCCCGCCAGGCGCGCTCACCGAGCCGGCGCAGCAGCGCCCCGAAGTCGTTCTCCCGACCGGCCGTGGCGGCTTGCATCCGGCCGAGCGCGCGGGCCCAGCCAAGCAGGCAGCGCTGCGCGGCCGCCGGGTCGGCGCCGAACAGCTTGTCGGCCAGCGTCGAGCTGCGCCCGAGGTCCTCGAGCACCAGCAGCCGGGCCTCCGGATCGTGCGCGATGATCACCGGGCTGGGCCGGACCTCGGTCGGGAGCGCGGTGAACAGCTGGCAGCTGGCCACCTCGTAGTGGAACGGGTCCGGCCGGTCCAGCTCCGGCTCGGCGATGTAGTGCTTGACGACCAGCGTGCGCGGCAGCGAGAACGGGTTGCGCGCCACCCGGGCGCGGGCCACCACGGACCGTTCGCTGCCGCCCAGGTCCTCCGGATCGGCGAGCACGACAGTGGCGCCGAGGCGCCGGGCGAGAAGACGCTCGGCGGCAGCCAGCGCAGCGAGCACCGGCCTGGGGAAATCGGCCAGGTCGCGAACCATCGGCGACGACCTTACCCGGCGGAGAGCCGCCGGCCCCGGTCCCACCGATGCCGGGAGCGCCGGGCCAGCATCAGCACCACCGCGGCCGCGATGACGATGCCCGCCAGGTTCACCAGCAACTGCAGCGCCGACCGGCCCGCCTCGACGTAGCGCCCCTCGACCAGCGCCACCGACGCGAACGCCGCCGCCGGGACGGTGGTCACCGAGATGAACACCCCGACCAGCGACGCCGACTTCGCCGAGCTCAGCGCCAGCATCCCGGCCGCTCCGGCGAGCAGCGCGACGATCAGCGAGAACGGTCCGACATCGTAGATGAAGTCGACCTGGTCCAGCGCGTCCAGGGTGGACGTGGAGAGCAGGCCCATGGCGTCGAACAGCAGCGCCGCTCCCGCGGTGACGAGCATCGCGGCCGGGAAACCGATGCCGAGGGCCAGCCCGCCGCGGCGCACCAGGTCGCCGCGGCGCAGCACCAGGCCGACCGCGACCGCCGCCAGCGGCCCGAACTCCGGGCCCAGCACCATCGCCCCGACCACGGTCACCGGGGAGTCGGTGATCGCACCGATCGCCGCCAGCAGGCACGCGATCGTCAGGAACACCTGGTAGCTGATCGAGAGCCGGGACTCCTCGCCGGTGCGGGCCACCACCTCGTCCCAGATGACGGCGTCGCCGCCGTCCCCGGGCGCCTCCTCCTCGGCCGCGTCGGCGGCGTCGGACAGCGTCGTGTCGATCGCCTCGAGGGTGATCCCGCCGTCGTGATCGACGCCGAGCGCGGTGAGAGCCGCCAGCACGTCGTCGGTGGCCTCCCGGGCGACGTCGGCCTCGACCACGTCGCCCGGCGGGCGCACCGCGACCCCCGGCAGCACGGTGACGTGCGTGGCGCCGGGCTGGTCGAGCAGCAGATCGCGGACGGCGGCGGTGCGCGCGGGCGGGCAGATCACCCGCAGGTGCAGCACCGCCCCCCTCAGCTCTGCTCGGCGGGCTTCTCCGCGGCGGGCGGCTGCGGCTTCGGCGGCTTGGCGTCGACACCGGCCTCACGGCGCTGCTCGAGGGTGATCGGAGCCGGTGCCTGGGTCAGCGGATCGAACCCGCCACCGGTCTTCGGGAACGCGATCACCTCGCGCAGCGAGTCGGCCCCGGCCAGCAGCATGGTGATCCGGTCCCAGCCGAACGCGATGCCGCCGTGCGGCGGCGGGCCGTACTGGAAGGCATCGAGCAGGAAGCCGAACTTCTCCCGCTGCTCCGCCTCGTCCATGCCGAGCAGGTCGAACACCCGCTGCTGCACGTCGGAGCGGTGGATACGGATCGAGCCGCCGCCGATCTCGTTGCCGTTGACCACGATGTCGTAGGCGTGGGCCAGCGCCTGGTCCGGCGCCTCCTCGAAGCGCTCGATCCACTCGTCGTTCGGTGCGGTGAACGGGTGGTGGACCGAGGTCCAGCCGATCTCGTTGCCGTTGTCGTCGCGGACTCGCTCGAACATCGGCGCGTCGACGACCCAGACGAAGGCCCACGCGTCATCGTCGATGAGCCCGGCCCGCCGGGCGATCTCGACGCGGGCGGCACCGAGCAGCGCCCGGGCATCGGCCGGGTGGCCGGCGGCGAAGAAGACCGCGTCGCCGGGCTCTGCCCCGACGGCCTTGGCCAGCCCGTCACGCTCGCTGTCGGAGAGGTTCTTGGCGACCGGGCCGCCCAGCTCGCCCTCCTCGCCGACCGTCACGTAGGCCAGGCCGCGGGCGCCGCGCTGGCGGGCCCATTCCTGCCACGCGTCGAACTGCCGGCGCGACTGGGCGGCCCCGCCCGGCATCACGACGGCACCGACGTAGGGCGCCTGGAAGACCCGGAACGACGTCTCGGCGAAGTAGTCGGTGAGCTCGGTGAGCTCGAGGCCGAACCGCAGGTCCGGCTTGTCGGTGCCGTAGCGCGCCATCGCCTCGGCGTAGGTCATCCGCGGGATCGGGCGCGGGATCTCGTAGCCGGCCAGGTCGCGCCACAGCGCGGCCATGATCTCCTCGGCCAGCTCGATCACGTCTTCCTGGCTGACGAAGCTCATCTCGATGTCGAGCTGGGTGAACTCCGGCTGCCGGTCGGCGCGGAAGTCCTCGTCGCGGTAGCAGCGGGCGATCTGGTAGTACCGCTCGGTCCCGGCCACCATGAGCAGCTGCTTGAACAGCTGGGGGCTCTGCGGCAGCGCGTACCAGGAGCCCGGGCGCAGCCGGGCGGGGACCAGGAAGTCGCGGGCGCCCTCGGGGGTGGAGCGGGTCAGCGTCGGGGTCTCCACCTCGACGAAGTCGCGCTCGTGCAGCACGTTGCGGGCGATCCGGTTGGCCTCGCTGCGCAGCCGCAGCGCCTTGGCCGGGCCGGAGCGGCGCAGGTCCAGGTAGCGGTGCCGGAGCCGGATCTCCTCGCCGATCTCGGTGTGCTCGTCGAGCGGGAACGGCAGCGGCGCGGACTCCGACAGGACGGTGAGCGCGGTGGCCAGGACCTCGATCTCGCCGGTCGGCAGGTCCGGGTTCTCGTTCCCGGCCGGGCGCCGGGTGACCTCCCCGGTGACCTGGACGACGAACTCGGACCGCAGCCGGTGCGCCTGCTCGGCCATCTCGCCCTCGCGGAACACCACCTGGGCCGAGCCCGAGGCGTCCCGCAGGTCGATGAAGATCACGCCACCGTGATCGCGGCGTCGGGCCACCCACCCGGCGAGGGTCACGGTCTGTCCGGCGTTGTCGGCACGCAGGGTGCCGGCGGAGTGGGTGCGCATCACAGGAAAAAGGCTATCCGGGCGCCTCCGAGCGCCGGCCAGCAGGTTTCCGCTCATCAGTGCAGTGCTGCCGATGACGCGCCGGTGTCAGAGCAGACCGAGCTGCTCCCCGGCCGCCGCGGTGATCTGCGGGAGGTCGCCCGCCAGCACCGTGCCCTTGGTGAGCAGCGAGAACGGGGTGCCGGAGCGGGCGAGCGTTCGAGGCCGGGTTCGGCCATGCTGCAGCCATGGCGAGCAGTGCGAATACCGGGGACGCGGCGGGCCCCGCAGGCTCGTCCCCCGAGTCGTGCACGCGGCCCGGCGACGAGGGCACCACCACCCTCGTCGTGATGGGCGTGTCCGGGTCCGGGAAGTCGACAGTGGCCGACGAGCTCGTGCGGCGGACCGGCTGGCCGTTCGTCGAGGGCGACGACCTGCACCCGGAGGCCAACCGGCAGAAGATGGCCGGCGGGCACCCGCTCGACGACGAGGACCGCTGGCCGTGGCTGCGCCGCATCGCCGGCTGGATCGGCGAGCAGGAGGCCGCGGGCCGCAATGCCGTGGTGACGTGCTCGGCGTTGAAACGCCGCTATCGCGACCTGCTGTGCGACGGGCACCCGTCGGTCCGGTTCGTGCAGCTGACGGCCGACCCGGACCTGCTGGCGGCGCGACTGGAGGCCCGCGAGGGCCATTACATGCCGGCCTCCCTGCTCGGCAGCCAGCTCGACACCCTGCAGCCGCTGCAGGCCGACGAGCCCGGCATCGTCGTCGCATCCGACCGCGACCCCCGCGTGGTCGCCGACCACGTCATGGACCGGCTGCGCCCGCCACCCGGCACCGCCGAGGGTGCCCGGTGATCACGGCCGCCGTCACTCCCGTGCCGGCCGCGGCACCACCGGCGTTCACCCCCCGGGCGCAGCGTCCAGGGACATCGCCCCCGCCGGCGCGTGGGCCTGGCCGCGGCGGTCACGGTCGTGCTGACGCCGGTCGTGCCGATGCTGGTGGCCGTGATCGCCGGGATCCTGCTCGTCGTCGGCGCGGGCGGCGGGTTCGTGCAGATCCTCGTCGACGCAGGCGTCGGTGATCTCGTCGGCCGCTACGCCGGGGCCGCCGCGCTGTCGCCGTTGCTCCTGGGCCGGCTGGTCGCGGTCGGCATCCGGGTGGCCACCGGGTCGGCCACCGTCGCCAGCATCACGGCGGCCGGCATCGTCGCGCCGCTGGCCGCCGGACTCGAGGCGCCGGCCGTCGCACTGCTCGCGCTGGCCCTCGGGGCCGGCTCGCTGTACTTCTCGCACGTCAACGACGCGGGCTTCTGGCTGGTCAAGGAGTACTTCGGGCTCTCCGTCGGGCAGACGATCACGAGCTGGTCGCTGATGGAGACGATCATCTCGGTGATGGCGCTGCTGCTCGTGCTGCTGCTGTCCCGGTTCGTCTGACCGGTGCACGCCCGTTCGGGTGCACTCGGCGCAGCCGCCCGGCGCGCGGTTGGCAGGATGCGACGGTGCCTCCGAATGAGCCGATCGGCCGGGCCGATCCCGGCGGCCGCTCCGACGCCGGACGGCACCGGCACCGCCGGCATGCCGCCGGCCCGCCCCCGGATCAGCGGATCTCCGGGCAGCCCCGGCCC
>NZ_JAAXLA010000113.1 GCF_012911935.1 Pseudonocardia acidicola | reverse complement strand
CAGCCGAAGGCTGTGCGAGACCACGAACACCGACGACATCGACATCGCCGCGCCCGCGATCAGCGGGTTGAGCAGTCCGGCGACAGCCAGCGGCAGCGCGGCGAGGTTGTAGCCGAACGCCCAGACGAGGTTCCACCGGATGGTGCGGTGCGTGCGCCGCGCCAGCTGTACGGCGTCGGCCACCACGGACAGGTCCTCGCGGCCGAGCACGATGTCGGCGGCCTCGATGGCGGCGTCGGTGCCGTGCCCGATCGCCATGCCCAGGTCGGCCGTGGCCAAGGCGGCCGCGTCGTTGATGCCGTCACCGACGACCGCAACGCTGCGGCCCTCCTGCTGCAGCCGCCGTACGACGTCGACCTTGCCCTCGGGCAGCGTCTCCGCGATCACCTCATCGATGCCGACCTCCGCCCCGACCGCGGCCGCGGTGCGGGAGTTGTCCCCCGTCACCAGCACCGGGTGCAGGCCGAGACCGCGCAGCGCCGCCACCGCGGCCCGGCTGCCGGGGCGCACCTGATCGGCCACGGCGAGCAGGCCCTGCGCGGCCCCGTCCCAGCCGACCAGGACGACGGTGACGCCGCGGGCCTCCAGTTCGGCGCGCTCGGTCTCGAGGACATCGGGCACCGTGAGGCCCTGGTCGGTGAGCAGCCGGGCCCGGCCGAGCACCGCGGTGCGGCCGTCGACCACGCCGCGGGCCCCCAGGCCCGGAAGGGCCTCGAAGTCGGCCACCTCGGGCAGGTCCCCGAGCCGCTGGGTGGCCGCCGCGGTGACCGCCGCAGCGATCGGGTGCTCGGACGCGTGCTCGATGGCCCCGGCCACCGCGAGCAGCTCGTCGGAGCTCACTCCGGGGACGGTTCGCATGTCGACCAGGCGCATCCGGCCCTCGGTCAGGGTGCCGGTCTTGTCGAACACCACCGTGTCGACGCGGCGGGTCGACTCCAGAGCCTGTGGCCCCTTGATGAAAACGCCCAGCTGGGCGCCACGGCCGCTGCCGACCAGCACCGCGGTCGGCGTGGCCAGCCCCAGCGCACACGGGCACGCCACCACCAGCACCGCGACCGCGGCTGTGACCGCCGCGGCCACCGTCCCGTCGAAGACCAGCCAGCCGACGAACGTGACGCCTGCGAGCACCAGGACCGCCGGCACGAAGACGGCCGCGACCCTGTCCGCCAGCCGTTGTGCCGCGGCCTTGCCCTCCTGGGCCCGCTCGACCAGCCGGGTCATCCGGGCGAGTTGGGTGGCGGCCCCGACCCGGGTGGCACGCAGCACCAGCCGGCCCCCGGCGTTGACCGTCCCACCGATCACCTCGTCACCCGGCACGACCTCACGCGGCACCGGCTCGCCGGTGACCATGCTGGTGTCCAGCGCCGAGCGGCCCTCCTCGACGACCGCGTCGGTGGCGACCCGCTCCCCGGGCCGGACGACGAACCGGTCACCGGTCACCAGTTCGGAGATCGGCACCCGGACGGCCGCGCCGTCGCGCAGCACCTCCACGTCCTTCACACCCAGCGCGAGCAGCGCCCGCATGGCCGCGCCGGCGGACCGCTTCGCCCGCGCCTCGAAGTAGCGCCCGGCCAGCAGGAACGTCGTGACGCCCGCGGCGACCTCGAGGTACAACGCGTGGTCACCGCCGTTGAGCACGGACAACCCGTGTCCCAGCCCGGGCGCGAGCTGGCCCCCCTTGACCATGACCCAGAGCGACCACAGCGAGGCGGTCAGCACCCCGACCGACACCAGCGTGTCCATCGAGGAGGTGCGGTGGCGCAGACCGTTGAGCGCGGCCCGGTGGAACGGCCACGCGCACCAGGCCACCACCGGGGCGGCCAACACCAGGCACACCCATTGCCAGCCGGGGAAACGCAGCTCCGGGAACAGCGACAGGGCCAGCGACAGGTCGCACACCGGCACCGCCAGCACGGCCGCGACCGCCAGCCTGCGACGCAGGTCGGCGATCCGGTCGTCGTGGTCGACGTCGTCCTCGGCGTCGCGCACGTCGTCGACCCGCCGCGCGGTGTAGCCGGCCCGCTCCACCTGGCTGATCAGCAGCCGCGGATCGGTGTCGGCCGGGCACTGCACCCGGGCGCGTTCGGTCGCGTAGTTGACGGTCGCCTGAACGCCGTCGAGCTTGTTCAGCTTGCGCTCGACCCGCGACGCGCAGGCGGCACAGGTCATGCCACCGACAAGGATGTCGTACCTCCGCAACTCCGCAGGGGCTTGCGAGGTGGCAGCGGTGGTCGTCGGAATCGCCTCCAGGTCGTTTTCTCGGCACGTCAGCCGTGGGGATCGGGTCGGTCGGACGGTTGGCCCGGCATGGCCGGGCGGCCGTGCAGGGACTTGAGCATCGCGTTGTAGGCATCCAGTGCGCGCTGGTCCTGGTCGACATCGCCGGCGTTCTCGTCGGCTCCGCCGGGCCCGAGCAAGGCCCGCCGGCGGGCGCCCTCCAGCCAGGAGCCCAGGCCCTGCTGGTCCTGATCCGCCAGCCCCCACTGCAGGCCCACCGCGATCATCAGCAGCATCATCAGCCCGTCCCCGCCGAACCACATGACCGCGCCGGCGACGCCCTGGTCGGGTACCGCGCCGGGCCCCCACCCCGGGTGCGCTGCCGCGTAGGCCGGCGCGAGGGGCGTGCTGGTCAGCATCAGCGCCACCCCCGCCAGCGTGTCGACGCCCATGGCCGCCACGAGAAGGACGAACCGCAGCAGGAAGGGTAGCGACCAGGGGCCGGCCTCGGAGCCGACCAGCGGCAGGAAGAACAGGTACCCGCTCAGCAGGTACAGCGCCGTCTCCAGGGCGCGCACCGTGTGATCGGTCGCGGCGAGCTGCTGGAAGCCGGTGAGGTGGGTCAGCACCACCACAGCGGCGTAGAACGCCAGGGTGATCGGCGGGAAGGTGAGCACCCGGACGACCCGGGACGCGACGGCCCGTTCGAGGCGGGTCTGCCCGCGCGGGCCGGAGACGGTGCGCAGCAGCCGGATCGGCTGCGCCCAGATCACCAGAACCGGCACCACCATGATCAGCAGCAGGTGCTGGATCATGTGCACCCAGAACAACACGTCCCCGTACACGGCGACCGCGCTGTCGAGGGCGATGACGAGGACTCCCATCGCCGCCAGCCAGGCCGCGACCCTGAGCCACGGCCAGCGGCCGCCCTCCACGATCCGGCCGGCCCGCACGGCGAGCACCAGATAGCCGAACGTGGCGATCACGATCAGGCCGTCGGCGATCGGAGCCTGCGTCCAGGTCGACAACACCGTCGCCGCCCGCGGCGGGACATCGATCATCGCCGACACTCCGGCCAAGCCCTGGGCCCTGGAGCCCACGCACCCCACCCACACCGCGCACGCTGCGGCGCCGGCCCGGCACGGTGTTCGGACGTAACCCGTCCAGCCTCGCCGGGCCGGCCAGCAGCTGCCGCGCGCCGATCCATGCCCATATCCCAACAGTCTGCCCCGTGCCCCCGATGGTTCCCGGGGCAGCGGGTCGTCATCCAGCTGCGGACTCGTTCCGGGCCTGGTCGGCGGCGGTGTCCCGGCGTTGCTCGATGCGTCCGTGGCGCCGGACGAGGACGGCTGCGACCCAGATGGCGACGAGCCTGCCGACGATGACATCTCGCCGATTCCGGCCGCTACCCCTTGTCTCCTCGGTTCCCGGACACGATCGCCGCGACCACTGGCGCATTCCAGGGGCGCGGAGGATGGTTGCCCTTGGTCGACGGTGAGGAGCAGACCAGTGACCGAGACTCTGCAGGTCATCGACAGCGCCGGAGCCGGACCGGTCCCGGCCCACGCCGAACTCGCCACGGTGCTCGACGCTCTCAGAGAGTGCGAGCAGGCCGCGAACGCCTGTGCGATGGCCATGGTCGAGGTCGGCGGCATGGTGACGGAGGTGCGCCGAGACCTCGACTGCGCGGACATGTGCGACGCGACCGAACACGTCCTGTCCCGAGGCCCGGCGACCGACCTGAACATCGTCGGATCCGTCGTGCACGCCTGTGCGCTGGCCTGCCAGGCCAGCGCCGCGGCCTGCGGGCCACACGCCGCTCAGTACGAGCACTGCCGCCTGCACTCCGAGAGCGCCAAGCGGTGCGCCGAGGCCCTCCAGCGGCTGGAGAAATCCCTCAGATCCTGAGCCGGGTCCCGGCACAGCGGCGGCATCCCTGCTACCAGGCGTCGGCCGAGCGAACGGTGAGCACGTGCACCTGTCGCTCTCCGCGGAATCCGTCGCGGCCGTGCAGGAAGCGGTAGTTGTCCATGGCGAGCAGTTCGCCGGCCTCGAGGCGGAACCGGGGCGCGCACTCGGCTGCGGTGGCGAGCACGTCGGAGTACTCGTCGAGCAGCGCGGCGTGGGAGTCCCTGCGCGGCTCACGGGGCACGGGCGCGGCGTAGTCGCTGGCGCGCACCACACGCCGGCCGGCGCGGGTGTGCTCGACGAGACGGCGGACCAGCGGGGTCGCCGGCACCCCGCGGGGCGGGTCGGCCCAGCTGCCGAAGTAGTCCACGTCGCAGCCGGTCAGGAAGGCGTGCAGCTCCGGCCGCGCGGTGCGCAGCGTCTCCACGAGTGCGTACCCGTCGACGAGGACGGAGTCTCCGCCGGAGGGCGCCGGTGCGGTGCACAGCAGGAACAGATAGTCCTCGTCCGGGTCGCGCAGCCGGGTGAGCCGCCCGTGCACGTCGACGACGACGTTGGCGCCGTCGGAGTGCAGCCCCAGCGGACCGGAGTCCACACCGCCCTGCGGCCGGATCGGGAAGACCTGCCGCAACCGGCCGCCGAGCGTCGCGGCGGCCGCGGTGACGAGGTTCTCGGGGTCGGCGGAGCGGCCGGTGAGGATCGCGACGCCGTCCCGGTCCAGTACCGCCCGGGCGTCGGCGTCCGCGACCCGGGCCGGGACCACCCCGACCGCGCCGAGGACATCTTTCAGCTCCGGCCGGACCGTTCCCGTCCGCCGCCCGTTCCCGTCGGTCGCCGCCATCGCCGCCCTCATCTGTCGCCAGTCAGTAGCAACTGCAGATTATTCGCTACTCCAGCGCCGTTCCAGGGCCCGCCCCAGCAGGGTGACGAACAGGGCGACGCCCACCACTGCCGCGCCCGGGGCCAGGACCAGCGTCGGTGCGACGAACAGGTAGGTCCGGCCCTCGGCGAGCATGGCGCCCCACTCCGGGGTCGGCGGCTGCGCACCGAGGCCGAGGAACGACAGGCCCGCGATCGACAGCAGCACGTTCGCGAAGCGCAGGCAGGCGTGCGCGGTGAGCGGCCGGGCGGCGTTGGGCAGGATGTGCCGGAACGCGATACGGGCCCGGCCGGCCCCGATCGCCACCGCCCCCTCCACGTACTCCCGGGCCGCCTCCCGCACCGTCAGCTGGTAGGCCAGCCGGGCGAAGGGCGTCCAGCCTGTGATGATCACTGCGAGCAGCAGCGCGCCCGGTCCCGGCTGCAGGATCGTCGCGAGGACGAGCCCCAGCACGATGGAGGGGACGGCGATGAGCACGTCGATCGTCCGCTGCAGCGCCTGCGCGACCGCACCGCCGGCGTACCCGGCGAGCAGGCCGGTACCTGTTCCCAGCAGCGCGCACACCACCACCGCGACCAGCGTGAACCCGACGGAGAACCGGGTGCCGGCCGCGAGCCGGGCGAAGACGTCGCGCCCGAGGTGGTCGGTCCCGAGCGGGTGCGCGAAGGACGGGCCGGCGAATCGGTGGGCCAGGTCGGTGCCGACCGCGTCCAGCGGCAGCAGGGCCGCCACCAGCAGCAACACCGTGACGGCGAGCGCAGCGACGTTCGCGATCCGGCGCCGGTTCACGACACCGCCGCCGACCGCGCCAGCGGGTCGGTCGCGAGCTGGATCATGTCCGCGGCGATGCCGGCCAGCACCGCGATCACCACCACGACGAGCAGCCCGGCCTGGATCACCGGCAGGTCCTGGGCGATCACGGCGTCGTAGAGCAACCGGCCCAGCCCCGGCACCGCGAACACCACCTCGACGACGACGGCCCCGCTCAGCAGGCCGGCGAAGAACATCCCGGACAACGACGTCACCGAGGCGAGCGCCAGCCGCGCGCCGTGCCGCCACAGCACGGTGCGTTCGCGCAGACCCTTGGCGCGGGCCACCGCGACGTGCGGACGGGCCAGCGCGTCGCGGGTCTCGGCGCGGGCGAGCTGCGCGGCCAGCGCCGCCGGGAACGCCGCCAGGGTGACCGCCGGCAGCACCACATGCGCCGGCCCGCCCCAGCCGGTCGCCGGCAGCACCGGGACGGCGATCGCGAAGACCAGTACCAGGACCGGGGCGAGGATGAACTCCGGCACCGCGACCCCGAGCACGGCGATCCCCGTGACCGTCCGGTCCAGCAGGCCGCCGGGCCGCCGGGCGGCCTGCACGCCGGCCGGGATGCCGACAGCCGCGGCGATGGCCAGAGCCGCCGCGGCGAGCACGGCCGACACTCCGAGCGCCGAGGCGAGCGGCGGCAGCACCGGGGTGCGGGTGGCGAACGACAGGCCGAGGTCCCCGGTCAGCGCCTTGCCCAGCCAGCGCAGGAACTGCTCGGGCAGCGAGGCGTCGAGCCCCAGCTCGCGGGTCACCCGGGCGGCCACCTCGGGGTCGGGCACCGCCTCGGCGACCCGGCTGCGCAGCACCGCGCGGGTGGTGTCGATGCCGGCCATCCGCGGCAGCAGGAAGATCAGCGCCGCGGCCGCCAGGACGACGGCGGGCAGCGGCGACAGTCGCCGGAGCAGGATCGCGGCCACGACTACCGCGCCGGATCCACGAGCGGCTCCTCGCTCACCCGGTCTTCGCCAGCTGGGCGGTGACGAGCCGCTTGCCGTCGGGGTCGGCCCGGAAGCCGATGACGTTGCGGGCGGCCGCGTTCTCCTGCGAGTGCACCAGCGGGACGCCTGTCGCGTCGGCGACGAGCCTGGCCGCGGCGGCGCGGAAGATCTTCTGGCGGGCGGCGGTGTCCGAGGCCCCCGGTAGCCCGGCGACGATCCCGTCGAACTGCGGTGAGCAGTACCGGTCCAGGTTGTAGGAGCCCGCGCAGGTGTAGTCGCTGGACAGCACCCCGGCCGCGTCCGGGACATCGGTGAGGTAGCTGCGCGAGAGGATGAACAGGTCGTAGCGCCCGCCGAGGACCTCCGCCTCCTGGGTGCTGTAGTCCGCGACCCGGATCTGCGTGTCGATGCCCGCAGCCTTGAGCATCGCCTGGACCGCGGTGGCGAGCACCGGCAGCTCGGGGCGGTTCGGGTAGGTCCACAGCCGCACCGACAGCGGGTTGTCCGGGCCGTACCCCGACTGCGCGAGCAGGGCCCGGGCAGCCGCGACGTCCGGTGGCGCGGGCGGCTCGGCCGAGCCCCACGGCACCGCCGGGCCGAACAGTTCGGACGCCGCAACCGCGGCGCCGGCGAGCGCCTGCTCGGCCAGCGCGGTCCGGTCGATCGCCTTCTGCACGGCCTGCCGAACCCGGATGTCGGAGAACGGCGCGGCCGACTGGTTCATGAACAGCGAGACGGTCCGCGGCGCAGGCACGGTCTGCACGTCGACGCCCGGCGTCCCGGAGAGCTCCAGCACGGCCGGCTCGGGCAGACCCTGGGCGATGTCGACATCGCCTGCCCGGAAGGACAGGGCGCGGGCGGACGGATCGGGGACGAACGTGCCGATGACCTTCGCCAGCGCCGGCCGCCCGCCCCAGTACGCGTCGTTGCGCTCCAGGGTGACGCTCTGGGTGCCGTCGGTGGCGGTCAGGCGCATCGGCCCGGTGCCCGTGCCGAGCACCTGGGGCGGCCCGGATCCGGTGTAGGCGGCGGGCGCGAGGATCGCCGTGTTCGGGCTGGTCAGCCGCAGCGGCAGGATCGGATCGGGCTTCGCGGTGGTGATCCGGACCGCGGCGGCTCCGTCGGCCGCCATGATCAGGCCGGTGCCCTTGAGCGCTCGCGGCGGCGCCGCGACGCCGGTGACCCACCTGAGCGCGGTGACGACCGCGGCAGCGTCCACGGCACTGCCGTCGTGGAACCTGACGCCCGGCCGGAGCTCGAACCGCCAGGTGAGCGGGTCCACCCGGGCCCACGAGGCGGCCAGCGCCGGCTCGGCGGTCCCGTCCGGCCCGGCCACCACGAGCGTCTCCGCACTGCCGATCTGGGACAGCACGAACGCGTCGTCGGTGTCGAGCGCGTACCCCGACCGCGGCGCGAACTGGAACGCGATGCGCAGTTCGCCGTCGGGCACGGCCACGCCGGAGGGCGCCGGGCCGGCCGACGAGCAAGCCGCCAGCGTGGTGAGCAGGGCGCACAGCAGAGCCGCGCCGAGACGGGGCCGGCGGCGGGCTGGTGAGGCCGCGGGGGCAGTCGGGGTGGACATCGAGCACCTCTTCCGGAGGAGCCCGGCGGGGACCGGGCGCGGCGGGACGTACAGGCACCCCCGTCGCGGTGGTCGGGGCCTCGCTCGGATCATCTGTTCATCGGAACAATGTGTCAATCCTCCCATGGGCACCGAGAGCACCGCGGAGCGGACATCGGGGGCAGTCCGGCACCGATGTACTGCAGGTGCTAGTAATGGGCAGCAATGAGCCTGGAACCGGCGTGACGGCCATCTCGGGCGCGGTGCGCCGGCTGCGGCTGCTCGGCGACTTCAGGCGGCTGCCGACCGTGATGCGCCTGCTGGTGCTGACCCAGCTCGCCTTCAACGTCGGCTTCTACATGGTGCTGCCGTACCTCGCGGCGCACCTGGTGGACGACCTCGCGCTCGGCGGCGGTGTCGTCGGTCTCGTGCTCGGCCTGCGCACGTTCAGCCAGCAGGGGCTGTTCGTCGTCGGCGGTGCGCTGGCCGACCGGCTCGGGGCCAAACCGGTGATCCTCGCCGGCTGCCTGCTGCGGGTGCTCGGGTTCGTGCTGCTGGGCACGGCGGGCGGTCTACCGGGGGTGCTCGCCGGGGCGATGCTGACCGGGTTCGCGGCGGCGCTGTTCTCGCCGGCGGTCGAGTCGTCGCTGGCCCGCGAGGCCGGCGAGCAGCAGCAGATCGGAGGACCGGCGCGCGCCGACGTGTTCGCGATGTTCGCCGTGAGCGGGCAGATCGGCTCGGTCGCCGGGCCGCTCATCGGGACGGCGCTACTGCTCATGGACTTCCGGCTGGCCTGCCTCGCCGCTGCGGGCGCATTCGTCCTCATCGGACTGGCGCACGCCCGGTGGCTGCCGCGGCGGGCGGCCCCGGACGCGGGCGAGCCGATGCTCGCGGGTTGGTCGGAGGTGTTCGGGAACCGGCGGTTCCTCGCCTTCGCCGCGGGCTACTCGGGCTACCTGCTCTGCTACAACCAGCTCTACCTCGCACTGCCTGCCGAGCTGCGGCGCGCGACCGGGAGCCAGGCGGCGCTGGGCTGGTTGTTCGTCGTGGCGTCGGTGATGGTCATCGTCGGTCAACTGCCCGCGACCCGGTGGGCGCGCCGGATCGGCGGCGGCCACGCGATCGTGCTCGGCTTCGGATTGATGGCCGCGGCCTTCCTGCTCGTCGCCCTCGCCGTCGTGCTGCCACCGGTGTCGGGCACCGCCGCGCTGTGGCCGGCGGCGGGCCTCGTCGTGCTTCTCACCGGGGGTCAGATGCTGGCCGTACCGATCGCGCAGGACCTCGTTCCGCGGCTGGCGGGCGAGCGGCGGCTGGGGGCGCACTTCGGGGTGCTGTCCTCGGCAGGCGGGCTGGCCGTCCTCGTCGGGAGCACCGCGGTCGGGGTCCTCCTGGACCCCACGGTCGCCGCGCCGGTCGTCCCCTGGCTGGTGCTTGCGGTCGTACCGACGGCGAGCGCGGTCGTGATCGGGATGCTTGCGCGACGCGGCGTGCTCTGAGGGCCGTCGCATTGATGCGGGCGCCTCGTCCGGCGATTCGATCAATTCGCTGATGTGGTGCGCCCGAAGGGATTCGAACCCCTAACCTTCTGATCCGTAGTCAGATGCTCTATCCGTTGAGCTACGGGCGCGTCGATCTTCAGTTGTACCACCTGCCGCAGTCGACCCGGGAGTCGGCCACGCCAGCGCGGAGGCTCCGGGATTTGAACCCGGGATGGGGGGTGACCCCAAACCGCATTAGCAGTGCGGCGCCATAGACCAGACTAGGCGAAGCCTCCCGGGGCCTCTCGGCCGCCAGCAGGGGCAAGAGTACACATGCCCTGGGGCGGGGTTCAAAGGCCCCCACCCCAGGGTGGTGATCAGCGCGTTCCGGCCAGGTCGAGGAAGGGGGCCAGGGCGTCGGGGTTCTGCAGGGCACCCCTGCTCACAGCCTTGTCCGGGGCGACGCCGGCGAGGATCTTCTTCACCGGCACCTCGCACTTCTTGCCGTTGAGTGTGCGCGGGATCGCATCGACGAGGACGAAGCGGTCCGGGACGTGCCGCGGGGACAGCTCCGAGCGCAGCGCCTTGCGCAGCCGCGGTTCGAGCTCGTCGAGGGACGCGCCGGGCGCCAGCACCAGGAAGCACAGCAGCGCCCCCTCGTCCTTGGCGCCGAGCTCGGTGGTGTCGATCACCAGCGAGTCGGAGATCTCCTCGAACCCCTCGACCACGGCATAGAAGTCCGCGGTGCCCATCCGGACCCCGCCACGGTTGAGCGTGGAGTCGCTGCGCCCGTAGATCACGTACGAGCCGCGCGGGGTCAGTCGCACCCAGTCCCCGTGCCGCCACACCCCGGGGAACTCGGAGAAGTAGGCCTCCCGCAGCCGGGTGCCGTCCGGGTCGTTCCAGAACATCACCGGCATCGACGGCATCGGCTTGGTGATCACCAGTTCGCCGACCTCGTCGAGCAGTTCCTGCCCCTTCTCGTCGTAGGCCACCACCGCCGCGCCCAGCGCCGCACAGGAGATCTCCCCCAGCCACACCGGCACCGTCGGCGCGGACCCGACGAACGCCGCGCACACGTCGGTGCCCCCGGAGACCGAGCAGATCTGCACGTCCTCGCCGACCGCGTCGCCGATCCAGCGGAACCCCTCCGCCGACAGCGGCGCCCCGGTCGAGCCGATCGCGCGCAACGCGGACAGGTCGAACTCCTCGCGCGGGCGCAGCCCGGCCTTCAAGCAGGCCTGGATGTAGGGCGCCGAGGTGCCCAAGTAGCTGATCCGGTGCCGCTCGGCCAGCCGCCACAGCGCGCCGAGATCGGGATGGCCCGGGTTGCCGTCGAACAGCACGATCGTCGCGCCGACCAGCAGCCCGGAGATGAGGAAGTTCCACATCATCCAGCCGGTGGTGGTGAACCAGAAGAACCGCCCGCCCGGCCCCAGGTCCAGGTGCAGCCGCAGCGCCTTCATGTGTTCGACCACGATGCCGCCGTGCCCGTGCACGATCCCCTTGGGCAGGCCCGTGGTCCCCGAGGAATAGAGCACCCACAGCGGATGGTCGAACGGCACCGGCTCGAACGCCAGCTCCCCCGGCTCGCCGGTGAACTCCGCCCACGGCACCGTCCGGTCGAGGTCCGCGGCCGGGTCCAGGTAGGGCACCAGCACGGTCGCGCGCAGCGTCGGCAGCTGGGCCTGCAACGCGGCGACGGTGGGGCGGATGTCGAAGCGCTTGCCGCCGTAGACATAGCCGTCCACGGCCAGCAGCACCGTCGGCTCGATCTGGGCGAACCGGTCGTGCACCGCGCGGGCCCCGAAGTCCGGCGAGCACGACGACCAGATCGCCCCCAGGCTGGCTGCGGCCAGGAAGGCCACCAGCGTCTCGGGCGAGTTCGGCGCCAGCGCCACCACCCGGTCCCCGCGCCCGACGCCGATCCGCAGCAACCCCGCCCGGGCCCGCCCGACGGCGTCGCGCAGCTCGGCGTGGGTGAGGGTGCGCTCCAGCCCGTCCTCCCGGGCGAACACGACCGCGATGTCGTCGTCCGCGCGGCCCGGAGCGGGCGTCAGCGCGTGCTCGGCGTAGTTGAGCGTCGCCCCCGGGAACCATTGCGCGCCGGGCATCTGCGCCGCCCCCAGCGTCGCGCTGGGGGCGGCGTGGAACCGCACCCCGAGGAACTCCGCCGCCGCCGGCCAGAAACCCTCGACGTCGGTGACCGACCAGGCGTGCAACGCCGCGTAGTCCGGGGCGTCGACCCCGCGGTGCTCCCGCACCCACGCGGTGAACTCGGCCATCGCGCTCGCGGTGTCGGGGTCGGGGGTCCAGAGGACGTCGGGGGTCTCGGTGTCAACGCCAGCCATGCCGGTCAGCATGGCTGGCGCGGGCGCCGCTGGCCAGGCCCGGACCCAGAGGCCGGTTGGCCGGGCCGGGGTCAGCGCAGGTGCGAGTCGAACCAGTTCAGGGTGCGCTGCCAGGCGTCGGCGGCGGCGTCGGGATCGGCGTCGAACCGATAGCCGGACCGCGGGTAGACGACGAGGTTCGTCGCGACCTCGGAGGCCGCCGCCGCGTCGCGCAGCTGCTCGAGCTCGGGGTTGACCTCGCCGTCGGCGGGCTCGCCGTAGATGCCCAGCCACGGACACGTCAGCCCGGGTGCGGCGTCGAGCAGCGACGGCAGGCCGCCGGACAGCGGCGTGGCGATCCCGCCGCCGGCCACGGTGACCGCGGCGCCCAGCGTGCGCTTGGCCGCGACGAGCAGGGCCACCGAACCGCCGAGGTCGAAGCCGACCACGCCCATCCGGTCGGTGGTGATCTCGTGGTCGGCCAGCCAGCCGAACGCGGTGTCGGTGTCGGCCATCACCTGCTCGCCGTCGAGCCGGTTGACCTGGTCCTGCACCTGCTGCTCGGTGTCGGCCGGGTCGAGCTCGTCGGCGCCGTCGCGGTGATAGAGGTGCGGGGCGACGGCCAGCCAGCCGTCGCCGGCGATGCTCGCCACCAAACCGCGGACGTTGTCCGTGACGCCGCGCGCCTCGTGCAACACGACGATGCCGCCGCGGACGGACCCGTCCGGTTCCGCCACGGTCAGGCGCAGTTCACTCCCGTCGACCAGGGGGACGGTCTCGGTCCGGATCTCCGTCATGCGACCAGCGTCGCACGGACGTCCGGGCTGCACAGCGCCGGTCTACGGTGAGCCCCATGACCCTGATCCGCGCCGATCTCGACAGCCTGCCCGCGTACGTACCGGGCCGCGCCGTCCCCGGGTCGATCAAGCTGGCCAGCAACGAGGTTCCGCTGCCTCCGCCACCCGCCGTGCTCGCCGCGATCGCCGAGGCCGCGGCCGGTGCCAACCGCTACCCCGACCTGGCGGTCTCCGCGCTGACCGACCGGCTGGCCAAGGAGCTCGACGTGGCGCCCGAGCGGATCGCCGTGGGCTGCGGCTCGGTCAGCCTCTGCCAGCAACTCGTGCAGATCACCTGCCGGGAGACCAGCGACGAGGTGGTCTTCGCCTGGCGTTCGTTCGAGGCGTACCCGATCGTGACCCAGATCGGTGCCGCGACGGCCCGCACCGTGCCGCTCACCCCGGACTTCCGGCACGACCTCGACGCGATGGCCGCGGCGGTGAACCCGGCCACCCGGCTGATCCTCCTGTGCAGCCCGAACAACCCCACCGGCACCGCGATCACCCGCGACGAGCTCGAGCGGTTCCTGGCCGCCGTCGGACCGGACGTCCTGGTCGCGCTCGACGAGGCGTACTTCGAGTACGTCACCGATCCCGACGTGCCGGACGGTCTGACCCTGCTCGACGCGCACCCCAACCTCGTCGTGCTGCGGACGTTCTCCAAGGCCTACCGGCTGGCCGGGCTGCGGGTCGGTTATGCGGTCGGCGCCCCGGAGGTCACGCAGGCGCTGCGGAAGGTCTGTTCGCCGTTCAGCGTCAGCTCGGTGGCCCAGGCCGGTGCGATCGCCGCGTTGGACAACGCCGCCGAACTGCTGGCCTCGTGCGCGGAGGTGATGTCCGAGCGGGTCCGGGTGCGCGACGCGCTGCTGGCCGCCGGCTTCACCGTCCCGCCCACGCAGGCCAACTTCGTCTGGCTGGCCCTCGGCGAGCGGTCGAACGCCTTCGCCGCGCACTGCCTGGACCGCAAGGTCGTCGTCCGGCCGTTCTCACCGGACGGGGTACGGGTCACCGTCAGCAGCCCCGAGGAGAACGACGCCCTGCTGGCCGCCGCGACGTCCTTCGCCGGGTAGCGGGGCCGCCACGCGCTATTGCTTGATGCCCCGCTGGGCGTAGTACCTCGAGACGATCGCGACGCCGATGACCGCAACGGCTATCTGCAGGATCAGCTCGATGAAGTTCAGGCCCCGCGTCGGGGCGTGGAACAGGCGCGCGATGAATGTTCCGATGAAAGCTCCCACAATGCCGACGAGAATCGTGAGCCAGATCGGGATATTCTGCTTTCCAGGCAGGATCAATCGAGCCAGCGCGCCGATGATCAGGCCGAATACGAGAGCGGAGATGACCCCGGTAATGGTCATGGACTTCTCCCGACGTCGATCGGGCCACAGCCCGTCGCGGCCCGCTTCGCACCCTGGGTAGCACAGCGCGACGCCTGGCGCACCGGACAGACACGGATGGCGTCGTCGCAGGTAGCGAGCCGTCCCGGAGTGGTCGGCGCGCCATTCTTCAGCACCCGGGTGGCCGCTGCGAACGTCACCGTCCGATCGGTGGAACCGATTCCCCCGAACCGGGAACCGAAGGGCCGAAGCAACTGCTCCGGATGGCGCACATCCGTCACCGCCTCCATACTGTGGGCGTTCTCGGCACCCCGAGTAGGCGAGGGAAACTCATGGGATTTATCGGCTGGATCATCGTCGGGCTCATCGTCGGCGCCCTGGCGAAGGCAATCATGCCCGGCAAGGACCCCGGCGGAATCATCGTGACGATGCTGATCGGCATCGTCGGCGGGCTGCTGGGAGGCTTCATCAGCTCGAAGGCCTTCGGCATCAGCACCGGCGGCTTCTTCGATCTCCGGACCTGGCTGATCAGCCTCATCGGCGCGATCGTGTTGCTGGCGATCTACCGGGTGGTGGCCGGGCGCCGGGCCGCGTCGCGGAGCTGACGCACCGCGGCGGCGCGGCGCGATCCTCGCCGGCACCGGGGGCGGCGGCCGATCCGGGCGACCCGGGTCGCCCGCCGCTGCCGCTGCGGGCCGGCTCGCGGGCGCGGATCAGCCCTCGAGCACGTAGCCCTCGCCACGCACGGTCCGGATCCGCTCCGGGCCGATCTTGCGGCGGAGGTAGGAGATGTAGACCTGGACGAGGTTCGCCGACGCCGGTTCGGACCACACCCGCCGGGCCAGCCGCTCGTGCGGCATGACGGCACCGGGCTCGGCCAGCAACGCCATCAACAGCGCGAACTCCGTGGGCGACAGCGAGACGGGCTGGCCGTCCACGCTGACCTCACCGAACTCGGTGTCGACGGTCAGCTCGCCCTGGCGGATCACGGTGTGCGCCGTTGCGAGGCCCAGCCGGAGCCGGAGCCGGATCCGGGCGGCGAGCTCGTCGACCGGGAAAGGGCGCAGCAGGTAGTCGTCGCGGTCACCGCGGAGCAGCCCGAGCAGGGCGCTACGGCGTTCGCGCGGGGTCACCGCGATCACGGGCACGTGGGGTGCCTCGGAGTGCACGGCGGCCAGCACCGCGGCCTGGTCGGGTCCGGGTAGCTCGACGTCGAGCACGAGCAGCGCAGGTCCGCCGGAGCGCACGGCATCGAGCACGCTGATGCCGTCGCTGACCGAGCTGACCCGTACGCCCTCGGCGCGAAGGGTGCGCAGCACGGAGGCGGACGCGGCGGTCGGGGGC
>NZ_JAAXLA010000112.1 GCF_012911935.1 Pseudonocardia acidicola | reverse complement strand
GGGCGGGCGGGTCAGGCGCGAGTGGCGCCGCGGCGCAGTTCCCGGATGGTCATGCCGCGGCGGCGGCGCACCAGGGCGCGCAGCGTTCCCGCGTTCTGGAAGCCGACCCGCGCGGCCACCGCATCGGCGGTGAGCGTGCTCGACCGCAGCAGGAAGGCGGCCTCGTCGAGGCGCACCTCGTTGACGAACTCGACCGGCGACATCCCGACGGTCGCCGCCGTGACCCGCTGCAGGGTGCGTTCGGACAACCCGATCGCGGCGGCGGCGGCGGAGATTCGGATCGGGCCGTCGAGGTGACTGCGCACCCAGCGTTCGAACGTCGCCATCTCCGGGCTGTTGCGGGCGAGCATGGTCGGTACGGCGAAGGACGCCTGTGACGCACGGTCGCCGATGAGCAGGTAGCGCGCGATGAGGTCGGCCAGCGCGGGGCTCTGCGTGTGCACCAGCGACAGCGCGAGGTCGATGTGCGCGAACGCCGCGCCGGCGGTGCTCACGCCCTCGCCCCGGACGAGGGTCTGCCCGGTGTCCAGGTCGACGCCGGGGTAGCGGGCGCGGAACGTCGGGCCCAGCCACCAGCTGGTGGTGGCCGGTTGCTCCTCCAGCACCCCTGACTCGGCGAGGAAGAACGCGCCGGTGCACGCCCCGGCGAGCTCGATGCCCTCGGAGCGGCAGCGGGCGAGCAGGTCGAGGAGCGGCCGGTTGCGGGCGGCGCCGACGGTCTCGACGACGGCGGCGGACTGCCGCACGCCCAGCGCCGGGGCGACCAGCAGCTGCGGCGGGGCGTCGAGCTCCTCGACCGACGTCGTCGTCACCCGCATCCCGGCGGCGGTGCGCACCTGACGCCGGGTGCCCACGACGGTGACCTCCCACGGCGGCGGCGGGCGCTCGATCTCGTCGCGCAGCACGTTCGCCGTCTCGAGCACGTCGGCGACCGTGGCCAGCCCCGAGTCGAACGCCCCGTCGATCGCCAGCATCGCGACTCTCATGGCGGGAACGGTACTGAACGGGTCGTATCCGCCACCAGTCCCGGATGCCGGACGGCCCTAGCGTTCGAGGAAGCAACATCGACGACGAAGGGCCGCCCATGACCGTGGAGGTCGGCCTGCTCGTGACGCTGGACGCCAAGCCCGGCAAGGAGGACGAGGTCGCCGCAATCCCGAACGCCGGCCTGCTCGTCGTCGAGCAGGAGCCCGGCACGGTGACCTGGTACGCGATTCGTCACGGCGACACCACGTTCGGCATCTTCGACACCTTCGGCACCGACAACGGCCGGCAGGCGCACCTGTCCGGTGCGGTGGCCAAGGCGCTGGGTCAGGTGGCCGGCGACCTGTTCGCCTCGCCGCCGGACATCCGCCCGGTCGACATCCTGGCGGCCAAGACCGCAGGCTGAGCCCGGGGAGCCGGGCGGGGATCAGGCCCCGATCCGCGCCCGGCGTCCCCGCCGGCCGCCCCGGTCCCGGAACCACCGCCGCCCGGGAGCGGGGCGCCTAGGCTCGTCAGGCATGGCCACCGAGTCGACCATGCTGGCGCTGGGTACCCCGGCGCCCGACTTCGCCCTTCCCGCCCCCGCCACCGGCGCACTCGTCCGGCTCGCCGACTTCGCCGCGTCCCCGGCGCTGGTCGTCACCTTCATCTGCAACCACTGCCCGTACGTGCAGCACGTCGCCGCGGGGCTCGCCCAGCTCGGCCGCGACCTGGCCGCGCAGGGCGTCGCCATGGTGGCGATCTCCAGCAACGACGTCACCAGCTACCCGCAGGACGGCCCGGACCAGATGGTTGCCGAGGCGAAAAGGCACGGCTGGGAGTTCCCGTACCTCTACGACGAGAGCCAGGACGTCGCCCGTGCCTATTCGGCGGTGTGCACGCCCGACAACTTCGTCTTCGACGGCGACCGGCGGCTGGTCTACCGCGGCCAGCTCGACGCCGCCCGCCGCAGCAACGACATCCCGGTGACCGCCGCGGACGTGCGTGCCGCCGTCGACGCCGTGCTCGCCGGGCGCCCCGTCTCACCGGAGCAGTACCCGTCGATCGGTTGCAGCATCAAGTGGCGCTGACGTGCTCGTGCGCGGTAGGTGGTGGCTGGGCGCCACCTACCGCGCACAGGCGCGCAGCGCCGCCACGAGTGCGTCACCGCTGGTGAGCTCCGGGTCGTTGTGCCGGGCACCGGCGATCTCCAGCACCTCGACCAGCCGCGGCGCGGCAGCGGCCACCGCACGGCTCTGCTCCGGCGGGACGATCTCGTCGGCGCCGCCGAGCACCACCGCGGTCGGCACCCGGACGTCGCGGATCCGCGTCTGCAGTTCGTAGCGGTCGCGCAACAGCGCGCGGGCCGGCAGGAACGGGTAGTGCCGCGCCGCGACGTCGGCCAGTGCGGTGAACGGGCTGCGCAGCACCAGCCCGCCCACACGCCGCTCGCCGGCCAGCCGGGTCGCGACGGCCGTGCCCAGGCTCTCGCCGAGCAGCAGCACCCGCCGCGGGTCCACGCCGTGATTGTCGACGAGGTGGCGGTACGCCGCCCGGGCGTCCGCAGCGAGCCCCTCCTCGCTCGGTCGGCCGGGGTTGCCGCCGAACCCGCGGTAGTCCAGCAGCAGCACGCCGAAGCCGTCGGCCGCCAGCCGCCGTGCCAGCGGTGCCCGGTCGGCCCGCGACCCGGCGTTGCCGGGGGTGAACAGGACGGTCCGTCCGCGGTCCGGCCCGGTGGGTGGGACCAGCCAGGCGCGCAGTGCGAGCCCGTCCTCGGTGTCGAGAACGATCTCGACCGCACCTGGTAGCGCGGCACCGACCGGCGGCACCGTGTCGCCGCCGGGCAGGTAGATCAGCCGCCGCTGCAACCCCCAGGGCAGCCCGACGACGACCGCGGCGACCGCGCCGGTGACCAGGGCGGCTCGGAGCAGGGGGTTCACGGCCCCGCCTCGGCCAGTTCGAAGTCGGCGAAGTCGAAGCCCGGCGACACCACGCAGCTGACCAGCGCCGGCTCGGTCCCGAGCAGCCGGGCCGACTGCCAGTGTCCGGCCGGCACCTCGAACTGCGGCGCCGCCGGCCCCAGCCGCAGCGGTTCACCGGGTTCGGGCCGAATCCCGCCCCCACCGAGTGACAGTGCAACCGGGGCTCCGCTGTGCCAGAGCCACAGCTCGGTCGAGCGGACTCGGTGCCACCGTGACTCCCTGTCGAGCAGGTAGAGAATCGCCGTCGCGGTCGGTCGCGGACCGTAGGCGGTCTCGACCGTCATCGGCGAGGTCCAGGTGCGTCGGTACCAACCGCCCTCGGGGTGCGGTGCCAGGCCGTGTGCGTCCGCGAGTGGGGGTGTGTGCACCCGAGCAGTGTCGGGTGCGGACCCCGTTGCCGTCACGCCGGGTGACGCCATGATCGTTACGCAGTGCTGTCGACGACCGGACGAACCCGAGGCAAGGTCTCGATGGGGGGCCACTCGACCGGGTGGTCGATCTCGGCTCCGCTCACGATCTGCGGTGAAATGAGCGCAGACCTGAGGCGGGAGTTACGGGAGGTGGCGGCGGTGCACATGTCGGACATGTCCCGATCGGTTGCCGCGGTCGACGGCACCACCCTCCCGCCCGACCGGCATGCCTGCGGCCCCGAGCCGGTCCACGGCTCGGTGCGGCACGACTCGACCCAGTGGTCGGCGTACGCACTGGAGTGGACCCCGCAGAAGATCACCGCGTACGTCAACGGCACGGAGTGGTACTCCACCCCGAAGACCGACGCGTTCCGGCCACGTCCGATGACCATGACCGTGCAACTGGACTACTTCCCGCCCGCGGGCGGGGCCACGGCGATGCACCTGGACTGGGCCAAGCAGTGGGCGCTCCCGGAGAGCGTGGCGGCGACGCTCTCGCTGGCCCCGGGCGACCCGGCCACCGGCCAGCCGCGCGACTACCCGGACCGCGCGCCCCGCATGCTCGAGGGCGCCGGCGGCGCCCGGCAGCCGGCGCCGCCCCCCTAGCTCGTGGGCGGCGGGCGACGAATGGATCTGGGGCCGGAATCCGCCGCTCACGACCCTCGTACGCGGCCGGTGGTGCTCGGACACCACCGGCCGCGTACTCCCATGTCAGGGTCCGGCCGGCTGCCCGGTGGCCGCGCCGGCGGCGAGGTCGGCCGACGTCGGCGGGTCGGCACCCCGCCGGGAGCAGGTGATCGCCGCAGCCGCCACCGCGCCGTCGAGCACGGTGTCGAGGGTCTCCGCGTCGATCGCCCGCAGCGCCGGCCGGGCCTGTGCGCCGAGCAGACCGTGGCGATGAAGCCCGGCGAGCAGTGCCGCGGAGAAGCTGTCGCCGGCGCCGACGGTGTCCACGACCTCGACCCGGCGCCCGGGGCGCCGCGAGCGTAGCCCGGACGCGCTGCCGGCCAGCACGCCGTCGGGACCGAGCGTCACCGCGACCAGCGCGGGACCACGGCCCAGCCAGTCCTCGACGAGGCGCTCGGGCGTCGTTGCGGGGGCCAGCCATTCCAGGTCCTCGGCGCTGACCTTGACGACGTCGGCGGTCGCGAGCAGGTCGTGCACCCCGCGCAGCACGTCCGCGGGGTCGCCCATCAGCAGCGGACGGCAGTTCGGGTCGTAGCTGATGGTGGCGTCCGGCGCGGCACGCCCCAGCAGCTCCCGCAGCGCCGCCGCGCCGGGCGGGGTGGTCAGTGCGAGCGAGCCGGAGTGCACCGCGAGCACCGGTCCGGCCGCGCCGGGCCGGAGCGTTCCGGCGAGCTCGGCGGCCGTCCACTGCCAGTCGGCCGTGCCGCTGATCCGGAAGTCGTAGCTCGGCCCGCCGTCCGGTCCGACCGACACGAGCGCCAGCGAGGTGGGCTCGTCCGCGGTCACGACGTGGTCGAGCTCGACGCCGTTGCCCTCCAGATGCGCGCGCAGCCGGCGGCCGAGCAGGTCGTCGGCGATGCGTGCGATCATCCGGGCGGGGACGCCGAGCCGGGCCAGGCCGACCGCCACGTTGGCGGGGCTGCCGCCGGGCGCCAGCTCGAAGTAGCCGTCGACAGGAGCGGGCACGATGTCGACGAGGGCCTCCCCGGCGACCGCGATCACGCCGGCCGTGCCGTCCGGGTCGGTCATCCGGGCTCCTCCTCGTCGTGGCTCCGGCGTCCATGCTGGACGGCCGGGCCGCCTCGCGCCAGTGCCGGTCAGCCCCGGACGGCCTGGTCGAGGTTGGCCAGCACGCCGTCGTAGATCCGCTTGAGGCCCTTGGGCGCGAACGTCTTCTCGAAGAAGCCGCCGATGCCGCCGGCCCCGTTCCAGGTCGTGGTGATCGTGACCGTGCTGGCAGCATCCCCGGCCGGGGTGACGGTCCAGGTGGTGACCATGCTGGAGTTCGTGTCGCGCTCGACGAGCTGGTCCGCGGCCGGCTGGCTGACCTCGGCCAGCACGTCGCGCACCCGCTTCTCGGTGGCGGCGAGCTTCCAGTGCACGGTCGTCCCGGCGCCCTGGCCGCCGCTGCGCACGGCGTAGTCGCTGTAGTGGTCGGTGAGGATCTTCGGACGGGTCGTCTCGTAGTCGGCGACGGCCGCGCGCACCCGGTCGGCAGGGGCGCTGACCGTGCGCTCGGCGGTGGCGGTTACCTGAGCCATGTACTCATCCTGCCGCTGCGGCGCGGGACCGCGAGCGGTGGGCGGCCGGCGTGATAGGCATTCGCCGTGAAGGGCAGGAAGATCCCGGTCGTCGTCCTCGCCGGCTTCCTCGGCTCCGGTAAGACGACGTTGCTCAACCACTTGCTCGCGAACAGCCTCGATGTGCGCATCGGCGTGGTCGTCAACGACTTCGGCAGCATCGGCATCGACGCCATGCTCGTCGGCGGGCAGGCCGACGCGATGGTCTCGCTGGGCAACGGCTGTCTGTGCTGCGCGGTCGGCGAGGACGGCGTCGCGCCCCTGCTCGACCGGCTCGCGCACCCGGACGCGGCCATCGACGTGATCGTCATCGAGGCGAGCGGCATCGCCGACCCCGGCACCCTCGTCCAGCTCGTGCTGAGCTGCGAGAACCCACGCCTGCGCTTCGGTGGGCTGGTCGAGGTGGTCGACGCGGCGGAGTTCGAGGCCACCCGCAAGCGGCATCCCGAGCTGGACCGGCACGTCGGGCTGGCCGATCTGGTCGTGCTGAACAAGGCCGACCGGGTGGACGCGGCGGCGCTCTGGCGGGTGCGCAGGCTGTGCCGGGCGGCCAACGACCGAGCTCCCGTGGTGCCGACCAGCCACGGCGTGGTCGACCCCCGGTTGCTGTTCGACATCGGCGTCGTCGCCGGTCGCCAGATGATGCTCGGGCAGGCCACCGACCACGACGGGGACCACTCCGGACATCTGCACGCCGCGTACGACAGTGTCGGGATCTCCATCGAGCAGCCCCTGGACCCGCGCCTGCTGGTCGGCTTCCTCGACGCCCGCCCCACGGGCGTGTACCGGATCAAGGGGTTCGTCCACTTCGGAGTTCCCGGGCCGCGGCAGCGGTTCACGCTGCACGCCGTCGGCCGCTACCTGCGGTTCGACCGCTCGAGCTGGGCCCGCGGGGAGCCGCGGCAGACACAGTTGGTGCTGATCGGCTCCGGTGTGGAGCGCGATCGGATCGACGCCGCGGTGCGGGCCTGCGTGCGCAGTGGCAAGCCCGACCCGGACGACATGCTGGCCGTGTTGCGGTACACATTCGACGGATGACCTGACGGCCGCGCAGCGGCGTACGTTGCGAACATGATCCGCTCGAGGGTCCGGGTGCGGGCGCTGCGATGGGGCTTCCGGGTGCTGTTCGGCCTGCCGCGACCGGTGAAACGTCTGTTGGCAGGCCCGCAGATCCGCGTCGACGGCCAGTTGCTCGATCTCGATCTGCAGTTGCTGAACCGTGTCGGTGAGGTGATGGCGAGCGGGCACGACGGTCCGGTCGGCGAGGCCGCGCTGGCCGAGCAGCGCCGGCAGGCCGACTTCGCCGCCGAGCTCGCCGCCGACAGCGAACTCGACGACGTCGTGACCCGTGACCTGCGTCTGCCGGGTGCCGCCGGGACGATCGGCGCCCGGCTGTACGTGCCGCCGGGGGTGCCCGACCGCTCGGCGCTGTTGATCTACTACCACGGTGGCGGGTTCGTGCTGGGCAGCCTGGCCTCGACCGATCCGCTGTGCCGGCTGCTCGCCGCCCAGGCCGGGGTGCGGGTGCTGTCGGTGGACTACCGGCTCGCGCCCGAGCACCCCTACCCGGCTGCGCTCGACGACGCCATCGCCGCGTTCCGCTACGCCCGGGCCGAGGCCGCTGCGCTCGGTGCCGACCCGGACCTGCTCGCAGTGGGCGGGGACAGTGCGGGGGCCAATCTCGCGCTCGTCGTCGCGCACCAGCAGGCCGTCGTGGGGGATCACGTGCCGGCGTTCACGCTCGCGCTCTACCCGGCGACCGACGCCGAGCGCAGCGGCGGCTCCCGCAAGCTGTTCGCCACCGGGTTCGGCCTGACCGCCGAGTACCTGGCCGAGCTCGAACGGATGTACCTGCCCGACGGCGTGCCGTCCGACGACGCCCGCGGCGCCATCCTGCGGGCGGAGGACTTCACCGGCATGCCGCCGGTCTACCTGTCGACCGCAGGGTTCGACCCGCTGCGCGACGAGGGCGAGGAACTCGTCGACCGGCTGCGCGCGGCGGGTGTGCCGGTGGTGGCCCGCCGCTTCGCCGGACTCGTCCACGGCTACGCCAGCTTCACCGCGATCAGCGCTGCCGCGCGGGACGCCACACTCGACGCCGCGAGCGCGTTGCGCGCCGCACTTGCGCTGGTGGGAAGCAGCGGCGGGATCCCAAACGTGATCTACATCGCAGGTGGGCGCGACACGACGGCAACCGGGTAACGGAGCCCCGCCGACCACAGATGATCCCGATGGCAGGGCGCATGCGGGACGGGATCACAGCACGATGGAACGGTTGGGCGCGGTCGTTCAGGACCAGCACCTCACGACGATGGTCCACACGGGGAGGGGTTACACGGTCTTCGATCCGGAGATCGTCGCGGGAACGCACTATTCGATCGACGACCGGGGCACGCTGGTCTACAGCAGGTTCCCGGCCGGGGCCACGACGGCGCTGGTGCTGGTCTGCGCAGCTGTGACGGCCGCGGTCCTGGGTGGCGGTAGCTGGTTGTGGGTCGCGGTGTGGTTCGTCGCCGGGATCCCGATCGGTGTCGTGCTGGCAGGGTTCCTGCTCTCGCTGATCCACCTGGTCAACAGCCCGGAACGGCGCTACCAGGCGCGCACCGGGAGTGCGGTGTTCAGCCTCGACGTCGAGCGGGACTCAGCCGCCGGACGGCTCTGTGAGCTGGCCGGTGCCATAGCGGCGAGCCGGGCATGGCGGTCGGCGACCATCGACCCGGACCGGCTGCTGGGCCCGGTCCTGTGGTCGGCGGTGTTGCTCGCGCAGGGGCCGGTGCCGGAGAACGGCGGCCGGGACGTCGCGGGCGAGCTGCACGTCATCGAGGAGAACCTGTCCGAGCTGGCCGACATCGCCGCCGAGCTGGACCAGGAGGACCCGGCGCGGCTGCGCCGGGCCGGCGTCGCGGGATCCGGGCCGATCGGCCCGGGTGCCGGATCCGTCGGTCCCGCAGCCGCGGACTACACGGAGAAGATTCTCGCGCAGGGCCGGACGGTGCGGGACACGCTGCGGGAGATCTGAGCAGCTGTTACCGAGCGAGGATCCGAGCAGCACCTTCGCCACGCCGCGTGTCGCGGCGGGCGCGCTGTTCCTCGACGGAGCCGGCCGGGTGCTGGTGGTCCACCCCGTCTACAAGGACATGTGGGACATCCCGGGCGGCTACGTCGAGCGCGGCGAATCGCCGGCCGCAGCATGCCGCCGTGAGGTCGCCGAGGAGCTCGGGCTCGAGCGGACACCTCGCCGGCTGATCGCGGTGGATTGGGCACCGCACGAGCGCGAGGGGGACAAGCTGCTGTTCCTGTTCGACTGCGGTGACCTCGGCGCCGACCAGGACCGCATCCGGCTCGCGGCCGATGAGCTGGACCGATGGGAGTGGGTCGAGCTCGCAGAACTGGACAGCTACGTCCTTCCACGCCTCGCCCGTCGTATTCGTTCCGCGATCGGCGCCGGAGGCGGCGTGTTCTATCTGGAGCACGGGCGGACGCCGGGCGGGTCCGAGCGCTGATCGGGCCGTCGCGACCCACGGTCGTCCGGTGGCGGGAAGCGTTGCCGGCGCCGATCGTCGTCACCGGTCCGACCCGGCCGGCTTCCCCGGCGGTCGTCGCGGCGGGGTGCTCGTCGGCGCGTTCCTGCCGGTAGCGGGCGACGGCGAGGCATGAGGACCGCTACTGCTGGCCGCGCATCAGGTGGATTCCCGCGCATGAGGGCTACCGCCAGCCCGGCAGCGGGATGACGATGTCCTTCTCGTCCGCCGGAACACGCGCGGGGAGGATGAGGAGCCGATGGCTGAGCAGTCGCACACCGGGCCGAAGGATCGGGAGCCGATGGCCGAGTTCCTCGATGCCGGGCCTGCGGATCGGGAGCCGATGGCCGAGGAGCTCGACGCCGGGCCTGCGGATCGGGAGCCGATGGCCGAGGAGCTCGATGCCGGGCCCGCGGATCGGGAGCCGATGGCCGAGGAGCTCGATGCCGGGCCCGCGGATCGGGAGCCGATGGCCGAGGAGCTCGACGCCGGGCCCGCGGATCGGGAGCCGATGGCCGAGTTCCTCGACACCGGGGCTCGGGATCGCGAGCCGATGGCTGAGGAGTCGGAGACCGAGCCGCCGTCGAAACGGCCCTAGCTGACCGTCCCGTCGGAAGACGGGACGTCCCGGCAGTGCGGGGCCAAGAGGTCCCGCTCCGGTGAGGTGTTCCCGAACGGGACGTGGCACCTGTGCGGGGAACGTCGCCCGGCTGCTGCCGCGGACGTTCGGCTCGGGCCGGCCGCGCGACCACGTAGCCTCGGGTTCATGACCGTCGCCGCCCGGGTGCTGTTCGAGTTCGACGACTCCTACGCCCGAGCGCTGCCCGGCCTGTGCGTGCCGTGGACGGCGGCGCCGGTGCCGGCGCCCGAGCTGCTGGTGCTCAACGAGCAACTGGCCGCGGAGCTGGGCGCTGACCCCCGGGCATTGCGGGAGCCGGCGGGTGTCGCGCTGCTGGTCGGCAGCGGGGTGCCGGACGGGGTGTCCCCGGTCGCCCAGGCCTATGCCGGCCACCAGTTCGGTGGGTACGTGCCCCGGCTCGGAGACGGCCGGGCGCTGCTGATCGGCGAGCTCATCGATTGCCGGGGGCAGCGCCGCGACCTGCACCTGAAGGGCTCTGGCCGCACCCCGTTCGCGCGCGGCGGCGACGGGAAGGCGGCCGTCGGGCCGATGCTGCGCGAGTACGTGATGGGGGAGGCGATGCACGCGCTCGGCATCCCGACGACCCGTGCGCTCGCGGTGGTGGCCACCGGTGAGGAGGTCTTCCGGGAGGCGACGCTGCCGGGTGCGGTGCTCGCCCGCGTCGCCGCGAGTCACCTGCGCGTCGGCACGTTCCAGTACGCCGCCGCGTCCGGTGACCCGGCGCTCGTGCAGAAGCTGGCCGACTACGCGATCGCGCGCCACCACCCTGAGGCGGCAGGGGTGCAGGACCCGTACCTGGAGTTCTTCCGACGTGTCGTCGATGCGCAGGCCGCGCTCGTGGCGCGGTGGATGCTCGTCGGGTTCGTCCACGGCGTCATGAACACCGACAACATGACGATCTCCGGCGAAACCATCGACTACGGGCCCTGCGCGTTCATGGACGCCTTCAGCCCCGCGACGGTCTTCAGCTCGATCGACCACGGTGGCCGCTACGCGTACGGAAACCAGCCGCGCATCGCCCAGTGGAACCTGGCGCGTCTCGGGGAGACGTTGCTGCCGCTGATCGACGAGAGCACGGACGCAGCGGTCGAGGCCGCCACCGACGTGCTGAACTCGTTCGCCGAGCGTTACGACCGGTACGCGGCCGACGGGATGGCGGCGAAACTCGGCCTGGGAGCGGCCGATGGGCGGCTGACCCAGGACCTGCTGGAGCTGCTGAACGCCCAACAGGTCGACTTCACCCTGTTCTTCCGGGCGCTGTCGCCGCACCTGCGGGGACGCCCGGAACCCGTGCGGTCCCTGTTCGCCGAACCGGAGGCGTTCGACGCCTGGGCTGCGCGGTGGCAGACACTGCTGCCACCGGACCGGACCGCCGTAGCGGCGTCCATGGACCGGATCAACCCGGCTTATGTCCCGCGCAACCATCGGGTGGAGGAGGCGCTGACCGCCGCGACCGACGGCGACACGGCGCCGTTCGAGCGGCTGGTCGAGGTGCTTGCCCGTCCGTTCGTCGAGCGTCCCGGCCTGGAGAGCTACCGCGAGCCCGCGGCCACGGGCTCCGCCCCCTACGTGACCTACTGCGGCACCTGAAGGGCCGTCGGGGATCACGGCCTGGTGGAGTGACGGCAGCGGAACCTGGCCTGCAGCCCGCCGCGACGGACCGGTCAGCCTCGACGCCGGCGCTTGTGCGGACGCCGTCCTCGCGGCAGTTCAGGAGAGCTTCTCGCCCGATGTCGCGAAGTAGGCGACGGTTCCGGCGAGCGCGTGCAGGTAGTGGTCCAGCACGATGCGATTGACGTTGTCCAGGCGGTCGCAGGCGGTGTGATAGCAGGGGTCGAATTCCTGCCCCGCCTGGCCGCCCCAGATCTGAGCCTGTTCCTCGCTCTTCTTCCTGCGGTCGCCGTTCTCCGCTCCGGCAGCCGGAATGTTCGCGGCGACGAACGGCGACTCGTCATCCCCGACGAACTCGATCATCTGGGCGGTCACCCCGGTCTTGGCCAGCTGGTCGGCGAGGACATGCGCAACCGTGGCGGAACCGGGAGGTCCGGCTGCTGACTTGTTGCTCCCCGTTCCGCCCTGCACGAAGTATCCGCCGTTCGGCGAGGCGACCATGTCCACGTTCAGATACAGCATGATTTTTCCGCGGTCTTCGGCGGAAAGGCTCTCGATGTAGCTCCTCGACCCCTGCGAGCCGTTCTCCTCCGAGCCGAAGAAAGCGAATCTGACAGCGTTTCGCACCGGTGGTGATGCGCCGAGGTGGCCGGCGATGTTCAGCAGCGCCGCCACACCGGAGCCGTCGTCGACGATGCCGGGACCCTTCTTCACCGAATCCAGATGGGCGCCGATCATCACCACGTGTCCTGGATCGCCGGTTCGCGTCTGCGCAATGATGTTCTGCGACGTCATCTGGCCGTCACCACCGCCTTCCCGCTGGGACAATCCGTAGGCCGCGGTGCCGACGTCGTAGCCGGCGGCGCGCAGAGCGGCGATGACGTGGTCGACGCTCGCCTGGTATCCGGGGCCTGGGGCGGCGCGATGTCCGCCGTGCTCATCGGCGATTTTCTGTAATGCTTGCAGATGGGTGAAAGCTCCGGATTCGCTCACGTCGCTCTTGAGCCTCTGCGCCAGCTGTCCATCCACCACCTGGCCGATCGTGCTCGGCGTCCCCGAACCGGTGGACGTGCACCCTGCCAGGAGCACGAGCGCGATGGCCAGCAGCGCCAGCCGTGGATGAGCCCGGGCTGGCGCGGGCGCCGCGAGCGGCATGGCGGCCTCCTCATCGGGCTCGCTGCTGCGGGCCAGCGATCGCGGGCCACGGCAGGAGCGTTAACCGGTTGCCGCCTGTCATAGCCGCACACCGCACTCGGTTGCGAGGGGCGATGGTCGTGGTCGTCGACAGACGTCGGTCCCGAGCCCACCCCGCGTCCGGGCCTGGTCGCGCCGGACACGACACCACGTGTTTCTCGACGACTCCTCGGCCGGCTCGCCGCTGACGTGGGCTCGTACCAGGTGGCTGTGGACGAGCGTGTCTCTCGACACGGGTGTCGTCCCGACCCATCGCATCCACCTCCACCGGACAGGGCCATGAGCTGGCACCGTCCAACGGCTTTCATGCCGAGCGTTCCCTGTGCGGTGCCTGATCATTCCCATGCGTGACAGCGGTGCCGAGGATCGGTCCCGACGAACCTGTCCGAGGTGCGCATCGCAGTCGTCGGGGCCGGCGTCGTCGAGATGTCCGTGCCGTGGCGCGGCGCTCAGCCGAGGAGTTCGCGGCGGATATCGGTCTCGAGGACCTTGCCGACCGTCGAGCGGGGAAGATCGGGCCAGACTCCACCTGCTCGGGTGCCTTGACGCTGCCGATCCGCTCCTTGACGAAGGCGATCGGTGCGTCGGCCTCCACGGTGGTGCCCACCTGGAGCCGGACCACCGCGGTGACCCGCTCGTCTCGCTTGTCGTCGGGCAGGCCGATGACGGCGCAGTCACGTACGGCGTCGGGGGCCATGAGTGCCTGCTCGACCTCGGCGGAGTACACGTTGAACCCGCCGGTGATGACCATGTCCTTGGCCCGGTCGACGATGAACAGGAACCCGTCGTCGTCGAGATGGCCGATGTCGCCGGTGTGGTGCCAGCCGTGCTTGCCGGCCTCGGCCGTGGCCTCGGGGTTCTTGTAGTAGCCGGCCATCACCAGCGAGCGCGCTGCGGACCACGATCTCGCCGCGCTCGCCCGGTGCGAGCAGGCGGCCGTCCTCGCCCATGATGGCCACGGTGATCAGCAGGAACGGGCGGCCGGCGGAGGAGAGCCGCTCGGTGGCGATCGAGCCGTCCGGGCGGCGATGGTCCGCGGGGGCATCGTGGAGATCATCATCGGCGCTTCGGACTGCCCGAACAGCTGCGCCATCGGCCCGATCCGCTCGCACGCCTCGGCCGGCCTCGCCGCGGACATCGGAGCCTCGGCGGCGAGGTCTCCGCCCTGCTCGTGCTGCGTGACCTGCACGGTGCGGCGCTGACCGCCGGCATGGCCACCACGGCGGCCCTGCGCCCGGCCCCGGGTGTCCCCCTCTCCCCGCGGGCGTAACCGCACGTGCGGGGAGGTCGAGTGGAGGACGCGGCACGGCCGGGCCGCATCTCCTGATCCCGGCGGGCGGGGTGGTCCCTATGATCAACAGGCAGGCATGTCGCGTTCACCGAACTGGGGGAAGGATGACCTGGAGCGAGATCCGGGATCTGCACGTCGAGTTCCTCACCGAGCAGGGATTCCGCCCGAAGGTCGATGACGAGGGAGACATCCACTTCCGCTTCGAGGGCCGGCACCACTTCATCATGGAGACGCAGGAGGACACCTACTTCCACCTGCTCTTCCCCAACTTCTACCCACTCGCGAACGAGACCGAGGTCGAGGCGGCGGCGCTGGCGGCGTCGGCGGCGTCGCGGGTGACCAAGGTCGCGAAGGTGTACCTCAACCCGGCGCTGGACAACGTGTGTGCATCCGTCGAGCTGCTCGTGGCTGAGCCGACGGACGTCCACGACCATTTCCTGCGCTGCCTGGGCATGCTCGGTACGGCGACGGGGCAGTTCCTCGAGGAGATGACCGCTCGGCTGGCGGCCGCTCGGCAGGCCATCCGGCCTGCGTGAGCAGCGGGTCGGGCCCGACCGGGCCGGGCCCGACCGGCGTTGCCCGCCCCGGTCAGCTCCCGGTTTCCTCCGGTGTGAGCAGCCGCCGGACCGCCCGCTCCACCAGCACCGGCAGGTAGTCGCGCACCGTCGCCTCGTCGAGGGCCGTGCGCTGCTCGGCGATGTGAGCCAGCACGGCGTCGGCGTCGGGGCCGCCCGCCGGGGCGAAGTCGCGGAGCAGCCGCGCCGTGACGTGCTCCCACTGGTTGGCCATCCGTTCTTCCGACGCCCGAGCCAGCCAGTCGTCCGAATCCGCCGGTTCGTCCGCGTGCTCGCTCGGCCCCTCGTTCGTCGCGGCCTGGAGTGGCTGTCCCAGTTGTGCCATGAGGCTGGGCGATCCGGGCAGTCGCACGCGGTCGGCCGGGTCGCTCGCCGTGACCCCCGGCTGCGCGTATTTCAGGTTCTGGTTGATCTTCCGCTGGACGAGCTTGATGTTCTCGTCGGCTCGCGGTGGGATCGGCTGCGTCCACTTGGACGAGATCCGCGAACGGACGGCGTCCACTTCGGGCGATGTGCTCATGGATGCGCTCCTGCGGTCGCGGGGCAGGCCGGTGCGCGGCGCGGGAGGCGGCCCGGCACCGAAGGTTGATCAACTGCTCACGGAGGTTACCCGACCCCGTCGCAGCGGACGCCGTCCGCCGTCGCGACGGCGGACGTCAGGGTTGTGGGGTGCCGTCGGGCCAGACGCAGGGGGAGGAGGCGACGAGGAACATGATGTGGCTGCCGTCGGCGCTTTCCTGTAACGAGATGGTGGTGAAGTCGGGGCCGGGCGCTTCGGCCCAGAGGTAGTTGTCACGAGGTCGGGCGTCCTCGAGGCCCGACCGGTTCCACCGGGGCCACCGCCCCCTCTGCGGTTGGTGCCGCCGATCAAGCCACGATCGTGCAGTTGCAGAATCAATATCGCAGCGAAGTCGGGACGTCGGCACTGACCTGGGACGACTCGCTGGCCGCCGCGGCGCAGGGGTGGGCGAACATCACGGCGCCGTTGGGCCAGCTGTGCCACGACCCGAATCCGAACGGCCAGGGTGAGAACCTCGCGGACAACCCCACGGTTGCCGGTGGGGTGCAAGGCTGGTACGGCGAGAAGTCCACATGATGGTATGGAGCACCACGCAGCGGGTCGGGCCACGTCCGCGGAGCTGGTGTATGAGATCGACTCCGCGTGATCTTGGTTGAGTTTATGCGGTCAGTGCCTCGGTTGGCGTGGTCGGCTCGCCGTCGGCCGAGGCGGGCTGTGCGGTGACGATGC
>NZ_JAAXLA010000111.1 GCF_012911935.1 Pseudonocardia acidicola | reverse complement strand
CGGCCACCACCGCGGCGGCGACCAGCACGCCTTCCAGGGCGGCAGCCTCATCGGCGTCAACGCCCAGGTCAACCCGGCCACCAACGTCGGCGGCATCGCCAACTTCGCCCCGGTCCACCAGAACGCCAACGCCGACAGCTCGCAGAACACCGGCATCCAGCAGTTCGGCGGCAACGGCGGCCACCACCGCGGCGGCGACCAGCACGCCTTCCAGGGCGGCAGCCTCATCGGCGTCAACGCCCAGGTCAACCCGGCCACCAACGTCGGCGGCATCGCCAACTTCGCCCCGGTCCACCAGAACGCCGACGCGGGCGGCTCGCAGAACTCGGGTGTTCAGCAGTTCATCTGACACCCTGCCGGCGGGGGCCGGCCACCACTGCAGCGACCGCAGGCCCGGTCCGCCTCTCCGGCGGGCCGGGCCTGTTCCGTCTCCCGCGGTCGATGGCGGATCACTGGAACGCGAGCACGGACGCGGTGAACCCGTGCAGGTGGTTACGCCCGCCCACCGGCCCGATCTCGCCCGCGGCGAAGAAACCGGCCACGCCGTCGGTGCCCAGCCCGGCGCGCACGGCGCCCACGTCGTGGTCGGCGCTGGGGAACATGGCGCGGCCGCGGCCGTTGCAGGAGAACAACAGCGCACCGCGCGCCGGTCCGTCGGCCACCGCGCCGGCCAGCAGCTCGGTCAGGTCCTCGTCCGCCGCGGCCGCGTCGCGCACCTGGAACCGGACGCTCTGCCCGACCCCCACGACGTCGCCCACCGCGACCGCGCCGCTCTCGACGTCGATACCGAGCACCCCGCGGATGAGGAAGTCACCGCGGCCGTGCTCCTCGGCGTACTCGTTCATCGCGACGCCGAGTTGCAGACCGCGTCCGACCAACTCCTGCTCGGCGGGCGGCAGCGCGGTGACGATCTCGCCGAGCCGGGTGTAGGCCGGGGCACCGGCGAGTTCGACGAGCAGGTTGCGCTCGGCTCTGGTGACCACCATCGTCGGCCCGATCGGGCGGCAGCCCTGGCTGACGATCGCGCGGGCCGCGACGTCGCCGCCGAGCAGCGCTCCGACAGCGCCGCCGAGCAGCACCTCACCGTCGAGGAACAGCCGGTTGCCGCCCGGTCCGGACGCCACACTCGCCAGGCCGCCGACGAGCGGGAATCCGGGAAGCACCGCGTTGCACCGCTGCAGGAAGCCGCCGGTCGGGAAGGAGTAGGGGTCGACCAGCAGCACCGCGAGCCGGTCGTCGGCGCGTAGCTGCGGCAGACCCGTGACGTCCGCACCGGTCTCGCTGCGTTCGACCGTGAGCCGGAACGGCCGGATCTCGACGCCCGGCAGTATCGCGGCCCAGGCGGCCACCGCGGGCACGTCCTCGACGCCGCGCCCGTCACCGATGACACCACCGGCGGTGGCGCCGATCGTGGTGCGCGCGCCGCCGAGTTCCATCGCGCGCAGCCCGGCTTGCGCGGCGGCGTCCCCGTCGGCACCCCGGCCGCCACCGGCGACGAACACGCACAGGAGATCCGGGGTGGCACCGCCCAGCGGCGCCAGCGCCTGCGCGACGGCCACCTCGGCGGCACCGCGCAGGTCCGGGCCGACGGCGAGGCCGTCGCCGAAGCGTCGGCCGGGGGACGGCGGCAGGGACTCGCCGATTCCGGACCCGGCCTCGGGCCCGCGCTCACCAGACACGTCGATCACCTCCGACGCGGCACCGGTGGACCGCCCGCAGCGGCCGGACCACCGCACCGCCGGCCCATCCTCCCAGCCCGCTGCGAGCGAGGCCACCGTTCGGCCGCCCGGCCCTCCCCGGACACGTCGGGACCCGCGCCGCCGGTGCCGGTGCGGGTCCCCACGTCGCGTCGGAGCCGAGCTGCCAGAACGATCACCGACACAGATCCCGGACTTCCCGGGACATCTTCTTGCAACCTACTGGCAGAAAGCTACGGCATCGCGGCGCCCGGCGCCAGCCCACGAACGCCGACGCCCACGACCGGAAGGGATCGGTCGTGGGCGTCGGTGTCCGGCGAGCGGGGCGATCCGGGTCAGCCGCGCGCCTCCCGGGCGTCGCGGATGGCCCGCCAGACCGACTCGGGGGTGAGCGGCAGGCTGGTCAGCTCGACGCCGAAGTCGGCGAGCGCATCGCAGATCGCGTTCGCGACCGCGGCCCCGGGCGGGATCGTTCCGACCTCCCCCACCCCGCGCACGCCGAACGTGGTGACCGGCGAGGGCACCTCGGTGTGCAGGAGCTCGATCGGCGGCACGTCAGCGGCGGTCGGGGCGAAGTAGTCGAGCATCGACCCGCTGACCAGTTGCCCGGTGTCGGGGTCGTAGCGCAGGTCCTCGCTGAGCGCCGCCCCGAAGCCCTGCACCAGCCCACCGCGGACCTGCCCTTCGACGACCTTCGGGTTCACCGGCGTGCCGGCGTCGTGCACCAGCACGAACCGCTCGATGTCGAAGTCCCCGGTCTGCGGGTCCACGGCGACGACGGCCGCGGCGGTCCCGAAGGAGTACGCGGCGTCCGGCGGCTCGAAGTGCGCCGTCGTCTCCAGACCGGGCTCCTCGCCCGGTGGCAGGCCCTGGCCCGTGATCGCGATCGCGAAGACCTCGGACAACGCGAGCCGCAGCTGCGGGTCGCCGCGGTGCACCACCGCGTCGTCGACGACGTCGAGTTCGGCCGGATCGGTCTCCAACCGGAACGCCGCGATGCGCAGCGTCTTCTCCCGGAAGCGCTCGCTCGCCTCCTTGAGCGCCCCCGCCGCGGCGATCATCGTGCGGGACGCGAACGCGCCGGTGTTGAGCGGCGAGTCGCTGGTGTCGCCGGCGTGCACCCGGACCGCGCCGTAGCCGACGCCGAGCATCGCCGCGACCACCTGCGCGAACGCCGTCTCGCTGCTCTGCCCGATCGAGGACACCCCGGTGTACATGTCGACGCCGCCGGACCGGTTGGCCCGCAGCGTGACCGACTCGTGTGCCCCGAACTGCGACCCACGACGGGCGAGGAACCGCGCACTGGCGTACCCGGTCCGCTCGACGAACGACGACAGCCCGACCCCGACCAGCCGGCCGTCCGGGCGCGGCCCGCGGCCGGCCCGGCGCAGGCCCGCATAATCGACGGCCTCGGCGGCCATGTGCAGGCAGCGTGCGTAGTCCCCGCTGTCGTAGACCGCACCGCTGACCGCCTTCCAGGGCAGCTCCTCGGGCCGGATCATGTTGCGCTCGCGCAACTCCAGCGGGTCCATGCCCAGCTTGCGGGCCAGCCGGTCGACCAGCCGCTCGATCGGGAAGTTGACCTCCGGCTGGCCGTAGCCGCGGTAGGCCCCGATCGGTGTCTTGTTGGTGACCGTGACCCGGCGCTCGACACGGCCGTCGGTGACCCGGTACGGACCGGTGAACACCACACTGGACAGCTGCGCGGAGCCGAACCCGGAGTTCCACGCACCCAGGTCGGTGGCGTAGGTGTCGGTCATCACCGTGATGCGACCGTCGGACGTCGCGCCGATCGTGAAATCGTGCACCGCCTCCCGGGCGTGCGTGGTGGCCCGGAAGTGCTCCATCCGGTCCTCGACCCACTTCACCGGCTTGCGCAGCGCCATCGCGTGCAGCGTGGCGAGCACGTCCTCGGGGTAGATCCCGAGCTTGAGCCCGAACCCACCGCCGACGTCGGACGCGCTGACCCGGATCGACGACTCGTCGATGCGCAGCACCTCGGCGAGCTGCTTGCGCACCAGGTGCGGAACCTGGGTCGAGGAGTGCACGGTGAGCTCACGGGCACCCGGACGCCACTGCGCCACCACGGCGCGCGGTTCCATGGGCAGCCCGGTGACCCGGTTGATGTGGAACCGGTCCGACACCACGACGTCGGCCTCGGCCAGCCGGGCGTCCGGATCGCCCGACCCCTCCGGGTTGGCCACCAGCAGGTTCGACTCCAGCAGGCCCTCGTGGATCACCGGTGCGTCCGGCCCGAGCGCCTCGGTGGTGTCCGTGACGTGCGGCAGCGGCTCATAGGCGATCTCGATCAGATCGATCGCGTCCTCGGCGATGTGCCGGCTGGTCGCGACGACGCTGACCACGGGCTGCCCCTCGTGCGCCGCGATGTCCTGGGCGAGCGCGTAGTAGGGCAGCTTCGGCGCGCCGGGCACCGGGCGGAGCACGGTCAGCGGTTCGCTGCGGGCCCGCACGTCGGCGCCGACCAGGATCTGACGCACCCCGTCGACCTGCTCGGCCGCCGAGATGTCGATCGAGACGATCCGCGCCCGCGGGTACGGGCAGCGCGCGACAGCCATCTCCAGCAGGTGCGCGGGCTGCACGTCGTCGGTGAACCGACCGTCCCCGCGCAGCAGCCGCTCGTCCTCCTTGCGGGGCACGCTGACCCCGATCGGGAGCGCAGCCGTCTCGGTCCGCGCCGGGGCCGGTTCCAGTGCGGTCATGCCGTCCCGCCCGTCACCGCGCCGTCGAGGTGGCCCTCGATCGCGCGCACGATGCCCTCGTAGCCGGTGCACCGGCACAGCACCCCGGCGATCTCCTCGCGGATCTCCGCGCGCTCGAGCGGCTCACCGCGCTCGGCGAGCGCGGTCGCGGTCATCAGCATCCCGGGCGTGCAGAATCCGCACTGCAAACCGTGCTCGGCGGTGAACGCGCGCTGCAGCGGGTTCAGCTCGTCGCCGGTGGCCAGCGACTCGACGGTGCGCACCTCGCGGCCGTGCAGCTGCGCGGCGAGCATCAGGCACGACTTCACCGCCGCGCCGTCGACGATCACCGTGCACATCCCGCAGACGCCCTGCTCGCACCCGACGTGAGTGCCGGTCAGGCCGAGCCGGTGGCGCAGGAAGTCCGCGGCGTGCAGCCGGGCCGGCACGACCGCGTCGATCTCCTCGCCGTTGACGGTGGTCGTGAGCTCGACCTCGGGCTCACTCATCGCTGTCCTTTCGCGAACCGGCCGGTGGCCGGGCGCATCTCGTCGACCACGACGTCGCCGTCGAGGACGATCGGCTCGTCGTCGAGGAACAGGCTGTTGTTCCGCATCGGGATGTCGAAGTGGCAGGGCGTGTCGTTCGGGCCGCCGAGCTCGTTGTTCGGCCCGATCGAGAACATGACGTTGCCGTAGAACGAGCGCAGCTCCATGCCCATGCCGCCGGGGAACTGGGTGAGCCCGTGCCAGTGCGCGCGCTCGTCGAGGCCCCAGCCCACGTGGCTCATGCCGTAGCCGCGCGGGTCGTCGAAGCTCTCGATGTAGGACTTCACCAGCTCGGCGTCCAGCCCGCCGCGGATGTCGGTGATGAAGCCCTTCTCGATCGTCAGCGTGATCGGCGTCCGGGCGTAGGTGTTGAACGGCAGCAGCACGTCGCCGGGCGCGATGACGATCCGGCCGTCGACGCCGTCGTCGTGCCCGCCGGTGAACACGAACGCCGCCGGCCAGTGGTCCCAGCGGCCCGGCTCGTCGGTGTAGCCGTACTCGGTCATCGTCGGGTACTTGCCCAGCCGGTAGGTGACGTCGGTCCCGTGCGGGCTGGTGATGCGCATCGTCTGCGCCTTGGCCAGCAGCTCGGCGCCGACCTCGACCCGCTCGCGCAGCTCCTTGGTCGGGAACAGCCGGGCCAGCAGCGGCGCGGGCTCGACGGCGGTGAGCACCCGGGTGCCGGCCCGCTGCACCGCGAACTGCTCCTCGCTGAACAGCAGGAACACCAGGTCGACCAGCATGTCGGCCCGCTTGAGCGCCTCGACGGCCTCCGGGTTGGCGGCGAGTCCGCTCTGGCCCACGGCCCAGGCCCCCGACGAAGGTGCCGGCGCCGGCAGTCGCATGTGGTAGGTCTCGGCGCCGAGACTGCGGGCGGCGTGCAGGAAGGCGTCGGCGTAGTCCATCCGCTCGGCACCCTGGGACAGGACGACGACGCTCTCCCCCTCGTGCACCGCGCTGAGTTCCAGCTGCCGGCGGCACAACTCGTTGAGCACGCTCTGGTCCATGGTGGCTCCTCTCCGACTTGTCTCAGCTGTCTCAGCGGTGCAGGTAGGGCCGGACGGCGTCGAGGAACCCGGGGAGGTTGTCCCACGGGATCATGTGGCCGGCGTCCGGAACGGTCACGATGTCGATGCCGGGGTTGGCCCGGCGCAGGTCCTCGGCCGCGGCCTCGGGCACGACCGGGCTGACGCCGCCGCGGATGAGCACGGCGGGTGCGGTCACCTTGCGCCACAGCGGGAAGAAGTCCTCGGCCTCGAACCCGGTGTGGGTCTCGACGACGGCGGTCTCGTCGCACGTCGCGAGGACCTCGGCGCGCAGCGCCAGCTCGCGCTCGGGCCAGTGCGGGTAGAACCGCCGGACCTCGTCGGCCGTGGTGCCGCGCTGCGCCTCGTGCAGCTGGATGAGGAACTGCTCGCGCGTGGTCGGGTACGGGCCGCGGTCCGGCCCCGAGGTCGGCGGGTCGACCAGCAGCAGCGGGGCGTGGTCGGCCGGCCCGTGGGTCACGGCGTAGGCCGCCGCGATCCGGGCGCCCATCGAGTGCCCGAGGATCGCCGGGCGGCGCAGCCCGAGGGCGTCGACGAGCGCGGCGACGTCGCCGGCGTAGTCGGTGAGCCGGTAGTGACCGGCCGGGGCGCGGTCGCTGTGGCCGCGGCCGCGTACGTCCGGGACGTGCACCCGGTAACCCCAGTCGGCGAACAGCACCGCGAGGAAGTCGGCCGTGGCGGCAGGGCTGGTGATGCCGGGAATCACCAGCAGGTCCGGCGCGCCGGGCTCGCCGTACTGCAGCACGTGATGGCGCAGCCCGTTGCCCTCCACGGTGACGCCCTGCCCGGAGATCTCGACGGCCATCAGCGCGCCCCCGCCCCGACGGGGGTCCCGAGGGCCGCACCGGCGCCGGGGATCTCGGCCGGCAGCCCGAGGGCGAGCAGGATCTCCCGGGTCGTGGCCGTCGCGGCGGTGATCACCGGCAGGCCCGTGCCGTCCTGCACCTGCTGCACCGCCGGGAGCGAGGGCATCTGCACACACGCCGACAGCACGATGCCGTCGACGCCGTCGCCGAGGTCGAGCCGGCTCACATGGCCCGGCAGGTCGGCCGGGTCGAGCCGGCCGACCGCACAGTTGTCCGACACGGACAGGCTGACGCTGTCGACGACGGTGACACCGGCGTGCTCGATGTAGCCGACGACCAGCTTCGTCAGGTCGGGCAGGTACGGCGCCACGACCGCGACCTTGCGCAGGCCGAGCGCATCGAGGGTGCGCACCAGGGCGCCGGCGCTACTGACCATCGGGGCCCTCGCCGACGCCCCATCGGCCAGCGCGCCGCGCAGCCGGTCCTCGATCTCGACGTGCGCGCCCACGCCCTGGGCCATCACGGCCACCAGGCATGCGTAGGCCAGCACGTCGACCTCGGCGTCGCCGACCTCGGCGGCGCACCGCGCGCTGTCGTCGACCATCCTCGCCAGCGACTCGGCGTCGACGTTGTGCAGCCGCGCACGGCTGGAGTGGAACGTGAATCCGGTGCCGTGCTCAGCCTCGTGGCGGCGCAGCAGGTCCGGGATCTCGGTCTCCATCGTGGTGTTGGAGCTCGGGACGATCAGGCCGACACGTCGGCGCATGGCTCAAGTCCTTTCCTTCTTCGGCAGCCCGTTCAGGGCCGCCGCGAGCAGCCGGGCCGCGGGCTCGTGGGCCGCGGGCACCCGGATCCGGTCGGCGGAGTAGCGGAACTTGGACTCGGCCCGGTCGGCCGAGGCGGCACCGGAGACGATCCACACGCTCGGGTCGGCCAGTGTCTCCAGGAACGACAGCGAGTCGGCGGCCTGCAGGTCGTCTCCTCCGCGCAGGCCGCCGACCTCGTGCAGCGCAACCAGCCGGCAGACCTCGTGGCGCTGCTCGGGCGTGACGTCGGACCGCTCGCGCAGCCAGCCGTCGACGAACTCCGCCGAGCGGGTGCTGTGGGCGAACAGGTACCAGGGGTCGTCCCAGGCCTGGGTGTCCAGATCCAGGCGCGGACCGCCGGGGAACATCCGCTCGATGTCGTGCACCAGCGCGGCGAGGCGCAGCTCCATCGGCGCGTCGGGACGCAGGTACACCACCCAGTCCCGGGTGCGCAGCAGGTGCCACGCCTGGTCGTAGGGCGCGATCCACTCCTGCGCGGCCCGCTCCACATCGGTGGCCGGAGCGATCTCCGGCGCCGCCCACGGGGCCACCGCGGTTCGCGGGACCGTCATCGGCGCCGGCTCCGGATCAGCGCGGCGGCACTGAGCAGCACCGACACCGCACCGAGTACGGCGGCGATCCGCGACCACGGGTCGGGCCGCATCTCGGCGAGCTCGGCGCGGGCCGCCGCCGGCGCCGCCGTCAGAGCGGGTCGCCCGCCGCCCTGCAGCGCCTGCTGGAGGTTCTGCGCGAACGCGGCGGTCACCTTGCCGGCCTGTTTGGCCACGACCTTCTGCCCGACGCTGCCCAGCGCACCGGCCAGCGCGATGTCGGCGTCGACGACGATGCGGGTGCCGCCGGCCCCCTCGTGCAACCGGGCCTCGATGTCCGCGCGGACGTTGCCGACCGCGCCGCGGACGCTCCTGCCGGTGGTGGTGAACCGGATGACCTGCTTCGGAACCCGATCGGTGATGCGCACCCTCGCCTCGAAGGTCGCCGTCATCGGGCCGAGGCTCTGGGTGGCCCGCACGGTCACGTTGTCGGCGTCGACGACGGTCACGTCCTCGACGCCGGGCAGGCACTGCGCAACCCGGTCGTGCCGTTCGAAGAAGTCCCAGACGGCGCCGACCGACTCCGGGACCTCGAACTCCTCGCGCAGCTTCATGCCGTCTTCTCCTTGCTCGTGGATGCGCCCGCCGTGCGCAGCTCGGCCAGCACCCGCGCCACGTCGATCGGGACCAGGTGCCGGCGGTACTCCGCAGAGGCGCGCACGTCCGTCGGCGGGTCGATCACCTCCAGCGCCGACCGGCCCGCCTCCGCGATCGCGGCGTCGGACAGGTCGGTGCCGTCCAGCGCCGCGGCGGCGGCGGTGGCCAGCACCGGGGTGTCGGCCACCCCGCCCAGCCCGATCCGGACACCGGACCACCTCCCGTCCGGGCCCCGGTTCCCGGTGGCGGCCACGCTGATCACCGCGAAGTCGTTGTGCCGGCGGCAGCGCTCCGCGAACGCGATGTGCCCCACGGAGGCCGGGAACGCGATCTCGGTGACCATCTCGTCCGGGTCGAGAGCAGTCGCGTAGGACCCCTCGTACAGCTCGGCGACCGGGATCTCCCGGGTGCCGCGCGGCCCGACGGCCCGCACGACGGCACCCAGGACCAGGCACGCCAGCGGCATCTCGCCGGTCGGATCGCCCTGCACCAGGCTGCCGCCGAGGGTGCCGCGGTTGCGGACCTGCCGGTCACCGATGTGCCGGACCACCCGGGCCAGCAGCGGAAGCCGGTCGGCGATGAGCGGGTCGCGCTCGATCGTCGAGTACCGGACCAGCGCGCCGAGGACCGTCGTCCCACCCTCGACCCGGACCCCTGCGAGGTCGTCGATGCCGTTGATGTCGATCAACGCGCCGGGCCGCCACAGCCGCATGTTCAGCATCGGCAGCAGGCTCTGCCCGCCGGCGAGGATCCGCGCGCTGCCCTGGTAGTCGTCGAGCAGGGTCACGGCCTCGGCGACGCTGCCGGCGCGGTGGTAGACGAAGCTCGCCGCTTTCACGACGTGGGAGAGCCGACGGTGGTACCGGCGAACCGCGCGAGCACGTGGTCCAGCGCCGACTTGCGCGCCGCGATCGGCGCCGCGGGCGCCCGCCGGCTCCACACCGTCTCCGGCCGGACCTGCAGCACGTGGACCTCACCGTTCTCGGCCACCGCCCACTCGATGTCCTGGGGGGCGCCGCGGTGCCGCTCGATCTTCTTGGCCAACCCCGCGAGCCGGGTGAGGTGGGCGTCCTCCAGCGGGGACAGCTCCCGCCGCTCCGCCGGCACCGGGACGAGCCCGACCTGCCCGGTGGCCTCGTCGAAACGGTGCTGGCGGTCCTGCGGGGTGATCTCCCGCTTGAGGATCTCGAAGGTCACCTTGTCCACGACGTAGCGGCTGGGCGTGAGGTCACCGGAGACCACGCCCTCACCCAGGCCCCAGACCCCCTCGAGCACGATCTTGGAGCGGTCGCCCGTCACCGGGTCCAGGGTGAACATGACCCCGGCGGTGCGGGCGTCGACCATCTGCTGCACGCCGACGCAGATCCCCAGGTCCGACGGCGGCGGCGAGCCCGGGTCCGGGCGGTAGGTCAGCACCGCGGTGCCGAACATGCCGGCCCAGCAGCGGCGCACGTGGTGCAGCACGTCGTCGGCGCCGCTGATCCACAGGAACGTGTCGTACTGCCCGGCGAAGCTCGCACCCGCCAGGTCCTCGGCCTCACCGCTGGAGCGGACCGCGACCGGCAGCCCGGGGACGCCGGAGCGGCGCTCGAGCTCCGCGTAGGACTCCCGGATCGTCGCCTCGAGCTCGGCCGGCAGCGGCGCGGCCTGCAGCTTCGCGGTGAACGCCGCGCTCAGCGCGGACACCTCCTCCAGCTCGGCCTGCGCCGCGCGGGCCTGCAGTGCGCGGGCCTCCTCGGCCATCCCGGCGCCGTCGAGGAAAGCGCGGTAGGCGTCGGTGGTGATGCCGAAGCCGGGCGGCACCGCGAACCCGGCGGCGGTCATCTCGGCCAGGCTGCCGAACTTGCCGCCGAGCACCCGGTTGCCGGGGGCCGCGTCGTCGTCGAGCCAGAGCACGTGCGGGGCGGTCATGCGGTGATCTCCTCGGACTCCTCGGACAGGATGCGGACGACGCCGGAGTTGCCGTCGACCTCGATGAGCTGGCCCGTCTTGATCGTCACCGTCGCGAAGCCGGTGCCGACGACGGCCGGCAGCCCGTACTCGCGGGACACGATCGCGGTGTGCGCCATGATCCCGCCGACGTCGGAGACCGCGGCCCCGATCCGGGAGAACACCGGCGCCCAGCTCGGCGCGGTGATCCGGCAGACCAGGATGTCGCCCTGGGAGATCTCGTGCAGCTGCTCCGGGTCGGTGATCACCCGGGCCCGGCCGGTCACCGTGCCGGGCGAGGCGGCCACGCCGCGCAGCTCGTTCGCCGCGGCGTCGCCGGCGCCGAGCCACTCCTGCACGGTCTCCTGCGTGATGCCCCAGAGCATCACCGTCAGCGGCTCGGTGATGACCTCCGGCGGCACGCCCAGCGCGGGCGGCGGCGACCACTGCTTGAGCGCGTCGCGGACCCGGCGGCGGCGCTCGACCTCCGGCGGCCAGTAGGTCACGCCGCGGGCCTCGGTGCCGGTCGCCCAGCCGATGTTGAGGTCGTAGAGCGCGCTGTAGATCTCGTTGCGGTGCAGGTAGAAGATGTCCTCCCGGTCGGCCAGGAAGCCCGCCGCGACGAAGACGTCACCGAGCTCGCGCACCTTCGACCAGAACAGCGAGTGGTGGTGGTGCTCGACGAAGAAGTTGTGGTTCTCGACGAACGGGAAGACCTTGCGGGCCAGCTCGACGAGGCCGTCGAACGCGGCGCGGTCGTCGTCGGTCGGCAGCAGCGCCCGGTACTCGTCGGTCACCCGGACGCGCTCGGCGAGGATGGCCTCGAGCGGGCGGCGGATGTCCTCGCCGCGCTGCAGCGCCTCGACGTACCCGCGCAGCGCGGTGAACGGCAGCCGCAGGTCGTCGATCCACGCGCGGTCGGTGTGGGTGTAGCCGGCGCCGGTGGAGAACCAGAACCACGGGTCCTTGGCCGCCTCGAACGCCTCCAGCCACTGCCCGCCGCGCTCGTGCTCGCCCAGCGCGGCCAGCACCGCGTCCGGGTCGTCGGAGCCCAGCACGACATCGGTGAGCCCGAGGTCGACGGCCAGCTGCGCGAGCTTGCGCACCTCGTCGTCGGGGCGGAACAGCAGGATGTCGATGCCGGAGACCATGCTCGCGACGGTCTGGTCGGTGATCCCGGGGAACACCTGCTGGCAGAACTCGCGGAACGTCAGGTAGGCGCCGTACCCGAGGTTGAGCATCTCGAAGTGGTACGAGCCCATCTCGAACAGGTTGTGGATCAGCTCGCCGTACGTCGTGAGCAGGTCGTAGGAGGAGTAGACGCCGCGGTGGGAGTAGACGCTGCTCTCCGGCTCGATCTCCGGCAGCGGGGTGAACCGGATCGCCTTCAGCCGCTCGATGCAGTCGGTCGCCTTGGCGACCCACTGGTCGTAGATCTCGTCCCAGTTCTCGTAGTAGTGCCCGGCGCGCTCGCCGAACTCCACGGCGCGCCGCGCGATCTCCTCGGGGTCGGTCACCGCGTTCGGGCTGATGTAGAGGTAACCGTTGATGATGCGGTGGTCGATGCCGAGCGCGGTGGGGATCGGCCAGACCCGGGTGGACATCTGGCTGACCGCGACCCACCAGTTCTCGGTCATGATCGTGTCGAACGGGAACAGCGGCTCGGGGTTGTGCATCCCGTCGAAGAACCAGAACTTGCCCTCGTCCTGGCCGCGGCGCTCCTCGCTGAGCAACGCGTAGTAGGGGTAGAGGCTCTCCCATCCGTCGGCGCCGGCCGGCGTGGAGATCTCGAAGGGGCTGGCGAAGCCGGCCGGGGCCGGAACGTCGGGGTCGGTTGCGGTCATGCCGGCACCTCTGCGGGGTCAGTGGTCGGGTGGGCGGTCGCGTTCGGGAACGACCCGAGGTAGTCGACGACGCCGTCGAGCCCGACGACGTCGGCGTACTTCTCGTGCATGTCGAACAGGTTGGCTTCGTGCGGGCCCTGCGCCCGGTCGGCGACGCACTCGCGGGGGACGAGCACCGGGTAGCCGTACTGCACCGCGTCGACGACGCTGGCCCGCACGCAGCCGCTGGTGGTGGCGCCGGTGACGATCAGCGTGTCCACGCGCAGGCCCGCGAGGATCCCGGCGAGCGGCGTACCGAAGAACGCCGAGGCGCCGGTCTTGACCAGCACGGTGTCCGCTTCGGCCGGGCGGACCCGATCGTCGATCTCGGCGAGCCGGGTGCCCGGCCGCAGCGCCGCCAGGCCGGGGGCCTTGTGCAGCCACGGCAGAGCGGCCCGCTGGCCGCCGTCGTAGGCAATGGTCGTGTAGAGCACCGGGGCCCCCGCCGACCGTGCCGCGCCCAGCAGCCGCTGGGTCGCGAGCACCTGGTCGGTCATGTCGGACCCGGTCGGGTACTGCGGGTCGGTGAAGCCGTAGCTGAAGTCGACCACCAGCACCGCGGGCCGAACCCCCCGGCGCACCGGCCGGCCGAAGCCGGCGCGGTCGTAGATCTCGTCGGTCGCGGCATCCACCTGGCAGCTCCTCTGCGGCGAGAGCGGAGTGGTCTCACGGAAGTCTTGTGAGTGATGGCATACATGTATACCGTCCGACCGCGCGCTGTCTACAGCTTCACGAGATCGAAACAGGGCCGCGTAGCAGGACACCCTCCCGGGTCGGCCCACAGCGCGCAGCTCACACCCACACGTCGGGGGCGCTCCTTCAGGAGGACACGGATGTTGACGACGTTCCCGGACCAAGTCTCGAGCGATGCGGTACTGACCACGTTCATCTACCTGGTGGCGGCGGCGGCCGTCATCCTCGTCGTGCTCGGGCTCGGCCTCATCGACATGGGGTTGGTCCGCCGCCGTAACGTGCTGGACACCTGGATCCAGAAGATCACCGCCGCGATGGTGGGCGGCGCCAGCCTGATGCTGGGCGGCTACGCCCTGTGGCAGTGGCAGTTCAACCAGGCCCTCGGAGTGCCGCACCCGCTGCTCCAGGCGTTGCAGGACTGGTGGATCGGCGGGCACGTCACCGACACCGCGGCCGGACTCCTCGACCCGAAGGCCGTCCCCGAGGCCGACGTCCTGCAGATCTTCCTGATCTTCTTCGTCACCTTCGCCATGGCGACGATGGCGTTGATCCACACCGGCGTGGTGGAACGGATCCGGCCGTTGCCGCTCTACGTCATGTCCTTCGTCATCGGCGCCGTGCTGTCCCCGCTGACCGGGTACCTGTGCTGGGGATCGGTGTCCCCGCTGACGAACCGCGGCGTGCACGACTTCGACGGCATCTTCCCGCTCTACATCTTCGCCGGCACCTGGGTGCTCGTCCTGGCCTGTCGGATCGGACCGCGCCTCGGCGCCTTCAGTTCGCACTCCAGCGGCGCGCGACCGGTGCCCCACCACCTCGGCTTCGTCGGTGCCGGCGTCCTGCTGATCACCTTCGCCATCCCGTTCGTCGCGATCGGTTCCGGCAACCTCATCCCCGGCCAGGGCTTCTTCGGCATCTCGTTCACCGACAGCGGGCTCGGGCTCGTGGTCGAGAACGTCTTCGCGGCGCTGTTCGGCGGGGGCCTGATGGGCGCACTGATCGCCTACCGCCGACGGGACCCGAGCATGGCGCTGCTCGGCCCGCTCACCGGCCTCGTCATCTGCGGGACGCTGTTCGACATCGGCAACCCGGTGAAGTGCCTGCTCCTCGGGCTGGCCGGGCCGCTGGTCGGGCTCGGCACCAGCATGCTGCTGCGCCGTCTGAGGATCGACGAGCCGAAGGTCGTCCCGCTCGCGCTCGGGCCGGGTATCGTCGGCGCGCTGGCCACGGGCTTCATCGAGTGGGGCACCAGGACCGGCGGCTACCCCGGGCTGGACGGCGCGTACGCCCTCGGGCACGCCACGATCACCCCGTGGTGGCAGCTGGTCGGGGTGGTGGCCACGATGACCACCGCCGCGATCCCCTGCTTCCTGCTGTGCCTGATCTTCGAGAAGACCGGCACGCTGCGGGTGAGCGAGCAGACCGAGATCGTCGGCCTCGACATCGCCACCTGGGGGGTCAGCAACTTCGGCGACGACCTCGAACCGCCGGTGGTCGCCGTCGCACCGGGCAGCGGGCAGGTGACCCGCCCGGTCTCGGACGAACCGCAGGCGGGCGTTCTGTCCTGACCGGTTCCGGCCGGGTCCGGCTGCGGGGTCACCGCCGTCGGCCCGGCACCGCGAGGCCACCGCGGCGCCCCTCCGGGTTCGGTCCGCCCCGGACCGAACGCCCGCCCATAAGATGAACACCCCACAGCTGGACGCCCACTCCGGCCGGCTCAGATCGATGTTGGAGACTCCGGACGCAATGGACCTACTGGCGGACGACGGGCTACCCATGGCGCAGCGCAGCAGCGAGGGCGTGGCCCGGCTGATCCGCAAGGCGATCCTGGACGGCCGACTCCAGCCCGGCCAGCCGCTGCGGGAACGCGCCCTCGCCGAGGAGCTCGGGATCAGCCGGACGCCGATCCGGGAAGCCCTCTTCATCCTGCACGGTGAAGGCCTGATCGACCTGATCCCGAACCGGGGTGCGACCGTCCGGACGATCACCGCCACCGACGTCGCCGAGATCTACGCGCTGCGCGCGGTGCTGGAGTCGCACGCTGCCGCCACCGCCGCCGAGCACGTCACCGACGCCGATCTGGCCCGGCTCGAAGAGGCCTACGCCCGGCTGGAGCGGATCGGTGACCACGGCAGCGCGCACGAGCAGGCCGATGCCGACCTGCAACTGCACGCGGCCATCGCGCAGGCCACGGGCAACCAGCTGCTCCGCACCATGATCGGACAGGTGCACGCGTTCACCGTCACCTACCGCTCGCAGTACCCGTACTCCCCCGAGCAGGTCCGCCGGGCCAACGTGCAGCACCGGGCGATCATCGACGCGCTGCGCGACAACGACGCGAAACGCGCCGAGGAGCTGATGCGCGAGCACGTGTCGTGGTCGCGCGAGCTCGCGCTAGCGCACTTCAGCGAGGGCGACCCCGCAGGGCCCTCCGCCCGCCCACTCCCCGCAGGCT
>NZ_JAAXLA010000110.1 GCF_012911935.1 Pseudonocardia acidicola | reverse complement strand
GGCTCCGAAGGCGGCCTTCGGGGCCGGGGCCGCCTTCGGAGCCGGGGCGGACGCGCGCACCGGGCTGGTGCTGGCGCTGTAACCGCGGAGCCCCATCTTGCTGGAGCACGCCGGCCAGGCGTTCCAACCCTGCGCGGCGAGAACCCGCTCGGCGACGGCGATCTGCTGCTCACGGCTCGCGTTCGCCGCGGAGCCGGTGCCGCCGTATGCACGCCACGTGGTGGCGTTGAACTGCAGGCCACCGTAGTAGCCGTTGCCGGTGTTGATGCTCCAGTTACCGCCGCTCTCGCACTGCGCCAGCCGGTCCCATGCGGAGTCGGGAGCGGCGTTGGCGGTGCCCGCGACGGTGAGCGTCGCGCCGACCGCAACAGCGCCCGCTGCGGCCAGGCGCAGAAGACTTCGACCCGAGGTGAACGTCATTTCGCTGCTCTCCTACCGCGCCGCATCGAGGATCCGATCGGACTCCGGGCGGGGAGTTGCCCGGGCCGGACGAAGCCGGCAGCGTCCCTGGACACAATTGCTTCCATATCGGTATTGCTTCCTCGCCCCTGTCCCGTCTCTATCTCGACGGACCGAGAACCGCGGGACAGGGGTCGGCGCGGCGGTTCCGGATGCATTTTCGACCGCCCATCGGAACGGCCGAGCGAGAACGCTACGTATCCGGAGTCCAAGAGCGTCAAATGCACGGCGAGTGACGCTCGTCACTGTAACAGGTGTGAATCACTTCCGATCGTGGAATCATCGCAGGTCAGCGGCCTGCTATCACGGAAAGATCACGGTCGAGAATTTGAAACCGATGTGAAACTATTGTTGATCCAGTCACAGTCATCGATGAACGCTGCGTGACCATTCCGTCACGCAGGGGCACCCCGTGATGCGACCGAGGTGGCTCGCCGGCCGTCTGTCCGTCATGCTGGAGCCGTGAAGGATTGCCATGGGAGCAACCGTCCTGCGGAGACGACGCTGTGACCGACCCCATCAAGGACGCCACCCTGCCGGGCGGCGGCCCCGCGCCGTCCCTGGAATCGCCCGCCGAGCTCGCCGCCGCGCTGCGCTCGACCGGCTACCTCGCCGACGACGGCCTGGCCACCGCCGCCTTCCTCGCGATGCAGATGAACCGGCCGCTGTTCTGCGAGGGCGAGCCGGGCACCGGCAAGACCGCGCTGGCCCAGGCATTGGCGCAGGTCCTCGGCGCCGAGTTGATCCGGCTGCAGTGCCACGACGGCATCGACGCCACACAGGCGCTCTACGACTGGGACTTCCCCCGCCAGCTCCTGCACCTGCGGGCGCTGGAGGCCGCCGCCGGCGTCGACGGCGAGAAGCTCGACGCGGACGCGGTCGAGGCCTCGCTCTACGACGAGCGTTTCCTGCTCGCCCGCCCGATCCTGCGGGCCCTGCAGACCTCCCCGTGCGTGCTGCTGATCGACGAGATCGACCGCGCCGACGACGAGTTCGAGGCCTTCCTGCTGGAGGTGCTCACCGAGCACGCCGTGAGCATCCCGGAGGTGGGCGAGGTACGGGCCAAGACCCCGCCGATCGTCGTGCTCACCTCCAACCGCACCCGCGAGGTGCACGACGCGCTCAAGCGGCGCTGTCTGTACCTGTGGCTCGACCACCCCGACGTGCAGCGCGAGATCGAGATCCTGCACAGCCGGCTGCCCGGGCTGCCCGACCGCCTCGCCGCGCAGGTCGCCGGGACCGCACACAAGCTGCGCCAGGCCGACCTGATCAAGCCGCCCGGTGTCGCCGAGTCCCTCGACTGGGCGCGCGCCCTGCAACTCGTCGGGGCCCGGGAACTGGACATGGACAGCGCGGCGGCCACCCTCGGCGCGGTGCTGAAGTACCGCGAGGACGCCGACCGGGTGCGCAACCAGCTCGACACGCTGCTGGCCTCCTGATCGGTCGTCAGCCGTGACTCCGACAGCAGCCCCGGCCGGACCGTCGCCGACGGATGCCGCCGAGGACCCCATCCCCGGGCTGGTCGGGTTCACCGCCGTGCTCCGGCACGCCGGACTGCCCATCACGACCGACCGGGTGGCGGCATTCCTCGGCGCGCTCGACACCCTGGACGTGACCAGCCGGCTCCAGACCTACTGGGCCGGCCGGCTCACGCTGTGTTCCGACCCCGACGACATCCGGCGCTACGACGCCGCGTTCGAGGCCTGGTTCGAGCCGCAGCGGGGCGGGAAGACCACGATCTCCGACGAGCGGCCGCCGCCCCCGCCCAAGCTCGCGTCGCTGATGCCGTCCTCGGATCGGTCCGGTGATGACGACGAGCACGACGAGCAGGCCCCGGAGCTGCGCGCCGCGGCGAGCGGCACCGAGGTGCTGCGCCATCGCGACCTCGGCGAGCTGACACCGGTCGAGCGCGAGCACCTGCGCCGGCTGTTCGCGCTGCTGCGCCCGGAGCCACCGACCCGGTCGTCACGGCGCCGCCGGGCCTCCCGGCACGGCGAGCCCGACCCCGGGCGGACCCTGCGCGCCGCGCTGCGCAACGAGGGCGAGCTGCGCGAACTGCGCCACCGGGACCGCTCGAAGCGGCCCCGCAAGGTGGTCCTGCTCGTCGACGTCTCGGGCTCGATGGAGCCCTACGCCGATTCGCTGCTGCGCTTCGCGCACGTCGTGGTGCGACGCTCGCCGGGCTCGGTGGAGGCCTTCACCCTCGGTACCCGGCTGACCCGGGTCACCCGGGAGCTGCGCCAGCGCGACGCCGAACACGCGCTGTCCGCGGCCGGCAAGGCCATCCCGGACTGGTCGGGCGGCACCCGGCTCGGCGAGGTGCTGCGTGCGTTCATCGACCGCTGGGGCCAGCGCGGGGCGGCCCGCCGCGCCGTCGTGGTGATCTTCTCCGACGGCTGGGAGCGGGGCGAGCCCGACCTGCTCGCCAGCCAGATGGACCGCCTGAGCCGGCTCGCCCACCGGGTGGTCTGGGTGAACCCGCACGCCGGCAAGGACGGATACGCCCCGGTCCAGGGCGGAATAGTCGCGGCGCTGCCGTACTTGGACGATCTGTTGGCCGGGCACAGCCTGGCCACACTGGAAAAACTGCTCAAGGTGGTGCGGGATGCGTGACGTGATGGACCAGCTCGAGGGCTGGTGGAAGAACGGTGAGCCGGCGGCGTTGGCCACGGTGGTCGGCACGTTCCGCTCCGCGCCGCGCCAGCCCGGGGCGTCGATGCTCGTCGGCCCGGCCGGGGAAGCCGTCGGCAGCGTGTCCGGCGGCTGCGTCGAGGGCGCGGTGTACGAGCTCGGCGACCAGGTACTCAAGGACGGCCGGCCGGTGCTGCAGCGCTACGGCGTCTCCGACGACGACGCGTTCGCCGTCGGCCTGACCTGCGGCGGCATTCTCGACATCTTCGTGGAGAAGGTCTCGCCCGAGACCTACGCCCAGCTCGGCCAGGTGGCCGACGCGGTCCGCTCCGAGTCCCCGGTCGCGGTGGCCACGGTGGTGGCGGGCCCGGAGGAGCGGCTCGGCAAGCGGCTGATCGTGTGGCCCGACCGCGTCGACGGCGGCACCGGCTCCTCGCGCCTGGACGACGCCATCCGCGACGACGCGCGCGGCCTGCTCGACGCCGGGCGCAACGCGATGGTGCACTACGGCGTCGACGGGCAGCGCCGCGGTGAGGGCCTCGACGTGTTCGTGGAGTCCTTCGCCCCGCCGCCCCGCATGATCGTCTTCGGGGCGATCGACTTCGCCGCGGCGGTGGCCAAGATCGGCACCTTCCTCGGCTACCGGGTCACGGTCTGCGACGCCCGCCCGGTGTTCGCGACGGCGAGCCGGTTCCCCGGCGCGAACGAGGTCGTCGTGGAGTGGCCGCACCGCTACCTCGAGGCCGAGGCCGAGGCCGGGCGGATCGACAAGCGCACCGTGATCACCGTGCTCACCCACGACCCGAAGTTCGACGTCCCGGTGCTCGAGGTCGCGCTGCGGCTCCCGGAGGTCGCCTACATCGGCGCGATGGGCTCGCGGCGGACCCACGACGACCGGCTGGCCCGGCTCAAGGAGGTCGGCCTCACCGACGAGGAGCTGTCCCGGATGTCGAGCCCGATCGGGCTGGACCTCGGTGCCCGCACCCCGGAGGAGACCGCGGTGTCCATCGCCGCGGAGATGATCGCCCAGCACTGGGGCGGCAGCGGCGTGCACCTGGCCGAGCGCGAGGGGCCGATCCACAGCCACTGAGCACCCGGCACCAGGGAGCCGCCTGCCCGAACGGGCAGGCGGCTTTCCTGTTCCCCGGGACGTTCCGGCCCGGGCCCGGTGCAGCTGACATGCTGGGAAGCCGACGAGCAGGCGTGCGATGTCCCGGTCCGTGCAGCTCGCGGGCCTGCTCGGCCGTATGCCGGTGCCCCGATCGTTGGGTAGCGTCGGGCGCAGAGCGGGAAGGTGCCCGCAGTACAGGGCCTCTTGTAGCCTGGGCACCGCGGATCGACCACCCGTTCACAGGTGGGTGGCGTGGGATGATCTGCGGCTGGAGGGCAACGTGGTCCTCATCGACGAGGCTCGATGGGCCGGCGAGACGGTCCTTCTGGAACAGCGACGCATCGACGAACCCCTCCCCGAGCGGGAGCCGGGTCCGCCCCATCCACGGCTGTCGAAGTTCCACGCCCCGGAGATCGTCTTCGGTCCCAACTCGCTGCCCGAGGCGGCGTACGCCGCGGCCCGGCTGGGCGCCCGCCGCCCGTTCGTGGTGACCGACCCGGGCCTCTCGGAGGCGGGCTGGCCCGCCGAGCTGCTCGACCGGCTGCGCCAGACCGGGCTGCGACCGCAGCTGTGGCTCGACCTCACGCCCAACCCCAAGGACCACGAGATCGAGGACGGCTACCAGCGCTACGCAGCCGCCGGCTGCGACGTGGTGCTCGGGATCGGCGGCGGCTCGGTGATCGACGCCGCCAAGGGCGTCGCGCTGCTCGCCGCGAACGGTGGGCGCATCCTCGACTACGAGGGCATCGACAAGATCGCGAACCCGATCCCGCCGCTGATCATGATCCCGTCCACCTCGGGGACCGGGGCGGACGTCTCGCAGTTCTGCATCGTCACCGACACCGCGCGGAACACCAAGATCACGATCATGGGCCGGGCGCTGGTCCCCGATGTCTCGGTCATCGACCCGCGGCTGCTGGTCACCATGCCGGAGTGGCTCAACGCCGCGACCGGGCTGGACGCGCTGACCCACGGCATCGAGGCCTTCGTCTCGCTCGCGCACGGCCCGCTCACCGACCACCACGCACTGCAGGCCGTCTCGATGGTCACCGGCAACCTGGCCCGCACCATGGTCCGGCCCGACGACAGCGCCGCCCGCTCCGCGATGGCGCAGGCGGCACTCGAGGCGGGGCTGGCGTTCACCAATGCGATCCTCGGGGCCACCCACGCCATGAGCCATCAGGTCGGCGGGATGCTCGACCTGCCGCACGGCGTGATCAACGGGGTGCTGCTGCCACACGTGATCCGGTTCAACGGAGCCGCCACTCCGGAGCGGTTCCTGCCGATCGCCCAGGCGATGGGTCTGCCCGTGGCGGGGGCGCCGGCCGAGGACGCGGTGGAGATGGTCGCCGAGGCCATCCGCAAGCTGGGCGACGAGGTCGGGGTCCCCTCCGGCCTGAGCGCGCTGGGTGTGACGGCCGAGGACATCCCGCGGCTGAGCCAGCTCACCCTCGGCGACGCGTGCCTCACCACGAATCCGCGGCCCGCCTCGGCGGACGATGTCGCGGCTCTGTTCCGGGCGGCGCTGTGAGCGGCACGCGGATCGTGCCACCTGTGGGCTCGTGACCTCGGCACCGTGGCCACCGCGGCGCGGCGGTCAGCGCCCGAACGCCGCCCTGCACGGCCCCGATCTCGACGCCCTGACCGGGCTGCGCTCGGGCAAGCCGTCCTACTATCCCGAGTACCGGGTCTCGGCCGAGCGGCTGCGCCGGGTGATCGTCGCGCTGGACCGCATCTCCGCGGCGCTGGTGCGCACCATGGAGGGCTCCGAGGCGCTGGTCCGGGCCGTCGTCGACGCCGCAGCCGACCACCTCTCCGCCGACTGGGTCGCGTTCGCCCTGCTCGACGGCGAGCTGCCGGACTCCCGGCCGCGGCACCTGGTCCTCGGCCCCGACCGGGTCGAGTGGCCGAGCCTGGAACTCGTTCCCGCCGACGTGTACCGCCACGTCCGGCAGGTCTGCGCCGGGCACGCCGTGGACGACGGGTCCGATCACGACCCCGAGACGGCCCGGCGGCACCGGCACATCCCGATCCGGCTGGACGGGCGGACGGTCGGCGGCTTCATCGCGTGGACCCCGCAGGAGCGGGAGATCGACGACACCGACCAGTCGGTGCTGCGCATCCTCGCCGGGCAGACCGCCGCGGCCCTGCAGAACTGCGCGCTGCTCGACCGCTCCGAGCGGCTCTACGCCCGCGCGGCCCGGCAGGCCGACGACCTCAAGCAGCGCAACGCCGAGCTGGAACGGACCCAGCAGGAGCTGGGCGCGGCCCGGCAGCGCGAGGTGCTCGACTCCGAGCGGCACCGGATCGCCCGTGAACTGCACGACAGCGTCACCCAGTACGTGCTCTCGGCCGGCATGCACATCGAGCTGTGCCGCTCCGAGATCGACGACCCGCGGCTGCGCTCCCAGCTCGACACGGCCAAGGACCTGACCCGCCGCGCCGTCGAGCAGCTGCGGTCGGCGATCTACGCGCTCAACGACGACGGCTGCGCGGACAAGGACCTGCCCGCGATGCTGCGCCGGCTCTCCACCGTGCACATGCCCGACGAGCTGCGGGTCGAGGTGCGGATCGGCGGCAAGCCGGTGGCGCTGCCCACCGACACCGAGCAGTCGCTGTTCCGGATCGCCGGCGAGGCGCTGTTCAACACCGCGGTGCACGCCGGCGCCGAACGGGCGGTGGTGCGGCTGGCCTACCGGTGCGGGCAGGTGCGGCTGACCGTCTCCGACGACGGCCGCGGCAGCCCGGAGGAGGTGCGCCGCAGCCTGCGGGCGGCGAACCTGGCCGGGCCGTCCGGAGAGCACCGCGGGCTGGTCAACATGCAGGCGCGGGCCCGTGAGATGGGTGGCACGCTGACGTTCCGGCGGGCCCGGCTGGGCGGCCTGCAGGTGCAGGTGGAGATCCCGGTGCCGGGCCCCGAGCTTCCCGAGGGGGCGAGACCATGAGCGTTGCACGGAGCCCGATCCACGCCGTCGCCGGGCGGCACCGCCCGATGCCGGTGCGGATCGTGCTGGTCGACGACCATTCGATCATGCGCCAGGGCCTGCGCGCGGTGCTGGAGCGGGAGGACGACCTGCGGGTGGTCGGTGAGGCCGGGACCCCGGCCGACGCGGTGGCCGCGGTGGCGGCGTCGCGCCCGCACGTCGTACTGCTCGACCTCAAGCTCACCGCGGGCCCGCAGACCGACGGGCTGGACGTGTGCCGCCGGCTGTGCGCCGCGCACCCCGGCATCGGGGTCCTGGTGCTCACCACGTTCGCCGAGGACCGGCTCGTCGTCGAGTCGGTGCAGGCCGGGGCCCGCGGCTACGTGGTCAAGGACGTCGACACCACGGAACTGGTGCGCGCCATCCGGGCGGTGTCGCGCGGGGAGAGCGCGTTCGACGCGCGCAGCGCCTCGGCCATGGTCCGCTCGCTGTCCGGTGGGGCGCCGGACCGGGAGCGGCTCACCGAGCGCGAGCTGGACGTGCTGCGGCTGCTGGCCCGCGGCCTGTCGAACCGCGCGATCGGCGCCGAGCTGTTCATCTCCGAGACCACGGTGAAGTTCCACGTCGGCAACCTGATGCGCAAGCTGATGGTCTCCCGCCGCGCCGAGGCCGTGTACGCGGCGACCAAACTCGGGCTGCTGTAGACCTCCCCCGGGACACCCCTCGGGGCGGACCCGGACCCCCGTCCGGGTGTCTCCCCGATCCGGCGGCCCCGCACGACCGCCACGATGGACCCCGGCATCTACCAGATGGAGGGGAACACCGTGATCGAGGCCCGCGGGCTGACGAAACGCTACGGATCCACCCTGGCCGTGGACGACCTGTCGTTCACCGTGCAGCCCGGCCGGGTCACGGGCTTCCTCGGGCCCAACGGCGCGGGCAAATCGACGACGATGCGCATGATCCTGGGCCTGGACCGCCCCACCGGCGGCGAGGTCCGCATCGACGGGCGCCGGTACAGCGAGCTCGACCAGCCGCTGCGCACGGTGGGCGCGCTGCTGGACGCGAAATGGGTGCACCCCAACCGGTCGGCGCGCGCGCACCTGCGCTGGCTGGCCCGGTCCAACCGGCTGCCGGTGTCCCGGGTGGACGAGGTGCTCGAGCAGGTCGGGCTGACCGCGGTGGCCGGCAAGCGGGCGGGCGGGTTCTCCCTGGGCATGGCGCAGCGCCTCGGCATCGCCGGCGCGCTGCTCGGCGACCCGCGGATCCTGCTGTTCGACGAGCCGGTGAACGGGCTCGATCCCGAGGGCATCGGCTGGATCCGGCGGCTGATGCAGGGCCTCGCCGCCGAGGGGCGGACCGTGTTCGTCTCCAGCCACCTGCTCTCGGAGATGGCGCTGACCGCGAGCGAGCTGGTGGTCATCGGCCGCGGCCGGCTCGTCGCGCAGGCGAGCACCGCAGAATTCGTCGACGACGCCGTCGGCCAGGCCGTCCGGGTGCGCAGCCCGCACGCGGACCGGCTGGCCGCGCTGCTCACCGCGGCCGGCGCGACCGTCCGGCCCGACCCCGGCGACGGCAGCGGCGGCCCGCCGGCCCTTCTCGTCACCGGGACGACATCGGAGGCGATCGGCGACCTCGCGGCCGGGCACGGCGTCGCGCTGCACGAGCTCACGCCGCGCCGTGGTTCGCTCGAGGAGGCATTCCTGCAGCTCACCGGCCAGGATGTCCAGTTCCGCTCCGGCCCCGCCGACCGCACGGAGGTGACCGCATGACCCTGATGGCCGTCGAGCGGATCAAGCTGGCCTCGACCCGGTCCCCGTGGTGGTGCGCCGCGCTCGCGCTCGCCGTCACCGTGGGCCTGGCCGCGCTGCTGGCCGGGCTGGCCCAGACCAGCACCGACGTCGGTGTGGCGACGACGCAGGCCGGCTACCGGCTCGGCATGGTGATCATGATGGTGATGGCCGCGCTGGCCGTGACCACGGAGTACCGCTTCGGCACCATCCGAACCACGTTCCAGGCCGCGCCGAACCGGTCGGCGGTGCTGGTCGCCAAGACCGCGGTCGTCGCCCTCGTGGCCGGCGCGGTCGGGCTGCTCACGGCGTTCGCCAGCTGGGGCGTCGCCTGGCTGCTGGTGCCCGCCGCCGATCTCGCCCTCGACACCGGCGCCGAGTGGCGGGCGGTCGCCGGGGTCGGCCCGGTCTACCTGCTCGCCGCGGTGCTCGCCGTCGCCGTCGGGATCCTGGTCCGGCAGAGTGCGGCCGCGGTGGCGATCCTGCTGGTCTGGCCGCTGCTCGTGGAGAACCTGGTCATGCTGGTGCCGCACGTCGGCGCGACGATCCACAGCTGGCTGCCGTTCGCCGCGTTCGACGCCTTCCTCGGGGCCGGCCCGGCGCCCGCGGCGGATGCGCCGTACGGACCGTGGGGCGCACTCGGCTACGTCGCGGCGGTGGCGCTGGCGCTGCTCGCCGCGGCGATCGCGGTGGCCCGGCACCGGGACGCGTGAGGGGCGGACGGTTCAGCCCGTGACGGTCACCCGCTTGGTATCCACCAGTGGCGGCCGGCCCTCCCCGCCGGACGGGTCGTCCTCGGTCACCCGGACCTCGTAGACGCCCGGCTCGAGCGGAACGGTGAATCGGAACGGGCTGAACCGCTGCCCCTCCTGTGTCGAGGTGACCCCGGAGCGGACCACCGCGCCGTCGCGTCGCACCTGCCAGGGCAGCGTCGCCTCGAACACGGCCGCCTCCCCGGTCACCGTGACCTCCGGCCCGACCCCGGCGCCGTCGGCGGGGGCGTCGATCTGCACCAGCGAGCGCACGGTGTACTCGTCGCCGCGCGCGACGGGCCGGGCGAGCGGCACGTGTCCCCACAGTTCGGGGACCGGCCGCCCGGCGATGAGCACCCGCACCGGGTCGGTGGCCTGCAGCGCCGCCTGCACGGTGAACACGAGCTGCTGCACGGTGAGCTCGGCGAGCTCGGCCCCGACCTGCGCCGGCGACGCCGCCTCGGCCGAGAGGTCCACGGTGATCACGCCGTCGGCGCGGGTGACCGGGGACAGCAGCCGGGTGCCCGCGGGCCAGTAGGAGCGGTAGTCCGGGTCGGCGGCGCGCACCGCGAGCATCTCGCGCACCGCCTCGCTCGCCGGGTCGGCGGCCGCCACCGGGTGGAACTCACGGAACAGCCGGTAGCCGGCGGCGGTCTGCCCGACGTAGTAGACCGGCAGAGCCTGCGGCGCCGGGGCGGCCGGGGCGGGCCGCTGGGTGGAGTGCGGGAGCTCGCGGTCCGGCGCGGTGCCGTCGCCGCCCGCGCACCCGCCCAGCGCGACCGCGAGCAGCCCGGCGCACGCGGTCCGCACGAGCCGGGCCCGCCTGCCCATCCGCCCCATCCGCCCACCTCCGCGTCGCATCGCCGGACCTGGTCAGGCTGACCCACGGTGCCCGCGCCGTGTCGGCGGCACGCCGCAGCGGAACCGGACATGCCACCACCGAGTGGCGGTAACCCGGCAGCAGGGTCGAGCGAGGTCATGGCTAGGTGCGGCTCAGGTGCGTGCCGAGGGGGCCGAGCATGCGGCCGAGGAGCAGATCGCGAACAGGGAGATCCTGGCCGGGATCCGCGAGCTGCGCGCGGAGCTCGCCGCACTGCGCGCCGAGCGGACGGCGCCCTGGTCCGGATGGCAGGCTCCGGGCATGCCGCTGTTCTCCCTCGATGGTGTCTCCCCGACCGTGCACCCGGACGCCTGGGTCGCCCCGACCGCCACGCTCGTCGGCGACGTGCGCGTCGAGGCGGAGGCCTCGATCTGGTACAACGCCGTGCTGCGCGCCGACTTCGGGCCGATCATCGTGCGGGCCGGCGCCAACGTGCAGGACGGCTCGGTGCTGCACGGCGGCACCGACCCGATCACCGAGGTGGGCCCGGGCGCGACGATCGGGCACCTGTGTGTCGTGCACGGCTGCGTGATCGGCGCGGAAACCGTGGTCGGCAACGGGGCGACGATCCAGGACGGCGCGATCATCGGGTCGCGCTGCCTGATCGGGGCCGGGGCGACGGTCCCACCCAAGCGCGTGGTGCCGGACGAGCAGCTGGTGCTGGGCGCCGTCGCGTCGGTGAAGGGGCCGCTGAGCGAGTCGGCGAGCTGGTGGGTGCGCACCAACCCGGAGACCTACCGGGAGCTGGCCCGCCGGCACCGGGCCGGCGTCGCCCCCGTCGTGCCGGACGACATGGTCGCCGATCCCGCCGCCGGGGATTGATCCACAGCCCTGTCCACAGTTCCGGACGGCTCGCTCGATAGGGTCACGGTCATGGATCCGGGACGGCCGGTCGACGGCGAGCCCGACCACGACACTCAGGTGGAACGGCTGGCGCAGCAGATGAGCCTGCTTCTGCGCCGGTCCCGCAGCTTCATGCGCAGCTTCGCCGGGCACGTCCACCCGGAGATCGACGCCCGCGCGTACGCCGTGCTGCTGGTGATCGCCCAGTCCGGCCCGCTGCGCCTGGTGGACCTCGCCGACGAGTTCGGCCTGGACAAGTCGACGATGAGCCGCCAGATCTCCGCGCTGCTGCGGCTCGACCTGGTGGTCCGGCGGCCCGATCCGGCCGACGGCCGCGCGTTCCTGCTGGAGCTGAGCCCGGGGGGCACCCGGCGGCTCGCCGAGGTGACCGACGCCCGCCGGCAGGCCTGGCGCGACCGGCTGGCGCACTGGTCGACCGAGGAGATCGCCGGGCTCGCCGACGGCCTGGCCCGGCTCAGCGCCGACCTGCCACCCCCACCCTCGCCCGAGCAGCCCCCGCGCCGCCCCTGAGGGTCAGGCGTCGGGATCCGGGGAGGAGGCGTGGGCCCAGTAGCGGCGCGGGATGCGGCCGGCGCCTCGGGCCGCACGACCGGCCTCCACCGCCAGCCGCATGGCGTGCGCCATCCGCTCCGGGTCTCCGGCCCGGGTGACCGCCGTCGCGAGGAGCACGGCGTCGCAGCCCAGCTCCATCGCCTCCGCGGCCTCCGACGCCGTGCCGATCCCGGCGTCGAGCACCACCGGTACCCCGGCCTGCGCGACGATCATCTCGATGTTGTGCGGGTTGCGGATGCCCAGGCCGGTACCGATCGGCGAGCCCAGCGGCATCACCGCGGCACACCCGACCTGCTCGAGCTTGCGGGCCAGCACCGGGTCGTCGTTGGTGTAGGGCAGCACGGTGAACCCGTCGTCGACCAGTTGCTCGGCCGCGTCCAGCAGCTCGACCGGGTCGGGCAGCAGGGTCCGCTCGTCGGCGATCACCTCGAGCTTGACCAGGTCGGTCTCCAGCGCCTCACGGGCCAGCCGCGCGGTCAGCAACGCCTCGGCCGCGGTGCGGCAGCCCGCCGTGTTGGGCAGCACCTCGATGCCGAGCCTGCGCAGCAGGTCGAGCACGCCGGTGCCGGTGGCGGCGTCGATCCGGCGCATCGCCACCGTCGTCAGCTCGGTCCCGGACGCGACCAGCGCGCGCTCCAGGATCTCCATGTTGCCGGCCCCGCCGGTCCCCATGATCAGCCGCGAGCCGAACTTGCGGCCCCCGATCACCAGCGGTTCGTCGGTGTGCCCACCCATGTTCACCCTCCCTGCACCGCGGTCAGGACCTCGATGCGCGCCCCGTCCTCGAGCCGCGTGGCCGGCCAGTCGGCCCGCGGGACCACTTCGCCGTCCACCGCGACGGCCACCCCCGAGCGCGGCGCGCCCAGCATGTTCAGGGCGTCGAGCACCCCTGCGTCGGCCGCCAGCTCACGGCGTTCGCCATTGATCCACACCTGCACGCGCTACCTCCCGGTACCTGATCGAGCGGCGACGAAACGAGCCGCGTCCGCGGCACGCACCGACTCCGGGACCGGCTCCCCGCGCAGGAGCGCGAGCACGGCGTCGGCCGTGACGGGGGCCAGCAGCATCCCGTTGCGGTGGTGCCCGGTCGCCACCAGCAGCCCGTCCGGGCCGGGGGCGCCGATCAGCGGCAGGTTGTCCGGGCTGCCCGGTCGCAGCCCCGCCGCGGCCTCGAGCAGCGCGTACTCGGCGACGCCCGGCAGCACCCGCTCGATGTCACGCAGCAGATCGCGCACCCCGGCCACCGTCACCTCGGTGTCGAAGCCGGTCTCGGCCTGGGTGGCGCCGACCACGAGCCCGTCGCCGTCGCGGGGCACCGCGTAGACCGGCCGGCCGTCGACCAGGGCGCGCACCGTCCGCCGCGGCGGCGGAAACGCCCCGGTCCGCCGGGCCAGCCGCAGGATCTCCCCCTTCACCGGCCGGATCAGGCCCTCCAGGGTCGGGTGCAGCGCGGACGAGTACGCGCCCGCACAGACGAGCACCACGTCGGCGTCGACGTCCGGCCCCTCGGCACAGCACACCCCGGCCACCCGGCCGCCGTCCTCGCGCACCCGCCGCGCCGACCGCGCCTCGAACGTGACGCCCGCCTTCTCCCCGGCGGCGCGCAGCGCGGCCAGCAGCATCCGGTTGTCCACCGCGAGGTCGCCGGGCACGGACAGCCCGCCTCGCACGTCGGGACCGATCGCCGGTTCCAGCCGGCGCAGCTCGCGCCCGGAGAGCCGTTCGGTGGGCCGGCCCAGGCGCTCGAGGTGCGCGGCGAGGGCGTCGAGCTCGGCGCGGTCGCCGGACCCGGTCGCCGCGACGACGGTGCCCTCGGTACGCAGCCCGGCCGGCCGGCCCGCGGCGGCGTCCAGCTCGGCGGCGAACCCCGGCCAGCGGCCGACCGAGTCGACACCCAGCGCCAGCAGGTCTTCCTCGCCGGGCCAGGCCTCGGTGACCGGGGCCAGCATGCCGCCCGCCACCCAGGACGCCCCCGACCCCGGCGCGGGGTCCAGCAGCGTCACCTGCCAACCCGCCGAGGCGGCGCGCCACGCGCTGCTCAGCCCGATCACACCGCCCCCGAGGACGGCCAACCGGCCGGTCGTCGTACTCGTCATCATCACCATTCGCTCCCTGCGCCGGCATGACCCGGATCAGGTTCGACGGTCGGGACCTGCTCGTCCCCTCTCAGCCCGCTGCAGCCGGGCTCCCGTGCGTCACCCACGACAACCCTACGCCGCCGCCCTGCGGCACCGGCGGGTCTGGCAGTGTCGGTACCCGTGCCCGGACTCGACGGCGCCACGCTGCGCGCCCGCCTCGACGACGCCCGCCTCTACCTCTGCACCGACGCCCGGCGCGACCGCGGCGATCTGGCCGAGTTCGCCGACGCGGCGCTGGCCGGCGGGGTGGACGTCATCCAGCTGCGCGACAAGGGCGCGGACGGCCCGCTGGAGGCACGTGACGAGCTCGCCGCGCTCGAGGTGCTGGCCGAGGCGTGCGCCCGGCACGGCGCGCTGCTCGCGGTGAACGACCGCGCCGACGTGGCGCTGGCCGCGGGGGCCGACGTACTGCACCTGGGCCAGGACGACCTGCCGGTGCGCTGGGCCCGCCGCGTGGTCGGCGAGGAGATGATCATCGGCCGCTCCGCGCACAGCGCCACCGAGACGGCCGCGGCCGCGGACGAGCCCGGTGTCGACTACTTCTGCGCCGGGCCGTGCTGGCCGACGCCGACCAAGCCCGGCCGGCCCGCGCCCGGCCTGGACCTGCTGCGCACGGTGGCCGGGCGCAAGCCGGGCCGGCCGTGGTTCGCCATCGGCGGGATCGACCACGACCGGCTCGACGAGGTGCTGGCCGCCGGCGCCGACCGGATCGTCGTCGTGCGGGCCATCACCGAGGCGGAGGATCCGCAGGCCTCGGCGCGTGCGCTGGCCGGCCGGCTGCGGGCCTGACCGCCCGGCGCGCCGGGGCGGGTCAGCCGCCGATCCCGGGCAACAGCGCGCCGGAGGTCGGAGCCGGGGTGGCGTTGCGCCGGCCGCCCGAGGAACCGTTGTCCTGAGTGGGCGCGGCGGTCTGCGGCGCCGGGAGGTTCCCGGTCCCCTCCGGTGAGCTGGTCTCCGGGGTCGGAGTCGCGGTCGGCGTCGGGGTGTCCGTGGCGCTGGGGTCCACGGAGGACGGTGCCTGCGTGGTGCCGGTACTCCCGGTGCTCCCGGTGGAGTCCGTGCCCTTCTTACCGGTGGTGCCGGTGTGCTGGTCGGTGGCGGTGGAGCCGCTGAACACCCGGCTCACCGACGTCCCCGAGTCCCCACCGGACAGCGGCGAGCCCTTGGCCCACTCCACACCCGTCACGACGAGCAGCCCGAGAGCGAAGATCAGCACGGTGACGCCGGACATGACGGCGATCTGCCGCGGGCGCAGCTTCCGGCCGGAGTCGAGCGCCGGGGACACCTGACGGGCCGGGACGCCGACACCGGGCCGGGGCGGCACCCCCGTCGGCCGGCCCTCGGGCGAGATCCGCGGTGCCGGCATCCGCACGGTGGCCGGATCGGCGCCGCCGGGGCCGGCGGCGGCATCACGGGTCACCTCGACCGTCCGGCCGCTGGGCAGCTTGATCTTCGCCTTGACCTTGTCCCGGGTGCGGTCGAGGGAGCGCTGGTAGATCGTGGACCCCAGCGTGGTGATCACGGAGCCGACGGCCGCGCCCGTCACCGTGCCCGCCGCGCCGAAGTACGACCCGAACACCGCCGACGTCGCGGCGGCCCCGGCTCCCGCGACCAGCTTGTTGATCGTGAGGTCGGGCGCCTTTGCCTTCGCTTCGGGTTCCGCGGCCGGCGCTGCGACGGTCGCAGCCGGTCCGACGGCCTGTGCGGGCGGGACGGGGGGCTGCGGGCGAGGTGGCTGCCAGCGCG
>NZ_JAAXLA010000010.1 GCF_012911935.1 Pseudonocardia acidicola | reverse complement strand
GCCATGTAACCACCCCACCCCGCCCCGCGTTGTGGGCCCTCAACGTTTTCGATCGGCTGTCGACCGGGGGCCCTGACCTCGCGCTCGCAGACGAGCCCGGCGCACCGCACCGCATGCGTCACGGTCACACCGGGACCTGCCCACCCACGCAGTCATCCTCCAACGCTCGAACGCCCGCCCCGATCTGTCGAACGCTCCGTCCACAGCCCCCGCCCGATCGCGTCTTGTCTCCACAAGGCGCCGTACAGGGGCTGTCGAGAGCGCGGGGGCGGGTAGCGTGGCGATCATGGAATGGCCGGGTGCGCTGGGTGGGGGGTCGCTCGACCGGGAGGTGCTCGACGGCAAGGCCGTGCTGGTGGTCAACGTCGCGTCGCGGTGCGGCCACACCCCGCAGTACGCGGGCCTGCAGCGGCTGCACGAGCGGTTCGCCGGGCGTGGCTTCACCGTCCTCGGGGTGCCGTGCAACCAGTTCGCCGAGGAGGAGCCGGGCGCCCCGGCCGAGATCGCCGAGTTCTGCTCGAGCAACTACGGGGTGACGTTCCCGCTCACCGCGAAGCTCGAGGTCAACGGCAAGCGCCGGCACCCGCTCTACGCGAAGCTGGTGCGGGCGCGCGACGACGACGGCGAGGCCGGCGACGTCGCGTGGAACTTCGAGAAGTTCCTCGTCGCCCCGGACGGCCGGGTGGCCGGCCGGTTCCGCCCCGGCGTGGAGCCGGAGAGCTGGGAGATCGTGGAGGCGATCGAGGCGCTGCTGCCCGAGGCGTAGGTTGGCGATCATGGCTCTGCTCGGCATCGACCTGACCGCGCTCGACGGCACGCCGCTCGACCCCGCAACCCTCGACGGCAAGGCCGTCCTCGTCGTCAACGTGGCGTCGCGCTGCGGGCTGACCCCCCAGTACTCCGGGCTGGAGGCGCTGCAGCAGCGCTTCGGCGACCGCGGCTTCACCGTGCTCGGGGTGCCGTGCAACCAGTTCGCCGGGCAGGAGCCGGGCACCGCGGCGGAGATCGGCACGTTCTGCTCGGCGACCTACGGTGTCACGTTCCCGCTGACGGCGAAGACCGACGTCAACGGGGAGGGTCGGCACCCGCTCTACGCGCGGCTCACGGGTCACCCCGACACCCTCGGCCAGGCCGGTGACGTGCAGTGGAACTTCGAGAAGTTCCTGGTCGCGGCGGACGGCCGGGTGGCCGGCCGGTTCCGGCCGCGCACCGAGCCGGAGGCCGACGAGATCGTCGACGCGATCGAGGCGGTGCTGCCGGGCTGAGTGTCGGCGCCGCGACGTAGGCTCGCACCTCGTGAACGTCGTCGTGCTGGTGGGCGGGGTCGGCGGTGCCCGGTTCCTGCTCGGGGTGAAGGCTGCGCTGGGACTCCCCGCGGTCGGTCCCGGATCAGGGGATCACGAGGTCACCGCGGTGGTGAACGTCGGGGACGACATCTGGCTGCACGGGCTGCGGATCTGCCCGGACCTCGACACGTGCATGTACACCCTCGGTGGTGGGATCGACCCCGAGCGCGGCTGGGGCCGGGCGGGGGAGACCTGGGCGGTACGCGACGAGCTGGCGGCCTACGAGGCCGACCCCACCTGGTTCGGCCTCGGCGACCGGGATATCGCCACACACCTCGTGCGCACCCGGATGCTGCGGGCCGGCTACCCGTTGTCCCAGGTCACCGAGGCGCTGTGTCACCGCTGGCAGCCCGGGGTGCGGCTGCTGCCGGTCACCGACGACCGGGTCGAGACCCACGTCGTCATCGGCGACCCCGACGACGACACGGCCGGACCCGGTGACCGCCCGCTGAAGGCGATCCACTTCCAGGAGTGGTGGGTGCGCCACCAGGCCAAGCCGGCGCCGCACCGGTTCGCCTCCGTGGGGGCCGACGAGGCCGGCGTGCTGCCGGAGGTCCGGGAGGCCATCGAGGGCGCCGACGCGATCCTCGTCGCGCCGTCCAACCCGGTGGTGAGCATCGGGACGATGATCCAGGTGCCGGGCATGGCGCAGGCACTCGTCGCGGCCGAGGCGAAGATCGTCGGGCTGTCGCCGATCGTGGGCGGGCGCCCGCTGCGCGGGATGGCCGATGCGTGCCTGGAGGCGATCGGAGTGGAGACCACCGCGGAGGCGGTCGGCCGGCACTACGGCGGCCGGCGTGAGGGCGGCCTGCTCGACGGCTGGCTCGTGCACACCGGCGACACCGCCGACGTGCCGGGCGCCGACGTGCTGTCGGTGCCGCTGCTCATGACCGATGTCGACGCCACCGCGGAGATGGCCCGCCGGGCCCTCGAACTGGCCGGGGTCGAGGTTGGCTGACACGCCGGCCGGGCCGGTGGCCGACCACGCCGCGCCGGGCGGCCTCCAGGTCCTCCCGGTCCGCGGCCTGCCCGAGTTCCGCCCGGGTGACGACCTGGCCGCCGCGCTGACGCAGGCCGCGCCGTGGCTGGCCGACGGCGACGTCGTCGTGGTCACCAGCAAGGTGGTGTCGAAGGTGGAGGGGCGGCTGGTCCCGGCGCCGACCGACCCGGAGGAACGGGACGCGCTGCGCCGCCGGCTGGTCGACGAGCAGACCGAACGGGTGCTCGCGCGCCGCGGCAGGACCCTGATCGTGGCGAGCAAGCTCGGTCTGGTGCAGGCCGCGGCGGGCATCGACGCGTCCAACGTCCGCCGCGACGAGCTGGCGTTGCTGCCCGCCGATCCCGACGCCAGCGCCGAGCGGCTGCGCGGGGCGCTGAAGGTGCTGCTCGGCGTGGACGTCGCGGTGGTCGTCACCGACACGATGGGCCGCACCTGGCGGGTCGGGCAGACCGACGTCGCGATCGGCGCCGCCGGGATGACAGTGCTGCACCGCTACGGCGGGGCGGTCGACGGCGAGGGCAACGAGCTGGTGGTCACCGAGGTGGCGCTGGCCGACGAGGTGGCCGCCGCGGCCGACCTGGTGAAGGGCAAGCTCGGCGGCCTGCCCGTCGCGGTCGTGCGCGGGCTCGCCACCGCCGACGACAGCTCGTGCGCCCGCGACCTCGTCCGCGCGCTCGACGAGGACATGTTCTGGCTCGGCACCGACGAGGCGCTGGCCCGGGGCCGCCGGGAGGCCGTGCTGCTGCGTCGCAGCTCGCGGGCCTTCGCCGACGAGCCGGTCGACGCCGCCGCGCTGCGCCGCGCCGTGGGCGTCGCGCTCACCGCGCCGGCGCCGCACCACAGCACCCCGTTCCGGTTCGGCTGGGTGCGCGATCCGGCCCGGCGCACCGCGCTGCTCGACGCGATGCGCGAACGCTGGCGCACCGACCTCGCCGCGGACGGCCGCCCCACCGACGAGATCGAACGCAGGCTCGCCCGCGGCGACCTGTTGCGCCGGGCACCCGAGCTCGTGCTGGCCTTCCGCACCGGCGACGGCGCCCAGGACTATCCCGACGCCACCCGCCGGGCGGCCGAACGGGACATGTTCACCGTGGCCGGCGGGGCGGCGGTGCAGTCGCTGCTCGTCGCGCTGGCGGCGGAGGGGCTGGCCTCCTGCTGGGTCGGCTCGACGATCTTCGCGCCCGAGGTGGTGCAGACCGAGCTCGGCCTGCCCGGGGACTGGCAGCCGCTCGGCGCGATCGCGGTCGGCGTTCCGGCCGAGCCGCTCGCCCCGCGACCGCCGCGGGATCCTGCGACGGGCCTGGTCGAGTGGTAGCCCCGGCCGCCGCCGCCGCGGCGCTGCGCGAGTGGACCGCGCCCGGCGAGGCGCAACGCGCGCTGCAGCACGCGCTGCTGGCCTTCCTCGCCGCGCGCCCGGCGGACGCGTGCGACCGGTCCTGCGAACCCGGACATCTCACCGCCTCGGCGCTCGTGCTCGACGCGACGGGCGAGCACACGCTGCTGACCCTGCACCCGCGGGTGGGTCGCTGGATCCAGCTCGGCGGGCACTGCGAGCCCGGCGACGCCACGCTGCGTGCCGCCGCGCTGCGGGAGGCGACCGAGGAGTCGGGGATCGAGGGGCTGGTCATCGACGAGCAGCCGCTGCACCTCGACGTCCACCCGGTGACGTGCTCGCTGGGCCGGCCGACCCGGCATCTCGACGTCCGGTATCTGGTGCGCGCGCCCGACGGGGCGGTGCCGCGGATCAGCGACGAGTCGGTGGACCTGCGCTGGTGGCCGGTGGACGCGCTGCCCCCGGACAGCGACACCGTGCCGGTGATGGTCGCCGCGGCCCGGGCCCGCCTCGCCCGCGCCTGACCTCCGGCGCGGGGGTCAGTGCCGCCAGAACAGCAGCAGGCTGTAGCCGGCCTGGGCGTTCGCCGGGCTCCCGCCGATCATGTGGAACACGAAGTAGGCCAGGTCGAAGAAGATCGAGGCCACTCCGGGCAGGCCGATGATCAGCAGGAACAGCACGATCGGTGCCCACGGGCGGACCTTCGCCGCGAGCTCCCGGGCGCCTTGCGACAGATAGGGCTCCAGCACGCCGAACCCGTCGAGTCCGGGTACCGGCAGGATGTTCAGCACGAACGCGAGCACCTGGATCAGTGCGAGGCAGGACAGCCCGACGGCCAGCCCGATCGGCATCGGCACGGTCGCGACCGCGATGGCGAGGATCGCGCCGATGATCAGGTTCGTGCCCGGCCCGGCCAGCGAGACCATGCTGCGCGTGAACCGGGACCGGATCGCCCAGTTGTTGATCCACACCGCGCCGCCGGGCAGCGGGATGCCGCCGAGCAGCAGGAACACCAGCGGGAGCACGAACGACAGGCCGACATCGGTGTAGCGGCGGATGTCGAGGGTCAGGTAGCCCTTGTCGCGGACGGAGGTGTCACCGCCGCGGTAGGCGACGGCGGCGTGCCCGAACTCGTGCAGGCACAGCGACACCGCCCAGCCGCCGAGGACGAGCAGCACGATCCCGGTCGTCAGCGTCACCGACGAGCCCGAGGCCAGCAGGGCGCGGGTGCCGACGACGGTGAGCACTCCACCGAGGGACGCCACGGCCAGGAGAAGCAGGAACCACGGGCTGATTCGGGCCGACACACCGCGCACCTGACCATTGTGCCGAACGGGCGACCGACCGGGTGGACCGCGTCACCCGGATGGAAGTCACGGCTTGCGAACCTTGAACCACAGCGTTGTACTTACAGCGGTGTCATTCGCCGGGGGCGCGGGGAAGGTGGGCGGGTGAACGTGATCACTGACACACTATCGCTTGTCGGGTCGACGGCGGGGGCCGACGCACCGAACTTGATCGACTTGTTGGACGATCCCAACGCGTCGACCGACCAGGACTGGCAGGAACGGGCCCTCTGCGCCCAGACCGATCCCGAGGCGTTCTTCCCCGAGAAGGGCGGCTCGACACGCGAGGCCAAGCGCATCTGCTCGGGCTGCGAGGTCCGGGCCGAGTGCCTGGAGTACGCCCTCGCCCAGGACGAGCGGTTCGGCATCTGGGGTGGGCTCTCCGAGCGGGAGCGCCGCCGGCTGCGGCGCGCCGCCGTCTGATCCACGTCGCTCCCGGGCGGAGCGGCCGCCGTCCCGGTGTGCTGGTCGCGGTGGCACCGTGGTGGCACGGCGCGCTCGCCCGTAACGCCCTTCCGGTGCTCCGCCGATCAGCCCGGTCCCGAATGCCGGCCGGCGGCATCCGCACTCACCCGTACGGCGCGCCACCTCCCGGCCGGCCCACTGCGCCGTCGAGGTGAGCGCCGGCTATTCGGCCCCGCCGTCGACGACGTCGGGCTCGATGTTGAGGTACTCCGCCACCTGCTCCACGAGTACCTCGTGCAGCAGATCGGCCAGGTCCGCCCCGCCCCGGGCGCGCGCCTCCAGCGGGCGCCGATAGAGCACGATCCGGGCCCGTGAGGGCAGGCCGGTGTGGTCCACCCCGGCCGGGACCAGCTGCGCGAGCGGCACCCCGACGTCGGCGAGCACGCCGGTGCCCCACACGACGTCGTCCGGTGAGGTCTCGTCCACCTCGGGCACCTCGTCGACGGCGAGGTCGAGGTCGGCGAGCTCGGGGCCCCAGCGCTGCTCGATCGGCTCCAGGGCCTCGAGCACCATCGAGTCGAATTTCTCCGCACGGGTCTTGCTGGCCGGTGTGGTCACCGGGTAGAGCAGCCCGCGGAGCCCCCGGCCGCGCCGGTCTCGCCGGCGGGGGGAGCGGCGCAACGTGCGGTGCGCGGTCGTCACCCCTCGAATCTTACGACCGACGGCTCGTGAAGCGGGTGCGCGTCGCAGCCCGGAGTGGCGCGGGCAAGGCGCTATCGTCGGATACGTGTTGAGTGTGCGGAGGTGTTCGCGGACCGGGTGTACCGAGCTCGCGGTGGCCACGCTCACCTACGTCTACGCGGACTCGACGGCGGTGGTGGGGCCGCTGGCCACCCAGGCCGAGCCGCACTCCTACGACCTGTGCACCGCGCACGCCCACCGGCTGACCGCGCCGCGGGGCTGGGAAGTGGTGCGCTTCGAGGGTGAGTTCGCGCCCCCGCAGCACACCAGCGACGACCTGACCGCACTCGCGGAGGCGGTGCGCGAGGCCGGGCGCGCGGACCGCCCGGTGGAGGCCGCCCCGGTCAACGCAACCGGGCGGCGCGGCCATCTGCGGGTCCTGCCGGGGCCGACCGAGGCCTAGTGGGTGCCCTCGGTATCGCCCTGACGGCCGTGTAAGCGGCCCCAAACGCCGGTTCCCAACGGTGGCCCATGGGCCGATAGGGTCGGCGCCGTGCCAGACCTGTCCGCCATCGTGAAGGCCTACGACATCCGCGGTGTCGTCGGCGAGCAGCTCGACGCCGCGACCGTGCGGGACATCGGCGCCGCGCTGGCCCGTCTCCTGTCCGGCGAGGGCGCGACCAGCGTGGTCGTCGGCTACGACATGCGGGACTCCTCGCCCGGCCTGGCCGCCGCGTTCGCCGAGGGGGTGACGGGGCAGGGCCTCGACGTCGTCGACATCGGTCTGGCCAGCACCGACATGCTGTACTTCGCCTCCGGCACCCTCGACGTCCCGGGCGCGATGTTCACCGCGAGCCACAACCCCGCGAAGTACAACGGCATCAAGCTGTGCCGGGCCGGCGCCGCGCCGATCGGCCAGGACACCGGGCTGGCCCGGATCCGGGCCGCCGTCGAGGCAGGGGTGCCGGCAGGCCCCGGCGGGGGCAGCGTCACCCGGCGCGCCATGCTGGCCGACTACGCGGCCTACCTGCGGGGGCTCGTCGACCTGTCCGGGGTGCGCCCGCTCACGGTCGTCGTCGACGCCGGCAACGGTATGGGCGGCTACACGGTCCCCGAGGTGCTGGGCAGTCCGCTGCCGTTGGAGATCGTGCCGCTGTACTTCGAGCTCGACGGCAGTTTCCCCAACCACGAGGCCAACCCGCTCGACCCGGCGAACCTGGTCGACCTGCAGAAGAAGGTGTGCGCCGTCAGTGCTGATATCGGCCTGGCCTTCGACGGCGACGCCGACCGCTGCTTCGTCGTCGACGAGCGGGGCGAGCCGGTCAGCCCGAGCGCCATCACCGCGCTGGTCGGCGTCCGCGAGCTGGCCAAGGCCAGGGCGAACGGGGAGACCGACGTCGCGGTGATCCACAACCTGATCACCTCCCGGTGCGTCCCGGAGATCGTCGCCGAGCACGGTGGCCGGCCGGTGCGCACCCGCGTCGGGCACTCGTTCATCAAGCAGACGATGGCCGAGACCGGCGCCGTCTTCGGCGGTGAGCACTCCGCGCACTACTACTTCCGCGACTTCTGGCGGGCCGACTCCGGCATGCTGGCGGCGCTGCACGCGCTGGCGGCGCTGGGTGAGCAGGACGGCCCGCTGTCGGAGCTGATGGCCGGTTACAGCCGCTACGCCGCCTCCGGTGAGATCAACTCGACCGTCGCGGACCAGGCGGGGCGGGTCGCGGCGATCAAGGAGCGCTACGCCGGCCGCGACGGCGTCGAGTTCGACGAGCTGGACGGGCTCACCGTCCGGCTGCCCGACGGTTCGTGGTTCAACGTGCGGGCCTCCAACACCGAGCCGCTGCTGCGGCTCAACGTCGAGGCCGCCGACGAGGCCGCCGTCGCGGCCCTGCGCGACGAGGTCCTCGGCGTGGTCCGGGCCTGAGCCGCCCGCCCCGCGACCGTGGCCGGGCGTCGCGCCGCGACGTACCCGGTCGGACCCGGCGGCGATCCGCTGTGCCTGGCAGCATCGCGGTGGACCGCCCGGAGCAGCTTGTGCATGCAGGAATGAGGAGGACCGTGGCCGTAGAGCTCGACCCCCAGCTGCTGGAGATCCTGGCGTGTCCGTGCGACGACCACGCCCCGCTGATCGTCGGCACTCCCGACGACGCGCAGGCCGACGTGCTGACGTGCACCTCGTGTGCCCGCCGGTTCCCTGTGGTCGACGGCATCCCCGTACTGCTCCTGGACGAGGCCCTGGACCAACAGGGCGGCGACTGAGCCCATGCTCGACGACACCCTGCTGGCCGACCCGTCCGCGCTGGCAGCCATCGACACCGGCGGCGTGCTGCGTGCCGCGGCGACCGCGGGCGCCCAGGTGCGCTCGGCGGCCCACACCGCCGAGGAGGCCGGCGTCGCGACGCTGGCCGGTCACCGGCCGCGCGCCCTGGTGCTGCTGCGCCGTCCGGGCGCGTCGGCGTCGGCGGCCGGCATCCTCGCTGCGCTGCTCGGGCCGGCCTGCCCGGTGCCGGTGGTCATCGCCGACACTGCGCCGAGCTGGATCGGCCCGCTGGACGTCGTGATCGCGCACACCGCCGACGCCACCGACGCGGAGCTCGCCGACGCGGTCGCCCGCTCGGTGCGCCGCGGCGCCGAGGTGGTGCTCTCGGCGCCCGGTGACGGGCCGGTGGCCTCGGCCGGAGCCGGCCGGGTCCGGCTCATCGAGCCCCGCATCCCCGTCCCGCCGGGGCTGGACCTGCCCCGCGCGCTCGCGGTCGGGCTGGTCACGGTGTCCGCGCTGGAGCTGCTCGACAGCCCGCTGGACCTGGGCCTCGACGCGCTGGCCGACCAGCTCGACGCGGAGGCCGAGCGCAACCAGCCCGGCCACGAGCCGTTCATGAACCCGGCGAAGGCGCTCGCGCTGCGGCTGGCCGAGCACACGCCGCTGCTGTGGGGGACCGACCCGCTCGCGGCGGCGGTGGCCGGGCACGGGGCGGCGGCGCTGGCCACCCACGCCGGCGTCGTGGCGCACGCATCCGACATCGGCCAGGCGGGCACCGCGACCGGTCTGTTCCGGGCGCTGACCGCGGCTGCGGCCGGGAACGACGTCTTCCACGACCCGTTCGACGACCCGCCCGGCGCCGAAGCCCCGCCGCCACGCCTCGCGCTGCTCGCGACCGGGGAGGAGGACCCCGAAACGGTTACGCTGCGACGAACCGGACGCAGCTGGCCGTCCGCAGACCTGCTGCACCCGGTCGACGAGATCGCCCGTGGCACCCGGCACGCCCCGTTGCTGCGGGCCGCGGTGCTGGCGTCGCGCTGCGACGTCGCGGCGGTCTACCTGGGGCTCGCCACCCGGACCATCGAGCCGGCCTGAGCGGGCCGGCCCCGACGAGGAGTACCGACGACGGTGGAGCTGCTCAAGAACCCGGTGCGGCCCTACGCCTGGGGCTCGCGCACGGTGATCGCGGAGCTGCTCGGCGAGCCGGTGCCCTCCGCGCACCCGCAGGCTGAGCTGTGGCTGGGGGCGCATCCGGCGGATCCTTCACACCTGGTGCGATCCGACGGCGAGGAGGTCTCGCTGGTCGAGGCGGTGACGGCCGACCCCGAGAACCTGCTCGGCCGGGGCCGGACGGACCGGTGGAACGGGCGGCTGCCGTTCCTGCTGAAGGTCCTGGCCGCCGACGAGCCGCTGAGCCTGCAGGCGCACCCCAGCGCGGAGCAGGCGGCCACCGGGTTCGAACGCGAGAACGCGGCGGGCATCGCCATCGATGCGGCTGAGCGCAACTACCGGGACCCGAGCCACAAGCCGGAACTGATCTGCGCGCTCACCGAGTTCCATGCGCTCGTCGGGTTCCGCGACCCGGCGACGTCGGTGCGGTTGTTGCGCGCGTTGGACGTCCCCGAGCTGGCGGCCCACTCCGAGCTGCTGGCCGCGCAGCCCGGGCCCGACGGGCTGCGGGCGCTGTTCACCACGTGGATCACGTTGCCGCAGTCGGTGCTCGACGAGCTGGTGCCCGCGCTGCAGCAGGGATCGATCCGGCTGGCCGCTGCGGACGGCGAGTTCCAGGCCGAGGCGCGCACCGTGCTCGAGTTGTCCGAGCGCTACCCCGGCGACGCCGGTGTACTGGCCGCGCTGCTGCTCAACCGGGTCGTGCTGCAGCCGGGCGAGGCGCTGTACCTGCCGGCGGGCAACCTGCACGCCTACCTGTCCGGGGCCGGCGTCGAGCTGATGGCGAACTCCGACAACGTGCTGCGCGGCGGTCTGACCCCCAAGCACGTCGACGTCCCCGAGCTGCTGCGGGTGCTCGACTTCGCAGCCGGGCCGCCCCCGGTGTGCACCGGTCGCCGGGACGGGGAGTGGATCACCTACGACACCCCGGCCGACGAGTTCCTGCTGCGCCGCTGGGACACCACGCAGGCCGTCGGCGCGGCAGGCACCGTGCCCGACGGGGGCCCGCGAATCCTGATCTGCACTGCCGGCGGGGTGTGCCTGCGCTCCGGTGAGCGGATCGTGGAGCTGACCCGGGGGCGTTCGCTGTTCCTCGCCGCGGCCGACCGCAAGATCGAGATCGAGTCGGCCGAGCCGTCCACGCAGCTCTTCCTGGCCAGCGACGCCCTGGGCGATTAGGGCGGACCTCGCCCCGGCCTGCACTGTTGGCCCGTCATGTCCGGAAGACGGACAATGTGTCAGCGAGCGCGTGACGGGTAACCCGTACGACGGCGGCTAGGGTCTCGCCGACAGTCATCCCGAGCGGCGAGGAGTAGCGGTGGCAGCAAGCGGTGGAACCAGGGCGATCGTCGCGGCCCTACTGGCCAATGCGGGCATCGCGGTGGCGAAGTTCATCGGTTATCTGGTCACCGGCTCGTCGTCGATGCTGGCCGAGGCCGTGCACTCGGTCGCCGACACGTCGAACCAGGGCCTGTTGCTGCTCGGCGGCAGGCGCGCCAAGCGCGCGGCGACCTCGGAGCATCCCTTCGGCTACGGCCGGGACCGCTACTTCTACTCCTTCGTCGTGGCCCTGCTGCTGTTCACGCTGGGCTCGGTGTTCGCGATCTACGAGGGCATCCACAAGCTGGAGCACCCCGAGCCGCTGAGCAGCCCGGTGGTCGCCGTGATCATCCTGGTGGTCGCGATCGCGCTCGAGGGGGCCTCCTTCCGCACCGCGATCCACGAGTCGCGACCGCTCAAGGGGGCGGGCAGCTGGTGGCAGTTCATCCGGCAGTCGAAAGTGCCGGAGCTGCCGGTGGTGCTGCTGGAGGACTTCGGTGCGCTGATCGGCCTGGTCCTGGCCCTCGGCGGTATCGGGCTGACCGTGCTCACCGGAAACCCGGTCTGGGACGCCATCGGCACGCTGTGCATCGGCACGCTGCTCGGCATCATCGCCATCATCCTGATCGTCGAGATGAAAAGCCTGCTGATCGGCGAGGGCGCGACCGCGCCGGTGCTCGCCAGGATCATCGGGGAGCTCGAGGGCGACTCCGCGGTGCAGCGCGTCATCCACATCAAGACCCAGTACCTCGGGCCGGAGGAGCTGCTGGTCGCGGCCAAGATCGCGCTCACGCCCGAGATGGAGGTGGCGGAGGTGGCCCGGTCCATCGACGCCGCCGAACAACGGGTGCGTGCCGTCGTCCCGGACGCCCGGATCATCTACCTGGAGCCCGACCTCGACCGCACGCCCGTCAGGAGCTGACCGGCCGCCGGCCGGCGCATCACCCTGCGTACGGGTTTGCCGGGTCCGCAGACGGGGGATGTCGATCTCGTGGTCAGCTTTGACGAAGGGATCGGTATGTCCGGCGAGGTCGACTTCCCCGTTCAGCAGCGCACCTCCGGCGAGACTCCCGGCCGGACCGGTTCCCGTGCGCTCTTCCACACGCTGGCCACCACGTTCCCGGACGCCCACCTGGAGTTCGGCAAGCTCGTCGCGATCTCCCATCGCAGCGGGGAGCAGCAGCAGGGGCGCATCGTCGAGCGCTGGGCGGGCACGTACGGGCTCGGTATCCTCGACCGGCCCGGGGCCGAGCCGGTGTCGTGACCGTCGGCCACCGGGCGGGAAGCAGGCCGGACGGCGCTGCGCCGGAGCGTGTGCGCGGCTCCTCGAGGGCGGATCAATGGCCCTCGCCACGGCCGGGGGTCCTGGATTGGCTCCGGGTGAAAAGCTTCCGTATTTTCCCTGCATGACAGTCGGGGGCAGACAAAACGGTATCTGGCGCACCAAATCGGTCGAACAATCGATTCGGGACACCGACGAGCCCGATACCAAGCTGCGCAAGGATCTGACGACCTGGGACCTCATCGTCTTCGGCGTCGCGGTCGTGGTCGGCGCCGGGATCTTCACCCTGGCCGCCAGTACCGCCGGTGACCGGGCCGGGCCCTCGGTCTCGCTGGCCTTCGTGCTCGCCGCGATCGCGTGCGGGCTCGCCGCGCTCTGCTACGCGGAGTTCGCCTCGACGGTGCCGGTGGCGGGCAGTGCCTACACGTTCTCCTATGCGACGTTCGGTGAGCTCGTCGCGTGGATCATCGGCTGGGACCTGGTGCTGGAGTTCGCCGTCGGCTCGGCGGTGGTGTCCAAGGGCTGGTCGGAGTACCTGCAGACGGTGTTCTCCCAGCTCGGGCTGACGGTCCGGACCTCGTTCGACCTCGGCCCGCTGACCTTCGACTGGGGGGCGCTGCTGCTGGTGGTCGTGCTGGCCACCCTGCTCGTGCTCGGCACCAAGCTCTCCAGCCGGGTCAGCATGATCTTCACCGCGATCAAGGTGGCCATCGTGCTGCTGGTCATCGTGGTCGGCATCGGGTACATCAACCCCGACAACTACAGCCCGTACATCCCGCCGGCGGCCGCGGGCGGCGGTGCGGGGAGCGGGATCAAGCAGTCGCTGCTGTCGCTGATCGGCGGCGAGGGCACCAGCACGTTCGGCATCTACGGGCTGCTCGCGGCGGCCTCGCTGGTCTTCTTCGCCTTCATCGGCTTCGACGTGGTCGCGACCACCGCGGAGGAGACGAAGAACCCGCAGAAGTCGATCCCGCGCGGCATCCTCGGCTCGCTGGCCATCGTCACCGTGCTGTACGTGGCGGTCGCGCTGGTGCTGACCGGGATGGTCAGCTACACCCAGCTCGGGACGCAGCCCGACGGCACCCGCGCCACCCTGGCCACCGCCTTCACCCAGCTCGGGGTGAACTGGGCAGCCACCGTGATCGCCGTCGGCGCGCTCGCCGGTCTCACCACTGTCGTCATGGTGCTGATGCTCGGCCAGATCCGGGTGCTGTTCGCGATGTCGCGCGACGGCCTGCTGCCGCGGGGCCTGTCGCGCACCGGCGGCCGGGGCACCCCGGTGCGGGCCACCCAGCTCGTCGGGATCGTCGTGGCCGTCGCCGCCACGTTCTTCCCGGCCGGTGAACTGGAGGAGATGGTCAACATCGGCACGCTGTTCGCGTTCGTGCTGGTGTCGGTGGGCGTGGTCATCCTGCGCCGCACCCGGCCGGACCTGCCGCGCGCATTCCGGACGCCGCTGGTCCCGTTCGTCCCGATCCTGTCGGTCCTGGCCTGTGCCTGGCTGATGCTGAACCTGACGGTGGAGACCTGGCTGCGGTTCGTGATCTGGATGATCATCGGGATCGGCGTGTACTTCCTCTACAGCCGGCACCATTCCCGCCTGGGTGAGCGGACAGCCGCGGAGTCCGCCAGCACCTCCGGCTGACCGCTGTGCGGGAGCCGCAAACCGCCCGCAACGCGAAGCGATCTTCCTAACCGCCGCGTGTTCCGGAGGAAACATCTCGGACACAGCTGATCGCTGTACTGGGTCCCGGTCGATCACCAGAGCTCGATCATCGAGCCGGGAATCCGGGAGCGACAGCTGTGTCCGAGACGTCTCACCTCGCAGGCCCGCACGAGCTCGACGGAGCGCACCGGGCCGTCGTCGTCATCGGCGGCGGCCAGGCGGGCCTGTCGATGAGCTGGTGGCTCGCCCGGCGCGGCGTCGAGCACGTGGTGCTGGAGCGCGACCGGGTCGCCACCGAGTGGCGCAACCGGCGCTGGGACACGTTCTGCCTGGTCACGCCGAACTGGCAGTGCCGGCTACCGGGATTTCCCTACCCCGGTGACGACCCCGACGGCTTCATGGTCCGCGACCAGATCGTGGAGTACCTGGAGAAGTTCGCCGCGTCGTTCGACGCGCCCCTGGTCGAGGGGGTCACCGCCACCCGGCTGCGCGGGCGCCGCGACGGCACCTTCGAGGTGCGCACCGATGCCGGCACCCTCACCGCCGAGCAGGTCGTCGTCGCGACCGGGCCCTACCAGGTGCCGCGCACCCCGCGGATGGCCGAGCGGCTGCCCGTTCGCATCACCCAGATGCACTCCTCGCAGTACCGCAACGCCGAGCAGTTGCCGCCCGGCGAGGTGCTCGTCGTCGGCACCGGGCAGTCGGGCTGCCAGATCGCCGAGGACCTGCACCTGGCCGGCCGCCGGGTGCACCTGGCCACCGGCACCGCGCCGCGGGTCGCGCGCTTCTACCGGGGTCGCGACGTCGTCGCCTGGCTGCACGACATGGGCACCTACACCCGCGGCATCGACCAGTTCGACGACGCCGACGCGGTGCGCTTCCGGGCCAACCACTACGTCACCGGGCGCGACGGCGGGCGCGACATCGACCTGCGCGCCTTCGCCCGCGACGGGATGCGGCTGCACGGCAGGCTCGTCGCCATCGCCGACGGCGCGCTGCACTTCGCGCCGAACCTGCGGGCCAACCTCGACGGGGCCGACGCCGTCTCGGAGTCGATCAAGGACTCGATCGACGGCTGGATCGAGGCGCACGCCATCGACGCGCCGGCCGAGGAGCGCTACACACCCGTCTGGCAGCCCGGTCCCGAGGCCGACGAGCCCGAGTCGCTCGATCTGTCCGGCATCGGCACGGTCGTCTGGAGTACCGGGTTCGGCCGCGACCACCGCTGGATCGAGCTCCCGGTCTTCGACGGCCGCGGCTACCCGACCCACGACCGCGGGGTGACCACACTCCCCGGCCTGTACTTCCTCGGCCTGCCCTGGCAGCACACCTGGGGCTCCGGCCGCTTCTCCGGCGTGGCCGCCGACGCCGAGCACCTCGCCGAGCGGATCGTGGCGGCCCGGCGCCGCACGGGGCTCGACGGTCTGCACTGGCTGGCCGGCACCCGCGAGCACACGTTCCCCGACTCCGCCCCGGTCGACGAGGACTGGGTCGCCCGGCGCACCGTCGCCTGACACCGCGCGTCCCCACCAGCCCGTCCCGCTCCCCGAAGTGTCCATATTGGAGGAAAGAATGGCCGACCTGACCGACCTGGAGAAGCAGTCCCTCACCGAGATCGCGCACCCCTCGCTGCCGGAGGGGTCCAGCCTCTACGGCGGGACGAAGGTCTTCCCCGACTACCAGGCCGAGAACGGCGAGACCTACTTCACCCTGGTGCACGGCATCGCGCACGAGTCGTCGGTGAGCTTCGTAGCGATCCTGCAGGCCACCCGCGCGCTGCGGAAGGGCTTCGAGTCCGCGATCTACTTCTACGGACCGGGCTCGCTGAACTGCCTGGCCACCCGCGGGTTCCCGACCACCGGGACCTCGGCGTTCCCCGGCGAGCACAACATCAACAACTCGCTGGCGACGTTCATCGCCGAGGGTGGCAAGGTCTACTGCTGCCGGTTCGGGCTGTCGCTGCACGGCGCCCGCGAGGAGGACCTCATCGAGGGCGTCATCCCCACCCACCCGCTCGACGTGCAGGACGCGCTGATCCACTACGCCCGCAAGGGCGCGATCATCAACTCCACCTACATGTTCTGAGCGCATGGCCGCGGACCTCGCCGCCGCGCGCTGAATCATTCCCTGCGGGCCGGCCGCGCGAGGCACGATCGATCCCGTGCGGTGGAACGGGGGAGCTGAGACTGCGGCGGGCGGGAACCGCCGGGGGCCCGGAGGTGCTCGCGGTGCTCGACGAGGTCGTGGCCATCCTGACCCCGGACCGGTCCGACCCGCTGTGGCCCGGGCGCCGAGTGCCACACCACGGTTGTCCGATCATGAATCGGTGACCGTGGTGTGGCACTCGGCGTGCGTCCCGGTGGCCTACTCCTCGGGGCCGGCCATCTGGTAGCCGGCGAACTTGTCGCGCAGCGTCTTCTTGCTGAACTTGCCCACGCTGGTCTTGGGCACCTCGTCGATGAACTCGACGGCGTCCGGCAGCCACCACTTCGCGACCCGCGGGGTGAGGAACTCGATGATCTCCTCAGGCGTGACGGTCTCACCCGGCTTGACCACCACGCAGGCCAGCGGCCGCTCCACCCACTTCTCGTGCGGGATCGCGATCACTGCGGCCTCCGCGACCTTGGGGTGGGCCATGATCTCGTTCTCCAGCTCCACCGAGCTGATCCACTCCCCGCCGGACTTGACCAGGTCCTTGGTCCGGTCGACCAGCCGGACGAAGCCGTAGCGGTCGACGGACGCGACGTCACCGGTGCGCAGCCAGCCGTCCTTGGTGAACTGGGCCCCGCCGCCCTCCCCGCGGTAGTACTCCCGCGCGATCCACGGCCCGGCTGCCTGGATCTCGCCGGTGGCGACGTCGTCCCAGGGCTGTTCCTCACCGGTGTCGGGGTCGACGAGGCGCAGCTCCACCAGCGGCACCGGCTGGCCCTGGCGGGCCCGGGCGTCGGCGCGGCCGGACTCGTCGAGCGCGGCGTGGTGCGAGCGCGCGGTCGACATCGTCGCGATCGGGCTCGTCTCGGTCATGCCCCAGGCGTGCAGCATCGGCAGCCCGATCTTCTCCCGGTAGGCCTCCGACAGGGAGCGTGGCACCGCCGAGCCGCCGCAGAGGATCGTGCGCAGCGAGCTCACGTCGTAGTCGTCGAGCAGCGGCAGCGCGCCCATCCAGATCGTCGGGACCCCGCCGGTGACGGTGACCTTGTGGTCCTGGATCAACCCGAGGATCGCCTGCGGGGTCATGTTCGGGCCGGGGAAGACGATGTCCGAGCCGGCCAGCAGCGCGCCGTACGGCAGGCCCCAGGCGTTGGCGTGGAACATCGGCACCACCGGCATCATGACGTCGCGCTCGGACAGCGCCGCCCCGTCGGCGATCAGCGAGATCAGCGAGTGCAGCAGCGTCGAGCGGTGGCTGTAGACCACGCCCTTCGGGTTGCCCGTGGTGCCGGACGTGTAGCACATCGCCGCCGCGGTGTTCTCGTCGTCGACCCGGAAACGGCCCTGGTACGGCTCGGCCGCGGCGAGCAGTTCCTCGTAGTCGAGGACCCGCGGGTCGTCCGGGATCGGGACGTCCGCGCCGTCGTCGATCACCACGTAGCGCCGGACCGTCTCGAACTTGTCCGCCAGCGGCCACAGCACCGGCAGCAGCGAGCGGTCGACGAAGACGACCTCGTCCTCGGCATGGTTGGCGATGTAGACCAGCTGCTCGGGGAACAGCCGGATGTTGAGGGTGTGCAGGACCCGGCCGGTACACGGGGCGGCCAGATACAGCTCCAGGTGGCGGGCGGTGTTCCAGCAGAACGTGCCGACCCGGCCGTCCGCGCTGACGCCCAGCGTGTCCAGCGCCGTGGCGAGCCGGCGTGTCCGCTGCGCCCACTCCGCGATCGTCACGGACTGTTCGCCGTCCGCCGTCGCGGTGACGATGGTCTTGTGGCCGAAGAGCTGCTCGGCCCGGTGGAACACGTGCGGCAGGGAGAGCGGGCGTTGCTGCATGAGTCCGTGCATCGGATCTCCTGTCGCGGGGTCGTGTGGCTTCAATCACGCGAACCGTACCTGTTTCGGCGAACCTGTCCGAGTACGTGAAGTCGGCTGAGCGCCCGAATCCGTTCCACGCCGGCCCGCCGTCGTCCCAGTAGGCTCGGCTGTCATGACGCACGCCGAATCGCCGGCCTCCTCGGTCTGCCTCGACGTGGGTTCCACCTGGACCAAGGCCGTGCTCGTGCACGCCGACGGCGCGTTGGCCGGCTTCGCCGAGCACCCCACCACCCCCGCCGACGTCCTCACCGGGATGGATGCCGCGGTCCGCGCCGTCAGCGCCGCAGGCCTGCCCGGCACCGGCATCGAGCCCGAACTGCTGGCCTGCTCGTCGGCCGGCGGCGGGCTGCGGCTCGCGGTCGTCGGCACCGACCGGCTGGCCTCCATCGAGGCCGGGCACCGGGTGGCGCGGTCCGCGGGGTCGCACGTGGTGCACGTGCACAGCGGCCCGCTCGAGGCCGCCGACGTCCGGATCCTGCGCAGCTGCCGGCCGGGGGTGGTGCTGCTCCTCGGGGGTGGCGACGGCGACGACCCGGCGGTGCTGCTGCACAACGCCGGGCGGCTGGCCCGGGCCCGGGTCCGCTACCCGATCGTGCTCGCCGGCAACGTCGCCGCCCGTGACGACGCGCTCGCGCTGCTCCGCGCTACCGGCCGGACGGTCGTGGTCTGCGACAACGTGCTGCCCCAGACCGGGGTGGTGGTGCCCGGGCAGGCGCGGAAGGTGGTCTCCGAGCTGTTCGCCCGGCACGTCCTGGGCGCCCGCGGGCCCGCCGCGGCCCCGCGTTTCCGCAGGCTCGTGCGGGTGGTGACCCCCGACGCCGTCGGGCGCGGCGCGGCGGAGCTGTCCCGCATCACCGCGACCGGGGTGCTCGTCGTGGACGTCGGCTGTGCCACCACGGACGTGCACGTGGCGACGACGGGCGGCGCGAACGCCGGGCTGCGGCGCCGGACCGTCGAGGGTGACCTGGGGGTGCGGGCCGCGGCATGCGGTGTGCTCGTCGAGGGCCAGTCCGAGGGCATCGTCGATCCGGTGGAGGCCGATCTGCTCACGCCCACCGTGGAGCGGATGGCCGGCGAGGTCGGCTACGTCCCGCGCAATCCGGGCGGCGCCGCCGAGGACCGCCGGATCGCGGCGCTCGCCGCCGTCATCGCGGTGCGCCGCCACCTGCGCGCCCACGACGACACCGCGCGCGACATCGGCCTGCTGGTGCTGTCCGGTGGGGTGTTCCGGCAGCGCGACCCCGGCGGGCTGGCCGCGGTGATCGCGACGCTGCGCACCGACCCGGTGCTGGCGCCGATGCTGGCCGAGGTGCCCGTGGTGGTGGACGCCGACTTCGCCGTCGCCCCGGCCGGGCTGCTCGCCGCGCACGGCCGCAGCGCCGCGGCCGAGGCGCTGCTGCGTGACCACCTGCTGGGGTGAGGGTCGGGCGGTGATCGCTGCGCGTGCCGCACGTGAGGAGTTCGTCCTGCGCGAGCACCCGCCGAGCGGCCGCGAACCCGAGTGACGAACCTCGGCGGTGGCGGGTTTGACAGCCCCTGGCGGGCCCGACCATCCTGGGGACACAATCGCTACGTCGGTGGCCGAGAGGCGCTGCGACGGACCATGTCCGCCACGCTCGACCACCGCTCCATCGCATGAAGGGCGCCTCCGGTTCCACGAGGAGGCCCGTCGTATGTCGTCCCGGTTCGCCGCGCCGCCAGAGCGGGTCCGCAGGCACCGGCGACGCATCCACCCGCACCGTCGCCCGGCGGACCGCATCCGGTCCGTGGCGACCCCGTCGTCGTCCGGGCGCCCGCCCGGGCGGATCCCCGCGCGGCCGCGTCCCCACCGACGCCGGCCGCGAACGGTCGAACCGGCCCTACGAGGAGGCATCACCACCCCATGACTGCGACAGCCGACAAGACCGCCGACCCCACCGGCCGGCTGCAGACGCGCAACGGGATCGACTTCGCCGTCGCCGACCTGGGGCTGGCGGAGTTCGGCCGCAAGGAGATCCGGCTCGCCGAGCACGAGATGCCGGGCCTGATGGAGCTGCGCCGGGAGTACGCCGAAGCGCGGCCGCTGCACGGGGCCCGGATCGCCGGTTCGCTGCACATGACGGTGCAGACCGCCGTGCTGATCGAGACCCTGGTCTCGCTGGGCGCCGAGGTGCGCTGGGTGTCCTGCAACATCTTCTCCACCCAGGACCACGCCGCCGCCGCGGTCGTGGTGGGCCCGCACGGCACCCCGGAGGCGCCCGAGGGGGTGCCGGTGTTCGCCTGGAAGGGCGAGACCCTGCCCGAGTACTGGTGGGCCACCGAGCAGCTGTTCAACTTCGCCGACGCCGACGGTGACGTGGTCGGCCCCAACATGATCCTCGACGACGGCGGTGACGCCACGCTGCTCGTGCACAAGGGCGTGGAGTTCGAGACCACCGGTGTGGTCCCGACCGTCGACGACGACGACCTCACCGTCGCCGACGAGTACCGGATCATCCTCGACACGCTGCGCCGGTCACTGGCCGCCGACCCGCAGCGCTGGACCCGGGTGTCGTCGGACATCCGCGGGGTCACCGAGGAGACCACCACCGGCGTGCACCGGCTCTACCACCTCGCCGAGCAGGGCCAGCTGCTGTTCCCGGCGATCAACGTCAACGACTCGGTCACCAAGAGCAAGTTCGACAACAAGTACGGCATCCGGCACTCGCTGATCGACGGCATCAACCGGGCCACCGACGTGCTGATCGGCGGCAAGGTCGCCGTGGTCGCCGGTTTCGGCGACGTGGGCAAGGGGTCCGCGGAGGCGCTCGCGGGCCAGGGCGCGCGGGTCATCGTGGCCGAGATCGACCCGATCTGCGCGCTGCAGGCGCTGCTGGAGGGCTTCCAGGTCGCGCGGCTCGACGACGTGATCGGCCAGGCCGACATCGTGATCACCACGACCGGCAACAAGGACATCGTCACCGTCGAGCACATGGCGAAGATGAAGCACCAGGCGATCCTGGGCAACGTCGGTCACTTCGACAACGAGATCGACATGGCCGGGCTGGCCCGCTACCCGGGGATCCGCCGGATCAACATCAAGCCGCAGGTCGACGAGTGGGTGTTCCCGGACGGGCACTCGATCCTCGTGCTGTCCGAGGGCCGGCTGATGAACCTGGGCAACGCCACCGGGCACCCGTCGTTCGTGATGAGCAACAGCTTCTCCAACCAGGTGATCGCGCAGATCGAGCTGTTCACCAAGCACGAGGAGTACAACAAGGACGTCTACCGGCTGCCGAAGATCCTCGACGAGAAGGTCGCGCGGATCCACGTGCAGGCGCTGGGCGGCGAGCTCACCAAGCTCACCAAGGACCAGGCCGAGTACATCGGCGTCGACGTCGAGGGCCCGTTCAAGCCCGAGCACTACCGCTACTGACGACCCCTCGGGCGCGGAGCGCTAGAAGTCGCGGGCGATGATGTCGTCGAGGCACCGCTCGGCGAGTGCCGCGATCGTCCACGACGGATTGCACGCGCCGGTCGAGCCCGGGATCATCGCGCCGTCGGTGACGTAGAGCCCGCGGTAGCCGTGCACCCGGCCGTACAGGTCGCAGGCCGTGCCCAGCGTCGCCCCGCCCAGCGGGTGCCACGTCACCGGGTCGAGGTTGCCCAGGTCGAGCAGCCCCGACGGGGCCTCGGTGGCCAGCGTCGCCGGCCCGTGCAGCCCTTCGGGCAGGCCCGTGTTCAGCTCGGTGAGCGCGCTGGTCAGCCCGGTGAGCAGGCCACCGCCGTCGGCCCGGACCAGCCGCAGCAGCACGTCGCGGACCGACCGCTGCGCCGCCGCGTCGCCGTCACCGGGCCAGCTCAGCCGCACCGTGTCGGTGCCCGGGTCGTAGCGGAACTCGCCCGCGGGGCGGCACGCCCCGAACCCCGGCAGCGGCATCAGGTGGGTCTCGAACGGTAGCGGCGCGGGCCCGAACGCGACGGTCACCGGATCGGCCGGGTCCTCGGCACGCCGGATCGCGACGGCCATCGGCCCGCCCTGCGGCCCGCCCGTGGGCTGCGGCACCAGGGCGCGCAGGTAGATCCGATCGCCGTTGTTGCCCCAGTGGCGGCCGACCTGGTCGTTCAGCTCGGGCAGCGTCCCCGTCTCCCGGGCCCGGACCAGAAGTCGTGACGTTCCGGTGGATCCGGCGCCGAGGAACACCGCGTCGGCCGTGATCGCGGTCCGCTCGAGCACGGTGCCGTTCTCGTCGATCCGCTCGACGTCGACGCGGTAGCGGCCCGCGGCGTCCGTACCGAGCCCGGTCACCCGGTGCAGCGGCGCGACGGTGACGTACCCCGACTTCTCTGCCGTCGCCAGGTAGTTGCGGTCCACCGAGTTCCGGGCGCCGCTGTTGACCCCGCAGAAGTACTCCCCGCGGGTCACCGACGGCACCGCGCGCCCGGCCAGTTCGGCACGCACGACGTCCCAGTCCAGCGCGTTCGCCACCCGCTCGGCGGGTAGCCCGGCGCGGCGGGCCTGGTCCAGGAACGGCCGGGTGCCGGCGTAGTTCGGGTGCGCGAGCACGTCGTCGGGGATCGGCGCGATGCCGACCCGGGCCGCCGCCCGTGGGTAGTGCACCCGGTCCAGCTCGCCGAAGTCGATCCCCGCCGGCATGGTCGCGGCGAACACCGCCTCCGAGGGGCGGATCCACACCCCGGCGTAGACCAGCGTGCTGCCGCCCACTCCGGCGCCGCACAGCACGCTCATCCCGTCGCCGACGACCTTCTCGAACAGCCCGGTGTAGGGCCGGTACACCGCGGGCGGCTGCATCGGGAACACCGGCGACGACGTCAGATAGGACGAGCGTCGGTCCGGCTGCAGGAACGGCGGGAACGTGTCGCCGGCCGGGGTGATCGGCCAGCGCCGGCCGCGTTCGAGGACGAGGGTCTGCACCCCGGCCCGGGCCAGCCGGAACGCGGCGATCGCACCGCCGAGCCCGGCGCCGATCACCACCGCGCGGTGCCGCTGCTCGGACACGGCGGGCTTCGGGGCGGCGGCGAACGCCCGGCCGGTCAGGCCGAGGCCCAGGGTGGTGGCGGCGGCGCCGAGGAACGTCCGCCTGGGCAGCGCGCTCACCGGCCGGCCGCCGGGGCGGCGGCGAGCAGAAGCGGGACGGCAGGCGGCGATGCGGCCGCGGCACGTCGGGTCACGGTCACTCTCCGGGGTGAAAGTCAGCGAGCGCTTACTGGACCCTAGGGGGCACATGATCGGCGACGGATCGAGGGTCGCCGACATAGGCTGATCTCATGTCTGCGCTGGTGCTCGAGAGTGGCGACGGCGATGGGTGGGCGTTCTGCGCGCTCGGCCACAGGCATTGGGGCCTCTACGGGGCGTCCGGGCTACTGGTGCGTCATCGTGACGAGAACGCCGACGAGTGGATCCTGCTGCAGCACCGCGCCGACTGGAGCCACCACGGCGGGACCTGGGGCGTGCCGGGCGGGGCGCGGCAGCGGGTCGAGACCGCCGAGCAGGCCGCCCGCCGGGAGGCCGCCGAGGAGTCCGATCTGGACACCGACGCGCTGCGCACGACCGACGAGTTCGTCGACGACCACGGCGGCTGGTCCTACACCACGGTCGTCGCCCGGTCCGCCGTCGCGATCCCGGTGGCCGCCCGCGGCCGGGAGAGCTGCGAGCTGCGCTGGGTGCCGGTCGACAGAATCCACGAGCTGGACCTGCACCCGGGCTTCGCCGCGAGCTGGCCGGATCTGCGGATGCGGGGCTGATTAGGCTCCGCGGGCGTGGGACGGCTGATCGTGATCGAGGGGCTGGACGGCGCCGGCAAGCGGACCCTGTCCGACGCGCTGTGCACCGAGTTCGCCGCCCGCGGCGCCCGGACGACGCGGCTGGCCTTCCCGCGCTACGACGACGACGTGCACGCCGCGCTGGCTCGCGACGCGCTGTACGGGCGCCTCGGCGAGGGCGGTGCCATCGCCGGCTCCGTGCACGCGATGGCGCTGCTGTTCGCGCTGGACCGGCACGACGCCGCACCGGCGTTGCGGGCCGCGCAGGCCGAGCACGACGTCGTGCTCGTCGACCGCTACGTCGCCTCCAACGCGGCCTACTGTGCGGCCCGGCTCGGCCAGGACGCCGGCGGCGAGCTGGTCGGCTGGGTGCGCGCGCTGGAGATCGAGCGCTTCGGCATCCCGGTGCCCGACCGGCAGTTGCTGCTGGCCGTTCCGCGTGAGGTGGCCGCCGCGCGGGCGCGGCACCGGGAGCGGACCGAACCCGGCCGGGAGCGGGACGCCTACGAGGCCGACGACGCGTTGCAGCAGCGAACCGGTGCGGTCTACCGGGGGCTGGCCGCGGCGGACTGGCTCAGCCCGTGGACGGTGCTCGACGGGGCCGGCGCCGTCGACGCCGCGGAGCTGGCCGATCAACTGCTGGGGTAGCGCCTCGGCGGGTCCGGGACTCCGCCCACTGACACGAATGGGATGCTGCGCGCATGAAGTCGCGGGTACTGGTGGTCGACGACGACCCGGCGTTGGCCGAGATGCTGACCATCGTGCTGCGGGGGGAGGGCTTCGACACCGCCGTGGTCGGCGACGGCACCCGGGCGCTGCCCGCCGTCCGTGAGCTGCGGCCCGACGTCGTGCTGCTCGACCTCATGCTCCCCGGCATGAACGGCATCGACGTGTGCCGGGCGATCCGGTCGGAGTCCGGCGTGCCGATCGTGATGCTCACGGCCAAGAGCGACACCGTCGACATCGTGCTCGGGCTGGAGTCCGGCGCGGACGACTACGTGGTCAAGCCGTTCAAGCCCAAGGAGCTCGTCGCCCGCATCCGGGCCCGGGTGCGGCGCACCGAGAACGAGCCTGCCGAGCAGCTGTCCATCGGCGACGTGGCCATCGACGTGCCGGCGCACCAGGTGACCCGGGCCGGGGTGCCCATCGCGCTCACGCCGCTGGAGTTCGACCTGCTCGTGGCGCTGGCCCGCAAGCCGCGGCAGGTGTTCACTCGCGAGGTGCTGCTCGAGCAGGTGTGGGGCTACCGGCACGCCGCCGACACCCGGCTGGTGAACGTGCACGTCCAGCGGTTGCGGTCGAAGGTCGAGCGCGACCCGGAGCACCCGGAGGTCGTGCTGACGGTGCGCGGCGTGGGGTACAAGGCCGGCCCGCCGTGATGATCGGGGCCGGATGACCCGGATCCTTCCGCGTGTCGGCGCGGCTGTGGGCCGGTTCGCCGTCGTCCGGCGTGCCCGGCAGGGTGTGCTGCACACCCGGTTGCTGGTCACCGAGGTCCGCTCGGCGTTCACGGTGGCCTGGCGGCGGTCGCTGCAGCTGCGCGTCGTGGTCAGCACGCTCGCGTTGTCCACCGCCGTGGTCGTGGTGCTCGGCCTGGTCCTGCAGACCCAGATCGCCGAACGGCTCGTGCAGGGCAAGTTCGACGCGGCGCTGGTCCAGGCCGAGTCCGGGCGCGCGGTGCTGGAGCGCGACCTGTCCGGCGTCGACCCGGACCGCGAGGGCGCCCAGGGCACCCTGAACAACGCGCTGGACCGGCTGACGAACTCCAGTCTCGCCGATCACGCCGGGTCGCCGACCGCGGGGGAGTTCCGCGCGGTGCTGACGACCGGACGCGGCAGCGGCACCGAGATCTCCGCCGGCACCGTCGAGGACGTCCCGGCGGACCTGCAGGCGGCCGTCGCCTCCGGCGTGCTGGCCACCAAGTACTCCGCGGTGGCCGGCATGCCGACCCTGATGATCGGGCAGCCGATCCGCACCGCGGGCCGTGACCTGCAGTTCTACCTGCTCTTCCCACTCGACGCGGAGCAGCGCACGCTCGGCCTGGTGCAGAGCACACTGATCGTCGGCGGGCTCGTGTTGATCCTGCTGCTGGCCGGCATCACCAGCCTGGTCACCCGCCAGGTCGTGCGCCCGGTCCGGCAGGCCGCGGAGATCGCCGAGCGGTTCGCCGACGGTCACCTCGACGAACGGATGCCGGTGCGCGGCGATGACGAGGTGGCCCGGCTCGCCGAGTCGTACAACGAGATGGCCGGCAGCATCCAGACCCAGATCCGCCAGCTCGAGGAGTTCGGCGCGCTGCAGCGCCGGTTCACCTCCGACGTCAGCCACGAACTGCGCACCCCGCTGACCACCGTCCGGATGGCCGCCGACGTGCTCCACGCCTCCCGCGACGAGTTGCTGCCTGCGCTGCGCCGCAGCTCGGAGCTGCTGGTCACCGAACTGGACCGGTTCGAGGCGCTGCTCGGCGACCTGCTGGAGATCAGCCGGCTCGACGCCGGGGTCGCCGAGCTCGGCGCCGAGCGGCTGGACATGCACGGCGTGGTCTCCCGGGCCGTCGAGGCCGTGCACGGGCTGGCCGAGGAGAGCGGCACCCCGCTGGAGCTCGATCTGCCGACCGGGGTGTTCGCCGAGATCGACCCGCGGCGGGTGGAGCGCATCGTGCGCAACCTCGTCGCCAACGCGATCGACCACGGCGAGGGGTTGCCGGTGCGGATCACGCTGGGCTGCGACGACCACGCCGTCGCGGTGCTGGTGCAGGACCAGGGGGTGGGGCTGCGCCCCGGCGAGGCGGGCCTGGTGTTCAACCGGTTCTGGCGGGCCGAGGAGTCCCGTGCCCGGCGCGGCGGCGGCAGTGGGCTCGGCCTGTCGATCAGCCTGGAGGATGCGCGGCTGCACGGCGGCTGGCTGCAGGCCTGGGGTGAGCCCGGCCGTGGGGCCGCGTTCCGGCTCACGTTGCCGCGCACCGTCGGCGACCTGCTCGAATCCAGCCCGCTCCCGCTGGGGCCCGCGCCCGACGGGCACGGCGCTCCCGACGCGGCCGAGTCGTCGTCGGTTCCGACCCCGCCGCTCGGCATCCCGCGCCCGGCGGCCGGCCCGGAGAGTACGAGCCCGCCCGGGGGGCTCGGCGCGAGCGGGGCGGAACCCGCCGTGCGCCGCGCCGAGCCGGCGATCATGGACACCGGCGGTGGCGAGCCGTGATCCGCGTTCCCCGCGCCGCGCGTTCGCGCGCGGTGCTGGCGCTCGCCGCGGTGCTGGCGCTCGCCGGGCTGGCCGGCTGTGCCAGCGTGCCGCAGAGCTCCACCGTGCAGGTCCTGCGCAAGGTCACCGACGGCGAGACGCCGGTTCTCCCGCCCGGCCCGGCCGACGGCAGCAACCCCCTCGACCTGGTCCGCGGTTTCGTCTACGCCTCGGGCAGCAGTGTCGACCGGCACGGTGCGGCCCGGCGTTTCCTCAGCCCGGAGGCGGCCGGCTGGGACGACGCGGCGAGCCTGACCGTCCTCGACGAGCAGTTCGACACCGTCTACCCGCCGGCGCCGCCGGCGCCGCTCGACGACACCACGACCGTCCGGATCCGCGGCAACAAGATCGGCACGCTCACCGCGGCCGGGGCGTTCGAGCCCGACGAGGCCCCGGTCGAGGTCGACGTCACGGTGGTCCGCCACGACGGGCAGTGGCGGATCAGCAAGCTGCCCGACGGCGTCCTCGTGCGGTTGTCGGACTTCCGGTCCAACTACCGCACCGTGAAGACCTACTTCGCCGACCCGGTCCGGCGCAGCGCAGTGGCCGACGTGCGCTACCTGCCGGCCGTGCCGGCCCGCGCCCAGGCGTCCCGGGCGGTCGGGCTGTTGCTGTCCGGCCCGTCGACCGCGCTGGCCGGTGCCGCGATCAGCGAGCTGCCGCCGACCGCACGGCTGCGCTCCAACGTCGCGGAGAGCCCGGACGGCGCCGTGGTCGTCGACCTCACCCAGATCGGTGATCTGGACGAGCCGGCCCGGCGGCTGCTGGCCGCCCAGGTCGTGCTGTCGCTGGCCGAGGTGAACGTCCCGCGCGTGCGGCTGCTCGTCGACGGGACCCCGCTCCTGGCGGGGAAGACCGACCTCACCCGCGACGACGTCGCCGGGATGAGCGCCGAGGTCCAGCCGGGTGCCGACGCACCCGGGCTGATGGTCGCCGGCGGCCGGGTTCGCCAGCTGACCGGCCCGGAGCCGGGGGCGCCGATCGCCGGGCAGGCCGGCAACGGAGCGTTCGACGTCGCGTCGGCGGCCACCACCGAAGACGGCCAGCGGCTCGCCGTGGTCACCAGGGACGGTGCCCGGGAGCGGCTGCTCATCGGTGGCCGGGACGGCCTGCTGCAGGCCGTCCCGCTGGACGCGACCGTGATGACCCGCCCGTCGTGGACCCCGACCGGCGGCGAGGTGTGGACCGTGCTCGACGGATCGGTCGTGGCCCGCGTGCTGGTCGACGGCTCCGGCGCCGCCCGGACCGGGCAGGTCGACAGCGCCGAGCTCGCCGCGCTCGGCACGATCGAGGACCTGCGGCTGTCTCGCGACGGGATGCGCGTCGCCGCCGTCGCCGGCGGCAAGCTGGTCACCGGGGCGGTCGCCCGCACCGCCGACGGCGAGGTCGCGATCCGCAACGTCCGCCAGCTCCGGGCGGCCGACCTCGGCGAGGTCGTGGCGGTGGACTGGCGCGCCGCCGAGTCCGTGCTGGTGGTCAGCAAGCGCGCCGACCGGCCGGTGTCGCTGGTGTCGGTGGACGGGCTGAGCTGGCAGATCGTGCCGAGCAGCAACCTGACCCCACCGCTGAGCGCGGTCGCCGCCGCGCCGAGCCGGCCTCTGCTGGTGGCCGACCAGGGCGGCGTGTGGAGTTTCTCCGGTGGAGAGCTCGACACCTGGCGACAGGTCGTCGGCGGCGTGGCCGACGCGGTGCCGGTGTACCCGGGTTGAGCACCACGGGCCGCGCCCTGTGGACAACTCGGTGGTGTGCGCTCCGGATGTCGCCGCCCCGCATCATGCTCGGCCCATGGGTCCTCGGGACGTCGCCGCCGGGCTGATCGATCTGCTGCTGCCGGACAGTTGCGGCGGATGCGGGCAGGCCGGGCCGTCATGGTGCGGGGTGTGCGCCGGGCAGTTCGGCGTGCCCTATGAGATGGCGCTGCCCGGCGGCCCGGTGGTGGTGGCGGTCGGGCGGTACCGCGGCCCGCTGCGCACCGCGCTGCTCGGGTTCAAGGAGCGTGGTCGCCGCGACCTGGGCCGACCGCTCGCCACGCTGCTGGCCGCGGCGGCGGCGTCGGCCGTGCCGCGAGGCGGTCCGATCTGGCTGGTGCCGGCGCCGTCCCGGCCCGCCGCGGCCCGTGCCCGCGGCGGCGACCACGTGCTGCGGCTGTGCCGCTTGCTCGCGGCGCGGCTGGCCGCGGACGGGTCCGAGGTGGTGCTCGCCCCGGCCCTGCGGCTGGCCCGGCGGGCCCGCGACTCGGTGGGCCTGGACGCGGGCCAGCGGGCGGCCAACCTGGCCGGGCGGCTCCGGGTCCGGCCGGCCGGGCTGCCGCCGGCGGGCACCGCCGTGCTGCTCGTTGACGACGTGGTGACCACCGGCGCGACCCTGCGGGCCTGCCGGAAGGCGTTGGCGGGCAACGGGATTCGCGCCGACTCGGCACTGGTCCTGTGCGATGCGACGGGCCGGCCCGGACCCTGACGGCTGCGCCGCCGCCATCCGGGACCGAATCGGACGATGGGGTGCAAAGGGCCTCGCCCAGCTCACCCAACGTACCCGGCCGGCATCCCGCTGGAAACGTCGTTCAGCGCTTCCACCTGGTCCGGTGTGACTGGCCGCTCAGGCCTGTTGTCGCAACGTGATGCCGACTACGGTTCAACCAATCCGTTGCCAACGCCCTAACAGGAGGAGCACCGATCGCTGCGTCCGGAGTTGGGTACCCCGGTCGCACCTGCAACTCAGAGCCCGACGCTGAGAGCGAGGGAAGTCCGAGTGGAGATCGTTGTCACTGGCCGGAACGTCGAGGTCCCGGACCATTTCCGGGTTCGCGTCGAAGAGAAGGTCGCCCGTCTCGAACGGTACGACCACAAGATCCTCAGAATGGAAGTCGAACTCTTCCATGAACGGAACCGCCGGCAGTCGAAGAGCTGCCAGCGGATCGAGATCACCGGGCGGGGATGCCTCCCGGTGGCACGCGCCGAGGCGTGCGCCCAGGACTTCTACGCGGCGCTGGACTGCGCCGTCGGCAAACTGGAGGAGAGACTGCGCCGGCAGCACGACCGGCGCCGGGTGAACCCGCGCCGGTCGCGGGTGCTGCTGGGGCGCGGTGGCCCGGCGGCGGTCGGGGTGCTCGAGGACATCGACATCGATCTCGAGGTGGAGGTGGACGTCGACCAGGTCGACGTCGCCATCCCCGCGCCGCGTGTCCCCGACGAGGGCGGGCCGGACGCCGACGGCCGCCCGGGCCGCATCGTCCGCAGCAAGGTGCACACGGCCGATCCGATGAGCGTCGACGACGCCCTGTCCCGGATGGAACTGGTGGGCCACGACTTCTACCTGTTCTCCGACGCCGACAGCGGCGAGCCGAGCGTCGTGTATCGGCGCAAGGGCTACGACTACGGAGTGATCCGGCTGGCTCGCTGAGTTCTGCTCTCCGGCCGAGGTATGTCGATGCCGGGCGGCCGGCGGTTACGGGGCGGCACAGGAGGCGCGGGCCTCCGGTGCCGCCCCGACGGCGGTCACGAACCCGAGGGCGGCGGTGCCTCTACCATGGGTGAGGCAGAGTGCCGTGGCACGGCACCCTGTGCCATGACCACAATCGTGAGTGAGGTCGACCAGTGCCGTTCTTGAACCGTCTGCTCCGTGCCGGTGAGACGAAGCTGGTGAAGCGGTTGAGCCGGATCGCCGCGCACATCGACACGCTCGAGCCGGACGTGCAGGTGCTCTCCGACGAGGAGTTGCGCGCGAAGACGCAGGAGTTCAAGGACCGCCACGCCGACGGGGAGAGCCTCGACGAGTTGCTGCCCGAGGCGTTCGCGGTGGTCCGCGAGGCCGCCATGCGCACCCTCGGCCAGCGCCACTTCCCCGTCCAGCTGATGGGTGGTGCCGCGCTGCACCTGGGCAACGTCGCGGAGATGAAGACCGGTGAGGGCAAGACCCTCACCGCTGTGCTGCCCGCTTACCTCAACGCGATCTCCGGCAAGGGCGTCCACGTCGTCACGGTCAACGACTACCTGGCCAAGCGCGACGCGGAGAAGATGGGGCGCATCCACCGGTTCCTCGGCCTGACCGTCGGGGTGATCCTGGCGGAGATGACGCCCGCGCAGCGCCGCGAGCAGTACGCCGCGGACGTCACCTACGGCACGAACAACGAGTTCGGCTTCGACTACCTGCGCGACAACATGGCCTGGAACGCCGCCGACCTCGTGCAGCGTGGGCACAACTTCGCCATCGTCGACGAGGCCGACTCGATCCTCATCGACGAGGCCCGAACGCCGCTGATCATCTCCGGCCCGGCCGAGCAGAGCGCCCGCTGGTACCAGGAGTTCGCGCGGATGGCACCGATGCTCAAGAAGGACATCCACTACGAGGTCGACGAGCGCAAGCGCACCGTCGGCGTCACCGAGGAGGGCGTCACGCTGGTCGAGGACCAGCTGGGCATCGACAACCTCTACGAGGCCGCGAACACCCCCCTGGTCGGCTACCTGAACAACGCCATCAAGGCCAAGGAGCTGTTCAAGAAGGACAAGGACTACATCGTCCGCGACGGCCAGGTGCTCATCGTCGACGAGTTCACCGGCCGGGTGCTCGCCGGCCGGCGCTACAACGAGGGCATGCACCAGGCCATCGAGGCCAAGGAGGGGGTGGAGGTCCAGGCGGAGAACCAGACTCTCGCCACCATCACCCTGCAGAACTTCTTCCGGCTCTACGACAAGCTCTCCGGGATGACCGGTACCGCCCAGACCGAGGCGGCCGAGCTGCACCAGATCTACAAGATGCACGTCGTGCCCATCCCCACGAACCGGGAGATGGTCCGCAAGGACCAGGCCGACCTCATCTACAAGACCGAGCCGGCCAAGTTCGAGGCGGTCGCCGACGACATCGCCGAGAAGCACAGGCTGGGCCAGCCGGTGCTGGTCGGCACCACCAGCGTCGAGAAGTCCGAGTACCTGTCGAAGCTGCTCGTGCAGCGCCAGGTCCCGCACCAGGTGCTCAACGCGAAGCACCACGAGCGGGAGGCGGCGATCGTCGCGCAGGCAGGCCACGCCGGCGCCGTCACCGTCGCCACCAACATGGCCGGCCGCGGTACCGACATCATGCTCGGCGGCAACCCGGAGTTCCTCGCCGACCTCGAGCTGCGCCGGCGCGGGCTCGACCCGGTGGAGCGCCCCGAGGAGTACGAGGCGGCCTGGGACGGCGTGCTGGCCCAGATGGAGAAGCAGGTGGAAGCCGAGGCCGAAGAGGTCAGGGAGGCCGGCGGGCTCTACGTGCTGGGCACCGAGCGGCACGAGTCGCGGCGCATCGACAACCAGCTGCGCGGCCGGTCGGGCCGGCAGGGTGACCCGGGTGAGTCCCGGTTCTACCTGTCGCTGGGCGATGAGCTGATGCGCCGGTTCAACGGCCAGATGGTCGAGTCGATCATGAACCGGTTCAACCTGCCGGACGACGTGCCGATCGAGGCAGGCATGGTCACCAAAGCCATCCGCAGCGCCCAGACCCAGGTCGAGCAGCAGAACTTCGAGATCCGCAAGAACGTCCTCAAGTACGACGAGGTGCTCAACCAGCAGCGCACCGTCATCTACGACGAGCGCCGCCGGGTGCTCGCCGGCGAGGACGTCAAGGACCAGATCCAGCACATGCTCGCCGACGTCATCCACGCCTACGTCGAGGGCGCCACCTCCACCGGCTACGCCGAGGACTGGGACCTCGACAAGCTGTGGACGGCGCTGGCCACGCTGTACCCGATCTCGATCCGGTGGCAGGACCTCGCCGAGGGCGACCTCGAGGACGGGGACTTCGACCTCGGCAAGGAGGACATCGAGGAGGCCGTACTCACCGACGCCGAGCGCGCCTACGCCGAGCGCGAGGCCGAGATGGACCGGATCATCGGTGCCCAGGGCGGCATGCGGGAGCTCGAGCGCCAGGTCCTGCTGCAGGTCATGGACCGCAAGTGGCGCGAGCACCTCTACGAGATGGACTACCTCAAGGAGGGCATCGGGCTGCGGGCGATGGCCCAGCGCGACCCGCTGATCGAGTACCAGCGGGAGGGCTACGACATGTTCTCCGCGATGCTCGAGGGCATCAAGGAGGAGGCGGTCGGGCACCTGTTCAACGTGCGCGTCCAGGTCGCCGAGCCGACCGCTGCGGAGGTTCCGGCGGGCAACGGCCAGACCGCGGTCGTCGCCGGCAACGGCCAGGCCGCGGTCGCCGCCGGCAACGGGCAGGCCGCCGCGGTGGCGCAGGCTCCGGCTCGGGCCCCGCAGCCCGCCCCGGCGCCCGCTGCCGCGGGCGGTCGGCGCAGGCGGCACGCGCTGCCCGAGGACGACCCGGAGCAGACGTCGGTGCTGCCCGTGGCGTACCGCTCGGGTCCGCCGCAGCCGCAGAACCTGCGGTACTCCGGCCCGACCGCGGAAGGCGGCGAGATGGTCACCGGCGGCGACGGCCGCCGGAGCAACGGCCGGGGGGCGCCCGGCCAGGGCAGCCGGTCGGAGCGACGCGCCCAGCAGCGGCAGGCGGAGAAGGCCCGGCGCCGCGCCCGCTGAGCCGGGCCGGGACGGATCGGGAAGCGTTGACGCGCCCCGGGGCCCGCTCACCCGATCCGCAGCGCGGTGCACCGCCATCCGCCCACCGCGTCGTCGAACAACTCGAACCGTGCCGCGAGCGCACGGATCCGGCCACCGAGCAGGCACACCGCCGCGACCTCTGCGGCGCCGAGCCGGGGCTGGTCCAGGCGCAGTGACCGCATCCGGGCCGATCCGTCCCGGCGGGCGCCGCCACGCGTCCCCGCCGCAGCCGCCACGTACCGCAGCGGACCTGGTTCCAGGTGCCGGTTCAGATGGGCGACCGGCCGGCGCCCGTCGAGCACCTCGAGGATGAGCCGCACGATCCCCTGCGCGTGGCGCCGCACGGTCCCGTCCTCCAGCGTGCGCTGCGCCGCCGGGGGCCGCCCCGGCGGCGGGGGAGGTCCGGGGGTCCCGGTCGGCAGCGCCAACTGGGCCGGCCCGGTGTCGGGTTCCGGTTCGTAGCGCAGCGCGCGCAACCGCGGCTGCACGCGCTGGGGAGCGGGGGCGCCGGGCGGAGCGACCGTGGTCGTGGTCATACCCGCAGCCTGCTCGGCCGCCGTCGGGCAGCACGGCGGATTCCGGTCATCCGGCCTCGAACGATATGTTGCCGTATCGTTCGGGACGATACGGTCCCTCCCGTGGCGGGAGTGGAGAGCTTCTTCGAGGCGAGGCCGGAGCGGATGCCGCTGGGCGCACTGCTGTCCCGGACCGGGCAGGCGGTCGCGCGGCACTACCGGCGCACGGTCGCCGAGCACGGCCTCACGTCGACCTCGATCGGAGTGCTCGGTGTGCTCGCGCATCGCGACGGTCTGTCGCACCGGGAACTCGCCGGCACGCTCGGGGTCACCCCGGCCACCCTGACCCCGGTCGTCGACGCACTGGAGGACGCGGGAGAGCTGCGCCGCGAGCGCGACCGTGCGGACCGCCGAGTCGTCCGGCTCTCGATCACCGAAGCCGGCCGGGAGCGGTCGCTCACTGCGTTCGCCGAGGTCGCGGCCATCCTCCGGGACCGGATGCCGCATCCGCCACCGGAGCAGGAGCAGGTGATCCGCGACTACCTACTGGCGGTGCTCGCCGCGGTCACCGAGGACGAGCCGGACCTCGACTAGCGTCGGACCGGTGCCACTGCTCGGACTGATCATGGATTACGGCGGGGTGCTGACCGACGGCCCCGAGCTGCTCGACGTGCCGCGCCGGGCCCGGGCGGCGGGGGTGCGCACGGCGCTGCTGTCCGACGCGCACCGGGTGCCCGAGGCGTGCTCGGCATTGTTCGACGTCGTGGTGCTGGGCGCGGCGGGCGGGACGCGCAAACCGGACCCGGAGGCGTTCCGCCGGGTCGCTGCGATGCTCGGCCTGACGCCGGAGCAGTGTGTGGTGGTGGACGACCTACCGGTGAACGTCCGAGGCGCCCGGGCAGCGGGTGCGGTCACGGTCCGCCACGAGGACCCGGCGGTGACGATCTCCGAGCTGGAGATCCTCTTCGAACTGCCGTGAGAGGGGGTCCGCGGCGCCCGGCCGGACGCCGCGGATCGCCAGCTCACTGCTGGGGCGGCTCCTGACCCGGTCCGGCCGGGACGTCCGGCTGCGGACCGCCCGGCACCTCGGGCGCGTGCTCGGCGCCCTCGGCCTGGTGCTCCGGGGCGGCCTGCGCCGGAGCGGCCGTGGTGTCGCCCCCGCCCGTCGCTTCCTTGGCCTTGCCGACAGCGGTGTCGATCTGGTCGTCATGCCCGGCGAAGCGCTGCTTGGCCAGGTCGCCGGCCTTGTCGAGGCCCTCGTCGACCTTGTCGTCGTGCTGGCCGAGCAGGTCTTTCGCCTTGTCCAGGAATCCCATGCTCCTCACCATGGCGCCGTTCGCCCCGGAGCGCAGCCCGAGCCTCACTCGTACGGGCGTAACCGGACGTGTGAAGGCCGCAGCTCGTCGACGCTGTTCACCCCGATGAGCTGCAGGGTTCTGGTGATCTCCCCGGCCAGGATCGCGACGGCCTTCTCGACGCCGAGCCGCCCACCCGCCATCAGCCCGTAGAGGTAGGCGCGGCCCACGAGGGCGGCCCGGGCGCCGAGCGCGATCGCGGCGAGGATGTCCGCGCCGTTCGTGATGCCGGTGTCCACGAACACCTCGGCCCGGTCGCCGACCGCCTGGACCGTCGGTTCGACCAGCTCGATCGGCACCGGGGCGCGGTCCAGCTGGCGGCCGCCGTGGTTCGACAGCAGCACCCCGTCCGCACCGGCGTCCACCACCCGGCGCGCGTCCTCGACGCTCTGGATGCCCTTCACCACGAGCTTGCCGGGCCAGGTGCCGCGCAGCCACTCGACGTCGGCCATGGTCAGAGCGGGATCGAACACCCGGTTGATCAGGTCGGCGACCGTGCCGTCGGTGGACTCCAGGCTGGCGAACGTCAGCGGGTCGGTGGTGAGCAGGTTGAACCACCAGTTCGGGTGCATCGCGCCGTCGGCGAACGTCTTGAGACTCAACGCCGGCGGGATGGTCAGCCCGTTGCGCACGTCGCGCAGCCGGGCCCCGCCCACCGGGGTGTCGACGGTGAGCATCAGGGTGTCGTAGCCGGCGTCGGCGGCGCGTTGCACCAGGTCCTTGGCCGGGGCACGGTCGCGCCACAGGTAGAGCTGGAACCATCTGCGGGCGCCCGGGGCGGCGGCCGCGACGTCCTCGATGGTGGTCGTGCCCATCGTCGAGAGCGTGTACGGGATGCCGACCTTCTCGGCGACCGCCGCGACGGCCCGCTCGCCCTCGTGATTCATCATCCGGGTGAACCCGGTGGGGGCGAACGCGAACGGCAGCGTCGAGCGCCGGCCCAGGATCGTCCGGCCGGTGTCGACCTCCGAGACGTCGCGCAGCACGGTCGGTGTGAACTCGACGCGGGAGAACGCCCGCCGGGCCCGGTTCAGGCTCAGCTCCCCATCGGCCGCGCCGTCGGTGTAGTCGAACACCGCACGCGGCGTCCGGCGCCGGGCGATGGCCCGCAGGTCGGCGATGCTCGCGGCCCGGGCGAGGCGGCGCTCGGTGGCGTCCCATCTGATCGGGGCCGGCCGCAACAGGGGACGAAGTTCCGCGGGACGAGGAAGCCGACGCTGCACCATGCGGGTCACCCTAGGCAGAAAACGCCGGGCCCGGCACCGGCCCGGACCTAGCTGCGGCGGCGCAGCAGCTCGTAGGCGGCGACGGCGGCCGCGCTGGCCACGTTCAGCGACTCCACCCCGCCGTGCATCGGGATCGCGAGCGTCCCGTCCAGCTCGGCGCGCACGGCGGGGGACAGGCCGTCGGTCTCGTTGCCCAGCACCAGCGCCACCCGCTCCGGCAGCGCCGCGTCCAGCAGCGACTGCCCGCCCGCGTCCAGCCCGAACACCGCGAAGCCGGCCGCGCGCAACTCCGCGCAGCCCTCCTCGGCGGTCGCGGAGCGCAGCACGGGCGCGGAGAACGCGACCCCGGCCGACGCCTTGACCACCAGCGGATCGATCGACGGGACGCCCCGCCGCGGCAGCAGCACGCCGTCGAGCCCGGCGGCGGTGGCGCTGCGCAGCACCATGCCGACGTTGGCGGGGTTGGTGACCCGGTCGAGCACGAGGACCGACGCCGGCCGGGAGCCCAGCCCGTCCAGGAATTCGGCCAGCGGCGCCATCCGCGGCGCCACCACGTCGGCGAGCACGCCCTGGTCGTGCCGGCCGTTGCCGGCGAGCACCTTCACCCGGTGCGCACTGGCCCGCTGCACCGGCACGCCGCGGGCCCGGGCGGCGGCGGTGATCGCCCGTACGGGCTCGCCGTGCGCAGTGTCGGCGAGGATCACCTTGTCGACCTTCAGGGTCGGGTCGTCGAGCGCTTCGAGCACCGGTTTGCGGCCGTAGACGGTGATGAAGGTGTCCTTCGGCGACCGCGGGGGCGGGGTGGACGGATCGGCGGGCACGTGACGAGCGTGCCAGCTGTCGTGCCGGCAGGCGGTCGGTACCCCGCCGCGACCGTAGGATCACCGCCATGCCGCCCCGGCTCTCCGCGCTCGACGCGTCCTTCCTGTACCTCGAGCAGGCCACGACGCCGATGCACGTGGGCGGTGTCGCGATCTTCCGGCGTCCGAAGTCCGGTCTCGACTACGACCATCTCGTCGAACTGATCGAGCAGCGGATCGCGCTGGTGCCCCGCTACCGGCAGAAGGTGCGCCACGTCCCGGGCAACCTGGCGCGCCCGGTCTGGGTCGACGACCAGGACTTCGACGTCGCCTACCACGTGCGCCGCTCCGCGTTGCCCAAGCCGGGTTCCGACGAGGCGCTGGCCGAACTCGTCGCCCGGCTGATGTCCCGCCCGCTCGACCACACCCGGCCGCTGTGGGAGATGTACCTCGTCGAGGGTCTCGCGCACGGCCGCACCGCGGTGATCACCAAGACGCACCAGGCGATGGTCGACGGCATCAGCGCGATCGACATCGGCCAGGTGATCCTCGACGTCTCGCCCGAGCCGCGGGTCGTCGCCGAGCAGCTGTGGATGCCGCACCCGGAGCCCAGCGACGCCCGGCTGCTGCTCGAGGCCGTCGGCGACATGGTGGCCCGTCCCGGCGAGCTCGTGGAGAACGTGCGGGTCGCGGCGGGTGACGCGATCGCGACGGCGGGCAAGGTCGTCGGCGGGCTGGGCAAGTTGTTCACGATGGCCCGCACGGCCAGCCGCCGCGCGCCGGGTACCCCGCTCAACGTGGACATCTCGACACAGCGCCGGTTCGCGATCGCGCGCACCGAGCTGGAGGCCTACCGCCGGATCCGTACCGCGCACGGCTGCACGGTCAACGACGTGGTGCTCAGCGTGATCGCCGGGGCGCTGCGCAACTGGCTGCTGTCCCGCGGCGAGCCGGTCACGGCGTCGTCGTCGGTGCGGGCGATGGTGCCGCTGTCGGTGCGCGGCGAGGCCGACGTGCCCAGCTCGGCCACCGCGGGCTCGCTGGGCAACCGGGTGTCGTCGTTCCTGGTGGACCTGCCCGTCGGCGAGCCCAGTCCCGTGGTGCGGCTGCACCACGTCGCGCACGCGATGCGTGAGCACACCTCCACCGGTCAATCCGTCGGGGCGGACACCCTGGTCAGGATCGGCGGCTTCGCGCCGCCTACGCTTCATGCCCTGGGGGCTCGCGCGGCCAGCGGGTTCTCCAAGCGCATCTTCAACTTGGTGGTGACCAACGTGCCGGGACCCCAGTTCCCGCTCTACGCGGCGGGCGCGCGGATGCTCGAGATGTTTCCGGTGGTGCCGCTGGCCAAGGGCCAGGCGCTCGCCATCGGGCTGACCAGCTACGACGGCGGCGTCTACTACGGCTTCAACGGTGACCGCGACGCGATGCCCGACGTGGACGTGCTCGCCGGGCTCGTCGACGAGTCCCTCGACGAGCTGCTCGCGACGGTGGGCTGACTCATGCGTGTCTACCTGCCCGCCACCTGGCCGATGCTGGCGAAGCTGGTCTCGACCGGCGAGTTCGAGCCCATCGGGGGCACCGCGTTCGCGCTCACCCCGCGGCTGCGCGAGGCCTACACCGCAGGCGACGACGAGGAACTGGAGTACGCCGCGATGTCGGAGGCGGCGCGGGCGTCGCTGCGGCTGCTCGGCGTCGAGTTCGGCCTCGGCGAGGACGGCACCCCGGCCCGCCGCGTGGTCGTGTCCGCCGACGTCGACGACGTCAAACTGCGCCCCGATCTGGATGACGCCGCGGTGCGGATCAACGGCTCGGTGCCGATGGAGGCGATCGCCTCGGTGCACGTCGACACCGAGGAGGCCGAGCACGCGGTGCGCCAGGCCGCCGGTGCGGTGGACGCCGCCGACCTCGGCGACATGGACGCGGAGTTCCTGATCGGTGAGGCCGAGGACCACGAGCTGGCCTGGTACGGACCGTCGGAGGTCGCGTTCCTGGTCGAACTGGGCTGACCGGGCGAGAAGTCCCGGATACCCCTCTTCTGAGGATGAGGGCCGCTCCGCGGCCGGGCAACCCGCTGCCAGCAGCACCGGCCGGGCCAGGGAGCCACCGCCATGCGTCACCGCATCGCCGTCGTCTCGCCGCCGCGCTGTTCCTCGCCACGGCGATCGCGCCGGTCTCGACGGCACCGGCCAGGCGGCGGGCGGCACTCTCACCCCGGTCGCGGATGCGCATGCGCAGGCGGATGCGTCCGCGTCGGACCTCGGGTCGTCGACGACGAGCATCGATCCGGAATGTCGGTGTCGGCCGCGAGCATGTCGGGCATGGCTGCTCCCCGGATGCACACGATCGTCCCGCCCTACGTTCTGCAGCGGGTGGCAGGCAGCGACCCTGCGCTGGCCTCGGAGGCCCGCACCGCGTTGTGGGTCGAGCACCACCGGCGCACGCTGGCCCGGCTGCCACGGCGGCCGCGGTCCGGTTCCGGGCTGACCCGGGAGATCAGTGACGCCGGCGGCCGGGAGACCACCCCGGGGCGGCTGGTCCGCGGCGAAGGCGACGCCGCCACCGGGGACGCCGCCACGGACGAGGCGTACGAGGGGCTCGGCGCGGTGTACCGCTACTTCCAGCAGGTGCACGGCCGGGATTCGCTCGACGGCGCCGGCGGCCCACTGCTGGCGACCGTCCACTACGGACGCGGCTACGACAACGCGTTCTTCGACGGGGCGCGGATGGTCTTCGGTGACGGGGACGGCCGGCTGTTCCTGCGGTTCACCCGGGCGCTGGACGTGATCGGTCACGAGCTCATGCACGGGATCCTGGCCGACGAGGCAGACCTCGCCTACCACGACCAGACGGGCGCGCTGAACGAGTCGGTGTGCGACGTGTTCGGCACGCTGGTCAAGCAGCACGCCCGGCAGCAGTCCGTCACCGAGGCCGACTGGTTGATCGGCGACGAGATCCTCGGGCCGGCCGTGCAGGGTGTCGCGCTGCGGTCGATGGCCGCCCCGGGGACCGCCTACGACGACCCGATGCTCGGCAAGGACCCGCAACCCGACCACATGGACCGTTACGTGCAGGTCGGCGAGGACAGCGGCGGGGTGCACATCAACTCCGGGATCCCGAACAAGGCCTTCCACGACGCCGCCGTCGCGTCGGGCGGCTACGCCTGGGAGACCGTCGGCCCGGTCTGGTACGCCACGGTGCTCGACCCGGAACTGGACCGCAACCCCGGCTTCGCGGCCTTCGCCGCGGTCACCGTGCGGGCCGCGGCGAGTCTGCCCGACGGCGCCCGGATCGCCGCAGCAGTGCGCGCGGCGTGGGATGGTGTGGGGGTGACCGTGGAGGTGGCATCGCCTTCATGACCTACCTTCGGGAGCCGGGTATGCACATCACCGTGACCCGCACCGGCGGGTTCGCCGGGCTGCGCCTGCAGCGCTCGGTCGACACGGCTCAGCGCGCGGACGCCTCGGAGTGGGATGAACTCGTGAAGACCGCGAGGCTCGACAGCGTGTCGAGACCGAAGAACAAGCCGGATCGCTTCACCTACCGGGTCGAGGTGGACGGCCGCACGGTGACCGTGGCCGAACCCGACCTCCACGGTCCGCTGCACACCCTCGTGGAGCGGGTGCTGCACCAGGAGTAGGGACGACAGGAGCAGGCCGCTCAGTCGAGCTGCACCGACGTGTGGACCATGCTGAAGTGCTCGATACCGGTGTAGTGGACGCCGGCCCGTTCGGTGGCCTGGGTGCGCAACTCCTGGGCCGTGGGCCAGAAGTCGGCGGCGGCGCGCTCGTTCTCCCAGGCGGTGACGACCATGCCCTGGCCCGATTCCCGATCGAGCAACAACTGGAAGCTGCACAGGCCGGGCGCCCCCTTCAGCCGGGGCACCGTCTCCTCGCGATGGTGGACGACCGCGTCATCGGCCCCTGCCGGCTCGACCTCCAGCCGTGAGAACCGGACGACGGCGCCGCGCGCCGGGATCGACTGCCGGAAACCGAGTGCGACCTCGTACTCCTCCACGCTGAGCGGGCCGCCTGCCGCGGCTTCCACCTCCTCGCGCAGCGGCGCCAGCGCCGTCCTCGACGCCCCCAGCGCCTCGGCGTTTCCCCAGTAGGACCCTGCGACCGTGATCCGGGCCTCGACACCGGTGAGAGTCACGAACCCCTTGTTGCCCGCGGTCGCCTCCACCCGGGGGCGAGCGGCCTGCTCCAGGTACTCGACGGAGGAGTCGATCTTGGCCGGGTCGCCGTTGACGATGATGTACCGGACGTACATGGGCTTCCCCTTCACCACGCCTCGTGGGGCGATCCCTGCCCCGGGGTCTGCACGGTCCTCGGCCGCACCGGGAGCTACCAGGGCCGTCGGACCTCGGGTGTATCCGGCCGACCGGCGACGGCGCGGTGCGTGATGCTCGCCCGATGAGCCGCTACCGCGATCTGACGAGCGCCGCACGGGCCGCGGCACGGCCGGTGGCACGTCGGCTCGGTCCGCCCACCGCAGATCCGCTGGTGAACCGACACGGGCGCGGAGCGACGCCGCCCGTCCGGATGGTTCAGCGGCCGCGGCGCCGGTCGCGGCGTTCGTCGCGCAGCGCGCGGCGTTCCTCGCGCTCCTCCTGGCGGCGGTGCAGCTCGCCGCCGGGGCCGCCCCGGCCGACCCCGCCGTAGACCAGCGCGCTCACCGCGGGGATCAGCAGGAACCAGTACCACTGGTAGCCGGTCAGGAAGAACAGCAGCGTCGCCACGATCGGCGTGACCGTCACGATCCGCGGGCCCCAGCCCTCCAGGAAACCGCCACCCGCGCGAGCCGGCACCGCCGCGTCCTGCTGGGCGGGAACCGAACCGGCGGCGGGGGCCACGGCGGTGCCCGGCAGCACCGGGTGCGGCGCCGGCAGATCGGTGAACAGCGCGGCCAGCTCGCTCGCGACCGTCGCGTTCGCGGCGACGGCCGAACGGTCCGCGTACTCCTCGATACCGAGCCGGCCGGCCGCGAGGTGCTCGTCGAGGGCCTTGGCCGCCGACTCCCGCTCCGCCGTGCCGATCCGCAGTGGCGGCGGGTCCCCGGCGCCCGCCGCTGTGTCCCCCTGTGTCATGCCGTGAGCATGCCATTGCCTCACTCGATCGGGTATCACGCCCAGGCGTGGCCGTCGACCCGGCCGGAGGGCCACTCTGTACCTCAACGGACCCCCGACCCGCTCACCCGTGGGAGGACCAGATGGCCGACCTCACCGCCGTCACCGGAGTCCCGGCGCCCCGCAACGAACCGGTGCGCGGCTACGCCCCCGGCACCCGCGAGCGCGACACGCTCGCCGCGCGGGTCGCGCAGCTCGCCGCCGAGCCGCACGACCTGACCAGCACGATCGGCGGCCGGCAGCGGATGGCGGGCGGTGAGCCGATCGACGTCGTGCAGCCGCACCGGCGGCACTCCCGGCTCGGGGTCAGCGCGCAGGCCACCGCGAGCGATGTCGCCGACGCGATCGACGCGGCCCGCGCCGCCGCTCCGGCCTGGCGCGACCTGCCCTTCGACGAGCGCGCCGCGGTGTTCCTGCGCGCCGCCGACCTGCTCGCCGGCCCGTGGCGGGACACCCTCAACGCCGCGACGATCCTCGGCCAGTCCAAGTCCGTGCAGCAGGCGGAGATCGACTCGGCGTGCGAGCTGATCGACTTCTGGCGCTGGAACGTGCACTACACGCGGCGCGTGCTGGCCGAGCAGCCGGAATCGTCACCGGGGGTGTGGAACCGCTTCGACCATCGCCCGCTCGAGGGCTTCGTCCTGGCCGTCACCCCGTTCAACTTCACGGCGATCGCCGGCAACCTGCCGACTGCGCCCGCCCTGATGGGCAACACCGTGGTCTGGAAGCCGAGCCCGACCCAGACCCTCGCCGCCTGGTACACGATGCGGCTGCTCGAGACGGCGGGCCTGCCACCCGGCGTGATCAACATGGTGACCGGCGACGGCGCGGCGGTCAGCGAGGTCGCGCTTCCCGCGCCCGACCTCGCCGGTGTCCACTTCACCGGCTCCACGCGGACGTTCCGGCACCTGTGGCGCACGGTGGGGGAGAACCTGGACCGCTACCGCGGCTACCCGCGGCTGGTGGGGGAGACCGGCGGTAAGGACTTCGTCGTCGCGCACCCGAGCGCCGACCCCGCCCCGCTGGTCACCGCGCTCGTCCGGGGCGCGTTCGAGTACCAGGGCCAGAAGTGCTCGGCGGCGTCGCGGGCGTTCGTCCCGCGCTCGCACTGGCGCGCCGGGCTGCGCGACGCCCTCGCCGAGCTGACCGGCACGTTGAGCTACGGCGACGTCACCGACTTCGCGCACTTCGGCGGCGCGGTGATCGACGGACGCGCCTACTCCCGGCTGGCGACCGCACTGGAGAAGGCGGCCACGGATCTCGACGTCCTGGTCGGCGGCGGCCACGACGACGCCGAGGGCTGGTTCGTGGAGCCGACCGTGCTGGTGGGCGACGACCCGATGCACGAGGTGTTCACCACCGAGCTGTTCGGCCCGATCCTGGCGGTGCACGTGTGGGACGACGCGGTGCCCGGCGAGTACGAGCGGATCCTGCGCCTGATCGACACCGCGACCCCGTACGCGCTCACCGGGGCGGTGTTCGCCACCGACCGGACCGCGATCGACACCGCGCACCGGGAACTGCGGTTCGCGGCGGGCAACTTCTACGTCAACGACAAGCCGACCGGCGCCGTCGTCGGGCAGCAGCCGTTCGGCGGGGCCCGCGCATCGGGCACCAACGACAAGGCCGGATCGATCTACAACCTGCAGCGCTGGACCAGTCCGCGGTCGATCAAGGAGACGTTCGACCCGCCCACCGACCACACCTATCCGCACATGGCCTGACGCGGCCCGCCCCGTGCGCGGCTCCGCTCGTCGAGTGCCACACCACCGTCCTCGACGCAAGATCGAAGAGCAGTGGTGTGGCACTCGGCGCCGTCGCCGGCCGGCCCCAGTCGGGGGTGTCGTCGACCGCGCAGCCGACGAGCAGCGCGGCGGCCGGCATCAGCAGCGTCGCCAGCCACACCGGAGGCCGCCGGCAGGTGCCGCCGGCCCGGAACCCACGCACGGGTGCACGCCAGCGGGTGAATCTCAGCGCAGGGCGACCAGCACCCGGCGCAGCGCGGCGAGCCGCCCCGGGCGCAGCAGACCCCGTTCCACCAGCGCATCGAGCGCACACTCCGGGTCGGCGGGCGGGCCGAGGTGCCCACAGCCGCGCGGGCATTCCTCGATCGCCGCGGCGAGGTCGTCGAACGCGGCCGGGATCTCGTCCGGGGTGACGTGCGCGAGCCCGAACGACCGCACGCCCGGGGTGTCGACCACCCAGCCGCCACCCCGATCGGCCGGCAGCGGCAGCGCCAGCGCGGCCGTCGTCGTGTGCCGGCCCTTGCCGACGGCCGAGACCACCCCCACCGCCCGCTCGGCGTCCGGGAGCAGCGCGTTGACCAGCGTCGACTTCCCCACGCCCGAATGCCCGACCAGCGCGGAGACCCGCCCGGCCAGGACCTGCTCCAGCGCTGCGAGGCCCTCGGCCGGCCGGTCGTGCCGGGTCACGATCACCGGGATGTCCAGGTCGGCGTACTGCGACGCGAACGGCTCCGGGTCGGCCAGGTCGGCTTTCGTCAGGCACAGCACCGGCGCCAGTCCGCCGGCGTAGGCGGCGACCAGACAGCGGTCGACGAAGCCGGTACGCGGCTCCGGGTCGGCCAGCGCGGTGACGATGACGAGCTGCTCGGCGTTGGCCACCACCAGGCGCTCGAACGGGTCGGTGTCGTCGGCGGTGCGCCGCAGCACCGTCTTCCGGTCCTCGACGCGGACGATCCGCGCCAGGGTGTCGACCGCGCCGGACAGATCCCCGACCAGCCCGACCCGGTCGCCGACGACGATCGGGGTGCGGCCCAGCTCGCGGGCCCGCATCGCGGTGATCGGCCGGTCGGCGGCGCCGTCGACCACGCAGGTCCAGCGGCCCCGGTCGACCGCGATCACCATGGCCTCGGTGGCGTCGGCGTGGTCGGGGCGGCGCTTGCTGCGCGGGCGCGAGCCGCGCCGCCCGGGCCGGACCCGGACGTCGGACTCGTCGTACTCCCGGGCGCGAGCGCGAGGACTCACTCGAACCTCAGCCCGCACGCCCGGCCAGCAGCGCGGCCCAGCGTCCGGGAAAGTCCGGGATGGTCTTGGAGGTGCACCCGACGTCGTCGATCTCGACGCCGTGCACCACGAGCCCGATCAGCGCGCCCGCGGTGGCCATCCGGTGGTCGGCGTAGGCGCCCCACGGCCGGTCGGGGCGCCCCCGCAGGGACCGGGGCCGGATCTCCAGCCCGTCCGGGGTCTCCGTGACGTCGCCGCCCAGCTCGGTGATCTCGGTGGCCAGTGCGGCCAGCCGGTCGGTCTCGTGCCCGCGCAGGTGCGCGATGCCGCGCAGTCGCGACGGCGTGCGGGCGAGCGCCGCCACCGCGGCGATGGTCGGGGTCAGCTCGCCGACGTCGTGCAGGTCCACATCCACGCCGGTCAGCGCGTCCGGCCCGGTCACGGTCATCCCGTCCGGCCCCGGCTGCACCGAGCAACCGAACTGATCGAGCACCGACAGGATCGCGACACCGGGTTGCGTGGAGTGCTCGGGCCAGCCCGCGACGGTGACCCGGCCACCGGTGACGGCCGCCGCGGCCAGGAACACCGACGCGTTGGACAGGTCGGGCTCGACCACCCAGTCCCGGGCCGCGATCGGCCCGGGCAGCACCCGCCAGGTGTTCGGCTCGGCGTCGTCGATCTCGACCCCGGCCGCGCGGAGCATGTCGACGGTCATGGCGATGTGCGGCAGCGAGGGCACCGGTTCGCCGTCGTGGTGGACGGTGACGCCCTTGTCGTAGTGGGCGCCCGACAGCAGCAGCCCCGACACGAACTGCGACGACGCCGACGCGTCGATCACCACGTCGCCGCCGGGCAGGCCGCCGGTGCCGTGCAGGGTGAACGGCAGCGCGTCGCCGGTGACGGACGCGCCCAGCGCGCGCAGGGCGCCGAGTACGGTGCCCATCGGGCGCTCCCGGGCGCGCGGGTCACCGTCGAAGCCGACCGGGCCGTCGGCGAGGGCCGCGGCCGGCGGTACGAACCGCATCACCGTGCCGGCGAGCCCGCAGTCGACGGTGCCGCCGCCGCGCAGGCCCTCGTGCGGCCCGATCACGACCCGCTCACCGTCCACCTCGACCGGGACACCGAGGGCGCGCAGCGCGTCGACCATCAGGGCGGTGTCCCGGGTCGGCGGTGCCCCGGCCACCGACGCCGGTCCGCCCGACAGGGCGGCCAGCAGCAGTGCCCGGTTGGTCACCGACTTCGAACCGGGTACGGCGACCGTGCCACGGACGGGGGCGGTGACGTGCGGTGCGGGCCAAGGGGTCACGCCGCCATCTTCCCGCATCCCGTCGGCCCACCGTGGAACGATGGTGGGTATGTGCGGTCGCTATGCCTCCATCAAGGCCCCCGTCGACCTCGCCGACGAGTTCCAGGCCGTCGACGCCACGGAGTCGTCCGGGTCGACGCCGTCCCCCGATTACAACGTCGCCCCCACCAAGCAGGTCTACGCCGTCGTGCAGCGACACCCGCGCGACGCCGACGGCAACCCCGATCCCGGCGTCACCGAGCGCACCGTGCGCAGGATGCGCTGGGGGCTGGTGCCGTCCTGGGCCAAGGATCCGTCCGTCGGCGCCCGGATGATCAACGCGCGCTCGGAGACCGCGGCCGGGAAGCCTGCGTTCCGCAAGGCGCTGGCCGCGCGGCGCTGCCTGCTCCCGGCCGACGGCTTCTACGAATGGCAGCGCGGCGGCAAGGCCAAGCAGCCGTACTACACCCACTACCGCGACGGCAGCTCGCTGGCGATGGCCGGGGTGTGGGAGTTCTGGCGGCCGAAGGACGACCCCGAGGGCCAGTACCCCGACGGGCTGGTCACCGCCGCGGTGCTCACCACCGACGCGGTCGGCCCGATGGCCGATGTGCACGACCGGATGCCGCTGATCCTGCCGCCGGAGGCCTGGGCGGCCTGGCTCGACCCGGACGCCGGGGCGGACGGGGCCGTGGCACAGCTGCTGGTCCCGCCGTCGCAGGAGCTGGTGGACCGCCTGGAGATCCGGCCGGTCTCGGACCGGGTGAACAGCGTCAAGAACAACGGCCCCGAGCTGCTGGACCGGCTCGCACCGGAGGACGTCAAGGAGCCGCTGCAGCTGGATCTGCTGCGGTGACGGCGGCCGGCACCGCAGCCGAGATCGACACCCCGCACGGCCCGGCCCGGGTCCAGGTGCACCGCGCTCCCGGCGACAGCCGGGCCGCGCTGCTGCTGGGGCACGGGGCCGGCGGCGGCGTCGCCGCCGTGGACCTCACGGCGGCCACCGCCGCGGCCCTCGGCGCCGGCGTGCACGTCGCCCTGGTCGAGCAGCCCTACCGGGTGGCCGGGCGCCGGGCGCCGGCCCCGGCCAAGCAGCTGGACGCGGCCTGGCTCGCCGTCGTCGCCGAGCTCGCCGACGGCGCGTTCGCCGGGTTGCCGCTGCTGTTCGGCGGCCGCAGCTCCGGGGCCCGGGTGGCGTGCCGCACGGCCGCGGCGGGGGGCGCAGCGGGCGTGGTGTGCCTGGCGTTCCCGGTGCACCCGCCGGGCAGGCCGGAGAAGCACCGGCGCGCCGAGCTCGACGCGGTGCAGGTGCCGGTGCTCGTCGTGCAGGGCGAGCGCGACGCGTTCGGCCGGCCGGACCCGGCACCCGCCCGTGAGATCGTGCTGCTGCCCGGGGACCACGGGCTCAAGGCCGACCCCGGCGCCGCAGGCCGCGCGGTGGGTGACTGGCTGGAGCGGCTGCTCAGCGCTCGGCGGCCCACCGGCTGAACACGGCCGAGCGCACCAGCAGCGTGACCGCGACCCACAGCACCCCGAGCACGACGGCGCCGGTCGCGAACGTCGGGTAGTCGATCGGCGGGGTGATCAGCAGGTCGGCCTGCAGCCAGGCCGCGCCGGCCCCGCCCGACCCGGCGAGGACCGCGCCGAGCACCGGCCGTGCCAGGTCGGGGAGCCGCGCCGCGAACGCGAGGTCGACCGCGATCGCCACGCCGACCAGCAGGAACGGCACCGCCGACATCGGGAAGCCCACGCCCGCCAGCACCAGCCAGATCACACAGCGGTAGGCGACGTAGCCGGCGGCGATCGCGGTGGCCGCCCAGGCCCGCCCGACCATCCACCGGGCCGGCACCAGCACGAGCCCGGCCGCGGCGACCAGCCACAGCGGATACACCCACTCCGGCACCGGCAGCGCGAAGTGCAGCACCGCGACCCGGTCGACGGGGCGGCCGATCTGGTCGGCGGCGAACTGCAGCAGGCTCGGCTCGGCCTCCGGCCGCCCGCGGTCCCACGCACCGACGGCGATCACCCCGTACTCCTGCTGCCCGGCGGCGAACCACACGTTCTCCAGCACGAACAGCCACAGCAGGATCAGCACCGGGGTGCGCAGCCGCCCGGCCGGGCCGTAGCGCCACCAGCCTCGGACGACCCCCGCGAGCATCACCGCGGTGCCCAGGTAGAGCAGCGCGTGGGTGATGCTCCAGGCGGTGATGTCCAGCCCGTTGATCCGGTGGTTGATCACGTCGAGCGGCACGGCCAGCAGGAAGATCCCGATGCCGGCCTGCATGAGCCGCAGCGTCGCGCGGTCCACGCCGTACCCGGTGTAGCTGTGGAACGCCACCAGCGCGACCACGATCACCGTGCCCGTGGTGTTCAGCAGGTGCGGGGGCGCGAGGTCGTCGCGCAGCCACTTGAAGTGCCACGACACGTCCCACGACGAGCCGAGCACCTTCAGCGTCAGGGCGAGCAGCCACAGCCCGTAGACGTTGCGGACCATCGCCGGCGGCAGCGCGCGCGGGGCCGTGCCGCGCGTCCACCAGGTGTCGTAGAGCTCGCGCGCTCGGCTCGTGATCGTCGTTGCCACCCGGTCATCATGGGGGTCGCCACGGCCGGGTGAAAGGGTGTTAACCGCACTGCAATCGTGCGGTCAAACCGGTGGGACCGGCGCCGAGCCCGGGCCGGAAGGTGCGGGTCTACGCGGCGATCAGGGCGAATCGGGCGCCGGTGAGGCGGGCCAGATCGGCCGGCGTGATCTCCACCTCCAGCCCGCGCCGCCCGGCGCTGCAGAACAGCGTGGGCAGCGTTTCGGCGGAGGCGTCCAGCACGGTCGGCAGCCGCCTGCGCTGACCCAGCGGCGAGATGCCCCCGGTGACGTAACCCGTCGCACGCTCGGCGGCGGCGACGTCGGCCATCCGGGCCCGCTTCCCGCCCACGGCTGCGGCCAGCGCCTTCAGGTCGAGGGTGGCGATCACCGGCACGATCCCGACGGCCAGCGCACCGTCCACGTCGGCGACCAGCGTCTTGAACACCCGGACCGGATCCAGGCCCAGGGCCTCCGCCGCCTCCGGGCCGTAGGCCTGCCCGCCCTGGTGGGTGTAGGCGTGCAGCCGATGGTCGATCTTGTGTTTCGCCAGCAGCGCGGTCGCCGGCGTACCCCTACCGGCCACGGCCGGCCCCCTTTGCTCCCACCACGGCCGAGACGGTAGCCACCCTGGGCAACCGGGAATCACCCGGCAGCGGCCTGCGTTGGGACGAACGTGACGCACGCAGTGATGGATGCACCGTCGAAGCGACGGGAACGGGCCGTGCGCGTACCCTCGACGCCATACCCGGTCGCCGCGATGGCGACAACCCCCGAGGTGGCCCTGGGGCCCATCTCGCGTGAGAGGAGCGCGGTGCCCGGAACCCCGGCGACACCACAACCGTCGACCGCGGCCACATCCGAGCCCGAGCGGGGGCCCGCCGAGAGCGACGAGGTGGAGGCCGGCTCGGCGGAGACGGCCGAGGAGCGCGCTGCCCGTTTCGAGCGGGATGCGATGCCGCTCATCGACCAGCTGTACGGCGCCGCGCTGCGGATGACCCGCAACCCCGCGGACGCCGAGGACCTGGTCCAGGAGACCTTCCTGAAGGCCTATTCGGCCTTCAAGACGTTCCGCCGAGGTACGAACCTCAAGGCCTGGCTGTACCGGATCCTGACCAACACCTACATCAACGGCTACCGGAAGCGGCAGCGCCAGCCGCTGCAGTCGCCCACCGACGAGATCACCGACTGGCAGCTCGCGCAGGCCAGCGAGCACACCTCGACGGGTCTGCGGTCGGCCGAGATGGAGGCGCTGGACAACCTGCCGGACTCCGACGTCAAGGAGGCCCTCCAGCAGCTGCCGGAGGACTTCCGGATGGCCGTCTACCTGGCCGACGTCGAGGGCTTCGCCTACAAGGAGATCGCCGAGATCATGGGCACTCCGATCGGCACCGTCATGTCCCGGCTGCACCGTGGCCGCCGGCAGCTGCGCGACATGCTCACCGACACGGCACGCGACCGCGGGTTCATTCGAGGAGCACAGAGTGAGCAGCAGGAGGTGACCCGGTGAGCTGCGGGGACCACCACGAGACCGATTGCTCCGAGGTTCTGGCCGAGGTCTGGCTGTTCCTCGACCACGAGTGCGACCAGTCGCGCCGCGAGCTGCTCGCCCGGCATCTCGACGAGTGCGCGCCGTGCCTGGCCGAGTACGGCCTCGACGAGAAGCTCAAGACGTTGCTGGCCCGCAAGTGCGGCGGCGAGCACGCGCCGGACGCGCTGAAGGACCGGCTGCGCCAGCAGATCCGGCACACGGTGCTCGAGCATGCCGAGGTGACGGTGGAGTCCGGGCCCGGCGGGACGACGGTCGAGGTGCGCACGACCCGTGTCGAGCGGAGCCTGTAGAGAGCGGTACCTGACGGGACAGGGGCGGCGGCACCGGGTGGGTTCCCGGCGCGGCCGCCCCTGTCGACGTCGTGGGGGAGCTCAGGTGTTGGGACGCTTGCCGTGGTTCGCGCCGCTCTTCTTGCGGTCGCGGCGCTTGCGTGCACGCTTGGACATGGTTCCTCCTCACCGATGGTTCGTCCGGATGGGACAAGTGTCCCACGTGGTTGGATGGGCCCCGCCGTGAGCGGTGGTCGAGCAGGAGGCGCAGGAGTGGCCGAGGAGATCCGGGCCGAGATGGTCGCGAACGTGATGAGCGTGGTCGTCGCCGAAGGGGGCCGGGTCGCCGACGGTGACACGCTGGTCATCCTGGAGTCCATGAAGATGGAGATCCCCGTGCTCACCGAGGTTGAGGGCACCGTGACGAAGATGGCCGTGTCCGAGGGCGACGTCGTGCAGAGCGGCGACCTCATCGCCGTCGTCGGCTGAGCGGCCGAATCGACCGGATCTACTGAATCGACTGCATTGTCCACACTCAGCGAGCTCCTGGCCGAGCACACGCAGCTGCCCGGCGACGCCGTCGACCACCTCCAGCGGGTCGTCGCCGAATGGCAACTCCTCGCGGACATGTCGTTCGCCGACTTCCTGTTGTGGATCCCGCTGTGCCCGCCGGGGGGTGCCGGGGACCCGGCGCTGGCCGAGGAGTTCCTCTGCGTGGCCCAGGCCCGCCCGACGACGGCGCCGACGGCGCACCCGGAGGACATCGTGTCCGTGCGGGTGACCGCGGCGGACAACCCGCAGCTGCGCCGGGCGGTCGTCGAGGGCCGGATCTGCCGCGAGGAGGACCCGCGCTGGCACCTGGAGGTGCCGGTGCGCCGCGAGACGATCCCGGTGCGGCACGCGGGCCGGGTGCTCGCGGTGCTGTCCCGGGACACCAACCTGGCGATGCCGCGGGTGCCGAGCCCGCTGGAGATCGCCTACCTGGGCAGCGCGTCCGATCTGTGCCAGATGATCGCCGACGGAACCTTCCCGCCCCGGGCCGCGGTGGCCGGCGCCGACACCAGCCCGCGGGCGGGAGACGGCCTGATCCGGCTGGACTCGCGCGGCCTGGTCGCCTACGCCAGCCCCAACGCGCTGTCGGCCTACCACCGGATGGGGCACGCGAGCGACCTCATCGGCCTCACGCTGGCCGACGCGACCCGGGACCTGGTCCGGGACCCCTTCGACGCGGCGGAGGTCGCGAGCCGCATCCAGGCCGCGCTGGACGGCCGTGCGTCGCTGCGGATGGAGGTGCGGGCCCGCGGCGCGGTGATGCTGGTCCGCGCGCTGCCGTTGCGCCCGCGCGGGGACGCGGCCGGGGCGCTGGTCCTGGTCCGCGACGTCACCGATCTGCGCCGGCGCGATCTGGCGTTGCTCAGCAAGGACGCCACCATCCGGGAGATCCACCACCGGGTGAAGAACAACCTGCAGACGGTCGCGGCGCTGCTGCGCCTGCAGGCCCGCCGGACGGCGATTCCGGAGGCCCGCCGCGCGCTGGCGGAGAGCGTGCGCCGGGTGACCTCGATCGCCCTGGTGCACGAGGCGCTGGCGTTCTCGGTGGCCGAGCAGGTCGACCTCGACGATCTGGTGGACACCGTGCTGCCGGCGATCGGGGACGGCGCGACGGCGGAGTGCCGGGCCAAGGTACGCCGGGACGGCAGCTTCGGCACGCTGTCCGCCGCGCTGGCCACCCCGCTGGTCCTGGTGCTGACCGAGCTGGTGCACAACGCGCTGGCGCACGCCTACGAGCCGGGGGAGACCGGTGAGGTGGTGGTGTCGGCGCGGCGCTCGGCCGGGCGCCTCGACGTGATCGTGGCCGATGACGGCAAGGGGCTGCCGGAGGGCTTCGACCCGAATTCCTCCGACGGGCTGGGCCTGCAGATCGTGCGCACCCTGCTGGACTCCGAGCTGGAGTCGGCGTTGCAGCTGAGGCCCAGGTCAGGAGGCGGTACGGAGGCCGTCATCCGGCTCCCGATGCTGGGAAGATAACCTGCGGGTTGTGATCGATGACCCCGGTGCCGTGGTCGCGCTGGTTCCGCGGTCTGCGGTCCCCCGGCCGGCGCGCCGAGACGACCCGTGCGCCCGGACACAACCGCGGGCCCGAAGCCGGTGGCGTCCGGCGTCGGGCCCGCGGTCAGGGGAGCTGAATGCTCGTGTGTCCTGGGGCCTGGGAGATCAGGCCGTACGTGCGCGAGTGCGCGCGTTGCGGCGCTTCAGGGCGCGCCGCTCGTCCTCGCTCATGCCGCCCCAGACGCCCGCGTCCTGGCCGCTCTCGAGCGCCCAGGTCAGGCACTCGGTGACCACGGGGCAGCGCCGGCAGACTGTCTTCGCCTCGGCGATCTGCAGCAGCGCAGGCCCGCTGGTCCCCACCGGGAAGAACAGCTCCGGGTCCTCGTCGCGGCAGATAGCGCGGTGACGCCAATCCATGGTTGCTCTACTCCTCGTATTGCGCGATCGGGGTCGCGCCGATCGTCTGTCACGTTGTTTCAGCGCTTGTGAATGGTTTCACGAGCGCGCTCGGTCTTCAAGGGACAAGGTCCACTCAGGTGAGGATGCTCACCCACTCATCGCAGCGCCTGCGCACACGTTCGGTAACCACGGCGTGTGCCCGTCACGATGAGCGATCAACCCTGTACCTGCCCGCCGGCTCCCGGGTACCCGGTGTCCGGCGGACCATGCGGAAAACATCTCCGCGGTCTCTCGCTTGCGCAGGACCCACCTTGTAGGAGTGTTTGCGCTGGTGCGAGCCCCGTGCTGCTCGACGGTCCACAAGCATCGGTGAATGGACCGCACTGGTCACCGAGATGGGTGATGCGCGCCATTCCGCTGCGACGAGCTGCCCCTCTCACACGACGACGCGTAACGCCTCCGGCACGGAGATGAACTCGACCTCACTGCGTTCTCCCAGGTGATCGCCGTCCAGTTGGAGGGCGAGCGGCTCGTCCGTCCGCACCCGCACGTACTGCACGGCGTCGTGCCGGACGACGTGCCGGCCCCGCGGGTCGCCGTCCGCGCGCAGCATCTGCCGCAGCACCGGGGCGATCGTCGGCAGCCCGAGGTCGCGCAGCGCGAACAGGCCTAGCCCGGTGGTGAACGACGCCCGGGGGTTGGTCCGTACCGCCCGTCCGCTGAGATAGGTCCAGGGATCGGTGTTGCTGACGAAGGCCAACCGCACCCCGCCCACCGGGTCGAAGCCCGGGACCTGGATGGTCATGGCCGGCGGATGGCGGCGCTGGCGCAGGTACTGGCGCAGCGCCGTGCACGCGTAGCGCATCGGGCTGGCCTCCCGGCCCTGCGCCCGGGCCTTCTCGACCTCCGCGACGACATCGGCGTCCCAGCCGAGGCCGGCGTTGAAGGTGAACCACCGGTCGTCGGCGCGGCCGAGGCCCACCAGCCGGCTGCGACGGGCCTCCAACGCGGCCAGGATCGCCGCGGTGGCTTCCACCGGGTCGCGAGGCATGCCCAGCGCCCGGGCGAACACGTTGGCCGATCCGCCGGGGACGACGGCGAGCGCGGGCGCCGCCCACGGGTCGATCGGGGCTGCCCCGTGGTTGGCCACCAGAAGGCCGTTGACGACCTCGTTGACCGTTCCGTCACCGCCCAGCGCCACCACCAGTTCGACGCCGGCAGCGACCGCCTGAGCCGTCGCCTCGGCGGCATGGCCGCGGTAGGCGGTCAGCAGCACCTCGAGCTTGAGCTCACTGGCCAGGGCGTGCGCGAGCACGTCGCGGCCCGCCGGGGTCGTCGACGTGGCCTGCGGATTGACCACCAGCAGCGCGCGCACGCAGGGCAGGGTAACCCGGCCTATCCTCGGCCCCGTGACGTCCGAGCACCCTCAGCCGCCGCCCGCTCCCGCCGGGCCGCCGCCTCAGGTCCGGCTGGCGGGCTGGAGCGTGGTAGCCCAGGGCCTGCTGGGTGTGGCGTTCGCCGTGGTGGTGGCCGTTCGCACGATCGGCGCGCACACCGGTGTGGGCAATGCCATCGGTGAGGCCGTCTACTTCGCGGTGATCGGCGGCGCCCTCGTCGCGGTGGGCCGGGGGCTGGTGATCGGCAGGCGGTGGGCCCGCACGCCGGCGATCGTCGCCCAGTTGCTGCTGCTGCCCGTCGTCTACTCGCTGATCGGGCCGTCCCGGCAGCTGCTGTGGGGGATCCTCGCCGGCGTCGTGGTCGTCACGACGTTCCTGCTGCTGATCAGCGAGCGGTCCCGGATGTGGTCGATGGGAATGGACCTGCCCGACGCGCGCGAGCGCGGCTGAGCGCCCGGGTCGGCCGGGAGCCGGTCCGCCGCGCCCATCCGACGCCGAACTCTGCGATCTGGTGGCCGGCGCGAGCAATCGAGTGCCGTTGCGCAGCGTTCGGCGGCGGGAGGTCGGGCGCCGGCCCGAACTCAGCTGCGATCGGCCGCCAGATCGGCCAGCGGTGTGCCGGTGAGCCGGAACGTGGTCCACTCGTCCATGCCGACGGCGCCGATCGAGCGGTAGAACCCGATCGAGGGCGTGTTCCAGTCGAGCACCGACCACTCCAGGCGGGCGTAGCCGCGCTCGGTGCAGATCCCGGCCAACGTGGCCAGCAGGGCCCGGCCGAGCCCGTGGCCGCGGTACTCGGGCCGGACGTAGAGGTCCTCCAGGTAGATGCCGTGCACACCCTTCCAGGTGGAGAAGTTGAGGAACCACAGCGCGCAGCCGACGACGCGGCGGCTGCCGTCGGATCCCGCCACCTCGGCCACGTGGCCGAACAGCGCCGGCGCCGGGCCGAACAGCGCGGTACGCAACTGCGCAGGCGTCAGCAGGCACGACTCGGGCTCGCGCTCGTAGTCGGCCAGTTCGTGGACCATGGCGACGACCTCGGGCAGGTCGTCCTCCCGCATCGGGCGGATCGCGTCGTTCACCGGCCCAGGATCCCGTGCCGGGCCTCGGCTGCCGGCCACGCCCCGAGCCGTCGCACCGAATCCTCCCGATTCGCCCGATCATCGGTGTGATCATCGGCAAACGACGGAAACCTGTGAGCCGAAAGGCGCAACCTTCCGGCATCTGCCTCGTCCAACAGTGGGGGCCAACTGATAGCCGAAGGGCAGTTCATGGGAATGCGCAAGAGGACGTCGGGCGCGCGGACGCGACGGTCGGTGGCGGCGATGACGGCGGCTGCGGCCGTCGGAGTGGGGACGTTGCTGGTGGGTACGGTGGCCATGGCCGCGCCCGCCCAGGCGCCCGCGACGGGCGGTGGTCAGGCCGCGCCGGCGGGCAACGCGAGTGCGGCACTGGTCCCGGGCACACCGTGCACGGTGACCGCCAAGGCGTGCGCCGACCTCGCCCATCGCAAGGCGTGGCTGATCCAGGACGGCAAGGTCATGCGCGGACCCGTCCCGACCATGCCGGGGGCGCCGGACGAGCCCACCCCGGTCGGGACGTTCAAGGTGCAGTGGAAGGACCCGCACCACATCAGCGACTCCCCGAACCACGCGGAGATGCCGTACTCGGTGTTCTTCGCCGACGGCGGGGTGGCATTCCACGAGGGCAGCCTGCAGCGGTACTCGGCAGGGTGCATCCACCTCACGATGGACGACGCCAAGGCGTTCTACGCCTACCTGCAGGTCGGGGACGAAGTCCAGGTGCACGCCGACTGACGGCCGCGCCGGGCGCCCCGGCGCCCGGTCGCGGTCAGCCGACGCGGCGCAGGTTCACGTGATCGAGCCGGGGCTGCTCGCGCTCGAAGCCCAGCACGCTCCAGGCGGCGGCGTCCATCGCGAAGTGGACGCCGGCCGCCGCGGGCAGGCCGATCCAGCGGGCCATCAGCACCCGGCTGAAGTGGCCGTGGCCGACGAGCACCACATCGCCGCGGGGCAGCACCGTCCGCACCTCGGCCAGCAGCGCGTCGGCCCGGGCGGTGACCTGCTCCGCCGTCTCGCCGCCGGGCGTCGGATGGCTCCACACCGTCCAGCCGGGGTCGGTCTGCCGGATGTGCGGGGTGGTCAGGCCCTCGTAGTCGCCGTAGTCCCACTCGGCGAGCCGCTCGTCGATGCGCTCGACCTGCAGGCCGGCGAGTTTGGCGGTCTCCTGCGCCCGCACGCGCGGACTGCTCAGCACGAGCGCGGGTGGCGGTGCGTCCCGGCCGCGTAGCGCGACCAGGGTCTCGCCCGCGACCCGCGCCTGCTCCCGGCCCGCGTCGGTCAGCGGGATGTCGGTCGGTCCGGTGTGCCGGCCGGTGGCCGACCATTCGGTCTCCCCGTGGCGGAGCAGGAACACCCGCCCGGGCTCGCCATCATCACCCACTCCTTGAGGTTACGACCCGATCCGAGTGTCCTGCAGCACCACATGATCGCCGGGATGGGCGTGCACCGTTGCCGCGGTGAGCCGGGGCACGGCGCTGATCAGTTCGTCCTCGGCCGCGTGCGCGATGCGGTGGGCGCGGTCCAGGGAGAGATCCCCCGCGACGGCGAGGGTGACCTCGGCGTGCAGGGTGTGGCCGATCCAGCGCAACCGGACCCGCTCCACGCCGGCGACGCCGTCGACGGTGCCGAGCGCGGTGGTGGCCTGCTCGACGAGCGCGGGATCGACGGCGTCCATGAGCCGGGCGAGCACCTGCCGGGCCGCGCTCACGGTGACGGCGCCGATGGCGACCGTGATGAGCAGGCCGATCGCCGGGTCGGCCCAGCGCCAGCCGAGCGCCGCACCGCCCGCGGAGAGCAGGACGGCTGCGGAGGTGAGGGCGTCGGTGCGGGCGTGCAGGCCGTCGGCCACCAGCGCGGCCGACCCGATCCGGCGCCCGGTGCGGATGCGGACCTGGGCGGCGATCTCGTTGCCGATGAAGCCGACGACGCCGGCGACCGCGACCGCGCCGATGTGCCGCATGGCGGTGGGGTCGGCGAGCCGGCGCAGGGACTCGACGCCGGCCAGGATCGCCGAGGCGGTGATCACCAGCACCACGACGATGCCGGCGACGTCCTCGGCCCGCCCGTAGCCGTAGGTGAACCGCCGGGTCGCCGGACGGCGGCCGAGCAGGAAGGCGATGCCGACGGGGACGGCGGTCAGCGCATCGGCGACGTTGTGCAGGGTGTCCGACAGCAGCGCCACCGACCCGGACCCGAGGACGACGACGGCCTGGAACGCGGCGGTCGCCCCGAGCACGACCAGCGAGACCCACAGGGCCCGGATGCCGGCCCGGGAGCTCTCCAGCGCCGGGTCGATCCGGTCGGCGGCGTCGTGGCTGTGCGGGGTGAGGAGGTGCGTCGAGGCGCGCCAGAGGCGCGCGGCGGGGTTGGCTCGCCCGTGCCCGTGCCCGTGCCCGTGCCCGTGCCCGTGCCCGTGCCCGTGCCCGTCGCTCATGATCCCGCTCCTTCCCGGCCCCGGGCTTCCCCCCGCTCGGGACCGGCTGCCACCATACGTGCTCATGTACGCACGCGACGACGGTGCAGCTGCCGGGGGCTGGCAACGGCTACCCGACAGCGGGCACGTGGAGGCGGCGGCCGAGTCGTTCCGGATGCTCGCCGACCCCACCCGGCTGCGAATCCTGTGGTTGCTCTGCGGCGCCGAGCACGACGTGGGGACGCTGGCGGAGAAGGTGGACGCGGCCCGGCCGGCGGTCTCGCAGCACCTCGCGAAGCTGCGGATGACGGGTCTGGTCGGCGCCCGCCGCGACGGGCGCCGGATGCTCTACCGGGCCCGCGGCGGACACGTGCGGCGGCTGCTGGGGGAGGCCATGGAGGCCGTCGACCACCACCTGACGGGCGCGCCGGACCACAACTGAATGCCGCTGAAACGCGAAGCGGCGCCGACCGGGTGGTCGGCGCCGCTGCGAAGAAGCTGGGCTCAGGCAGCCTGCTTGGTCTCCCAGAAGATCTTGTCGATCCGGGCGATGTAGTCGAGCAGCTCCTGGCCGGTCTTCGGGTCGGTCGAGGACTTGGTGCCGCCCTCGCCGCCGCCGGCCTTCTTGGTGGCCTTGTTGAACAGCTCGTGCAGCTCGGGGTACTTCTCGAAGTGCGGCGGCTTGAAGTAGTCGGTCCACAGCACCCAGAGGTGGTGCTTGACCAGGTCGCTGCGCTGCTCCTTGATCTCGATGGCCCGCTCGCGGAAGACCGGGTCCTCGTTGGCCTGGTACTTCTCCTGGATCGCCTTGACCGACTCGGCCTCGATGCGGGCCTGGGCCGGGTCGTACACGCCGCAGGGGAGGTCGCAGTGCGCGGTGGCCTCCAGCCGCGGGCGGAGAATGCGGGACAGAATCCCCATGGGTCCTCCCTGGTGGTGATCGTTCTGGCGTGGCCAACACTACCCTCGGGATCTTGGGGGCACAGGGTGGAGACGTGCCGTCCTTCGCCTTCACCCGGTCGTCGCCGAGGGCGCCGACCCCATCGGCCGCGGACTGGGGGGAGGACACGTTGGGCCGGTTGCGCAGAGTGGCCGTGCGGGGCCCGTCGATGTCCCCCACGCTCGGCGACGGGGACGTCGTGCTCGTCCGTTTCGGCGGTGTCGTCCGCCCGGGGGACGTGGTGCTGGTTCGGTGGCCGGCACGCCCGCAGCAGCTGTCGGTCAAGCGTGCGGTGCGGGCGGACGGTCCGGGCTGGTGGGTGCTCGGCGACAACCCCTGCGGCTCCACCGATTCGCGGCAACTCGGGCCGGCCGAGGTGCTGGCCGTCGTGCGCGGCCGGTTGTGGCCGCGCCCGGGCCGGCTGCGCGGGCCGGCGAGCGGCGTCCCGTCGCCGTGATCGACGATTCGGTCCCGGGGCCGGTACGACGATCACCGGCGCGCTACCCGCGTAGCGTCGCGTACCACCCCGTACACGCCTCCCAGCTCGGCAGCATCCCGTCCGCCGCCGCCTGCGCCAGCCCCGGCGCCGTGGAGTCCTTCTCGGACAGGAGCGGCTCCACATCGGACGGCCACGGCAGACCGAGCTCGGGGTCGAGCGGGGAGATCCCGTGTTCCCCGGCCGGGTTGTACGGCGTCGAGCACAGGTAGGACATCACGGTGTCGTCGGTCAGCGCCACGAACGCGTGCCCGAGTCCCTCGGCCAGGTACACCGCGCGGCACGACGACGCGTCGAGCTCCACGGCGAGATGCTGTCCGAACGTCGGCGAGCCGACCCGGACGTCGACGATCACGTCGAGCAACGCCCCGCGCGGGCAGTAGACGTACTTGGCCTGGCCGGGCGGGGTGTCCGCGAAGTGCACGCCGCGGATCACGCCGCGCGCCGACACGCTGTGGTTGGTCTGCGCGACGGTCAGATCGAAGCCGAGCGCGGCACGGAAGGCCGCGGACTGGAACGGCGCGGCGAACAGCCCGCGCGCGTCGGGGAAGACCTGGGGTTCGAACACCCACGCGCCGGCAATCTCCAACTCGGTCACCTGCACGGTGACGAAGGCTACCGCCGGGCCCGGGCGGCAACGGGTAGCATCCACCGCGTACCCGACAGCCGAACCTTCGGCCGCCACCGCGTCATCCTGCGGCGGTTGCGGAAGGGGCCGTCCGGCACCGCGAATGGGCCGATACCCGCGACCTCCGGTGCACGGCGAGTGGGCGCGCCGGTCGCGCCGCGACGACACCGCACCCGAGGAAAGGCCTTCTGATGACCATTGTTCCCGAGCAGCTCACCGCTGCCTCGATCCCGACCCGCGACGAGATCTTCGACGCCCACCGCGGCGGCAAGCTCTCGACCGGTCTCACCGCCTCGCTGAGCGACGCGCGCGATCTGGCCATCGCCTACACCCCCGGCGTCGCCGACGTCAGCCGCGCGATCGCCACCGACCCGGCACTGGTGGCGCGGTACACCTGGACCGACCGGCTGGTCGCGGTGGTCAGCGACGGCACCGCGGTGCTGGGTCTCGGTGACATCGGCCCGCGTGCCGCGCTGCCCGTGATGGAAGGCAAGTCGGCGCTGTTCAAGACCTTCGGCGGGCTCGACTCGATCCCGATCGTGCTGGACACCACCGACGTCGACGAGATCGTCGAGACGCTGGTGCGGCTGCGCCCGAGCTTCGGTGCGGTCAACCTGGAGGACATCTCGGCGCCGCGCTGCTTCGAGCTCGAGGCGAAGCTGATCGAGGCGCTGGACTGCCCGGTGATGCACGACGACCAGCACGGCACCGCGATCGTGCTGCTCGCCGCACTGCGCGGGGCCTGCGCGGTCGACGGCCGCGAGCTCTCCTCGCTGAAGATCGTCATCTCGGGGGCCGGTGCGGCCGGGGTCGCCTGCGCGAAGATCCTGCTCGCGGCGGGTGCCCGGGACGTCGTCGTGCTCGACTCGCGGGGCATCCTCACGCCGGAGCGCGGCGGTATCAAGGCCGAGCTCGCCGAGATCACGAACCCGCGCCGCGTCGCGGGTGGTGTCGCCGAGGCCCTCGCCGGCGCGGACGTGTTCGTCGGCCTGTCGAGCGCGACGCTCCCGGAGGAGCTGCTGGCCTCGATGGCGCCCCGGGGCATGGTGTTCGCACTGTCCAACCCGGACCCCGAGGTGCACCCCGAGGTGGCCGCCCGGTACGCCTCGATCGTCGCGACGGGCCGCAGCGACTTCCCGAACCAGATCAACAACGTGCTCGCGTTCCCGGGCGTGTTCCGCGGCGCGCTCGACGCGGGCGCGCGGCGGATCACCGAGCGGATGAAGCTCGCCGCCGCGGACGCGATCTTCTCGGTGGCCCGCGACGATCTGGCCGCGGACCGGATCGTGCCGAGCCCGTTCGACCCGCGGGTGGCGCCGGCTGTCGCCGCGGCCGTGGCGGCCGCTGTTGACGCAGAGTAATCACTCACGTGGGCCTTACCTGTGGGTATTCCTCCGGATGGCACTAGTCATCACGCTCAGTTCGGATAGATGGGGTAACTCACTCGTGGCGACGTACTGCGAAAGAGGGAAGTAGCCGGATCGATTGGGCGACTTGGTCGTTGTGCCGGATGACCGGTCGGCACAGCCTGGGGGGAACGCCCGTGAGCGAGCTCGGACATCGCTTCGGTGAGGGCTCCGACGTCGGCGAGCCGGGTCAGGGCGACAGCCCGGCCGGCCCGGCCGGCGACGGACGGCTCCCGGCGGACCCGGTGGCCCGGGCCGACCTGCGACGCTCCCGGCAGGCGGTCTTCGGCCGAGGAGTGCGACCGGAGGCGGCCCGGTTCGCCAGCCAGCTGGCCCGGGCCATCTCCGATCCGCAGGCGGCCGCCGGTGCGACCGCGCTGGAGAACGCCGACCAGCGCGTCAACGCGGGGGAACCCGTCACCGATCCCCGCGCCGTCCGGCTGGTGGAGGCGCCGCCCGCCGGCCCGGAACCGGAGCCGGTCAGGCCGACCGCGCCGAGCCCGGGCCCGCGGGTGCACCCGGCGCTGCGCGACGCCGCGTTCGGGCGGCCGGTGCCGGCGCCGGCCGGTCCCGGCGGCATCGAGGCCGTGCCGCTCCCGACCGCGCCCGCGCTGGTGTGCGACGGCTCGGAGCGGATCCTGCGGGTCAACCCCGCGTTCGTCCGGCTCACCGGCCGCCGGTTGGAGGATGCGGAGGCCGGTCCACTGGGCCGGCGCCTGCCCCAGCTGGTGGTCGGCCCGGATGCCGACGCCCGCGTGGTGCGCGGCGACGGCGAGTTGGTCCGGGTCCGGGTGATCCGCTGGGAGCTGTCGGGCGGGCTGCACGCGGTGCTGCTCGTCGAGCTGGGCGAGGCGACCGCCTCCGACCGGGTCCGCGAGGCCGAACGGCGGTGGACGACCGAGCTGGAGCGGATGGCCCGCGTCGGCACCTGGAGCTACGAGCTGGCCACGGCGACGCTGCGGCGCAGCGAGACCCTGCAGGAGCTCTACCGGTCGGTCGGCATCGACCCGGAGGGTGTGCCCGGCTCGCGGTCGGGGCCGGTCGAGAGCGAGCAGGTGGCGCTGCTGTGCCAGTCGCTGCGCTCCGGCGCCCGCACCTTCGACCACCACGTCGAGCTGCGGCTGCCCGGTGATCGGATGCTGAGCTGCCGTGCCGAGGTCGAGCGGGCCGACGACGGTTCCCCGGTCCGGCTGGTCGGCGTGGTCCGCGACGTCAGCGCGCAGCGGCTGGCGGAGGGCCGGGTCCGGCACTCCGTGCAGCGCTTCGAGGACCTGATGTCGCTGGTCCCCGCCGGTGTCGGGCTGCTCGACCCGGCGGGCAGGCTGGTGGACGCCAACCCGGCGTTGTGCGCGCTGCTCGACGTGCCGCTGGAGCGGCTGCGCGGCACCCCGGCGACGGTGCTGTCGGCCGAGCCCGACCCGGCCGACGCCGACGGCCTGCCCGGCTGGCTGCGCCGGGTGCCGCCCGGTTCCCGGCACGGCTACCGGATCGACGCGCTGCCGCTGCTGCGCGGCGACGGCACCCGCGTCTGGTGCGAGGTCGGCGTCTCGGTGTCGCTGTCCGACGACGGCGGCGAGTTCTGGCTGCTGGTCTGCACCGACATCGGCGAGCGCCGGCGCGCGGCGGAGTTGCTGCGCAGCGCGGGAACGATCGACGAGCTCACCCGGCTGCCGAACCGCGCCGCCGCACTGGAACTGGTCGACCGGCTGCTGGCCGGCCCCGGGCGCGACAAGGTCGCGCTGGTCTGCGGCGACCTCGACGACTTCGCCCGGGTGAACTCCTCCCTCGGCCACGAGGCCGGCGACGACCTGCTCGTCACGCTCGCCGGGCGGCTGCAGCGCGAGCTGCCGTTCGGCTGCACGGCGGCCCGGTTGTCCGGCGACGAGTTCGTGGTGATCTGCTCGGATCACGGTGAGGCCGGTGGCCCCGACGCGCTGGCCCGCACGGTCGCTGATCTGCTGCGGACCACGGTCACCGTGTACGGGCGGCCGGTGCACCTGACCGCGTCGGTCGGACTGGCGATGCCCGCGACGACCGGCGACGTGCGCGCTGCGGACCTGCTGCGCTTCGCCGAGGTCGCGATGCACGACGCGAAGCGGCGGTCCCGCGGCGGGATCGGGGTGGCGACCGACGGCGTCGTCCACTCGGCCACCCGGCAGCTGGAACTGGAGGCCGAGCTGCGGGCCGCGATCGCCGACGACCGGCTGGTCCTGGAGTACCAGCCGGTGGTCGCCCCGGACGGCACCGTGCTCAGCGCCGAGGCGCTCGTCCGCTGGCCGCACCCGGAGCGCGGGATGATCTCCCCGGCCGACTTCCTGCCGGTGGCGCAGCGCGGCGGGCTGCTGCGCGACCTGGACATGTGGGTGCTGCGCACGGCGGCCCGGGAGGCGGCGGGCTGGCCGGTCCACCGCGGCCGGCGGATCGCGGTGGCGGTGAACCTGGCCGGGTTGCTGCCCGGTGACTCCGACTTCCTGGCCGTGGTGACGGCGACCGTCGAGGCGAGCGGGCTGTCCTGGGACCAGCTCGTGCTGGAACTGGTGGAGACGAGCCTCGTCGCACTGCCGCCGCACGCGCTCGCGGCGATGGACGGGCTGGTCGGCCGCGGGGTCCGGTTCGCGGTCGACGATTTCGGCACCGGCTACTCGTCGCTGGCCCGGCTCAAGGAACTGCCGGCCCAGACCGTCAAGGTCGACAGGGCGTTCGTCACCGGCGTCGGGAGTGACCCTGCCGACTTCGCGGTGGCCCGCGCGGTGGTGGACATGGCCCGCGCGATGGGGCGGACGACGGTCGCCGAGGGCGTCGAGACGGCCGAGCAGTTCCACGTCCTGCGCGGCATCGGGGTCGACGCCTACCAGGGATGGTTGTTCTCGAAGTCGCTGGCTGCGGACGCGATGCGCCGGTTGCTCGAGGGGGGCCGGCTGCCGACGCCGGCTGCGGCGATCGGCGCCTGAGGCCGCCCCGGAACGGCACCCCACGGCCGGTGGCCGAGCCGAACGGGCCTGGTCGCGGTCAGGTCACAGCGCTCGCAGGTACCGTCCGATCGGGTTAGCCTCTGCCGAACGAGACGGCCTGCAAGGGGCCGGCGGCGAAGACGGAGGTCGCCCGGATGATCGAGTTCCGGGGCGTCACCAAGCAGTTCCCCGACGGCACGACCGCGGTGGACGACCTGGACCTGGTGGCCGAGGCCGGTCACATCACGGTGTTCGTCGGTCCGTCCGGGTGCGGCAAGACCACGTCACTGCGCATGGTGAACCGGATGATCGAGCCGACTTCGGGCACGATCCTGGTGGGCGGCGAGGACATCATGGCCGGTGACCCGGCGGAGCTGCGCCGCGGCATCGGCTACGTGATCCAGCAGGCGGGACTCTTCCCGCACCGCACGGTCCTGGACAACGTCGCCACCGTGCCGCTGCTGCTCGGCTGGAACAAGAAGCAGGCCCGGGAGCGTGCCGCCGAGCTGATGGAGCTCGTCGGCCTGGCCCCGGAGATGGCCAAGCGCTATCCGGCGCAGCTGTCCGGCGGCCAGCAGCAGCGCGTCGGGGTGGCTCGCGCGCTCGCCGCCGACCCGCCGGTGTTGCTGATGGACGAGCCGTTCAGCGCCGTCGACCCGGTGGTCCGGGAGAGTCTGCAGGACGAACTGCTGCGGCTGCAGTCGGAGCTGGGCAAGACGATCGTGTTCGTCACCCACGACATCGACGAGGCCATCAAGCTGGGCGACAAGGTCGCGGTGTTCCGGACCGGCGGCGTGCTGGCCCAGTACGACGAGCCGGGGGTGCTGCTCGCCCGCCCCGCCGACGACTTCGTCGACACCTTCGTCGGCCGCGACCGCGGCTACCGCGGCCTGGGTTTCCTGTCCTCCGACGGGCTGCCCATCGGCGAGCTGCGCACCGTCGAGCTGGGCAGCTCGCTGCGGCAGGCGGGCGTGCGCGAGGGCTGGTCCCTCGTCGTCGACGGCGAGCGGCGCCCACAGGGCTGGTTGCACGGCACCGAGCTGCCCGGCACCGACGGCGTGCTGACCGCCGACCTGCTCATCCCGGGCGGCTCGCTCTACGACTCCGACTCCGGTTCGCTGCGCAGCGCGCTGGACGCCGCGTTGTCCTCGCCGTCCGGACGGGGCGTCGCGGTGGACGGCGACGGCCGCGTGGTCGGCTCCGTCGGCGCCGACGACGTGCTGCGGGCACTGGCCGACGCCCGCCGGGACGGGGCGGCGGCGTGATCGAGGTCGCGGCGTGACCTGGGTACTGGGCAACCTGGAGATGATCAGGGACCTCACTGTCGAGCACCTGTGGTTCGCGCTGCTCCCGGTCGTGCTCGGGCTGGTCATCGCGATCCCGCTGGGCTGGCTGGCCAACCGCACCGGCGCCGGACGCACGATCACGATCAATCTGGCCGGGTTGATGTACACCGTCCCGTCGCTGGCGCTGTTCGTGATGCTGCCGCTCGTGCTCGGGACCCAGATCCTCGACCCGCTCAACGTGATCGTCGCGCTGACCGTCTACACCGTGGCACTGCTGGTGCGCACGGTGGCGGACGCGCTCAGTGCCGTCCCGCCGGTCATCGTCAACGCGGCCACGGCGATGGGCTACACCCCGGCGCGGCGGTTCGTCGCCGTCGAACTGCCGATGGCGATCCCGGTCATCCTGGCGGGTCTTCGCGTCGCCGCGGTGTCGAGCATCAGCCTGGTCACGGTCGGCTCGGTGATCGGGTTCGGCGGGCTGGGCAAGATGTTCACCGACGGTTTCCAGCGTGACATCCCGCAGGAGATCATCGCCGGAATCCTGCTCGTGCTGATCATGGCACTGGTGGTCGACGGACTGATCCTGCTGCTCGGCCGGGCGCTCACCCCGTGGGACCGCATCGGCCAGGCCGCGGGAAGGGCGACATGAACTACTTCAGCTGGCTGTTCGACCCCGCGCACTGGACCGGGGTGGACGGCGTCCCGCAGCGGCTGGTCGAGCACCTCGGCTACATGGCCCTCACCATGCTGATCGCGCTGGGGTTCGCCATCCCCGTCGGCGCCTGGATCGGGCACACCGGCCGGGGCGGGTTCGTCATCGTCGGTCTCGCGAACGGGCTGCGCGCGCTGCCCACGCTGGGGCTGCTGGTCCTGGTGGTGGGCCTGGTCGGTCTGGGTCTGACCGGCCCGCTCGTCGCGCTGCTCGTCCTGGCTGTGCCGCCGATCCTGGCCGGCGCGTACGCCGGAGTGCGCAACGTCGACGCCGCCGTGGTCGACGCGGCGCGCGGCATGGGGATGCGTGGGCGCGACATCCTGTGGAAGGTTGAGCTGCCCAACGCCCTGCCGCTGATCATCGGCGGCGTGCGCAGCTCGGTCCTGCAGGTCATCGCCACCGCCACGATCGCCGCCTACGTCGGTCTCGGCGGCCTGGGCCGGTTCATCATCGACGGTCTGTCCGTCCGCGACTACCCCAAGATGATCGCCGGTTCGGTGCTCGTCGCCGCGCTCGCGATCGCGTGCGACCTGCTGCTCGCCGGGCTGCAGAAGCTGCTCGTCTCACCGGGACTGCAGGTGGTCCCGGCCGGCCGGGGACGGCTGCGAGCCGTCCGCACCCCCAAGACCGCCGACGCCGCACCCGCGGCGTGACCACCGACCACGGAGGACCAGACATGAGACGCTCCCTGATCGCGCGGACGGCCGCCCTGACCGCCATCGCCGCTCTGGCCCTCACCGCCTGCGGCGGGGGCGGCAACCCGCTCGCGAACAGCGGTTCGGGCAGCTCCGGCAGCGCGTCGGCCGACAAGATCATCGTCGGCTCGGCGAACTTCACCGAGAGCCAGATCCTGGGCGAGATCTACGCGCAGGCGCTGGAGGCCAAGGGCGTCCAGGTGGAGAAGAAGCTGAACATCGGCAGCCGGGAGACCTACTTCCCGGGCCTGCAGGACGGATCGATCGACCTGATCCCGGAGTACACCGGTGTGCTGCTGCAGTACCTGAACAAGAACGCCACCGAGACCGCGCCCGACGCCGTCTACACCGCGCTGCAGAGCGCGCTGCCGCAGAACCTCACCGTGCTCGACAAGTCGGCGGCCGAGGACAAGGACGCCGTCGTCGTCACCCGGGAGACCGCGACCCGGCTGGGCGCCAGGTCCATCGCCGACCTCGCGCCGAACTGCGGCCAGCTGGTCTTCGGCGGCCCGCCGGAGTTCCAGACCCGGCCCGACGGCATCCCCGGCATCCAGAAGACCTACAACTGCACGTTCAAGGAGTACCGCGCGCTCGACGCCGGAGGCCCGCTCACGGTCTCGGCGCTGAAGAACGGTGACGTCCAGGCCGCCGACCTGTTCACCACCGACCCCTCGATCGTGGCCAACGACTTCGTCGTGCTCGACGACCCGAAGAGCAACTTCGCCGCGCAGAACGTCGTGCCACTGATCAACAAGGCCAAGGCCAGCGACACCGTCAAGCAGGTGCTCAACGGCATCTCGGCCAAGCTCACGACCGCCGAGCTGACCAAGCTCAACGCCGAGGCCGCCAGCGACCAGAAGCCGCCCGTCGCGACCGTGGCCAAGAACTGGCTGAGCCAGAACGGGCTGGCGTGACCGACGTGATCGGCGCGGTGTCCGCGCTGCGCCGCTACCCGGTCAAGTCGATGCTCGGCGAGGACGTCGGCAGCGTCGAGGTCGACGAGCGGGGGGTCGACGGGGATCGCCGGCTCGCCCTGCTCGACGTCGAGACCGGCCGGGTCGCGACGGCCAAGCACCCGCGGTTGTGGCGCTCGCTGCTGTCGTACGCCGCGTCCGGCGGCCCGGGCGCGGTGCGCATCACACTGCCCGACGGGCGCACCGTGGCGGCAGGCGACGACGGCATCGACGACCTGCTGTCCGGGCTGCTCGGCCGTGCGGTGCGGCTGGCCGCCGAGCGGCCGCCGGGGGCGCAGGTCGAGCGGCCCGCGCCGGAGGACGTGCTGGAGCACGGCGTCGACGCCGAGGTCGACTTCGAGATCCTGGAGATCTCGCAGGGTGCACCGGGTGCGACGTTCGTCGACTACGCGCCGCTGCATCTGATCACCACCGCGACGCTGGACCGGATCGGCGTCGAGGCCATCCGGTACCGGCCCAACGTCGTCGTCGCGACTCACGCGGGCTGTCCCGCATTCGCCGAGAACGAGTGGGTCGGCCGCGAGTTGCGGATCGGCGAGGTGCGGGCGCGCGGCTCGCTGCCCACGCCGCGCTGCTCGGTGCCGACGCTGGAGCACGGCGGCCTGCCCCGGGAACCACAGGCGCTGCGGCCGCTGCTCGGCGGCAACCGTGTCGAGGTGCCCGGCTTCGGGGTGCTGCCCTGCGCCGGGGTCTACCTCGAGGTGATCGACGGTGGCACGATCCGGGAGGGCGACGAGGTCGTTCTGCGGTGAGGGCGCGGCGTTGAGGACGCTCGGCTGACGGATGGGGCCAGCTACCTTGTGATATGTGTCACCTGGTGGGAGCATCGGGCGGTCAGGCGTCCACCACCGCCGACCCGGGGGCCTACACCGATGGCCGAACTCGAGCCCAGGAATTTCCTGCAGCCATGTCTGCTGCTGCTCCTTCGGGAGCAAGCGGACCACGGGTACGAACTCGCGGCCCGGTTGCGGCCGATGCACGACGGCGACGGCGACGCCGGTGGCGTCTACCGCGCGCTGCGCGGTCTGGAACGGCAGGGACTGGTCCGGTCGGAGTGGCATACCTCCGACGTGGGGCCGGCCCGGCGGACGTATCACGTGACCCCGGACGGGCTGGCCTGCCTGGACGCGCAGGCCCACGGCCTCGAGCACATCCACGAGGTGCTGCACGTCTTCCTGGAGCGCTATGCCCGCGTGGTCGCGGCCGACCGGCTGCTGGGACACGAGGGGGTGGCCGATGACCAGCGTCGACTTGACCGAACTGACGGCCGGACACGTGGCGACGGCGTTCGCGCGACGCAGCGCGCCGATCGTCGCGTTGGGCACTGACGCCGACGCGCTCGCCGCGGCTTGCCATGCGATGGCGCGCCGGTTTCACCGGGGCGGCCGGTTGCTGGCCTTGGGGACCGGGCCCGCGGCGGCCGACGTCGCGCACGTCGTCGTCGAGTTCGTGCACCCGGTGATCGTGGGCAAGCGGGCGCTGCCGGCGCTGGCCCTTCCCGGCGGTGGGTCCGCGGCCGCCGTCGAGCTGTTCGGCGAGCCGGAGGACATCGCGCTCGCCTTCTCCGCGGACGGCGGCGCGCCGGTGCTGGTCGAGGCGATGGCGGCGGCGGCCCGGCGCGGGTTGCTCACCGTCGCGCTTCTCGGTGGTGACGGCGGTGCGGTCGCGCGGGTGCCGGGCCTCGACCACGTGATCGTGACCCCGTCGGACGACCCGCGGGTGGTCCGGGAGGCCCAGGTGACGGCCTACCACGTGCTCTGGGAACTGGTGCACGTCTTCCTCGACGCGCCGGAGGTGCTCGGATGAACGCTCCGCCGGAGCAGTGCCCCGGCCCGACCTGCATCACCTGCTCCGACACCGCCGTCGCGGTGACGGTGACCCGGTTGCTCGGCGACGGTCTCGCGCTCGTCGACACCGGCGCCGGGGCGGGAACGGAGGAGGAGGTGAGCATCGCGCTGGTCGACGCGGGGGTCGGTGACGTGGTGCTCGTGCACGCCGGGGAAGCGATCGGGAGGGTGGCGCCGCAGTCGTGAGCACCGAATCGCTCTACCCGTTCCTGCACGCGGGCTCGGCGGACCGGGCCGAACTGCTCGCCGACGTCGCCCGCTCCACCCGGGAGAAGGTCGCCGAGATCGGGCGGCTGCGCGAGGAGGTGCTGGCCGCCGAGGCCGACGCGCTCGCGGCGTGCGCGTCGGCGATGGCGGCACGGTTCACCCGTGGCGGTCGGTTGTACGCGTTCGGCAATGGTGGGTCGAGCACGGATGCGATGGCCGTCGCGGCGCTGTACGCCGACCCCGGCCCGGGCCAGCGGCCGCTGCCCGCGATGGCCCTGCCGTCCGACGTCGCGACGCTCACCGCGCTGGCCAACGACATCGGCTTCGACGTCGTGTTCGCCCGCCCGCTGGCCGCCGCCGGTCGGCAGGCGGACATCGCGTTCGGGCTGTCCACCAGCGGTGGATCGGCGAACGTGCTGCGCGGACTGGCCACGGCGCGCGAGCGCGGGATGCTGACCGTGGGGCTGGCCGGCTACTCCGGCGGGGCGATGGCGGATGCCGCCGAGCGCGGCGAGATCGATCATCTGTTCGTCATGCCGTCGGTGTCGGTGCACCGGATCCAGGAAGCGCAGACGACCGTCTACCAGGTCCTCTGGGAGCTCGTGCAGCGCGCGCTCGGCAGCCCATGAGCGTTCGGCAGCCTCATCGCGATTCCGCCGGCCCGGACACCGCGACGAGCCCGCTGGGGGTGCAGCGGTGGCGGGTGCGGGTGAGCGGGATCGTGCAGGGCGTCGGGTTCCGGCCGTTCGTGCACACCCTGGCCCGCGAGCTGGGACTGACCGGTTTCGTGGGCAACGACGAGTCGGGTGTGGTCATCGAGGCCGAGGGCTGCGGCGCCACGCTGGACGCGCTGCTGGTGGCACTGCGCGAACGGCCGCCGGCGCTGGCTCTGGTGACCGGGGTGAGCGCGACCGGGATCGCGGTGTGTGGCGACAGCACGTTCGCCATCGCGGCCAGCGCGTCGAACGGCCGGCGCGCGACGCTGATCTCTCCGGACACCGCGACGTGCGCCGACTGCCTGGCCGAGCTGCGTGACCCGGCCGACCGCCGCTACCGGCACCCGTTCGTCAACTGCACGAACTGCGGTCCGCGGTTCACGATCGTCACCGACGTGCCCTACGACCGGGCGGTCACCACGATGGCCGGCTTCCCGATGTGCGCCGCCTGCGCGGCGGAGTACCACGACCCGTCGGACCGCCGGTTCCACGCGCAACCGGTGTGCTGCCCGGACTGCGGCCCGACGCTGCGGTTCACCGCGGCGGGCCGCGAGGTTGGCACCGCGGCGGGCCGCGAGGTCGGCACCGCGGCGGGCCGCGAGGTGGGCACCGCGGCGGGCCGCGAGGTGGGCACCGCGGCGGGCCGCGTAATCGACACCGCGGCTGGTCCGGACCCGATCACGGCGGCCGCGGCGGCGTTGCGGGCCGGGGCGGTCGTCGCGATCAAGGGACTGGGTGGCTACCACCTGGCCGTACTGGCCACCGACGAGACGGCCGTCGCGGCGTTGCGGGCGCGCAAGCACCGCGAGGACAAACCGTTCGCCGTCCTCGCACCGGATCTGGCGGCGGTGCGCGCGTTGTGCGTGACCGGCCCGGTCGAGGAGGCCGAGCTGACGGCGCGGCGGGCGCCGATCGTGCTGCTGCGCCGGCGCCCGGTGGACGGGGTCGCGCCGTCGGTGGCGCCGGGCAACGCGCACCTCGGGCTGCTGCTGCCCTACACCCCGATACACCATCTGCTGCTCGACGACCTGCGCGCGCCCATCGTGCTGACCAGCGGGAACGTCTCCGACGAGCCGATTGCCCACCTCGACGACGACGCCGCCGTCCGGCTCGCCGGGATCGCCGACGCCTACCTCACCCACGACCGGCCGATCCGCACCCGCGCCGACGACTCGGTGCTGCGGGTGGTGCGTGGGCGGACGTACCCGATCCGGCGATCGCGCGGCTACACCCCGGAGCCGCTGCGGCTCATGCTGTCGGCGTCACAGCCCGTGCTGGGCTGCGGCGCCGAGCTGAAGAACACGTTCTGCCTGCTGCGCGGGGCCGACGCGTTCTGCTCGCATCACATCGGCGACCTGGAGAACGCGCAGACCCTGCGGGCCTACACCGACGGCATCGCGCACCTGGGCCGGCTGCTGGACGTCGACCCGGTGCTGCTCGCGCACGACCTGCACCCGGAGTACCTGTCCACGAAGTTCGCGCTCGGGGTGGCCGAGCGGGACGAGCGCGTCGAGCTCGTCGGGGTGCAGCACCACCATGCGCACCTCGCCGCGTGCCTGGCCGAGCACGGTGAGACGGGGCCGGTGGTCGGGATCGCCTGTGACGGGCTGGGCTACGGCACCGACGGGGTGCTGTGGGGCGGCGAGGTGATGGAGGTGTCGCTGACCGGCTTCCGGCGGCTCGCGTACCTGGAGCCGGTCGCGCTGCCCGGTGGGACGACGGCGATCCGGCAGCCGTGGCGGACGGCGGTGTCGTGGCTGCGCGCGGCCGGGGTCGACGCCTCCGGTCTCGATGTGGCCCGGCGCAACAGCGCGCAGTGGGGGGCGGTGCAGCGGCTGCTCTCGTCCGGGGTCGGCGTCCCGATCACCACGAGCGCGGGCCGGCTGTTCGACGCGGTCGCCGCGCTCATCGGGGTGCGCGACCGGGTCAACTACGAGGGGCAGGCGGCGATCGAGCTGGAGCAGGCCGCCGACGCGAGTGTGTGCGGGGGCTACCCGGCGGGCCGGGACGGAGAGCTGATCCGGGGCAGCGACCTCGTCCGCGGCGTCGTCGCCGACCTGGTATCCACAGTAGACATACGTGTGATCTCGGCCCGTTTCCACAACGGACTCGCCGCAGTCCTGGTGGCCGCCGCCGCCGACGCGTGCGCCGACCTCGGGCACGACACGGTGGCGTTGTCCGGCGGGGTCTTCCAGAACCTGTTGCTGCTGGAACGGGTCACCGCCGGCCTGGAGGGCGCCGGGCTGCGGGTGCTGGCCCATTCCCGGGTGCCGTGCAACGACGGGGGCATCAGCCTGGGGCAGGTCGCCGTCGCAGGTGCGATCACGGGCACGGGGTGAGGGCGCGCCACCGTCTGCGGGCCTGCTGATACGGCGAGCGCCCGGCCCGCGGTGCGCGGGCCGGGCGTTCGGTCGTGCTGGCCTGGTCTCAGGCGTGGAAGTGGTTGTCGGCGAGCACGTGGCTGGTGTCGTGCGAGTCGACGCTGCTGGTGTTGTGCGAGGCCAGCTCGGTGTGGGTGTCGTTGTGCGAGTCCAGCGTGGTCGTCGTGTCGGTGTCGTTGTGCGAGTTCGTGTCGACGACGCTGTGGTTGTCCGTGGTGCTGTGGTTGTCCACGTGGGTGCTGGAGTCGTTGTGGCTGTCGGTGTGGGTGGCGCTGACCGCCTGGGACGCGGTGCTGCCGTGGTCGGCGGTGTTGATCGAGCCCTTGCCGAAGTTGTTCAGCTCGTTGTGGCTGTCCTGGCTGTTGCCGGCGGCGTTGCCGCCGACCGCCACGGCGCCGCCGTGGTCGACGTTGACGTTGGACAGGTTCGCCGCGGAGCCGCTGCCGAAGGCGGTGGTGTCGTGGTCGCCGTGCACCACGTTGTTGTCGTTGCCGACGACGTTGTCGTGGCCGGTGGTGACGGTGCTGTGGTCGATGTCGCCGCCGGCGGCCACGGCACCGGCGCCGGAGGCGACGACGGGGTGGTTGTCGATGGTCTGGTCGAAGTGCCCGCCACGGTTGTCGATCTGCTGGTTGACCGAGTTGTCGACGATCGTGTCGTGCTGGTCGATGTAGTTGTTGGTGATGTAGGTGTTCAGGTACCGCACGGCGGCCTCGTGGGCGTCCTCACCGGGGGCCGGGTGGACCGGCGGCGGCGGGGCCAGGTGCGTGGGCGCGGTGTGGTCGTAGTGCCGGCTGAAGTCGGCGGACTGGTGGTCGCCGGCCAGCACGATCGCGTCGTGCACGTCCTCGGCGGACAGGTGCTCGAGTCCGCAGCTCTGCAGGTAGCCCTGCGGGTCCTGGGTGAAGGCGGCCTTGGCGGCCGGGTCCTTGAGCAGGTTCATCAGCCAGTCCAGCAGCGAGACGGAGGCGCTCATCGTGATCTCCCGTGTATGGGGGGCCGACCGGTGAGGCCGGCAGTCGAGGTGCCCGAGGTGGGCCGGTGTTCGAGGCGGAACGTTATGGCCGGAGCGGGCCACGGGAATCGGGGATCATGCACAGTCCGCCGCCGCCGTGTTGGCGGATCCGGGCCCCCGTTCCGCTAGGGGATTTCGGGGAAATCCCGATAATTCAAATCATAGGGGTGATAGGGGCTAACGTCGCGGCCACCAGGGGCGATATCGAGCTTCGAGGCAACCCTTTCGCGGCGTTTCGCCGGGCTGCTCCAGTCTTGTCCAAGACGTCCGATATTGCAAATCTTTGTATCTACTTTACGGAGACTTTGTCGAGGTAGGGGTGGCTCGACCAGTACTCACGGTGCCGCCGAGTGTGGCATCTCGGACGGGTCATGTGGTCCGCTATGTCTCATCAACGCCCCCTGGTCCCGATTGTCCGTAGGGCTTGTGCGGGAACCGCTCGGACGATATGGGACATTTCTCCCAATGAACTCCTCGGTCGCCGGACGGAGCGGGCGGGAGCATGGCCGCCGAATCGGACATCTTCCTGATGAGCCAGAGGCGTGTTTGAATCTCCCTTTACCAAGGATTGACGATGACGGACCGCCTGCGGAGCCGCGGTCAGCGATAACCCGTGGCATCGGCCGGTTTGCCGGGGTCCTGCACCTCGACGAGGTAGCGCCACGCGTCCGGCGCGGACCCGTCGAGGTCGGTGAAGCCGTAGACCTGCGCCAGCCCGCCGGAGGACAGCGACGCGCCCGTCCACCGCGCCCGCTCCGGGTCGGCGGCCAGCGCCGCGACGGCCCGGCCGACGAAATGCGGCGTCTCGGAGATGACGAAATGCGGTACCCGTGCGCACGCGTCGCGCCAGTTCTGCTCGGTCACCCCGAAGCGATCGAGCATGATCTCCGAGCGCAGCCAGCCCGGGGTGAGTGCGACCGCGGTCCCGCCGTGCGGCGTCACCTCGTGCGCCCAGCTCCGGGCCAGCCGGATCGGCGCCACCTTCGCCAGGTCGTAGTAGACGTTGATGCGGTAGTGCCCGGCGTTGTAGTCGGCGGTGCCGTCGGTCATCTCGACGACCAGGCCGCCGGGCCGGCGGATGAGCAGCGGCAGCGCATACCGGCTGGTCACGAGGTGGGTGTCGATGGCCAGCCGCAGCAGGCGCAGCCCGTCGTCGAGCGAGTGCTCCCAGACCGGCGTGTCCCACTCGAAGAGGAACTCCCCGCCCCAGACGTCGTTGACGAGCACGTCGAGCCGGCCCTGCTCGGCGTCGATCCGCTCGACGAGCGCCGCGACCTGAGCGGGGACCAGATGATCGACCTGGACTGCGATGCCCTTGCCGCCGGCCGCGGTCACGAGTTCGGCGGTCTCCTCGATGGTCTCCGGCCGGTCGTACTCCGATCGCTGCTCCCGGGTCGTGCGCCCGGTCGCGTACACGGTGGCGCCGGCCGCGCCCAGTTGGACCGCGATGCCGCGCCCGGCGCCGCGGGTCGCCCCGGCCACCAGGGCCACCGTCCCCGCCAGCGGCCGTTCCTGTGTCGACTGCATGTGATCGATGATGCCGGGCGACGACTGACACGTACTGTCAGGAATGCGGTTCGCCGCTCTGCAAGGGGTCCGACTTGTGCGGTGCACACGAACCTCGACCGGCCAAGATCGGCAGGAGTGGGGCAGGGGCCGTACATGTGCGGCCGGCGTCCCCGATCCGGCGATCGCACTAGGTCGTGAGGCGCGGTGCCGGGTCGTCGTTGCCCGCGGGGCTCGCCGCCTCCCGCAGGCGGGCCGGGGCCAGCGCCCGGACCGCGTGGTAGCCGAGCACGGCCACGATCGTGCCCAGCGCGATCCCGGACAGCGCGAAGGAGTCGGTGATGCGCAACGTGACGTTCCCGATGCCGATGATCAACCCGGCCGCGAGCGGGACGAGATTGACCGGGTCGCCGAGATCGACCCGGTTCTGCACCCAGATCTTCGCTCCGAGCAGGCCGATCATCCCGTAGAGCACCACGGTCAGCCCGCCGAGCACTCCGCCGGGCACGGCGACGATGACGGCTCCGAACTTCGGGCAGAAGCCCAGCAGCACCGCGACGGCGGCCGCCACCCAGTACGCCGCGGTCGAGTAGACGCGGGTCGCGGCCATCACGCCGATGTTCTCCGCGTAGGTGGTGGTGGGCGGCCCGCCGACCGACGACGAGACCACCGTGCCGACCCCGTCGCCGATCAGCGCGCGCCCGAGCAGGGGGTCGAGGTCGTCGCCGGTCATCTCCGCGACGGCCTTGACGTGCCCGGTGTTCTCCGCGATGAGCGCGACCACCGCGGGCAGCGCGAGCAGGATGAACGCGATGGAGAACGCCGGCGGGTGGAAGCCGGCGATCTCCGTGCCGTTGGGCAGCGTCATCGTGCGGGGCGGGAGTCCGATCCAGTCCGCTGCGCCGACCGCGGAGAGGTCGACCCGCGGCCGGGTGCTGACCACGCCGGCGGCGTTCGGGGAGGTGACCGGGCCGGCCGTCACGTCGAGCAGCCAGGACAGCCCGAACCCGAAGACCACGCCGAGCAGGACGCCGATGCGGCCCCAGAAGCCGGGCAGCAGCACCGTGGCACCGATGACGAACACCATCGTCGCCAGGGCGACCCACTGATCCTGGGGCCAGTAGGTCGTCGCGGCGACCGGGGCCAGGTTGAACCCGATGAGCATCACGACGGCACCGGTCACCGCGGGTGGGAGGACCTTGTTGACGACCCGCGCGCCGACGTAGTGCACCAGCACGCCGACGGCGGCCAGCACCAGCCCGCAGACCAGGAACGCGCCGGTGACGTGCGCACTGTCGCCGCCCTGGGCCCGGATCGCGGCGACGATCCCGACGAACGACGCGGAGCTGCCGAGATAGCTGGGAATCCGCCCCTTCACGACGAGCAGGAACAGCGCGGTGGCGACCCCGCTCATCATGATCGCGATGTTCGGGTTGAGGCCCATGAGTACGGGGAAGACGAACGTGGCGCCGAACATGGCGACGACGTGCTGGCCGCCGAGCCCGATCGTGCGTGTCCAGGAGAGCCGTTCCCCGGGGGCGACCACCTCACCCGGCGGCGGCGCCTTCCCGCCGTGCACGACCTTCCAGCTGAACTGGCCCATGCCCGATCCCTCCGCGCAGCCGAGCGGACCGGCCCGCGGCGACCCACGCGGCGGAGCGGTCCTTGTCGGCTCCAGAACTACCCGCCGGCCTGACCGGCCCCACCGCCGGGGCACGTTCGGCGGCCAGGGGCGCACCCCGGTTCAGCGCGCGGGGGCGGGCGCGCGCGTCAGCGACGGTGACGCAGCCAGGTGTACCAGGCGTCCAGGCCGTCGCCGCGGGTCGCGGAGACCTCGAGCACCTCGACCCCGGGTTTCGCCCGGCGCGCGTACTCGACGCAGCGGTCCACGTCGACGTCGACGTAGGGCAGCAGGTCGATCTTGTTGAGCAGCATCAGGTCGGCGGTGCGGAACATGTGCGGGTACTTCAGCGGCTTGTCCGCGCCCTCGGTCACCGACATGATCACCACGCGGGCCGCCTCGCCCAGGTCGAACAGCGCCGGGCAGACCAGGTTGCCCACGTTCTCCACGAACAGCAGGCAACCCGGCTCGGGGGCGAGCATGCGCAGCCCGTCGGCGACCATGCCGGCGTCGAGGTGGCAGCCCGCACCGGTGTTGATCTGGATGACGCGGGCCCCCGCCGAGCCGACCCGCTCGGCGTCGAGCAGCGTCTCCTGGTCGCCCTCCAGCACCGCGCACGGCACGTCGGTGCCGAGGTCGCGGATGGTGCGCTCGAGCAACGTGGTCTTCCCGGCGCCGGGGGAGCTCATCAGGTTGACCGCGGCGATGCCGCGTTCGGCGAGCCAGATGCGGTTGCGGCCGGCGAGATCGTCGTTCTTGGCCAGCAGGTCGACCTCGAGCGCGACGGTGTGCGAGTGGTCGTGGTCATGGTCGTGCGGGTGGTCGTGCCGCTGCGGGCGACCGGGGTCGATCACCCGGACGCCGGGCCCGCCGGAGCATCCGCAGGTCGCGCACATGAGCCCACCTCCACCTCTCGGATCCGCAACTCGGTGCCGCCCAGTACCTCCACGTCGGCGCTGCCGCAGTCGCACAGCGCCAGCACCTCGGCGGTGTCGAAATCGGCGCCGCACGTCCGGCAGTGCGCCCGGCCCGCCGGTTCGTCGATCTCCAGTTCGGCGCCCTCGCAGGTGGTCCCGGCCGCGACCAACTCGAAGCAGAACCGCACCGAGCCCGGCACGATGCCGGAGAGCCGGCCGATCTCCAGCCGGATCCGGCGCACCGGGGCGTCGCGCATCCGCTGCGTGACCGCGGCGACGACGCTCTGGGTGATCGACAGCTCGTGCATCAGCAGATCCGGGGCAAGGGGTCACCCACCAGCAGGTCCACGATCCGGGTGCCGCCGAACCCGGTCCGCAGCAGCACCAGCCCGGGTGGGTCGTCCTTCACCGTGCCGATCACCGCGGCGCCCTCGCCGAGCGGGTGCGCGTGCAGCGCGGCCAGCGCCGCGTCGGCCCGATCGGGTGCGACGACCGCGACGAGCCGGCCCTCGCAGGCGACGTAGAGCGGGTCGATGCCCAGCAGCTCCGACGCCCCGTTGACCACCGGCCGCACCGGTACGGCGTTCTCGTCGAGCACCACCGCGACCTGGGAGGAGACGGCCACCTCGTTGCAGATCGTGGCCACCCCGCCGCGGGTGGCGTCACGCAGCAGCCGCACCCCGTCGCCCACCGCGTCGAGCAGACCCGCGGTGATCTCGTGCAGCGGCGCGGTGTCGGACTCGATGTCCGCTTCGATGTCGAGCTCGCCGCGGGCCAGCATCACGGTGATCCCGTGGTCGCCGATCGGGCCGGAGACGAGCACGACGTCACCGGGCCGGGCTGCGGCGGCGGACAGCGTCAGCGGCCGGTCGAGCAGCCCCACGCCGGCGGTGGTGATGTAGCAGCCGTCGGCCTTGCCGCGCTGCACGACCTTGGTGTCACCGGTGACGATCTGCACGCCCGCGGCCTGCGCCGCGGCGGCCATCGAGGCGACGATCCGCTGCAGGTCGGCGACCGGGAAACCCTCCTCGAGGATGAACCCTGCGGACAGGTGCAGCGGGCGGGCGCCGCACATCGCGAGGTCGTTGACGGTGCCGTTGACGGCGAGGTCGCCGATGTCCCCGCCCGGGAAGAACAGCGGCGAGACGACGAAGGAATCGGTGGTGAACGCGAACCGGCCCGCATCGGTGGCGAGGCAGGCCCCGTCCTCCAGCCGCTCGAGCACCGGATTGCGGAACGCCTCCAGGAAGACCGCCTCGATCAGGGTGTGCGTGGCCTTGCCGCCGGCGCCGTGGGACAGCGTGATCCGCTGCTCCTTGATCTTCGCCTTGCGAGCGCGGGCCCTCGCGATCCGTTCGAGGACCTGTTCCTCGCGGGTGAGGTGCTCGGCGCCGGCGTGCGCGGCCACCGCCTCCTCGGCCCAGTTCGCCCGCGCCGGGATGCTCGGGCCGAGGTCGTGTGTGGTCATGACCGCGTCGCCTCCTTGACGCGGTCCCGGCTGAACCGGCCGAAGTTGTAGTACGCCGCGCACGCGCCCTCGCTGGACACCATGCACGTCCCGATCGGGGTCTCCGGGGTGCACGCGGTGCCGAAGACCTTGCACTCCCACGGTTTGAGCACGCCCTTGAGCACCTCGCCGCACTGGCACGCCTTCGGGTCGGCCACCCGGACGCCGGGCACGCCGTAGATGCGCTCCGCATCGAACGCGGCGTAGGACTCGCGGATCCGTAGCGCGGAGTGCGAGATGAACCCGAGCCCACGCCATTCGAAGTGCGGCCGCAGCTCCATCACCTCGCCGATCACCTGCAGCGCCTTCGGGTTGCCGTTCCAGGGCACCACCCGCGCGTACTGGTTCTCGACCTCGCTGCGGCCCTCCTGCAACTGCAACAGCAACCGGTAGACCGACTGCAGGATGTCCAGCGGCTCGAACCCGGAACACACCAGCGGTTTGCCGTGATCACGTGCGATGAACTCGTACGGCCGGCAGCCGATCACCGTGGAGACGTGGCCGGGACCGATGAAGCCGTCGAGCCGCAGGTCGGGCGAGTCGAGGATCGCCTTGATCGCCGGGATGATCGTGACGTGGTTGCAGAAGACGGCGAAGTTGTCGAGCTTCTCGGCGGCCGCGCGCAGCACCGTCATCGCCGTCGACGGCGCGGTGGTCTCGAAGCCGATCGCCATGAAGATGACGCGCTTGTCCGGGTTCTTCCGGGCGATCTTCAGCGCGTCCAGCGGGGAGTAGACCATCCGGATGTCGGCGCCGGCGGCCTTGGAGTCGAAGAACGACCCGCGCCCGCCGGGCACCCGCATCATGTCGCCGAACGACGCCATGATCACGTCGTCCTGTTCGGCGAGTGCGATGGCGTCGTCGACCCGGCCCATCGGGATCACGCACACCGGGCACCCGGGGCCGTGCACGAGAGTGACGGTCTCGGGCAGGTAGTCCTCCAGCCCGTGCTTGTAGATCGTGTGGGTGTGCCCGCCGCACACCTCCATGAACGTGTAGCGCCGGCCCGGTTCGCACAGCGCGGCGATCCTGGTGGCCAGCGCGCGGGCGGTGGTGGCGTCACGGAACTCGTCGACGAACTTCATGGGAGAACCGCTCCTCAGCCTCACGTGATGTCGGACGCGGCGAGCGCTTCCAGCTCGTCGGTGTAGGCGTCGCCGACCCCGGTCAGCCACTCCAGCGACGCCGTGGCCTCGGCCTCGTCGATCGTGGAGAGGGCGAAGCCGACATGGATCAGGATCCAGTCACCGGGCTGTAGATCGAGCACGCCGTCCTCGCGGAGCAGGCCGATGTTCACCGCCCGCCTGACCCCCTCGACGCTGACCATGGCCAGGTCCTCGTGCTCGGCCATCAGCTCGATCACTTCTCCGGGAATGCCCAGGCACATGGCTTCTCCTACATCCGGCTGAGCTTGAGGTAGCGCTCGATCTCGTCTCGGGACTGCACGGCCAGCACCGCGATGCCGGCCAGCCCCGCGAGCAGTACGAGCAGCATGAATTTGCGGATCATCGCCTGACTCCTTCCGGAGAGTTCTCGAGCAGAAGGGTGATGAGCTCGTCGACCGCGTGCAGCGCGGGTTCGACGGCCGCGGCCACCGGTCCGGACAGGCCGATGCCCTCGTCGAGCACGGCGGGTTCGCAGCCGACGACGAGCACCCGGCCGACGGGCCGGACGACCCCCGTCGCCGCGGCGAGCTCGGCGAGCAGCGCCAGCACCGTGCCGGGATCCATCCCGTGGCCGTCGAGAGCGGCGCCGGAATCCACCGGTGCGGTCAGGTCGTGCTCCAGCCGGTACACCGTGCCCGGGGCGCCGCCGCGCCGATGGGTGTCGACGAGCAGCAGGCCGTCGTAGCCGTCCAGCAACTGATAGGCCAGGTGCACCCCGCGGATGCCGATGTCGGCCACCTCGACGCCGTCGGGCACGCCGCCGCGGGCCAGCAGCCGCCGCACCACCTCGACACCGAAGCCGTCGTCGGACAGGAACACGTTGCCCACGCCGGCGACCAGCACGCGCGGGTTCACGGTGCCACCTCCAGCTCGTCGGGGCGGAAGTAGCGGAACCGGCCGTGCGCGAGCTGCAGGTCGGCCTCGAGGTCTGCGTCGGGGCTGTCGGCGTCGGCGACCGAGACGGCGACGTGCACGCCGCCGTCCACATCGTGCACGACGGCCTGCACGGTTGCGCGCATCCCGGCCAGGAACAGGTCCTGCGCGTCGCCGCCGGGCCCGGGCCGCAGCACCACTGCGCTGCCCTTGGCCACCGGCACGCCGCCGACCAGCACCGAGTCGGTCTCCGGGTCGACCGACGCGTCGGCGGCCGGGTCCCACCACGGGACGCGGTCCGGCGGCTGCTCGGCCGGGCTGTCCGCACCGAACCCGGCGCCGCTGATGATCGTCGGCCCGGGGGCGGCCGGGCCCATCGACCGGATCGCGCCGTGCAGCCGTTCCAGGATCTCCGGCGGTAGCGCGTCGACCGCGTCGATCACGGCCGCGGCCCGTGGGTCGGTGGCCCGGGCCTCGGCCTTCTCCGCGTCGGTCAGCACCATGGTGCGCAGGGTCAGGATCTCGTCGTTCTCGGTGCCGTCGAACAGGTTGATCGTGCTCTCCGGCGCGAGCTGCGGGTGGTCGGAGAGGATGATCGGGGAGGCCAGCAGCAGATCGACGCGCTCCGGCGGCCCGGCCAGCACCGGCCAGCTGCCCGTGTTGACGCACTCCGCCGCGGCCGGGCGGGCCCACTCGGGCGGGTCGGTGAGCGACAGGAACGCGCCGGCCGACACGGCCAGCACGCTGTGCGTCCCGATCAGTGAGGTGCGCAGCGCCTCCTCCCGCGGCACCCCGGCGGAAGGCTCGGCGTCGTTGTGCACGTCCAGGCGCAGCCGCAGCGCGCCGTACGGTCCGGGCAGCTCGGTGGTGCCCAGCACGATCCGCCCGGTCAGCGGCCGGCAGCGCCGCACCAGCCGCCCGGACCCCGCCCCCGCGCCGTCGACGATCTCCTCGGTGCTCTCCGACGCCGGCATCCGGATCGGGACGGTGACGCCGACGGCCAGATCGGACACGGCGACCGTGAAGTCCACCTGCCGCGGGATGCCCTCCTCGAAGCGCAGGTGCCGGGCGTCGCCGACGGTCAGCTCGTCGACCTCGCGGCCGGCCGCGTCGAGCACGGTGCGGTCCTGCACCTGCAGGAACCGCACGCGCACGTGCAGCTCGGCGCCGGGCCGGGGTTCGAGCAGGCACTCCGTGCGGGACGAGGACGGCTCGTTGTTCTCCGTGCCGAAGCCCTCCGGCGTGAGCACGCCCCACTGCCAGCGCAACCGGTTCTTCTGTGCCGACGCCCGGTAGGGGTAGAGCAGGTAGCCCTCGAACAGCACGGCGTCGGCGAGCGCCGCGACCTCGTCGAGCGCCTCGGCCCAGCTCCCGCCGCCGGCGCTCATCCCCGGGCCTCCTCGAGCAGCTGTTCGATCGTGTCGTCCCAGCTCGTGATGGTGCGCGCGGAGCGGTACGCGGCCAGCGCATCGACCGTCTCGCGGCGGACCCGGATCCAGGTCGAGCCGGGGAAGTGCTCGTCCATCGTGGCCCGCCACACCGCGACGGGCAGCCGGTGCTCGGCCTCCTCGTTCCAGGACACCAGGCCGACCTGCACGCCGGCGTCACCGGCGTAGAACATCGTCCCGGAGAACAACAGCAACAGCGGGACCTCGCCGTCGGACAGGCCGTGGAAGTACTTGGTCGTCGCGATGTCGAGGTCGTAGGTCAGCGGCACGGAGACCGGCACGGTCGTCCGGCCGGTGAACGGCGGCAGCATCACCGACACCGTGGCCAGCTGCAGCAGGTTGAGCGTCTCGCCCCAGCGCGACGGCTCACCGAACAGGTCGCCGAGCCGGGCGGTCTCCTCGGCCGAGTAGCGGCGCTTGCGCGGGTCGATGCGGATCTGGCAGCGCAGCGCGACGGCGTGCACCTTCCGCCCGCTGCCCTCGTCGACCTGCAGGTCCAGCTCCAGGCCGGGTCCGGCGGCGTAGGGCTCGGCGCGTGAACCGGTGCAGGCGAAGCGCAGCACGGCTACCCCCGCCCCTCGGGGTCGAGCACCCGGGCCCGGTCGCCCAGCTCGGTGAACAAGCCGTCGATCGCCCGCCAGGCCTCCGCCCCGCCGTCGAAGCCGCGCCAGTGCAGCTTGACCAGGCCGACGAGCCGGTAGCAGGCGTCGATCGGGACCAGCAGGCACTCGCCGCCCCCGGACCCGCCGCCCGGGCGGTCGCGGCGCACCAGCAGCGCCTCCACGTCCGGCTCGAGCTCGGCGGCCAGCCGGCTCGCCCCGAGCCCGGTGCTCCACGCATCGAGGGTCAGCTCGCTCTCGGTGGCCCCGGCCGGGCTCGGATAGCAGGCGACCACGCTGCCCTGCGCGGAGTTGTGCAGGAAGAACGCCATCCCGACCGGGATCTGCAGCTCGTCCCACTGTGCGTCGGGCAGCGTGAAACCGGGGTCGGCCAGGTAGCGGTCGGGGACCCGCCGGTAGCTGCCACCGCCGGCGCCCGGGTTGTCGAACAGGAACCCGCAGGGGCCACAGACGCACATCATCCGGCGCTCGGCCACCTGCACCAGGTGCGGGTGCTCCGGCGGCACCGGGGTGGCGCACATGTCGCAGCGTTGCGGCGCCGGCTCGGCGGAGGTGACCAGGAACCGCCGTAACCCGCTAGCCACGACGTCTCCCCGGCTGCCGGATGCGGTCACCGGGCACCGGGCAGGCCGATCTGGAGCAGCGTCGGGCCGCGCTCGGCCTCGACGAAGGCGACGCCGGCGGTGTCCGGCGCGACCGCGGCCACCGACTCCTCGACGATCTGGCGGACCGTTTCCGCGCCACAACCACTCGCCGACAGCTGTACCCGGACCGTGCCGTCGGGATCCAGGCCCAGCAGCTGCGCCTCCGAGGCGTGCGAGCCGAGCTTGCGCCGCGCCACCTCCATCGCACTCTCGACCCGGGTGCGCAGATCCACCGGGTGCAGCTCGTGCAGCGCGAGCAGCCCGCCGACCAGGGGATCGGACGCCAGCCGATGGACCATCGCGTCCCCGGCTCCGGCCCGGGTGATCGTGACGATCCGCTCCAGGCCGGCGCCGTAGAACCGCATCAGCAAGCGGACCAGCTCTTCACCGGCCTGCCGTGCCCCTCCAGCGGCCTCCAGCTCGTCGAGCACCGCGTCGATGCGCTGCGCGACGTCCTGCGGGTCCAGTTGATCACCCATCTCAGATGATGTTCAGCGAGCCGGGCGAGTGCATCTTGTGCAGCGGTTTGCCGTTGCCCAGGTACATGTGCACGCCACAGGGCAGGCACGGGTCGAAGCTGCGGACCGCACGCATGATGTCGATGCCCTTGAAGTTCTCCGGCTTGTTCTCCTCGAAGATCGGCGTGTTCTGCACCGCGTCCTCGTACGGGCCGGGCGTGCCGAAGGAGTCGCGCACGCTGCCGTTCCACGGCGTCGGCGGGTACGGATGGTAGTTCGCGATCTTGCCGCCGCGGATGACCATGTGGTGGCTCAGGACACCCCGCACGGCCTCGGTGAACCCGCAGCTGATCGCCTCGTCCGGGACGCTGAACCGCTCCCAGGTCTTGGTGTTGCCGCCGCGGACCTCGGCGAGTGCGGAGTCCATGAAGTGCAGCGCGACGGCCGCGGAGTAGGCCTGGAAGTAGGTCCGGGCCCGGTTGCGCTCGATCGCGTTGGACAGCGGGCGTCCCTGCTTGTCGGCCGGCGGCTTCCACTCGAAGCTGACCTCGGGCAGCAGCGCGCTCTTCGGCAGGTTGATCTGCACCGAGTGGCCCGTGGCCTTCACGTACCCGCAGTCGACCAGGCCGCCCAGGGCCGTGGCCCAGAGCCGGGCCAGCGGGCCGCCACCGGTGTCGAGCGGCAGGTGGTCGGTGCCGTCGAACCAGCGCGGTGACATCGTCCAGCTGTACTTGTCGTCGAAGTCGCGCTTCTGCGGTGCCGGGATCGTGTGCTGGTTCCACGGGTGCCGCTTGTCCACCGGGTTGCCCAGCGGGTCGTGCGTCACGAACGTCTCCTGGTCCTGCCAGTCCCGGTAGTACGAGCTGCCGAGCAGGATCCGGATGCCCAGGTTGATCTGGACGAGGTCGTTGGTGACCAGCTTGCCGTCGACCACCACGCCGGGGGAGACGAACATCTTCCGGCCCCAGTCGGTCATGTGCCGGTAGTCGAAGTCGCAGAAGGCCGGGTCGTTGAGCGCGCCCCAGCAGCCCAGCAGCACCCGCCGGCGGCCGACCTCCTCGTAACCGGGCAGCGCGTCGTACATGAAGTCGAACAGGTCGTCGTGCATCGGGACGACGCGCTTCATGAATTCCACGTAGCGCATCAGCCGCGCGTAGTAGTCGGTGAAGAGCTGGATCGTCGCGTGCGTCCCGACACCGCCCGGATACAGCGTGGAGGGGTGCACGTGGCGGCCCTCCATCAGGCAGAACATCTCGCGGGTGTAGCGGCTGACCTGCAGCGCCTCCCGGTAGAACTCGCCGGTGAACGGGTTGAGCGCCCGCATGATGTCGCCGACGGTCTTGTAGCCGTGGTCGCGGGCGTGCGGCGCCTCGGTGGAGTTCGCCCGCTCCATCACCCCGGGGTTGGTCTCCGAGATCATCTTCTCGCAGTAGTCCACCCCGACCAGGTTCTCCTGGAAGATGTTGTGGTCGAACATGTACTCGGCGGCCTCACCGAGGTTGATGATCCACTCGCCGAGGTGCGGCGGGCGGACGCCGTAGGCCATGTTCTGGTTGTAGACCGAGCAGGTCGCGTGGTTGTCCCCGCAGATCCCGCAGATGCGGCTGGTGATGAAGTGCGCGTCGCGCGGGTCCTTGCCCTTCATGAAGATCGAGTAACCGCGGAAGACCGACGACGTGCTGTGGCACTCGGCCACGCGCTTGTTCGAGAAGTCGATCTTTGCGTAGATGCCGAGGCTACCGACGATCCGGGTGATCGGGTCCCACGCCATCTCGACGAGACCGGTCTCGTCCTTGGTCGTCGGTGCGGTCTTCGGCTGGGTGGTGGTCATGGCGTGGGGGCTCCTTACCAGGACTTCGCGTATCCGGTGGCGAGCTCGCGGCCCTTGCGCCGCCACTTCGGTTCTTGGTCGAGCTTGGTCTCGGTGATGCGGCGCAGGCGGCGGATGATGCCGCCGTAGGCGCTGCTCGCGGTGCCCGACACCAAGCTCCCGGGCGGAGCGTCCATGAACGGCATGAACTTGTCCGGGAAACCGGGCATTGTGCAGCCGATGCAGATCCCGCCGACGTTCGGGCAGCCGCCCACGCCGTTGATCCAGCCCCGCTTGGGGACGTTGCACTTGACGACCGGCCCCCAGCAGCCGAGCTTCACCAGGCATTCGGGCTGGCCGTAGTCCGTGGCGAACTGCCCCTCCTCGTAGTAGCCGCCGCGGTCGCAGCCCTCGTGCACGGTGGCGCCGAACAGCCACTTCGGGCGCAGTGCCTCGTCCAGCGGGATCATCGGCGCGGATCCGGCGGCCTGGTAGAGCAGGTAGAGGATGGTTTCGGACAGGTTGTCCGGATGGGTCGGGCAACCGGGCACACACACGATCGGGATGCCGGCCTTGGACTTCCAGCTCCAGCCCAGGTAGTCGGGAACGCCCATGGCTCCGGTCGGGTTGCCCTGCATCGCGTGGATGCCGCCGTAGGTCGCGCACGTGCCGGCCGCGAGGACGGCGAGCGCCTTCGGCGCCAGCCGGTCCAGCCACTCGCTGACGGTGATGGGCTGGCCGGTCTCGGGGTTGTTGCCGAAGCCGGTCCAGTAGCCCTCGGGCTTGATCGCTTCGTTCGCGATCGACCCCTCGATGACCAGCACGAACGGCTCGAGTTCGCCGCGGTCGGCTTTGAAGAACCACTCGATGAAGGTGTCGGCACCCTTGTCCGGCCCGCACTCGAAGTCGATCAGCGGCCAGTGCACCGCGATCTTCGGCAGGCCCGGTAGCGCACCGAGGGCGATCTCCTCGATGGTCGGTTGGGTGGCCGCGGTGAGGGCCACGGAGTCTCCGTCGCAGCTCAGCCCGGCATTGATCCACAAGATGTGGATGACCGGCTCTTCCTGCTGGGTACTGGCTGGCTGCGCAGTCGGTGCTGACATGGTGTCGCCCCTCGTGGCCCTGCCATGGGAGACAGTGCCGTGCCGGCTGGTGGGAGATCACCGTTGTATCGGCCTGCATGGGGCGGGGTAAGTGACCGCGCCAGCTAACGGAGGGCGAATAGGTGCACGGCGGTCGGTGCTCCGTGCACTGTGCTCGATGCCCCCGCTCCCCGGCGCCGAGCGGGTTGCACGGCCCGTCACTGCCCCCTCACCGTATGGAATTGGGCGGTTCGACCGATCTACGGTTTTCGCGGTGCGTGGCCCCGGCCCGGCGAGGAGGAGGACCAGGTGCAGGTGGAGTGGTTGTCCGCAGTCCTCACCGCCGTCTGTGCGATCCTCGGCGCGCTCCACGTGGTCAGGCTGGTGGTGCTGCGTACCGACGTCGTCGGCGAGGGCTCGCATGCGGCCATGGCCTTCGGGATGGCGGCCATGTTCTCCCCGCTCGGTGACCCGGTGCCGGCCCCGGTGCGGACCGCGGTCTTCGTGCTCTGCGCCGCCTGGTTCGCGGCGCCGGCGCTGCGCTCCGGATTCAGCACCCTCGACGCCGGGCACCACGTGATCGGCACCGGGGCGATGCTGTTCATGCTGTTCACCGGTGCGCACCAGCACGCTGCGGGGACCGGTGGGGGGCACATGGGCCACGGGGCCCACGCCGGCCGGCGGGGCCGATGGGGGCGGGTCGGGCAGGCCACCGCGGCGGCGCACCTGGTCATGGCGGGCGCGATGGCGGTCGTGCTGCTCGGGATGGTCTGAGCGCAGGCCCGGTCGCAGGAGCCCGAGTCAGGAGAGCCGGGTGGCCACCTCGGTCACCAGGAGCACCACGAACAGCGCCGATGCCGCGACGAGCAGGACGTTCGACAGCCAGCCCGATCGCCCGGCGCGCTCCACCCGCCGGGAGTTGAGCAACAGCAGCAGGGTGATCCCGAGGAACGGCATGAAGGCGGCCCCGAGGACCCCGTACACCAGCGTCAACCCGAAGGGCCGGTCGATGAACAGCAGCAGCATCGGCGGGAACGTCAGCCACAGCAGGTAGCCGCGGAAGGGCACGCGCCTCTCCGCGGCCTCCGCCTCGTAGGCCTCGCCCGGCGGCGTGTCCACGCCGGCCGCACCGCTCCCCGGCGACCCGGGGCCCGCCTCGGCCCTGGCGCCGTGCGGCAGCCGGATCGCCCGCGTCCAGTCGGTGAACAGCAGGCTGACACCGTTCCACACCCCGAGCAGCGACGAACCGGTGACCGCAAGGAATCCGACGAGGAACAGGATCCGGGCCCACTCGCCGTACCGCCCGCCGAGTTCGGTGCCCAGGGTGAGCAGGCCGCGATCACTCTCGGTCAGGTCCTGGCCGAGCAGGATCTCCGCGCCGACGACCAGCATCGCGATGACGAACACGCCGGTCATGACGTAGCCGACGGCGTTGTCCAAGCGCATCATCGACAGCCAGCCGGTGCCCTTCCAGCCCTTCGCGAACATCCAGTAGCCGTAAGCGGCCATCGTGATGGTGCCGCCGACGCCGCCGATCAGGCCCAGCACGTAGATGATCGACCCCGCCGGCAGCCGGGGCACCAGACCGGTCGCGAGCGCGCCCAGGTCGGGGGAGACGAGCACGGCCACCGAGACCACCGACAGGAACTTGATGCCGACCAGTACGGTCATGAACTTCTCGAACACCTCGTAGCGCTGAGCCCAGACCAGCAGCAACGCGACGACTCCGGCGATCATCGCCCAGTAGCGCACGGACAGGCCGTCGAACAGCGCGTTGAGCGGGAGCCCGACCGCTGACATCGCGGTGGCGCCGTACACGAAGCCCCAGATGACCATGTACACGCCGAAGAACGCGGTGGCCCAGTAGCCCAGCCGGCGCCAGCCGTCGAGCAGCGTGGTGCCCGAGGCGAGGTGCCAGCGGCCCACGCCCTCGGCGAGCGCGAGCTTGAGCACGGTCCCCAGCACCGCGGCCCACAGCAGCACGGTGCCGAAACGGGCACCGGCGACCATCGTCGCGACGAGGTCACCCGCCCCGACCCCGGTGGCCGCGGCCAGCAGTCCCGGGCCGACCTGACGGATCTTCGCGCCCACGCCCCTGGGCGCTTCGACTCCGGCCACCTGATCCGGTGCGCTCATCCTGTGTCCCTGCCCGTTCCGTCCCGATTCCCGAATCCGACCGTAACCGGCAGAACACGGACGGACCAGACAACGCGCGCGAAGGTGCTATGGCGGCGGGTGCAGGGGTGAGATGAACTGGACGCTAGATTTCACGCCTGCACCACTGACCCCACAGAGCACGAGATCGTGGAGGACACACCCGTCATGGCGAGCATCGAAGAGGTCCGGGCCGGGATTGCGCTGGCCAATGACAAGGCCTCGGAGAGCATCGGTGCGCTGCAGCAGGCGCAGACCTGCATCGAACAGGCGCAGGCTGCGTTGCAGCAGGTCACCGAGGGCAGCGGCCAGGGCGACGTCGACGAGGCGAACGCCCTCTACGCGCAGGCCGCCGGCAGCATCGCCGACGTGCAGCAGGCGGTGTCGGCTGCGATCCAGGCCTCGGAAGGCGTCGCGAACCGCCTGTGAGTGTGTCCTCGTTCGGTGAGATCAAGGCGGTGCTGGCCGACGCGGCCGAGCAGACGCGCAGCGCCTACCGGCACGCCGGCGTCGCGCGCTCCCGGCTCGCCGACGCCGCGGCCGTGCTCGCCGAGCTCGGTGAGCAGCACTCCGAGCCGTTGCTGCCCCCGGAGCTGAGCCGGGCCGAGGCCGAGCTCGACAACAGCCTGCGCCTGATCGCCGCCGCTGCGACCGTGCTGGCCGACATCGACGCCCGGCTGTAGGCGCGCGTGGCACGACGGACGGGGCGGCGCGAGCGGATCGCCGAGACCTTCGACGACTTCCACCGGGCGGTGGGCGCTGCGCTCGGTGCGGCGGCCGGCGCACGGAACACGGCGGTGCGCGCGCACGCCGAGGCGATGTTCGAGATGTGGCTGCGCAACGAGGGCCTCGACGCCGCCCACGTCGATCCCGGGCTGCGCGGCGGGCTGACCAATCCGGCGCTGGCCGGCGTGGTCGCCCGTGTCGACGCCGACCGGTCGGCGGCGTTCGAACCGTGGCTGGCGACGGGCCCCGGCCGGCTCGCGGCGCTGATGGAACAGGCTGCACCGGATGCCGCAGGCCGCGAGCCGGAACAGTGGCTGGGCCAACCGGGCAAGATCGACGGAACCGGCCCGGTGCCGCAGCTGTGGCGCGTCGGCGCGGCCCGGATCGGGCAGCGGGAACAGGATTTCCCGGTCGGTGTCCCGCTGCTCGACGAGTCCCACCTGCAGGTGACGTCCACCCCGGGCACCCGGACCCAGGCCGAGGCGCTGGTGGAGACGCTGCTCATGCGCGTGGTCTCCTACTTCCGGCCCGGCATGGTCGCGGTGCACGTGTGGGACGTCGGGCAGTTCACCGGCGCGATGCCGGGGCTCTACCCGCTGACCCGGACCGGGCTGCTCACCGTGCACGACCCCGGCAGGCTGCCGCAGCTGCTCGAGGAGCTCTCCGACCGGATCCGCCGGGTGCACACCCGGGTGCTGGTCGACGGGCACGCGTCGCTGCAGGCGCTGGCCGAGGCCACCGGGGTGCGCAGCGAGCCGTGGATCGTCGTGGTGCTGGCCGGCAACCGGTCCGCGCTGCCGGAGGAGGACCACCGCCAGCTGCAGCGGGTGGCCCGGGGCGGGCTGGCGTGCGGCATCCAGCTCGTCATGCTCGACGTGCCGATGACGGTCAGCGCCCCGGTCGAGACGGTGAGCCTGAAGGAGACCGAGGCGGGCGTGCCCTACGCCGTGTCCTCGATGACCGGCCCGTACGCGACCGTGCTCCCCGACCCGCCGCTGCCGCGGGAGGCCGTCACCCGGGCCTGTCACACGATCTCCGACGAGCACGAGCGCTGGCGCGGCCGGATCGGCTCGTTCGCCGACCTGCTCCCGGCGGCCGGGCAGTGGGGTCGCTCGACCTCGGTGAGCGGCATTCACGTGCCCGTCGGCTTCGCCGAGGGGCTGCCGGTGCAGATCGCGCTGGACGACGCCTCCCCGCACGCGCTGATCGGCGGGCCGAGCGGTTCGGGCAAGACGAACCTGCTGCTCACCATGATCAGCTCGATGGCGGTCCGCTACGGCCCCGACGAGCTCGAGCTGTACCTGCTCGACTTCAAGGAGGGCGTGTCGTTCGCCCAGTTCGCGCCCGGCCGCCGGGACCGGACCTGGCTGCCGCATGCCCGCCTCGTCGGCGTCAACATCAACACCGACCGGGAGTTCGGGCTCGCGCTGCTGCAGTTCCTGGCCGACGAGATGCGCCGGCGTGCCGAGGCGGCCAAGGCCCACGAGGTCACCAAGCTCGAGGAGCTGCGCGCCGCCGACCCCGAGGGTCGCTGGCCGCGGATCGTCGCGGTGATCGACGAGTTCCAGTACCTGTTCGCCGAGCGCGACGCCGTCACCAAGGCCGCGACGACGTTGCTCGAGGACGTCGCCCGGCGCGGCCGCTCGCAGGGGATCCACCTCGTGTTCGCCAGCCAGGACGTGTCCGGCATCGAGGCGTTCTGGGGCCGCCCGGCGATCTTCGAGCAGTTCGTGCTGCGGATCGCGCTGCCCCGGGCCCGCCGGGTGCTCGCCGACCTCAACGACGCCGCGCTCGACCTGCCGCGCTGGCACGCCGTCGTCAACCACGAGTCAGGGATCCGGCACGGCAACGAGATCCTCCGGGTCCCGGACGCGACCGGCAAGGGCTCCGTCGACGAGGTGCAGCGCGCGCTGCACGAGGCGTACGCCCCCGGTCGCACCGAACCACTGCTGTTCGACGGGGCCCGGGCACCGCGGTTCGCCGACCTGCTGGCCTCCCTGCCGCGTGACGGCGGTCCGCCGCGGGCGCTGCTCGGGCAGGTCATCGACGTGGCGGGCAGCGCGGCGACGGTGCGGCTGCCCACGGCGCCGGGCCGCAACATCGGCGTGCTCGGGGCCGGGGCGGGCGAGGCCGTCCGGGTGCTCGGGGCAGCGGCCGGCTCGCTGGCCGGGCAGTTCCCGCCCGGCGGCGCCGACTTCGTGCTCGCCCCGCTGGTACCCGAGGCCGCCGGGCCCGCGGCGTGGCTGGCCGACACCCTGGCCGGGCACCCGGTCCAGACCGTCCTTCTGGACGGCATGCGCGCCCGCATCGAGGCACTGGCCGCCGACGTGACCGCCCGGCTGGCGGGCGGGGAGCGCCGCCCGACGTTCCTCGTGCTCTACGCCGCCGACGCCGCCGACGCCGTGCTGGAACGCCCGGGCACCGAGGCGCTGCGCCAGGTGCTGCGGTTCGGCCCGGAGACCGACGTGCACGTGCTCGGCTGGTGGCGCAGCGCGCAGCGGCTCAAGACGCTGCTGACGATGGGCGCATCGGCGGACGACTTGGGCGCGTGGGTCGGGCTGGACGTGCAGGGCTCCGAGCTCGGCGCGCTGGCCCCGGGGCTGCTGCCGGCCTGGTCGCCACGCCCGGGCCGCGGGCTGTTCTTCGACCGGGCCCAGCACGCGCGCCCGGAGGTCGTCATCGTTCCGGAGCTGGAGGTGCCGTGACCGCCGACGTGCTCTTTCCCGCGGAGGTGCAGTGATGACCGCTGCGCGGGACTACAAGGCGATCATCGCCGGGATCACCTCGGCGGCCGACGAGCTGCGCGAACGCGACCGCGAGCGGGCCGTGGAGCTGTCCCGCGACCTCGTCGGCCTCGACGACGCCATGGTCCGGGCCGAGGAGCGGGCCGCGCTGACCCGGCTCGGGGTGCACCTGCACTGGGAGGCGGCGCTGGAGACGCTGTGGGCGGAGTCGTGGATGACGCTGCGCCCCATGCCGGCGCCCGACGAACGGGTCGATCCCGCGCACATCGACGCCCTCGACGCGGCCGTCGAACAGCGGTTCATCGAGCTGCGCGACGCCACCCGGCGCCGCGGCTTCGGCCTGCGCCGCCGCTGACCCCCACGCCCTCCCCGAAACCCCTCCGCTTTGTCACGAACGGCACTTTCGTTCAATAGGTTTGAACGAAAGTGCCGTTCGTGGGGTTCAGGGGGAGGGGGTTACTCGTCGTCGGCGTAGTCGAGGGCCTCGTCGATGTCGGCGTCGTCGCGGGCGAGGAAGCTCGCCAGCCGCTCGACGGCGTCCTCGAACCTCGGGTTGAGGTCGACGAACGCGCGGAGCCGGTCGGCCACCCATTCCAGGGTGACCTGCTCCTCGCCCCGGCGTTCGACGAGCTCCTCGATACCGCGGTCGGTGAAGTACATCGGTCAGCTGAAGGCCTTGTCGATCAGCTCGGCCTGCTCGACCTCGTGCACCTTGGACGAGCCGGCCGCCGGGGCCGCCATCCGCCGCCGCGAGACCCGCTTGAGCCCCGACAGCCGCTCGGGCAGCTTGTCCGGCAGCTCGAGACCGAAGTACGGCCACGCGCCCTGGTTGGCCGGCTCCTCCTGGACCCAGCGGATGTCCTTGGCGTTCGGGTAGCGGTCGAGCACCCCGGCCAGCTGACGGTCGGGCAGCGGGTAGAGCTGCTCGATGCGGACCAGCGCGGTGTCGGTGATCTCCTGCTTCTCCCGGGCCGCGGCGAGCTCCCAGTAGATCTTGCCGCTGCACAGCAGGACCTTCTGCACGTCGCTGGCCGGGCCGTCGTTCGTGCGGTAGCGCGGGTCGTCGATGACCGTGCGGAACCGGCCGCCGGTGAGGTCCGACAGCGGGCTGACGACCTGCTTGGCCCGCAGCATCCACTTCGGCGTGAACACCACCAGCGGGCGGCGCACCCCGTCGAGGGCGTGCCGGCGCAGCAGGTGGAAGTAGTTCGCCGGCTCCGAGGGCAGCGCGACGGTCATCGAGCCCTCGGCGCAGAGCTGCAGGAACCGCTCGATGCGGCCGGAGGAGTGGTCCGGACCCTGGCCCTCGAGGCCGTGCGGCAGCAGCAGTACGACGTCGGCCATCTGGCCCCACTTGGCCTCACCGGACGAGATGAACTCGTCGATGATCGACTGCGCGCCGTTGACGAAGTCGCCGAACTGCGCCTCCCACAGCACCAGGGCGTCGGGGTTGGCCACCGAGTAGCCGTACTCGAAGCCGACGGCGGCGAACTCCGACAGCGCCGAGTCGTAGGGCATGAAGCGGCCCTGGCCCTCGGCGAGGTTGCGCAGCGGGTAGTACTCCTCGCCGGTCTTCCGGTCGATGATCACCGAGTGCCGCTGCACGAAGGTGCCGCGTCGCGAGTCCTGGCCCGACAGCCGGACGAGCTTGCCGTCCATGGCCAACGACCCCATGGCCAGCAGCTCGGCGAAGGCCCAGTCCACGTTGCCCTCGCGCGACATCGTGACCCGGCGTTGCAGTACCGGCTTGACACGCGGGTGGACGGCGAAGCCCTCCGGCAGGTTGCCGTGCGCGTCGCCGATGCGGTGGACGACCTCGAGCGGCACCGAGGTGTCCAGGTCGATCGGGACCGACTGCTCCTGCTCGACCGACGGGCTCACCACCGGCGGGGTCTTCTCCAGCTCGCGGACCTCGTTGAACACGTGCTCGAGCTGGTTGGAGAAGTCGCGCAGCGCGTGCTCGGCCTCCTCCATGGTGATGTCGCCGCGGCCGATCAGCGACTCGGTGTAGATCTTGCGGACGCTGCGCTTGGCGTCGATCACGTCGTACATCGCCGGCTGGGTCATCGACGGGTCGTCGCCCTCGTTGTGCCCGCGGCGGCGGTAGCAGATCATGTCGATCACGACGTCGTTGTGCCAGCGCTGCCGGTACTCGACCGCCAGCTTGGCCACCCAGACGCAGGCCTCGGGGTCGTCGCCGTTCACGTGGAAGACCGGGGCGCCGATCATCTTGGCGACGTCGGTGCAGTACTGCGACGAGCGGGAGTGCTCCGGGGCGGTGGTGAACCCGACCTGGTTGTTGATCACCACGTGCACGGTGCCGCCGGTGCGGTAGCCGCGCAGCAGCGCCAGGTTCAGCGTCTCGGCCACCACACCCTGCCCGGCGAACGCCGCGTCACCGTGCAGCATCAGCGGCAGCACGGTGAAGCCGCCCTCGCCCTTGTCGAGCAGGTCCTGCTTGGCCCGGACGATGCCCTCGAGCACCGGGTCGACGGCCTCCAGGTGCGAGGGGTTGGAGGCCAGCGACACCACGGTCTCGCCGTCGCCGAACATCCGGAAGTACTTGCCCTCGGCGCCCAGGTGGTACTTCACGTCGCCGGAGCCGTGCGCCTGGCCCGGGTCGAGGTTGCCCTCGAACTCGCGGAAGATCTGGCTGATCGGCTTGCCGACGATGTTGGCCAGCACGTTGAGCCGGCCGCGGTGCGGCATGCCGATGACGACCTCGTCGAGCTCGTTCTCGGCGGCCTTGTCGAGCACCGCGTCGAGCAGCGGGATGACGGTCTCGCCGCCTTCCAGGGAGAACCGCTTCTGCCCGACGTACTTGGTCTGCAGGAAGGTCTCGAACGCCTCCGCGGCGTTGAGCTTGCTCAGGATGTACTTCTGCTCGGCGACCTGGGGCTTCTGGTGCGGGACCTCGATGCGCTCCTGCAGCCAGGCCCGCTGCTCGGGGTCGGCGATGTGCATGTACTCGGCGCCGGTCGTGCGGCAGTAGGCGTCGCGCAGCACGCCGAGCACGTCGCGCAGCTTCATGTGCGCCTGGCCGGCGAACCCGCCGACGGCGAACTCGCGGTCCAGGTCCCACAGGGTCAGGCCGTGGCTGAGCACGTCGAGGTCAGGGTGGCGGCGCTGCCGGTAGTTCAGCGGGTCGGTGTCGGCCATCAGGTGGCCGCGGGTGCGGTAGGACTCGATCAGCTCGAGCACCCGGGCGGTCTTGTCGACGGCGCCCTCGGGGATGTCCTGCACCCAGCGGACGGGCTCGTAGGGCACCCGCAGCGAGGTGAAGATCTGGTCGTAGAAACCGTCCTCACCGAGCAGCAGCTGGTGCACCCGGCGCAGGAAGTCGCCGGACTCGGCGCCCTGGATGATCCGGTGGTCGTACGTCGAGGTCAGCGTGATGATCTTGCTGACGCCGATCTCGGCCAGCCGTTCCTCGCTGGCGCCCTGGAACTCGGCCGGGTACTCCATCGCCCCGACGCCGACGATCGCGCCCTGGCCCTGCATCAGCCGCGGCACCGAGTGGTTGGTGCCGAGCGTGCCCGGGTTGGTCAGGCTGATCGTGGTGCCGGCGAAGTCCTCCGCGGTCAGCGAACCGGAGCGGGCCTTGCGCACCATGTCCTCGTAGGCCGACCAGAACTGGGCGAAGGTCATCGCCTCGCAGCCCTTGATCGACACGACGACCAGGGACCGCTGACCGTTCCTGCCCGGCAGGTCGATGGCCAGGCCGAGGTTGACGTGGTCGGGCTGGACGACCGAGGGCTTGCCGTCGGTCTCCAGGAAGTGCCGGTTCATCACCGGGAAGCCGGCGAGCGCCTTGACGACGGCGTAACCGATCAGGTGCGTGAACGAGATCTTGCCGCCGCGGGTCCGCTTGAGCTGGTTGTTGATGACGACCCGGTTGTCGGCGAGCAGCTTGGCCGGCACCGCGCGCACGCTCGTCGCGGTGGGGACCGTGAGCGAGGCGTTCATGTTCTTGACGACGGCGTTCGCCGCCCCGCGCAGGGCGGTCACCTCGCCGTCGCCGGCGGCCGGAGCCGGCTTCGCGGCCTTCGAGGTGGTGCCGGCGGCGGGCTTGCCGGCGGTCTTGGACGCCTCGGCGCGGGCCGGGACCTGCGTGCCGTCGGCGGTCGCCGCCGCGGTGCCGTTGGCCGTCGCGCGGCTCTGCAGGGCGCCGCGGTCAGCGACGCGGCGGCGTTCGGTCGGTTCGGCGGGCTCTGCGGCAGGGGCGGGTGCCGGGGACACGGTGTCGTCGTGGGCGTTCGTGCGGGTGTCGGTCCTCTCGGAAATGTCGGTGTCCTCGCCGTTGCGGCTCGTGGCGTCGCCGGGGCGGTAGTCGGCGAAGAATTCGTGCCAGGCGGGATCCACTCCGGAGGGATCGTCGAGGAAGCGCTGGTACATCTCCTCGACGAGCCACTCGTTGGGGCCGAACTGGCTCGCCTGACTGGACGTACTGCTGCTGGACACGCTCTCAACCGCCTTGAATCGCCTACTGATCGTCTTCGCCGGTGACCGGATGTCAGGTTAGTCCCCGACAACAATGCCGGGTACCGGGCTCGGCATTCCTCGTGGCGTTGGGCACGTCGCCCGGGCCCGGCCGGCCGGGCCGGGTATCCGGGGCCACACTGCGGGCCGAGCCGCTCCGGATCACCCCGGCGGCGGCCGCCTCCCGAGAGGACAGTGAGCGATGACCCGTCCGCCCCTTCCGCCGTTCGACGCAGCCACGGCGGCCCGGAAAGTGCAGGCCGCCGAGGACGCGTGGAACACCAGGGACCCCGAGAAGGTGGCCCAGGCGTACTCGGAGGACTCCGTGTGGCGCAACCGTGACGAGTTCGTCACCGGCCGCGCCGAGATCGCCGACCTGCTGCGCCGCAAGTGGGCGCGTGAGCTGGATTACGCGCTGCGCAAGGACCTGTGGGCCTTCGAGGGCAACCGCATCGCGGTCCGGTTCCAGTACGAGAGCCGCGACGTCGACGGGCAGTGGTGGCGCAGCTACGGCAACGAGTTGTGGGAATTCGACGACGAGGGGTACATGCGCCGCCGCGAGGCGAGCATCAACGATGTGCGCATCGACGAATCACAGCGGCGGATCCACGGCCCGCGCCCGGCATCCGAGCGCGAGGCCGTGCAACCGCTGCAGTAGAGCTCTCCTCTTGGTCAGGAGATCCACTCCTTGACCTGGGACAGCACCTTCGGAGCGTCCGCGCTGATCGGGTTGACGAGCAGTTGCGTCACCCCGATCTCGCCCAGCGCGGCGATCCGCTCCCGGACGAAGGACGGCGGCCCGATCAGCGTGACCTTCTCGATGAACTCGTCGGGCAGCGCCGCCGCCGCCTCCTCCTTCTTCCCGTCGAGGTAGAGGTCCTGGATGAGCTTGGCCTCGTCGGCGTACCCCTGACGCTGGAAGATGGTGTTGTAGAAGTTGCGGCCCCGCGCGCCCATGCCGCCGATGTAGAGCGCGTACATGCCGCGTGCGAGCCGGCGCGCGGGCTCGAACATCTCCTCCTCGATGGCCAGGATCCCGCCGCCGGCCATCTGCAGCGGGCCGAGTTCGGGCGCCCGCTTGGCGAGGCCGGCGTCGAGGGCGGGGCCGAACACCTCGCGGACCTTCTCCGGCATCAGCACATGGGGCAGCCAGCCGTTGGCGAGCTCGGCGGTCATCTCGACGTTCTTGTCGCCGAGCGAGGCGACCCAGATCGGGATGTCGGCCCGCTTCGGGTGATTGATCAGCTTGAGCGGCTTGCCGAGCCCGGTTCCCTGGCCCTCGGGCAGCGGGATCGGGTAGAGGCCCTCGTTCGTCAGCCGCTCGCGCCGCCACACCGTGCGGCAGATGTCGATGATCTCCCGGGTGCGGGCGATCGGCTTGTCGTAGGGGACCCCGTGGAAGCCCTCGATGACCTGCGGGCCGGATGCGCCGAGGCCGAGGATCATGCGGCCGTCCGACAGCGCGTCGAGGCCGGCCGCGGTCATCGCGGTCAGGGTGGGGGTGCGGGTGTAGATGGGCAGGATCCCGGAGCCGATCTGGATCCGCTCGGTCTTCGCGGCGAGGTAGCCCATGAGGGAGACGGCGTCGAAGCTGTACGCCTCGGCGACCCAGACGACGTCCAGGCCGGCCTGCTCCAGCGCGACCACCGCCTCGGCATTGCGGATCGGGTCGTCGCCGTACTGGAGTTGCGTGGACAGCTGCATGGCTGTGGTCCTAACGCAGAAGTTACTCGCCAGTCAAGTAACCGGCCGGGGCCTGTCCCCGCTCATCATGCGCGCCGTCGCACCCGTCGTCCGCCGGTTCCGGCGCGGCGCCGGTGACCGCGGCCGACGTCTCCGGCGGGCGCCCCGTCCCGATCGCGACGGTCTGCTGTGCGGTCTGCCGCGGGGCGCCCGGCGGTACGGTGCGGTTGCTCCTTCGAATCCGAGACGGAGCAGCGATGGACAACGGCCTGGGTATGCGTCGCGAGCGTCGCAACCTCGTCGACGATCTCGTCACCGGAACGGACGACAGCTCGGCCCTCACCCGTGCCCGGGAGCTCGGCTACGACCTGGGACGACCCCACCAGGTCGTGGCGGCCCAGTACGGATCCGGGGCGGCCGACGCCGCCCTGGGCCGGGCCGTCGAGCTGGCCGCCGACGCCATGCAGATGGGGAGCCTGCTGAGCAGACGCGCGGGGGCGGTGTTCCTCGTCGCGCAGCCCCCGGCGACGACGGACCACCGCCGGCCGTGGACGGAGCTGTACACGGAGGTGGGCTGGAACCTGCCCGCATTGGCGGGCGGAGTGGCGATCGGGGTCGGCGGCTCCTTCTCGCGACCGGTGGAGGCGCCCCGTTCGTCCCGCGAGGCGTTGCGTGCGCTGACCATCCGGCGGGCATCCCCGACGCCGAACGGAGTCACCACCTATGAGGACCTGGGCATCGAACTGCTCCTTCCGGAGTCCGCCGGCAACGCCGAGGCGGACGCGTTCGTCCGGCGGTGGATCGCTCCGGTGCCCGAGTACGACGCCGAACACGGCACCGACCTGTTGGCGACGCTGTCGGTCTATCTGGGGCACGACGGGGATCTCCTCGGGGCGGCGCACGAGCTGAGCATCCACCGCAGCACGCTGCGTTACCGGCTGCAGCTGGTCCGCGAGCTCACCGGGCACGACATCCGCGACCCCGGCGACTGGCAGGCCCTCCGCGTCGCGGTCTGGGCATCGCAGCTCCTCGCCGTGTCCCGCTGGCAGGAGCCCTGACATGGCCTGGACGGGTGCCGGCTGCAGCCGGGCGGGGCACACTGGTGGCGGCCTCCCCGCACGGAACCCGGCTCGGCCTCCCGGGGGTGGAGATGACTACTGGTAACGGCGGTCCGGACGGAGCCGCGCACGCGTGGGCCAACAGCGCTCCGAGTGCGCAGGACCTCGCCCGGTTCTGGGACCTCTCACTGGCGATGATGGGCGTCGGGAACTACGAGGGGTACTTCACCCTGGTCAACCCGGCGTACCAGGAACTGCTCGGGTGGTCCCCGGACGAGCTGATGTCCGTGCCCTACTGGGAGTTGGTCCACCCCGACGACCGGCACACCCTGGTCGAGTCCAACGAACGCCTGATGGCCGGTGTGCTCGGCGCGCGCATCGGCCACGAGGTGCGCATGCTCGGCCGCGACGGCCGCTACCGGCGGACCCGGTGGATCACCAAGGCGATCCCGCAGGAGCAGTTGCTCTACACCATCGCGGTCGGCCTCACCGGCGTCCGGGACGACGACGCCCCCGTGGTCGTCGGCTCCTGGGAATGGGATCTGTCGTCCAACCGGTTCACCGTGTCCGAGGCGCTGCGCGAGGTCTTCGCGGCCACCGACGGCGAGCCCTGGCACTACCAGGCGTTCCTGCAGCGGGTGGCTCCCGTCGACCGGCACCGCGTCGACCGCGAGCTGCGGGCGAGCCTGGCCGAGGGCCAGCCCTACAGCGACGAGTTCCGCATCGGGCATCCCGACGGCAGCGTCCGCCGGCTGCACACCGCCGGGCGGCCCGTCCCCGGCGCGGACGGCGAAGCCGAACGCATCCGCGGCATCACCGTGGAGGTGACGGACCGGTCGCCGGCGCGCTAGCTCCGGTCACGGGGTGTCCGCCGGGGTGCCTGCCGAGGATTCAGTGGCGGATGTGGGGCGAGGCCGCGAGTCGGCAGGCGTCGTCGACGGTGGGGAGCACGTCGAAGAGGCTGAGCGGGTCGTCCCCGTCGCCGGCGCCGTCGACGGCCTTGCCGATGGTGTCGGGGTCGGCGGCGAGGTAGGAGCCGATGTCGCCCTCGCCGGCCCTGCGCGCCCCCGGTCCGTCCCGACCGGGTCGTGGTGCGGTGACACGTGGATCGTTCCTCCTCCGCGTCGGCCTGCCCGTTGCGTCCAGCGGCGGGAACCTCCATCGTCCTGTCTGCGGCGCAGGGCCGTGCACACCGGCGAACGCATCGCCGGTTTCAGGGCTGCAGGCGGTGGTACACGGCGGTCCATGGCCACCGGTCCGCGCGGCGCACGGCCGGTGTCGCGGGGGCCCGCTGAGCAACGCGGCCCACTCGGCAGCGACAACCGGTCGTCCGTCGGGCGGCCGCCGGCAGAGGAGCCGACATTGAGCACCCAGGTTCGGCAACCCGTCCTCGACCTCGACATCGCAGCTGGTGACCACATCTGCGCGGTGTACTCCGGCCCGGCCGAGCGCGACGCCGTCCTGCGGCCCTTCCTCGGCGCCGGGCTCGGCGCCGGGCACAAGTGCCTGTTCGGGCTTCAGGAGTCGGGCGCGTCGTCGCTCGTCCGGACGCTGGACATGCAGGCCGATGTCGATGGATGCCTGGCCTCGCAGCAACTGCAGGTGCTCGGGGCGGACGAGCCGCAGTTCTCCCCGGAGGAGTTCTCGATCCCCGAGATGCTCGCCTTCTGGGACCGGATCGTGGCCAGGTCCAGAGCCGAGGGCTACGAGTTCGCCCGCTTGGGAGCCGAAGCCGCGTGGTGGGGTCCGCAACTCCCCGGAGACGAGGCACTGATCGACTACGAGTCCGAGCTGAACACCTTCACGGCCACCCAGCCGGTTGCGGTCCTGTGCCTGTACGAGCAGGACGACTGCACCGGCGGATTGGTGATCGACCTGCTCAAGACCCACCCGCGGATGATGATCCACGGGCAGCTGTTCGAGAACCCCTGGTACCTGCGCCCGGAGGAGTTCCGGGCGTTACGCCGGACGCAGGGCGGCTGACCGCTCAGCGCAGGGCCTCCGCAGGCCGGGCTAGACGAGGGTGCGGTCGCGGCCCTCCCAGTAGGGCGTGCGGAGGTCCTTCTTCAGGACCTTCCCGGTGGGGTTGCGGGGCAGCTCGTCGAGTACCTCGACCGACTTCGGGCACTTGAACGACGCCAGGTTCTCCCGGCAGTAGGCCAGCAGCGTGTCCGGGTCCACGGTCTGCCCCGGGGCGGCCACCACGATCGCCTTCGGCGCCTCGCCCCAGCGTTCGTCCGGGACGCCGATCACGGCGACGTCTGCGACGGTCGGGTGCTCGGCGAGCACCCGCTCGATCTCGGCGGGGTAGATGTTCTCCCCACCACTGATGATCATGTCCTTGATCCGGTCGGTGACGTAGATGTAGCCGTCGGTGTCCCGGTGCCCGCCATCGCCGGTCCGCAGCCAGCCGTCCGGGGTGATCGCCGACGCGGTCGCGTCCGGCTTTCCCCAGTAGCCGGCCATGAGCTGCTCGGTGCGCACCCAGATCTCGCCGGGCTCGCCGGTGGGCACGGGCTCGCCGGTGCCGGGGTCGCGGATCTCGATCTGCACGCCGTGGATCGGGGTGCCGGCGGAGACGAGCCGGTGCGCCGCGGCCGGGTCGTCGCAGTGGTCGTCCGGGCCCAGCGAGCTGACCACGCCGCAGGCCTCGGTCATCCCGTAGACCTGGTGCATCTTCCCCGGGAAGAGCTTCAGGCAGGCCCGCATCACCGGCAGCGGCATCGGCGAGGCCCCGTAGGACAGCGCGCGCAGCGAGGAGCAGTCCCGGTCGGCGGCGCCGGGCACCTGGGCCATCGCGGCCATCAGCGCGGGCACCAGGAACGTGTGCGTGATCCGCTCCCGCTCGATCATGTCGAGCACGGCGGCCGGGTCGGGCACCCGCAGCATCACCAGCCGCGCGCCGCCGTAGAGCGCCAGCAGGGCGTAGCTGGTGCCGCCCACGTGGAACAGTGGCATCGCGATCTGGACGACGTCGGCGGCGCTCAGCTCGAAGTCCTCGGCCACGTTCGCCGCGTGCGCGAGCATCCCGCGGTGGGTGAGCATCGCGCCCTTGGGGAAGCCGGTGGTGCCCGACGTGTAGAGCTGGACGAAGCAGTCGTCGGGACGGGCGGGGTGCACCGTGGTGTCGGGTTGCCGGGCGGCCAGCCAGGTCTCGTACTCGTCGCGCTCGCCGCCGACGTGGACCACCCGCTCGACCGTGGGCAACGTGTCGCGCACCTGCTCGACCGCCCCCGCGAACTCCGGCCCGACGAACAGGATCCGGGCCTGGGCGTCGTTGATGACGTAGACGATCTCCGGCGGGGCGAGCCGGAAGTTCACGACCGCATTGGCGGCGCCGACCTGCGCGCAGGCCAGCGTGAGCTCCAGGCAGGACGGGTGGTTCAGGTCGAGCACCGCGACCCGGTCCCCGGGCACCAGGCCGTCGGCCCGCAGCGCGGCCGCCACCCGGTGCACGCGCTCGGCGAGCTGGGCCCAGGTGTGCCTGACCTCGCCGAAGCGCAGCGCCTCGTCGTCGGGCCGTTCGGACGCCCAGCGGGCCAACAGCGCGGTGACATCGGTGGGCTGGAGGGTCATGCGGGCTCCCTGACGGTGTGGCACGGGGCACATGGCGGCGGTCGCGTCGGATCGTAGCGACCACAGGAGCCCGGCTGATCAGGCAAATCGGACCGATGGCCGCGGGGCGGCCTCGAGCCCGATTTGAGGATTGACGACGCGGCGGCGGCGAACCACGCTTTCGGTCGTTGCTGTGCCGCAACCACCCGATCGGACGGAGTTGAGCAATGGCGCTCGATGCACAGGCGCAGGGCCTTCTGGACGCGATGGCCGCCCAGGGGATGAAGGGCTTCGACGAGATGACCGTGCCCGAGGCGCGGGACGCAGGCCTGGCCTTCATCGGCCTGCAGGGCGAGCCCGAGGACATCGCCGAGGTGTACGACCGCACGGTCCCCGGGCCGGCCGGCGAGATCCCGGTCCGGGTCTACAAGCCGGCCGGCGCCGGCCCGCACCCGGTGATCGTCTACTTCCACGGCGGCGGCTGGGTGATCGGCGACATCGAGGTCGCCGACAAGCCGTGCCGGACCCTGTCCAACGTCGCGAACTGCGCCGTGGTGTCCGTCGGCTACCGCAAGGCCCCCGAGCACACGTACCCGGCCGCGCCGGAGGACTGCTACGCGGCGACGAAGTGGGTGGCCGAGAACGCCGGTGAGCTGGGCCTCGACGCGTCCCGCGTCGCGGTGGCGGGGGACAGCGCCGGCGGCAACCTCGCCGCCGTCGTCGCGCAGATGGCGAAGCAGAACGGCGGGCCGGCGCTGGTCTACCAGCTGCTGATCTACCCGGCGGTCGACGCCGGCGGCGAGTACCCGTCGCGGGTCGAGAACGGCGAGGGCTATCTGCTGACCAAGGGCGCCATGGACTGGTTCTACGGCCACTACCTGGAGAACCCGAACCAGGCCGAGGAGCCGCGCGTCTCGCCGATCCGCGGTGACCTGTCCGGGCTGCCGCCGGCCACCGTGATCACCGCCGGCTACGACCCGCTGCGCGACGAGGGCAACGCCTACGCCGCGGCGCTCGCCGACGCGGGCGTCACCGTCGAGCACCTGGAGAACCCGACGATGATCCACGGCTTCTTCTGGATGCTCGGCGCGATCGAGCACACCCGCGGCGTCTACGACCAGGCGGGCGCGCACCTGCGGGCGGCGTTCGGGAGCTGACGGGCGGGGCGCGAACAGCGGCGGCCGCCGTCACCGGTAGGTGATCGGCGGCCGCCGGGGCCGTCGGCGCGGGTCACGCGCCGACGGGGACCGTGGGCTCAGGCGCCGAACTCGTCCGGGTTCGGGCCGATGCGGGTGCCGTTGTCGAGGGCGCTGAGCGCCGCCATGTCGTCGGCGTCGAGTTCGAAGCCGAACACGTCGAAGTTCTCCGCGATCCGCGCCGGCGTCACCGACTTCGGGATCACGACGTTGCCCAGCTGCAGGTGCCAGCGCAGGATCACCTGGGCCGGGGACTTGCCGTGCTTGGCCGCGAGCTTCCCGACGGCCGGGTCCTCGAGCAGAGCGCCGCGGGCCAGCGGGCTCCACGCCTCGGTGACGATGCCGTGCTCGGCGTGGAACGCGCGCAGCGGCTCCTGGGTGAGGTTCGGGTGCAGCTCGACCTGGTTGATCGCCGGAACGAAGCCGGTCTCGTCGATCAGCCGGCGCAGGTGGCTGATCTGGAAGTTCGAGACGCCGACGGCGCGGGCCCGGCCGGAGGCGTTGATCTCCTGCAGCGCCTTCCAGGTCTCCACGTAGCGGTCCGCGCTCGGCACCGGCCAGTGGATGAGGTACAGGTCGACGTGGTCGAGCCCGAGCCGGGACAGGCTGGCGTCGAACGCGGCGAGCGTGGCATCGCGGCCCTGGTCGTCGTTCCAGACCTTGGTGGCGACGAACAGGTCGTCGCGCGCGATGCCGGACGTGGCGATGGCCGCGCCGACCTCCTGCTCGTTGTCGTAGATCCGCGCCGTGTCGATGTGCCGGTAGCCGGTCTCCAGCGCGGTCGCGACCGGGGCCTCGGTCTCACCGACCGGGACCAGGAACACTCCGAAGCCCAGCTGCGGGATCTCGACACCGTTGTTCAGCGTGATGCTCGGTACGTTGGTCACGCCGGGTGCAACCGGCCCGGAGTCGCCGATCTTCCCCGGTGTTGCGCGGGTCTCATCGCCAGCACCCGTTCCGGTCGCGGCATAACCTCACCGGGTGGTGATTTCCATCCCTGCCGGTGACGTCGCCGGAACCGATCGGCGGGGGTGGATCCGGAGACTGGTCGGCGCCTGCATGAAGCACCGTGCCGTCACTCTCGGTGCGCTGCTGGCGTCGGTGTTCGGGGTCAGCCTGGAGGCCGCCGGCCCGTTGCTGACCAGGGTTGCGGTCGACGACGCGGTGGCCGGGGTGACCGCGGTGCTGGGCGCGGTGGTCGCGGCGATCGTCGGGTTGGCGCTGATCCGGTTCGGTGCGTCGTTCATGCGGCGCTATCTGGCCGGGCGGATGGCCCTGGACGTGCAGCACGACCTGCGCCGCCAGGTGTTCGCCGCGGTGCAGCGCCTGGACGGGGAGCGGCAGGACGCGCTGCGCACCGGGCAGGTGGTCTCCCGCGCGATCACCGACCTGCAACTGGTGCAGTCGCTGCTGTCCATGGTGCCGCTGGCCGCCGGCACCGTGGTCCTGGTGGTGGTCTCGGTGGCCGCGATGCTGTGGCTGTCGCCGCTGCTCACCCTGATCGCGCTGATCCTGCTGCCGGCCGCGGGGTGGGTCACGAGCCGGTCCCGGCGGTCGCTGTTCCCGGCGACCTGGTCGGCCCAGCAGCGGGCCGCCGACGTGGCCCAGCAGGTCGAGGAGACGGTCACCGGGGTCCGGGTGGTGAAGGGCTTCGGACAGGAGGCCCGCGAGGTCTCGAAGCTGGAACGGCTGGCCGGGAAGCTCTTCGCCGAGCGGATGCGGGCCGCCCGGATGACCGCCAAGCTCAACCCCGCGCTGCTCGCGCTGCCGTCGCTGGGGCAGGTCGGGGTGATCGGGCTCGGCGGTGCGCTCGCGCTGAACGGCGCGATCACCCTCGGCACCTTCCTCGCCTTCACCACCTACGTCGCCCAGCTCGTCGGGCCGGCCCGGCTGGTCGGCTCGCTGATCGTCAGCGCGCAGCTGGCCCGGGCGGGGGTCGAGCGGGTGTACGACCTGGTCGACTCCCAGCCCGAGGTGGTCGACCCGGAGCACCCGCAGACGCTGCCGGACGGGCCGCTGTCGGTCGAGCTCGACGGCGTCCGCTTCGGCTACACCCGGCGCGAACCGGTGCTCGACGGGCTGTCGCTGCGCGTCGAGCCCGGCGAGACGATGGCGCTGATCGGTACCGCCGGATCCGGCAAGTCCACGGTCGCGCTGTTGTTGCCGCGGTTCTACGACCCGCAGGCCGGGGCGCTGCGCCTGGGCGGGGTCGAGCTGCCCCGGCTGCGGCTCGCCGACCTGCGTTCGGAGCTCGGGGTGGTGTTCGAGGAGGCGTTCCTGTTCTCCGACTCCATCCGGGCCAACATCGCCTACGGCCGTCCCGACGCGACCGACGAGGAGGTGCGCGCGGCCGCGGAGGCGGCCCAGATCGCCGCGTTCGTGGAGTCGCTTCCCGACGGCTACGACACCGAGGTCGGTGAGCGCGGGCTGACCCTGTCCGGGGGGCAGCGGCAGCGGATCGCCCTGGCCCGGGCGATGCTCACCGACCCGCGCGTGCTGGTGCTCGACGACGCGACGTCCGCGGTCGACACCGCGACCGAGGCCGCGATCCACGCAACGCTGCGCACCCTGATGGCCGGGCGCACCACGCTGCTGGTCGCGCACCGCCGGTCCACCCTGGCGCTGGCCGATCGGATCGCCGTGCTCGACCGCGGCCGGGTCGTGGACGTCGGCACCCAGGCCGAGCTCGCGGCGCGCAGCCCGCTGTTCCGGCAGCTGCTGGCCGCGGCCCCGGCCGGCGCGGCGGACGACGGGATGGCCGGCGGTGCCGGCGCCACGACCCCGGCCGGCGGTGCCGGCGCCACGGCCCCGGCCGGCGGTCCCGAGACGAGCGGGTCCGGTGCGCACACCGGGCCCGGCGCGAACAGCGCGGTCCCCGCCGACGACGCGGCAGCCGGTGGTTCAGGCACGAACGGGTCCGGCGCCGGCGTCACCCCGGAGCTCTGGCCCGACCCGGCCGGCGCCGTGGCCGCCGGGTCCTCCGACCTGGCGGTCCGCGCCGCGGCGGCCTCGGCGATGCAGGGCGGCCGGGGCGGCGGGGGGATGGCGTCGGTGGTCGGCGGCATCCCGGCCACCCCCGAGCTGCTCGCCGCGGTCGACGCGTTGCGCCCGGCGACCGAGCGCCCGCGGCTCGGCGGGCTCGACCCGACCGCACCCGACCCCGGCTTCCGGCTGGGCAGGCTGCTGCGGCCGGTGCGCGGCCTGCTGGTGCTCGCGATGACGCTGGTGGCCGCCGACGCGCTCGCCACACTGGCCTTCCCGTCGGTGGCCCGGTACGCGGTGGACCACGGGATCACGGCAGGTTCGGGGTCGGCGCTGGTCGTCGCGACGCTGATCGGGCTGGGCCTGGTCGCGGCCGATGCGCTCGTCGTCGCCGCCCAGACCGTGACGACCTCACGGGCCGGGGAGAGCCTGCTCTACCTGCTGCGCATCCGCAGCTACGCGCACCTGCAGCGGCTGGGCCTCGACTACTACGAGCGCGAGCTGGCCGGCCGCATCATGACCCGGATGACCACCGACGTCGACGCGCTGTCGACGTTCCTGCAGACCGGGCTGGCCCAGGCGGTGGTCAGCCTGCTCACCGTGTTCGGCGTGGCGGTGGCGCTACTGATCACCGATGCCCAGCTCGCGCTGGTCGCGCTGGCGGTGCTGCCCGTCCTGATCGTCGCCACGGTGATCTTCCGGCGGCTGTCGTCGACGGCCTATGCGGAGGCGCGGGAACGGGTCAGCGTGGTCAACGCGGACATGCAGGAGAACGTCTCCGGGGTCCGGGTCGCGCAGGCCTTCGTCCGCGAGGAGCACAGCGCCGACCGGTTCAGCCGGCGCAGCGCCGCGTACCGCAACTCCCGGCTGCGGGCGCAGCGCTACATCGCCACCTACTTCCCGTTCGTCGCGCTGCTGTCGGACATCGCGCAGGCGGCGGTGCTCGGCGTCGGCGCCGCCCGGGTGGCACACGGCGACCTGACCCCCGGCATCCTCACCGCGTTCCTGCTCTACCTGGGCCTGTTCTTCGCCCCGGTGCAGCAGCTCTCCCAGGTGTTCGACGGCTACCAGCAGGCCCGGATCGGGCTGCTGCGGATCTCCGAGCTGCTGCGCACCCCGACCTCGGTCCCGGCCACCCCGGCCGGGGAGGCCGTCACCGTGCCCGCCCGGTTGGACGGGGAGGTGGAACTGCGCGAGGTGACCTTCCGCTACGCGGGTGCCGACGCGCCCGCGCTGGACCGGGTGTCGCTGCGGGTGGCGGCGGGGGAGACCGTGGCGCTGGTCGGGGCGACCGGGGCCGGCAAGTCGACGCTGATCAAGCTGCTGGCCCGGTTCTACGACGTGAACTCCGGTGCGGTCCTGGTCGACGGGGTCGACCTGCGCCGGTTCCCGCTGGCCGACTACCGGCACCGGCTCGGCGTCGTCCCGCAGGAAGCGCACCTGTTCACCGGCGACGTCGCGGCGAACATCGCCTACGGGCGGCCGGACGCGACCCCGGCGCAGATCGAGCGGGCGGCCCGGGCGGTCGGTGCGCTGGAGCTGGTGCGCGCCCTGCCCGGTGGGTTCCGCCATCCGGTCGGGGAGCGCGGCCAGGGCCTGTCCGCGGGGCAGCGCCAGCTCGTCGCGCTGGCCCGCGCCGAGCTCGTCGACCCCGACCTGCTGATCTTCGACGAGGCCACCGCGGCGCTCGACCCGGCCACAGAGGCCGCGGTGCTGGCGGCCGGGGACCGGCTCACCTCGCGGCGGACCGCGTTCGTCGTCGCCCACCGGCTGGCCACCGCCGCGCGGTCGGACCGGGTGGTGGTGCTCGACGGCGGGCGAATCGTCGAGCAGGGACCGCACGCGGAACTCCTCGCGGCCGGTGGGCGGTACGCGGCGCTGTGGCGGGCCGGTGAGCTGGAGCCGACAGCCGACTCGGGCGACGACGACGCGTCGTACTCCGCAGCCCGGTCGGCCTGACGCCCGCACACCCGTTCGCGGGGTCGATCTTGCCTGATTTCGGGCAGGATTATTGGCTTTCGCCGGGTCGTTCGGGCACGATCAGCCGAGTGCGTGGACCTCACGACGACCTGATCACCCACCTGGTTCGCAGCACCCCGCTCAGTGCGAACGAAGCGGCCCGCGTGGTGGCCGAGGTCCTCGGTTACTTCGGAGAGCCGGTCGAGGACTTCGTGCGCCGCCGGCATGCCGAGCTCCAGAGTCGTGGGCTCACCAACAACCGGATCTTCGAGCAGGTGGGCGCGGAACTGGCGGCGCGACGGGTCGCGCCGCCGTCGCTGTCCGCCCGCCAGCTCCGGCGCATCGTCTACGGCTGAACCCAGCCACCCGGAAGGAATCGCTCATGTGCGGGATCGTCGGATACGTCGGGGCGCAGGACGCCGCCCCGATCCTGTTGGAAGGCCTGGGGCGGCTGGAGTACCGCGGCTACGACTCGGCGGGACTGGCCGTCGCCTCCCGGGGCGCGCTGAAGATCCGCAAGGTCAGCGGCCGGGTGGCCGACCTCGCCGCCGACCTGCCCGCCCGGTTCAAGGGCAGCCCGGGGATCGGGCACACCCGCTGGGCCACCCACGGGGAGCCCAGCGTCGAGAACGCGCACCCGCACACCGACATGAGCGGCCGGATCGCGGTGGTGCACAACGGGATCATCGAGAACGCCGACGAGCTGCGGGCCAAGCTGGCCGCAGAGGGTGTCCAGTTCGCCTCGCAGACCGACACCGAGATCGTCGCGCACCTCATCGCCGCCGCCTACGCCGCCGGCGCCGGCGACCTCGAGCAGGCCGTTCGGCAGGCGCTCCGTCAGGTCGTCGGCGCCTACGGGCTCGCGGTCATCGACGCCGAGCGCCCGGACCGCATCGTCGTCGCCCGCAACGGCAGCCCGGTGCTGCTCGGGATCGGCGAGAAGGAGATGTTCGTCGCCTCCGACGTCGCCGCGCTGGTCGGGCACACCCGGCAGGTCGTCTACCTCGACGACGGCGAGCTGGCCACCCTCACCGCGGGCGGCTACCGCACCTTCACCATCGACGACCACGCGACGGCCAAGAGCCCGTCCACCATCGACTGGGACGTCGTCGGCGCCGAGATCGGTGACCACGCGCACTACCTGGTCAAGGAGATCGAGGAGCAGCCGCGCACCCTGGAGCGGACCCTGCGGGGGCGGCTGGACGAGCGGTTCCAGACCGCGCACCTCGGTGGGCTCAACCTGTCGATCCGGGAGGCCCGTGAGTTCCGCCGGGTGAAGATCCTCGGGTGCGGGTCGGCGGCCTACGCCGGTGAGCTCGGCGCCCAGCTCATCGAGGACCTGGCCCGGGTGCCGGCCGGCGCGGAGGCGGCGTCGGAGTTCCGCTACCGCAACCCGGTCGTCGAGCCGGACACCCTCTACGTCGCGGTCAGCCAGTCCGGCGAGACCGTCGACACCCTGGCCGCGGTCCAGGAGCTGCAGCGCAAGGGCGGCCGGGTGATCGGCGTGGTCAACGTCGTCGGCTCGACGATCGCCCGGCAGTGCGACGGCGGCATCTACATCCACGCGGGCCCGGAGATGTCGGTGGCCGCGACCAAGTCGTTCACCTCCACGCTGGCGGCGTTCGCGCTGCTCGCCCTGCACCTCGGGCGTATCCGGGACCTCTCGCCCACCGAGGGACGCCGGATCATCGACGGGCTGAACGCGCTGCCCGCCCAGATCGCGGAGATCCTCGACGAGGAGCGGCGCACGGGCGCGATCGCCGAGGTGGCCGCCGAGCTGGCGCAGCGGCGCAGCGTGCTGTTCGTCGGGCGGCGACGCGGCTGGCCGGTCGCCCGGGAGGGTGCGCAGAAGCTCAAGGAGGTCTCCTACGTGCACGCGGAGGCCTACCCGTCGGCGGAGCTCAAGCACGGCCCGCTGGCGCTGGTCAGTCCGGAGCTGCCCACGGTCGCCGTCGTGCCCGACGACGATCTGCTGGACAAGAACACGTCCACCCTGGCCGAGATCCGGGCTCGTCGGGGCCCGGTCGTCGCGCTGGCGCACCGCGAGCTGCCGGCCGACCTGGCCGACCGCACGCTGGTGATCCCGAGGAACGAGCCGGAGCTCGACCCGATCCTGCTGTCCGTGCCGCTGCAGCTGCTGGCCTACCACGCCGCCCTGGCGCTGGGCCGCGACGTGGACCGCCCCCGCAACCTCGCCAAGTCCGTCACCGTGGAGTAGCGGTCCGAGCATGATCGGTGCTTCAGGGGCATGAGCGTCATGGGTGACGCTCATGCCCCTGATTCGTTGATCGTGTGCCTCAGGCGCCGGGGCGTTTGCCGATCTGCAGCAGGGGGGCGGGGGTTCCGGTGGTGGTGGAGCTGCAGGGTGGGGCGGTGCCGGCGTGCTGGATGAGGTTCAGTGACGAGCAGGCTTGGCAGCGGGCGCAGCCGGCGACGGCGGTGTCGGCGCCGAGGCCGCGTTCGGCGAGGAAGCCGGCGACCTTGCGGTAGATGGGTTCGGTGTAGTCGCGTGCGGGGGCGGGGATGTTTTCCATGAGGGAGCCGGCGACGGGGCGTAGGGGGACGACGAAGGGGTAGACGCCGATGTCGATGGCGCGTTTGCACATGGCGACGGTGAGGTCGGGGTCTTCGCCCATGCCGAGGATGACGTAGGTGGAGACGCGGCCTTCGCCGAAGAGTTTGACGGCGTGTTCCCAGGTGCGGAAGTAGGTGTCGATGCCGGTGCGGTGTTTGCCGGGGGCGACGCGGGCGAGGACGGCGGGGTCGAAGGATTCGATGTGGATGCCGAGGGCGTCGATGCCCAGGTCGTGGACCTGGTTGATGGTGTCGAGGTCGCGGGGGGGTTCGAACTGGACTTCGACGGGCAGGCCGGCGGCTTGTTTGACGGCGTGGCCGCAGCGGGCGACGTAGAGGGCGCCGCGGTCGGGGGCGACGGAGGAGCCGGTGGTGAGGGTGGCGTCGACGGCGCCGTCGAGGTCGCGGGCGGCGGTGGCGACCTCGGCGAGCATTTCGGGGGTTTTTTTGGCGATGGTGGTGCCGGCGGCGAGGGACAGGCCGATGCCGCAGAAGCCGCATTGGTCGGAGTTGCCCCAGTAGTTGCAGGCCTGGACGACGGTGGAGGCGAGGGAGTCCAGGTGGAGCAGGGCGATCTGGTGGTAGGGGATGCCGTCGGCGGTGGTGAGGTCGTAGAAGCGGGGGCGGGCGGTGCCCGAGACGGAGGCGATCTTGGTGCCGTCGCGGTAGATGCCCTGGCCGTCGTCCTCGGCGCGCAGTGAGTAGGGGGACTCGCTGCTGGGGGGCACGGTGACCGGGACGCCTTCGATCCAGAGCATGCCGGAGTCGGAGGGGCCGGCGCCGCCCTTGCGGGAGGTCTCCAGTTCGGTTTCGATCCGCAGCCCGACCGCCTGCAGCTCCATGATCAAGGCGGCCACCGCCTCCGAAGCAGCACCTGTGCCCGTTGACCGGCTCTCGTCGACTGCGGTCATTGTTCATCCACTCCCGACACGACGTTCACTTGAGTAACTGAGCGTGTCTTATAGGAAACCTGCGCAGTCGGGATGTCAACCGATGAGCCGCAACTGAGGCTTACGGCACGTATGCGCTACTCGGCGAGCAGCCGGGCCCAGCGGGAGACGACGACCGGCCGCCGCGGGTCACCGGCCGGCAGCAGTTCGACGAGCCGGTCGTGTACCTCCAGATCGGTCAGCCCCAGCGGATGTCCGGCGAAGGTGTGCAGCAGCACCGGGTCATCGGCGTCGAGCACCGCCCGGCGCAGCCCGGCCACGATCTCGTCGCGCACCTCGCGGATCTCCGGCGCGTCCGAGCGTGGCAGCAGCGACCCGCTGCAGGCCCGCAGCGCCGCCTCCGCCCGCCCGGCCTTCAGCGCCTGCCGGACCGCCCCGAAATCGCTGTCCACAGTGGCCGCGAGCCGGTACGGGCGGGTCCGCAGCACGTCGGCCCCGATCAGCGCGCGCAGCCGGTGGATCTCTCCGCGCACCGTGGTCTGGTTCCCGTCGTCGCCGTAGAGCAGCAGTGCGAGCTGCTCCGCGGTCAGGCCCTCGGGATGCAGCGCGAGCGCGGTGAGGATCTCCGCGGGGCGCAACGTCAGCGGGATCGGGCGGCCGTTGAGCAGCACGCTCGGCGCACCGTCGCCCATGAACCGCAGCGACAGCGCAGTGCTCGGCCGTTCGACCGGCGTCGAGGACGAGCCCGGGCCCGGTGTGCGCAGCAGGTACCCCTCGGCGAGCGGCTCGACCAGCATCTCCCGGCCGTTGGCGAGCATCACCCGGTCCGAGCCCTCCTCGAGCGTGATCCGCTCCGGCCACCACCCGTAGGGCTCGCCGGCGAGGATCCGCCCGGTCGGGGTGACCAGCGCGCCGGCCGCGCCGCGCAGGCTGGCCAGGTGCGGCATGTTGCGCACCCGCAGCCGCTCGTCGGCGATGGCCAGCCGGACCCGCAGCTGGTTCTCCGCCAGCTGGGCGGTGGCCGAGACCAGCTGCACCAGTGCCGGGTGCGCGGTGTGCAGCGGCCCGCTGATGTCGATCGCGCCGAGGATCGCGCCGGTGTCGGGATCGTGCACGGGGGCCGCCACGCACGTCCAGGCGTGGTAGGCCCGGACCAGGTGCTCGGCGGAGTGGATCTGCACCGGAGCGTCCACGGCGAGCGTGGTGCCCATGGCATTGGTGCCGATCGCGTCCTCGCTCCAGTGCGTGCCGGGGAACAGGCCGACGCGGTCGGCGTCGACGAGCAGCCGGGTGGCGCCGTCGCGCCACAGGATGTGCCCCTCGGCGTCGGTCACCAGCATGACGTGCATGGCCGCGTCGGCGATGCTCACGAGCGTGTCACGCAGCAGCGGCATGACCGCGTTGAGCGGGTGCGACTCCCGGATGCCGGGCAGGTCGTCCGGCCGGTAGACGACGGGCGGGGTGCGGTTCTCCGGGTCGATCTGCGCGGCCAGGCTGCGCTGCCAGGATTCCGAGACGATCGGCCGGGGTGCCTGACGGACCTCCTCGCCGCCCATCACCGCGTCGAAGAGGTCGGACAGCACACGAGCGTGCGCGACAGGGTCGGACTCGATCGACAACAGCACCCCCGAGCATGATCGCTGGGCGACCAGCGGGCTGGCCCCGGGAAATCATCACCCAGCCGGACGAGTGCCGGCAAACCGGGCTCCACCTCACCTGATGGACAGTGCAACGAACGCGCAACGTGGCGTTGCCTACGTTCCTCCCCACCGCCCAACGCAGGGAGAGGACCTGACATGACCGTCGACGCCGTGCTGGACCAGCGCCGGTTCGGTGCAGGCCCGGAACCTGAGATCGTCCGCCGGACCGCGCGGGTGCTGCTGGTCGATGCGGAGGCCATCGTCCGTTTCGGGCTGCGGCAGCTGCTGGCCGGCGAGATCGACCTGACCGTGGTGGGCGAGGCGGCCACGGCGCGGGACGCGCTGCTGATCGCCGACCGCAGCGCCCCCGACGTGGTGGTCCTGGACGTCGACCTGGGTCGCGGCGACACCGTCGGTGTCGAGGTCGCGCGGGCCCTGCTGGAGCGTCGCCGTGGCGTGCGGGTACTGGTGCTCACCAGCTGCCGCGACCGCGAGGTCATGCTGCGCACCGTCCGGCTCGGCGTGCACGGCTACCTGCGCAAGGGGGCCGACACCGCGGACATCGTGCGGGCGGTGCGGGCGGTGCTGCGTGGTGAGAGCGTCTTCGACTCGCGCTCCGGCTCGGTGGTGATGGACGTGCCGCGCGACGGGGACCGGGGCGAACGTCCCCGCGCGCAGATGCTCACCGAGCGGGAGAACCAGGTGCTCAAACTGCTCGCGGTCGGGATGAGCAACCGGGAGATCGGCCGCCGCCTGCTGATCTCCGAGGCCACCGTGAAGTTCCACGTCCGCAACCTGCGCGACAAGCTCGAGGTCCGGCGTCGCACGGAGATCGTCTACACCGCGACCCGGCAGGGCATGGTCTGACCGGCGCGCCCGATGCGGCCGGCGGGATTGGCCGGCCCGGCCCGGCGGGTAGGACACCCATGCGGGAAACACCGTGCATCGGGTGGATCGGACATGACAGGCAACAGAGCGGTCGCCTGCATCGAGCCGGGCAAGGTCGAGGTGCAGACCATCGACCATCCGGAACTGGTGCTCAAGGACGGTCCCGGGGTGAATCCGGCCAACGTGGGCCGCACATGCGAGCACGGCGTGATCCTCGAGGTCGTCTCGACCGACATCTGCGGCTCCGGCCAGCACATGGTGCGCGGCCGCACCACCGCACCGGCGGGGCTGGTGCTCGGCCACGAGATCACCGGTGAGGTCGTCGAGACCGGTCGCGAGGTCGAGTTCATCAAGGTCGGCGACCTGTGCTCGGTGCCGTTCACCATCGCGTGCGGGCGTTGCCGGATGTGCGAGGAGGGGCACACCGGGGTGTGCCTGAACGTGAACCCGGACCGGCCCGGATCGGCCTACGGCTACGTCGACATGGGTGGCTGGGTCGGCGGCCAGGCCGAGTGCGTGATGGTCCCGTACGCGGACTGGAACCTGCTGAAGTTCCCCGACCGCGACCAGGCGATGGAGAAGATCCGCGACCTGACGATGCGGTCGGACATCTTCCCGGCGTGCCGGACGTCGGCGCGGCGATCGACGCGGCCGGCTTCGAGGCCCGCGGGCACGGCGCGGACGCCCAGGAGGCGCCCGCCACGGTGCTCAACTCGATCATGGAGGTGACCCGGGCGGTCGCGCAGAAGTTCGTCCTCGATCCGCACGGCTTGCTGAACTGAGCGGTCCCGCGGAGGGCGCACCGGCCTCGCGGTACGCCGGCCGCGTCCGCGGGCCCGGTGCGATCCATGACAAATGGCCTCCACGATAAAAGACGGCGTTTATGATGATGAACGTTTGGAATGGCGGCGGATACACCGAGGAGGTCGCGCCATGACGGTGCCCGACTCCACAACCGACCGCGGACCGAACCGGGACCCGGCCGGTTGGGAGCCGATCGTCGGCGCGATCGGACCGAAGGTGCGCGAGGTCCGGCAGCGGCTGGGGCTCTCCCTGCAGCAGCTCGCAGCCCGCTCCGAGGTGTCCGCCGCGGCGATCCACAAGGTGGAGCGCGGTGACATGGTGCCCACCATCACCACGCTGCTGAAGCTCGCCGGCGCACTCGGGCGGCCGATCGGCTACTTCGTCGACGATGCGGGGCACACCGCGCCGGTGGCGGTGCACGTGCGGGCCGACGAGCGGCCCGGACCGCCGCCGGAATGGGCGCGCGGCGCCGACGGGGTCGACGCCGCCACGATCGCCGCCCCCGGCGAGCGGCTGCGCGGTGGGGCCGTGTTCGCGGTCGTCGAACCCGGCGGGAAGAGTGGGGACACCCGCCCGCTGCGGGCGGGCGAGGAATTGATGTTGGTGCTGGAGGGTGCGTTGCAGGTGGAGGTGGCCGGCGAGCGGTATCTCGTCCGGGCCGGCGACACCCTGCACTATCCGACGGACCGGCCGCACGAGTGGCGCAACCCCGGCCCGGAGCCGGCACGCGTCGTGTGGTGGATGTTGCGCAGTTGATGCGGGAAATACGAGGAATTCAATGACGCAGGTGGCCAACTCGCTCGGCGAGATCGTCGACTCCGTGCTGGCCAATCCAGGGCTGCGGGCGAAGGCCGAGATCGGCCTCGTCGGTGACGTGCTCGGCGGAACGGACTGGCTCGGCGGACCCGGTGACGACGGCGCCGTCGTCTCGGCCGAGGGAGCCGGGGTCGTCGCGTGCGGGGAGGCGCTGTTCCCGCCGTTCGTGGCGGCCGATCCACGCGGCGCCGGGTTCGCCGCGGTGCTGACCAACGTCAACGACCTCGCTGCGATGGGGGCGGAGCCGCTCGGCATCGTCGACACCGTGGTGGCCACCGAGGATGTGGCCCGGCTCGCGCTGGCCGGTATGCGCGAGGCGTCCGAGCTGTTCGACGTGCCGATCATCGGCGGGCACCTGACGATCCACGACGGCCCGCCCGCGCTCTCGGCGTTCGGGGTGGGCAGCACCCCGGCGCCGCTGTCGGTCACCCATGCCGCGGCCGGTCAGTCGCTGGTCGTGGCCGCTGCGCTCGACGGCGAGATGCGCCAGGACTTCCCGTACTTCCCCGCGTTCGCCTCGCGCGGCAAGCGCTGCGCGGGTGACGTGCGGCTGCTGGGCACGCTCGCCCGCGCCGGGATCGTGGTGGCGGCGAAGGACATCAGCATGGCCGGGCTCGTCGGCTCGCTGGCGATGCTGCTCGAGCCCGGCGGACACGGGGTGACGGTGGACGTCGACGCCGTCCCGGCACCGTCCGGCGTGCCGCTGACGAAGTGGTTCAACTGCTTCCCGAGCTTCGGCTTCCTGCTGTGCGTGCCTGCGGGCCGTGAGGACGAGTGCCTCGCCGCGTTCGCCGAGCGGGACCTCGCGGCGGCCGTCGTCGGCCGGCTCGACGACACCGGGGAGCTCGCGCTGCGCGCCGGTGCGGAGCGGGCGACGGTGCTGCGTCTCGACGAGTTCCGGGTCACCGGCCTGCCGCGCGCCGCTGCGGCGGGCTGAGCAGCGCCGGGCACAGCCCGGACCCGGCGGCCAGGCCCAGCCCGGCCGCCGGGGTGCCGACCCGCTTGCGCAGGGCGGGTCCGGACAGCGCCACGTCGGTGGCCAGGCTGAAGATCCGCAGTACCCGCTGCGGGTTCTGCCAGCGGTGCAGTTCGGCGAAGCCGACCCAGTCGGACGGCGCGATCGTCGTCTCGGCCGGATACTCCAGCTCCGCCCACGTGACCGCCAGCTCGAACAGATCGAGCATCGCGTCGGTGTCGCGCTCCACGCGCAGCAGCTGATCGTGGTGCGCCCGCAGCGCGGGCGCCGGGCGGCACCAGACGCGGCAGGTGAGCTGGGTGGGCGGGGCGAACTCGGCGGATCGCGACACGGAACGGCCTCCGGAATGCTGCGGGCAGGGCGCTGCCTCCGTTGTAGATCCACCGCGGCACGCCGCTGTTGCGGTCGTGTTGCGTGCTCGTGAACCGGATGCCGATCAGACGACGCGGAAGTGCGTGGTGAGCCGGTCGGCGGACCACACGTGGTAGGCCACTCCGGGCGGGGCGTCGGTGTCGAACACCGCCCCCGGTCGCTCCCAGGGCAGCACCAACGTGGAGGTCACGCCGGGCGCGACCCGCAGCGGTGCGCCGGCGAAAACGCCCGCGGCGGCCGTGTGCGCGTGCCCGCACAGCAGCCCGGCCACTGGCGGGTGCCGGGACAGCAGCTCGGCGAGGCGGTGCTCGCCGTGCTGGCGGACGTCGTCGAGCGCGGGATGGTGCAGCGCCGCGGGCGGGTGGTGCATGACGAGCAGTACCGGGCCCTCCCCGGCCTCGGCGAGTTCGGCGTCCAGCCACTCCAGCGTCGGGTCGTCCAGGTGCCCCTCGGGGCGGCCCGGGATGGTCGAGTCGGCCAGCAGCACGGTCAGCTCACCGACCCGGCCCGTCCGGTTCACCGGCCGGTGGTCGTCCGGCGTGCCGAGCACCGGCTCGCCGAGCACCGTCGCCCGCAGCGCAGCCCGGGCGTCGTGGTTGCCCGGACAGATCAGCACCGGCGACGGGCTGTCGGCCAGCAGCCCGGTGACCAGTCGGTACTCCTCCTCGCCGCCGTGGTCGGCGAGGTCGCCGCTGACGATCAGCGCATCGGGCGCGACGGCCAGCTCACCGAGCTGCCGCAGCACCCGCGCGGCGCGCCGCACGGCCCGCTCGCTGCCGTCGATGTGCAGGTCGCTGATGTGGGCGAGCAGCAGGGCGGCGGGCTCCGGCACGCCGTCAGTCTGCCGGAGCCGGCCCTACCCGAAGAACACCTCGGCCTCGGCGTACAGCGCCGGGTCGACGAGCTTGGGCTCCTTCGTCGCCTCGAGCAGCGGCACCGTCACGATGTCGGTCCCGCGCAGGGCGGTCATCATGCCCCACGTGCCCTGGTGTACCGCGTCGATGGCGTGCAGCCCGAAGCGGGTCGCGAGCCAGCGGTCGAACGCGGTCGGGGTGCCGCCGCGTTGCACGTGGCCGAGCACCGTGGTCCGGGCCTCCTTGCCGGTCCGCGCCTCGATCTCGCGGGCCAGGTAGTCACCGATCCCGCCGAGCCGGACGTGCCCGAAGGCGTCCTTCTCCCCCGTGAGGAGCACCTCGTCGCCGTCCTTGGGCCTGGCGCCCTCGGCCACGACGATGATCGGCGCGTAGTCGAGCCGGAACCGGCTCTCGACCCACTTGCAGACCTGAGCGATGTCGAACCGCACCTCGGGGATCAGGATCGCGTTCGCGCCGGCGGCCATCCCGGAGTGCAGGGCGATCCACCCGGCGTGCCGGCCCATCACCTCCACGATCAGCGCCCGGTGGTGCGATTCGGCCGTGGTGTGCAGCCGGTCGATGGCCTCCATCGCGATGTTGACCGCGGTGTCGAAGCCGAAGGTGTAGTCGGTGCCGGACAGGTCGTTGTCGATCGTCTTGGGCACCCCGACGACGTTGACACCGACCTCGTGCAGCTTCGCGGCCACCCCGAGGGTGTCCTCCCCGCCGATGGCGATGAGGGCCTCGACGCCGAAGTTCATCAGGTTGGTGCGGATCCGGTCGACCCCGTCCTCGATCGCGAACGGGTTGGTCCGCGACGAGCCCAGGATCGTGCCGCCGCGGGGGAGCAGGCCGCGCACCGCCGGGATGTCGAGCGGTCTGGTGAGCCCGTCGAGCGGGCCGCGCCAGCCGTCGCGGAAGCCGAGGAACGAGAACCCGTATTCGGGGATGCCTTTGCGGACGATGGCCCGGATGACCGCGTTCAGGCCGGGACAGTCGCCACCCCCGGTGAGCACGCCAACACGCATGAGGCTGCCCTCTTCCCTCTCGGAACGTCTCGTGCATCGATGCAGAAACCTTCGCTCTCAACGCTAGCGAGCCCGGGAGCACCGCGCCGGGGAGGTTCTGCGAATGGTCAGGTCGCGCTACCGGCGAATTCCGGAGGCCGGACTCCGGATCGGTCTGCGCGACCGCGCATCGCTCCTCCCACCGGTTCCGCGAAGCCGGATTGCAGCACCACGCGCCGCCGGGGGAGTACCGGCGAAGGTCCCGCGTTCTGCGCGGCTCAGCCGGCTGCGGCCCGGTCCACCTTCTCGAGTTCGGCGAACGGCGTGGCGAGCCCGTCACGGGTGGTCCGGACGACGTCGCCGCGGTGCCGGACGAACTGCAGCAGCGCGAGCACGCCGTAGACCCCGGACAGCACGATGATGACGAGGCGGTCGGCCGCGGCCGACAGCGTGATGCTCGCGACGAACTGCACCATGAACAGCCCGAACAACGCCGCGGCACCCCACACGGTCAGCGCAAGGTCCATCAGGATGCTCACCGCGAACAGGGACTGCGCCGCGGTCAGCAGCAGTTCGAAGCGCTGCTGGCCGTCGAGCGGGAGACCGGCGGTGGTCCCGGCGGCCAGCGCGAACACGATCGGGATCGTGCCCACCAGCAGCGTCCACTGGTTGACCTTGCTGGACAGCAGGGTGCCCAGCGAGTCGCCCGCCTTGAGTCGCCACGCGTACAGGCAGGCGACGATCAGCTCGGGGGATTCGCTGGCCAGCGGGGCCACCCACTGCACGAGGATGAACTGGTTGACGCCGAGTTCGCGGCCGGTGCCGACCAGGCCCTCGGCGAAATGCTCGGCGGTGGTGAGGATGACGAGCCCGGCGAACCCGAACAGCAGCCCGACGGTCCAGCGGCGCCGGGTCCGGTGCATCCCGCCGACCCACGCCGCGGTGCCGATCAGGTCGGGTTCCTCCGGCGGGGCCTTGGCCAGCCGCCACGCGTAGGCCGCGAAGATCGAGACCAGTACGGCGGCGTCGGCCAGGGTCAGCGTGTGCCGCAGCGGCAGGGTCAGCGAGTACAGCGTCGCGATGCCCAGGAACACGACCTCGGGGGTCAAGGTGCGCGGCATCTGCACACACCACTCGTGGGTCGTCGCGCTGTCGTGCCCGCCGCGGCGGCGGGCACGCAGCACCGCGATCGTCGCGACCAGCACGACGACCGGCCAGCCGACGCCGACCAGCACCCGGTTGGCCCCGGTCATGTTGGCCAGCGCCAGCGCGCACGGGTCCGCCCCGTCCGGGCCGGGCAGGCACTCGCCGGTCTCGGCGTAGGTCCGCCCGGCGTGGAAGCTGAAGACGAAGTCGACCGCGTACTCGGGCAGCACGGCGAGCAGGGCCAGCACCGCCAGCGCGAGCCCGGCGCTGATGTCCACCTGCGCGGCCTCCGCGGCCCAGGACAGCACGAACGCGGCGCCGATGATCGCTATCCCGTAGAGCAGCGCACCGCCGGCGGGCGCGAGCTCGGGATGTGGCAGGTCCAGGTAGCCGGCGGCCCCGAGGTAGGCGCCTGGCAACGCCGCGAGCACGGCGAGCAGAAGCTGCAGCGGCAGGCGCCGCGGGCTCTCGGGCACGCCCGCGGGTTCCCGGCCGCCGGAACCGGCAAACCGGTCAGCCGGTCGCGCCCACCACGTGGTCGATCAGGCCGTAGTCGCGCGCCTGCTCCGCGGTGAACCAGCGGTCGGCGTCGGTGTCGGCGGTGACGGTCGCGACGGACTGCCCGGTGTGCCGCGCGGTGAGCTCGGCGATCTGCCGCTTCAGCTCGCCGAACACCCCGGCCCGGACCGCGATCTCGGTGGCCGTGCCGCCCGCCCCGGCCGACGGGGAGTGCGTGAGGATCCGCGCGTGCGCCAGCGCGTGCCGCTTGCCGGGCGCGCCGGCCGAGAGCAGGAACTGCCCGGCCGACGCCGCGACGCCGACGGCCCAGGTCGCCACGTCCGGCCTGATCAGCTGCATGGTGTCGTAGACGGCCATGGCCGCGGTGACCGTGCCGCCGGGGCAGTCGATGTAGAAGGTGATGTCGGTGTCCGGGTCCTGCGCGGCGAGCAACAGCAGTTGCGCGGTGATCCGGTAGGCGACGTCGTCGTCGACTTCGCCGCCGAGGAAGACGATGCGTTCGGCGAGCAGCCGGTCGAGCACCGGGTCGATCGCGGACGCGCCGGGCGGCAGCCCGCGCAGCACCGGGCCCGCGACGGGCGGGGGC
>NZ_JAAXLA010000109.1 GCF_012911935.1 Pseudonocardia acidicola | reverse complement strand
GACCGCATCGTGGTCGGGCGCGAGAAACTGACCTCGATCTTCGCCGTGCCGGTGGTCGTGCGGGGCACGGTGCACGCCGTCCTCTACGGCGCGGTGCGCGACACGCAGCCGATCGGGGTCCGCGCGGAGGGCCCCATGACCCCCGGCCTCCCCGCCGGGGACTGACCGACGGACCGATCGACAAGGAGCACGCCATGGCTGAGTACCCGGGAGGCCCGGCATGAACATCGACGAGATCGAGCAGCTGATCCGGCGTTACCTGTCGACCGGCGTCGCGGTCGTGATCATCGCCGTCGGCGCCGGCACCGGGGCTCCCGACCTCAGCGGGCTCCCCGGGAACCCGGCCGTGGTGACGGTGGAGCCGACGCCGGCCGGCCGCGACGGCCGGGCCGGCGGCTCCGCGGCCACGACGATCGGCCCCGGCGCGAGCAGCGGCCCCCGGGGCGGCGACGATGCGTCCGCCATGGAGACCGAGCCCGGGAATGTGGACCGCAGCGGCGACAGCGCCTCCGGCAGCACGCCGTTCACCGGCAGCGGCTCCTCGGGCACCGATTCCGCCGGCTCCGGCACGGGCGCCGCGGGCCGCGACCTCGACGACCCGGCCACCGGCCCGCGCGCCGGCGACCGTTCCGCCGGTCCCGGCCACGACCCCGGGGCCGGGGTGAACGCGAGCGGAACCGGCGAGGGCACCACCGCCGCGGAGCGGCTCGGCTGGGGCACCCCGAACCGCGTCGACGACTTCGACGGCGGCACCGAGCAGTGGAGCATCTACGACGGCCCGGGCCACGCCGGCAACGGCCGCCGCACGCCGAGCGCGGTCTCGGTCACCGACGGCGTCCTGACGATCACCGGCGACTCCGCCGGGAACACCGCCGGGATGGCCTGGAACCCCGGACAGAAGTACGGCCGCTGGGAGGGCCGGGTCCGGGCCCCGGCCGGCGACCCGTCGTACAACGCGCTGCTGCTGCTGTGGCCGGACGCGGAGGACTTCCCGGTCGGCGGGGAGATCGACTTCATGGAGATGATGGACCACACCCGGCAGAAGACCGACATCTTCATCCATTACGGCGCCGACAACTCGCAGGTCAACGGCCAGGTCGAGATCGACGCCACGCAGTGGCACAACTGGGCTGTCGAGTGGACCCCGGAGGCGATCACCGCCTACGTCGACGGCGAGGAGTGGTACCGCACCACCGATGCGAGCATCTTCCCGCCCGGGCCGATGCACCTGTGCATCCAGTTGGACTGGTTCCCCGAGGGTGGCACCCCCGAGGAGTCCCGGATGGAGGTCGACTGGGTGCGTCAGTACTCGCCGGACGGGAGCACGGGGGCGGCGGCGACCTCCGGGGGCCACCCGGGGAGGTGACCGGCACGGGGTGAGCACCCGTTCTCAGCGTCCGCACAGTGGCCGGCTCCTACGGTGTGCGCGGCGGCCGTGACGTGCGCCTGCCGGGTTCGATCCGCACCATCAGGAGATGACGTGTCAGGCCTCGGGCGACCGGCCACCGACACCCCACCAGCGGGGCCACCCCGGTCCCGGTGGCACGTGGTGCTGCTGGTGGTGACCGCCGTCGTGGCCCTGGCCCTGCTGACCGTGCCCATCGTCCTCGTCCGCAACGCCGTGCTGCAGCCGCCCAGGCCGCCCGTCGGCGCCGGGCCGTCGGCCTCGGTCACTCCGTCCCCCGCGGCCGCCCGCGACACGAACGACCCGGTGCGCCCCGGTGGCGAGACGGCGCTCGACCCGGCCACCCGATCGGACACCGAGGCCGCCGTGGTGCACGGCTGGCCGCTGCGCCACCACGACGAGTTCGACGGCACCGCCCTCGATCCGGCCTTCTGGCGGCCCTACTCCGGGGAGACCACCGGGGGCATCGGCAGGCACCGGCCGTCGAACCTGGCGGTCTCCGGCGGCGTGCTGTCGCTGACCAGCCGCGGCTACGAGTCCGCAGGCATGGCGTGGTCGCCGGGTCAGCGCTACGGCCGCTGGGAGGTGCGCGCGAAGACCCAGCGGGGCACCGGGTACGGCCCGGTGATCCTGCTGTGGCCGGACGCCGAGGACTTCCCCACCGGCGGGGAGATCGATTTCATGGAGATCCCGAAGGGCGACCGCAGGGAGTCCCACTTCGTCCTGCACTACGGGCGGGACAACAGCCAGGTCGGCACGACGGTGCCGGGCGACTTCACCCAGTGGCACAACTACGCCGTGGAATGGACTCCCGATCATGTGGCCGGCTTCATCGACGGTCAGGAGATCTTCCGGACCACCGACCGCGCGCGGATCCCGCCGCGCCCGATGCACCTGGCGATCCAGCAGGACATCGGACCGTACGGCAAGGACTGGATCCCGCCGCTCGACGACACCTCGCCCGCCCAGGTCCGGCTGCAGGTCGACTGGGTGCGCATCTACTCGCTGTAGACGCATCGAGGCCCCGACCCGGAGGTCGAGGCCTCGATGCGTTTCCCGAACTGACGCGCCACTCCCACCACGAAGCGACGTTGCTGAGGCTAGCCTAACTTCTACGAGCGCGCCAGAGAGAAATCACGGGGCGCCCCGAACGAGCGAGGCATAGCGTCCACGCCGTGGCCCAGCAGTCCTCCACCATCCCCACCTCCCGCCATCCGTCGAGCGCCCTCGCAGCGGTCGCGGTGACGGTGCTGGCCTGGGCGTCGGCGTTCGTCGCCATCCGCTACGTCGGGCAGGCCTTCGACCCCGGGCCACTGGCGCTGGGGCGGCTGACGGTCGGCGCCGTCGCGCTCGGCACGCTGCTCGCCGTGCAGCGCCGCTGGGTGGCGCCGACCCGGCGTGAGTGGGTGCTGCTCGGGGTCTGTGGGCTGGCCTGGTTCGCCGTCTACAACGTCGCGCTCAACGCCGCCGAGCAGCGCGTGGACGCCGGCACGACGGCGATGCTGGTGAACATCGGCCCGGTGCTGATCGCACTGTTCGCCGGCCTGCTGCTGGGCGAGGGCTTTCCGCGCTGGCTGCTGATCGGCGCGGGAGTCGCGTTCTCCGGGGCGATGTTGATCGGGGCCGCGACCGCCCGCGCCGAGGCCGCGGACGTCCTGGGCGTGCTGCTGTGCGTCATCGCCGCAGTGACCTACGCGATCGGGGTGCTCGCCCAGAAACCGGTGCTGCGCCGGCTGCCGGCACTACAGGTGACCTTCCTGGCCTGCGCGATCGGCGTCGCCGCCTGCCTGCCCTACGCCCCCGGCCTGGTCGACGACCTGCACAGCGCCCCGCCCGGGGCGATCGGCGGGCTCGGCTACCTCGGCCTGGTCCCCACGGCACTGGCGTTCAGCACCTGGGCCTATGCGCTCGCCCGGATGGACGCCGGACGGCTCGGCGTCACGACGTACCTGGTCCCGCCGCTGACCATCGTGATGGGCGCACTGCTGCTCGGCGAGGTGCCGCCGGCGCCGGCGATGGCCGGCGGGGCGGTCTGCCTGGCCGGCGTCGCGCTCACCCGGCGGCGCAGCCGCTGACCGGCCCCTGAAGGTGTCAGGGCCCCGGCCTCGCGGCCAGGACCCTGACACCTTCCCGAACTGACGCGCCGCTCCCACCACGAAGCGACGCTGCTTAAGTTAGCCTATCCTTCCTCCCGCCGCAATGCCTCCACCCCACGGCCGAGAGCCGAGCGCCGGCGTGCCGGCGCAGCAGGACCGCCCCGACGACGAGCACCGACGCCACGGTCACCAGGCCGCCCAGCACCAGCGGCGCCCGGCCACCGAAGTGTTCGGCCAGCACCCCCAGCAGCGGCCCGCCGAGCGGGGTGCCGCCCAGGAACAGCAGCATGTACAGGCCCATCACGCGCCCGCGCATCGTCGGGTCGACCGACAGCTGCACGGTCGAGTTGGCCGCGGTGGTGAAGGTCAGCACCGCGACCCCCACCGGGACCAGCGCGATGCCGGTGGCCAGATACGTCGGCATCAGGCCGGCACCGATGAGCAGCACACCGAAGATCAGCCCGGAGCCCGCGACCAGCCTCAGCCGGGGCCGCCCACTACGCCGCGCCGCGAGCGTCGCACCGATCACCGAGCCGACCGCGAGCAGCGTGGTGAGCAGCCCGTAGGCCTCCGCCCCGCGACCGAAGACGTTGCGGGCCACCAGGGCCAGCGTCATGTAGAAGTTGATGCCGAACGTGGAGACCAAGAAGACCAGCACGAGCACCGCGATGAGCTCCGGACGCCCACGCACGTAGCGCAGGCCCTCGCGGAGCTGCCCGGGCGCCCGCGGCACCGGCTCGGCGCGGAACAGTCCCGCCTCGTTCATCAGCAGCAGCCCGGTGACCACCCCGACGAAGCTCACCGCGTTGGCCAGGAAGACCCAGCCGGTGCCGATCGCCACGATCATCACCCCGGCCACGGACGGACCGACGATCCGGGCGAGGTTGAACGTCAACGAGTTCAGCGCGACGGCGTTGCCGACCTGAGCGGGGCCGACCAGCTCGGAGACGAACGACTGGCGCACCGGGACGTCGAGCGCGGAGAAGCAGCCCAGCAGCGCACAGAGCAGATAGACCTGCCCGAGCGTCACCACGCCCGTGACGTCGAGGAGGCCCAGCGCCAGGGCACACAGCCCCATCGCGACCTGGACGGCGATGAGCATCCGCCGCTTGTCCACCCGGTCGGCGAGTACGCCGCCCCACAGCGAGAGCAGCAGGGTGGGCGTGAACTGCAGTGCGGCGGCGATGCCGAGCGCGGTCGCGCTGCCGTGGGACAGGTCGAGCACCAGCCAGTCCTGGGCGACCCGCTGCATCCACGTGCCGGCCAGTGACACCACCTGGCCGCCGGCGTAGAGCCGGTAGTTCGGCACGCGCAGCGACGCGAACACTCCCGACCGGGTGCCGTTCTCCGCTGAACCCGTGGAGGTGTCGAGAACGGCGCTCACAATGTAATTAGCTTACTGCAACTACACGCGCCCCGGCCTGCTCAGGCGTGCAGAGCCGCCTCGATGGGGCCGACGGCGAAGTAACCGACGAACGCCACCGCGACCACCCACATCAGCGGGTGCACGGTCCGGGCCTTCCCGGTGGCCGCGGCCAGCAGCACGTAACTGATGAACCCGGCGCCGATCCCGTTCGCGATCGAGTAGGTGAACGGCATGACCACGATCGTCAGGAACGCCGGCAGCGCGACCCGGAAATCGGTGAAGTCGATCTCGGTCACCTGCCGGAACATCAGCGCGCCCACGATCACCAGGGCCGGGGCGGCCGCTTCGATCGGCACCACCGCGTACAGCGGGGTGAAGAACATCGCGGCCAGGAACAGCAGCCCGGTCACGACGTTGGCCAGGCCGGTCCGGGCGCCCTCGGCGATCCCGGACGCCGACTCGACGAACACCGTGTTCGACGACACCGACGCCGCTCCGCCCGCGATCGCCCCGGTGCCCTCGATGAACAGGGCCCGGCCGACGTTGGGCAACTGCCCGTTCGGCTTGAGCAGGCCGGCCTGCTTGCCGAGCCCGGTCATCGTGCCCATGGCGTCGAAGAAGTTGGCCAGCACGAGGGTGAAGACCAGCAGCGACACGGTCAGCGCGGGCAGCCGGGTCCAGGCGCCGAAGGAGATGTCGCCGACCAGCGACAGGTCCGGCAGGCCGACGACCGACTTCGGCAGCGCCGGGTAGCCCAGGCTCCAGCCCTTGGGGTTGGTGCCCTGCGACGGGCCGACCTTCGCGACGGCCTCGATGACGATGGCCAGCACGGTGCTGAAGACCACGCCGATCAGGATCCCGGCGCGGACCCGGCGGGCCACCAGGACGGCGGTGACGAGCAGACCGATCACGAACACGAACGTGGGCCACGACGCGATCGAGCCGCCGATGCCGAGGCCGACCGGCACCGTGGTGTGGGCGGCGTCGGGGAGCCGGCGCACGAACCCGGAGTCGACGAAGCCGATGAAACAGATGAACAGTCCGATGCCGACCGCGATCGCGGTCTTGAGCTCCGGCGGGACCGCGTTGAACACCGCGGTGCGGAACCCGGTGGCCACGAGGATCACGATGATGATGCCGTCGACGACCACCAGGCCCATCGCCTCCGGCCAGGTCATCAGCGGTGCGATCGTCACCGCGACCAGCACGTTGATGCCCAGCCCGGTCGCGAGCGCGAAGGGATAGTTCGCGACGAGCCCCATCAGCAGCGTCATCACGCCGGCGACTAGTGCCGTCGCCGCGGCGACCTGCGCGACGGGCAGGATGTTGCCCAGCACGTCGACCTTGGCGCTCGGGCTGTCCGCCGCGAAACTGCCGAGGATGAGCGGGTTGAGCACGATGATGTAGGACATCGTCACGAACGTGACGAGGCCTCCGCGCAGTTCGCGGCCTACTGTGGACCCACGTTCGGAGATCTTGAACAGCCGCTCGAGAGGCGAGGTCGAGGCAGTCGTCGTCTCCGTGACCGGTGCCGTTCGCTTCACGTGATCACCGTAAGGCCCGTCCGCGCCGTAGGCTGAGACCGTGATCGAACCGCCACCACTGCCCCGTCGGCTGGACGACATGAACGTGGTCGTCGCGGTGGGCTCCCTGGCCTGGCTGGCCGGGGCGCTGGCCCTGCTGGCCGCCAGCCTCGCCACCGGGCGGCCGCTGGACATCTGGTTCACGACCTGCGTGGCCGGTGCCGTCCTCGGCGGGATCGGTTACGGCATCTTCCGCTGGCAGCGCGCGGCGGCGCGGCGCGGTGCGCGAGGTGCGCAGCAGGGCCTCGACTGACGGCATCGCGCCGCCTCCTCGTCTTCCTCCGGCCGTTCGGGACGGCGATACCGGGGCGTGTTGCCGTTCTCCCGCGCTCTAAACGACATCCGGCCGGGGTACGGCGGGCACCCTAGGGTGGCCGCTGTGACCATGCCACCCACCGATCGTCCCGTCGCCGTCGTCACCGGAGCCAGCTCCGGCATCGGGGCCGCCACGGCCCGCCGGCTCGCCACCGAAGGCTTCGCGGTCGTCCTGGGCGCCCGCCGGCTGCAGCGCATCACCGAGCTCGCCGCCGCCATCGGCGGCACCGCGATCCGGCTGGATGTCACCGACCCGGAGTCCGTCGCCGCCTTCGCCGCCGCCGTCCCCGAATGCAAGCTGCTGGTGAACAACGCCGGCGGCGCCAAGGGCCTGGAGCCGGTCGCCGAGGCGAACGAGGACGACTGGCGCTGGATGTACGAGGTCAACGTCCTGGGCACGCTGCGGGTGACGCAGGCGCTGCTGCCGGCCCTGCTCGCCTCCGGCGACGGGCACATCATCACCGTCACGTCGATCGCAGCCCTGGAGCCCTACGACAACGGGGCCGGCTACACCGGCGCCAAGGCCGCCCAGGCGATGCTGCACCGGACCCTGCGCGGCGAGCTGCTCGGCCAGCCGATCCGGCTCACCGAGGTGCTGCCGGGCATGGTCGAGACCGAGTTCTCCCTGGTCCGCTTCAGCGGCGACGCCGCGAAGGCCGACGACGTCTACCGCGGGATCACCCCGCTGACCGGCGACGACGTGGCCGACGTGATCGCATTCGCGGCCACCCGGCCCTCACACGTCAACATCGACCAGATCGTGATGAAGCCGCGCGCACAGGCCTCCGCGATGCGCGCGTACCGCGAGGCCTGAGCGCACCGGCGTCAGGTCGTCTCCTCCGACCGGCGGTGCTCGTCGGCGGCGTCGGCAGGGGTGGCGCCCCCCGCGGCCCCGGCCACCCGCTCCTCGGACTCGCGCAGGATCGCCTCGGCCTCCGCCCGGCGGTCCTCGTCCGGGGTCTGCGCGGCGCGCTCCTCGGGCAGCGGCTCGGCGCGGGTCGCGGCCAGATCGTCGACGTCGGTCACGGCGGGGCCGGTGCGGTCGTTCATGGGACAGCCCTACCCGAACCGCGCAGCCGGGAACCCCGGCCGCGCCGGGGGTAGGGCCGCGGCGCCGAGCTACAGCGCCGACAGGCCCTTCCACTGCTGCCAGGACAGCGTCCAGTCCCAGATGTCGCCGTCCCTGGCCGACAGCCGGATCGGCGTCCCCGTGACCTCCACCGGGTCGCCGTAGAGCGCGGTGTCGTAGTAGGCCTTGGCGTTGTCGATCGACAGGTTGACGCAGCCGTGGGTGACGTTCGCCGAGCCCTGCTCGGCGTCGGTGACCGGGTTGGCGTGGATGAACTCGCCGTTGTTGCTGATCCGGACGGCCCACTTCTCGACCGAGTCGTAGCCGTACTGCTGGCTGACCATCCGCTTGTCGGTGAACTTCTCGCTCACCACGTGGATGCCCGAGCGGGTGTTCCGGTTGGGGTCGGAGGCGAGCCCGTAGCTGGCCGGGTAGCTGGCCACCTGCTTGCCGTCGCGGATCACGACCATCTGGAACGACTTCACGTCGGCCTTCACGATCTGGGCACGGCCGATGGTGAACGTGCTGGTCACGTCGGCGGCCCCGTACTGCCCGTCGCCATAGGCCACGCCGTAGAGCTTGGCGGCGACGGTGACCTTCGTGTTCGCGGGCCAGTACTCCTCGGGCCGCCAGTGCACCCGGGAACCGCCGTTCTCGTCGGGCAGCCAGCCCCACGCGCCCTCGACCGGCACCGACGTGGTCACCGACAGGGCCCGTTCCACGGCTTTGCGATCGGCGACGTGGCTGTCGAACTGGATCTCGATCGGGGCCGCGATGCCGACGACCTTGCCGTCGCCGATGTTGAGCACGCCGCGGACCTGCTTGGCCGGGTTCACCGTGCTGAACGATCCCTCGACCGGAACCTGCCGGCCGTCCGAGCCGGTGGCCGCGCCCTTCCAGGTGTAGGTCTTGCCGTAGCCGAGCGGCTCGCCTGCGGTCCACTTCGTCTTGTCGGCGTTGAGCGAGCCGGTGACCGGTGCGCCCGCGGCGTTGACCAGCGAGACCTCGTCGAGAGTGCCGTCGGTGACCGACACCGAGACCGGCGCGGTCGGGTTGACGTCCGCGGCACCGCTCGTCGGCTGGTAGCCGACCACGGCCGCGGGCCCGAGCAGCGTGGCCGGCGTCGTCCCCCCGCCCCGGGAAGCGGCCATGGCCGCCGTCACCACACCGAGCGATCCGACCAGCACCACGGCCAGGATCAGCAGAATTCGTCGCACTCGACATCCCCCCAGCGAACCGCGAACTCACCCCGACAGACGCTTGACCGCGGTCGCGGTTGCCTCGGTAAGTGTGTTTCGGTGGCGCCGTAAAGGCTACGCGGCGCAAACGTTCGGCAGCGTGGCAGGACCCGCCCTCGGGTGACTCGCCGGGCTCAACCGGTCATACGGAACAGACGGCGCCTCACGGCTCCATCGGGCCGCAGGTGGCGCCGGCGCCGGATTCTCGTCAGAGCGCCGACAACTGCCGCCACTGTTCCCAGGACAGGGTCCAGTCCCAGATGTCGCCGTCGCGCTCGGCGAGCCGGATCGACGAGCCGGTGACCTCGACCGGGTCGCCGTAGAGCGCGGAGTGGAAGTAGGCCCCGGCGTCGGCAGGTGCGAGGTTGATGCAGCCGTGCGTGACGTTGGCCTCGCCCTGGGCCTTGACCATCCGCTTCTCGGTGAACTTCTCGCTGACGACATGGGTGCCCGAGCGGGTGACCCGGTGCGGGTCGTCGGCGAGGCCGTAGCCGGCGGGGTAGTCGGCGACCTGTTCGCCGTCGACGAGCACGGGCATCCGGTGCGAGGTGACGTCGGCCTTGACGACCTGGGCGCGACCGATGGTGAAGGTGCTGTCGAGGTCGGTCGTGCCGTACCGGCCGTCGCCGTAGTGGTGGCCGTAGAGGTGGCCGTAGAGGTCCGCCCGCACCGTGACGGCCGTCCCGGACGGCCAGTACTCGCGCGGGCGCCAGTGCACCCGGGAGCCGCCGTTCTCGTCGGGCAGCCAGCCCCACGCGCCCTCCACCGGAACCGAAGTGGTGACACTGAGCTTCCGCTCGACGGCCGCGCGGTCGGGTACCGGACCGCTGAACTGGATCTCGATCGGCGCCGCGATGCCCACCGTGCGGCCGGGGCCGATGTTGAGCACACCGCGAACCTGTTCGTGCGGACCGAGGGTGGTGAACTCGCCGGCGAGCGGGACCGGCCGACCGTCGGCGCCGGTGGCCGTGCCCGTCTCTTCCGTCCCCGTTGCCCCGGGCGGGACCGGGCTCAGAGCCGGCAGCCGACCAGCACCGGCTCGGGGCGCAGCGTCACACCGAACCGCTCCTGCACTCCCGCCCGCACCTCGCGGGCGAGTTCCAACAGGTCGGAGGTGGCACCTGCGCCGCGGTTGGTGAGCGCGAGGACGTGCTTGGTCGACAGCGCGACCCGGCCGCCGGGGCCGGGGTGACCGCGGCGGAAGCCCGCGTGCTCGATGAGCCACGCGGCAGGCAGCTTGACCAGGCCGGGGCCGGCGGGCCAGCGCGGCAGCCCGTCGGCCTCCGGGCCCGTCGGTACGTCGGCCTCCGGCAGCACCGGGTTGGTGAAGAACGAGCCCGCGCTCCAGGTGTCGTGGTCGGCGGCGTCGAGGACCATGCCCTTGCCGCGGCGCAACCCGAGCACCGCCTCCCGTGCCGCGGGCGCCGGCACCCGGGCGCCGGGGTCGACGCCGAGGGCGCGGGCCAGCTCGGGGTAGCGGATCGGCGCACTGTCGCCGTCTCCCGGCAACGCGAACCGGACCCGGAGCACGATCGCGTCGTCGCGGCCCTTGAGCGTGCTGGTGCGGTAGCCCAGGCCCAGTTCGGCGGCGGGCACATGGCAGCGGACGGTGCCGGCGCGCCGGTCGTACAGATCGACGTCGACGAGCAGTTCGGCGATCTCCACCCCGTAGGCGCCGACGTTCTGCACCGGGGTGGCGCCGGTGCGGCCCGGGATGCCGGACAGGCACTCCAGCCCGCCGAGGCCGTCGGCCACGGTGGCCGCGACCAGCCGGTCCCAGTCCTCCCCGGCCTCCACGATGAGCAGCACCGAACCATCCGCGCGGCGCTGCGTCCGGAATCCGGAACTGGCGAACCGGACGACCGTCCCGGGCACACCCTCGTCGGCCACCACCACGTTCGAGCCGCCGCCCAGCAGCAGCACGGACTCCCCCGCCGCGTCGGCGGCGCGGACCGCCTCGATGACCGCATCGGCCGAGTCGGCCTCGACCAGCCGCCGGGCCGGGCCACCGAGGCGCAGCGTGGTGTGCGGGGCGAGCCGGGCACCGGCCTGCACGATCGGGGTAGGGGTCTGCACGACCGGCAACGGTAGCCTCCGCCCATGGCCCGCTCGATCGACTACCGGTCCACGTCGGAACACCCCGCCGACGAGGTCTACGCGACGATGGTGGATCCCGACTACCTGCAAGCCCGGCTGGAGACCCTCGGCGGGCCCGGCGCGCGGCTCGAGGAGCACACCGCCGACGTGCACGGCGCCCGCTACCGGCTGCGGCACGGGCTCGACCCCGAGGACCTGCCGCCGGCTGTGCAGAAGGTGCTCACCGGCGAGCTCGTGATCGAACGGTCGGAGAGCTGGACGCGCACCGGTGAGGGGCACTACGACGGCCAGGTGACCGTCCGGATCCCGGGTACCCCGGCCTCCGCGGCGGGCTGGATGCGGCTCGCCGACCTCAACGGTTCCGAGGCGGGGGCCAGCGAGTTCGTGGTGCACGCCGATGTCACGGTCAAGGTGCCCCTCATCGGCGGCAAGATCGAGACGACGGTGGCCGAGAGCGTGACCCGGTTGCTGGCCTCCGAGACCGCGTTCACGCTGGACTACCTGCGCTGACGCCGGCCCCGGCCGCGTCGGCGAGATCCCCGACGTCGCGTTCGTGCTGGCTCAGCAGCCACGGCAGGGGCACGGGCACGGAGAGCTACGCGGACACCTGCGCCGGCACGTGCGGGCGGCCGCGGGCGAGCACGAAACGGACCCGGCCCAGCGCGGCGGGATCGGTCAGCGGATCTCCGGACACTGCGATCAGGTCGGCGCTGAAACCTGGTGCCAGCCGGCCGATCGAGTCGGCGAGCCCGACGGCGGCCGCGGCCTCGGTGGTGGCCATCGCCAGGATCCGCGCCGGTGACCAGCCGGCGCGGGCGTAGAGGCCCAGGCCGGCGGCGAAGTCCTCGAAACGGGAGCCGGTCACTCCCGCGTCGGTGCCGGCGACCATCCGGATGCCGTGCCCGTCCATGAACGCCAGCCGGTCGAGCAGGGAGTCGAGTCGCGGGAACCGCGCCCAACCCGAACTGCGGGCCGGGCAGACGTAGATGCCCGCGGCCGCGATCATCTCGGCGACGTGGCCGGGCGTCTCGTAGCGCCCTTCGGCCGGTGATCCGACCAGCCAGGTGCAGTGCTCGATCGTGTCGACACCGGCCTGTGCACACGCGGCGATGCTGCCGGTGCCGTGGGCGTGGGCGGCCACCGGCAACCCGGCCTCGCGCGCCGCGTCGACCACGACGCCGAGTTGCCGCACGTCGAACTGCGGTTCCCACATGGCCGCCCCGCCCGGGGTCATGTGCCCCCCGCTGGCCATCACCTTGATCACGTCAGCACCGCGACGTGCACGGTCGGCGACCGCGGCCCGGATCGAGGCGTCATCGGCGACCTCACCGCCGAGGAACCAGAAGTGCCCGCCCGGCACGGTCAGCGGCGCCCCGGCATTGAGGAGCCGCGGCCCGGTCACGGCGCCGGCGGCGATCGTGTCCCGGAGCTCGGCGGCGAGCCCGCCGCGGTCGCCCAGATCGCGCGCGGTCGTGACCCCGGCGTCCAGGAGCCTGCGGGCACGCTCGGCCATGGCCGAGCGCAGGACCCCGTCATCGGTGTCACGCAGCGCTCCCACCGGGTCGGGGCCGGCGTCGAGCGCCAGGTGCACATGACAGTTCACGAGCCCCGGCAGGACGGTGTCATCCGGAAGATCCCACCGGTCCACGGCCGGGCCGGTGAGCCGTATGACGTCGGCGCGAGGGCCTACCGCGGAAATCGTGCCATCCGCAGCGACGAGCACGGCGCCGTCCTGCAGAGGTTCCTCGTCCGGAGCAGTGAGCACCCGCCCAGCGGTGACGATCAGTTGCTTATTCACTCGAGAGGGCAACTTCCCGGAAAAGGGCTGGTCCGACGTTTTCCGGAGTCTAGTGCGAGAACCACCCTTCGCGCCGCATCGTCGTCAGTAGCCGGAGAGCAGAGCAAGCAGCCGGCCGAGGGTGGGCTGGTCGACGTGGCTGCGGAAGCGGCCCCGCCGGTCCGGCCGACGGCCCCAGATGAGCAGCGTGCGAGCGGCCGGGTCGAGTTCGACGTACGGCTCGTCGGCCCGATCGCGGGCCAACTCCAGGCGGGCCCGGCCGGCTTCCACCACCAGGCGCACGTCGGGCGCCGCCCCGGCCCGCAGGCGGACGTGGAGGTCCTGATCCGGAGCGGGGTCGCGTTCCCGGCCGCGCCGCACCAGGATCGCCCCCAGCACGGCGACGGCGTGTTCGGTCAGCTCGGGCTGGGCCAGCAACTCGTCGCCGGCGTCGTCGTCACCGACGACGTCCCATCGGTGGAGGGCGAACTCGTTGCGCAGATGGGGCAGGAATTTCGCGACCGCCATGTGGCGACCGGTCCACGGGATCACCGCATCCGGTTCCTGGTCGAGGACCTGCGCGAGGACCGAGCGCATCCTCTCCTCCTCGATCTCCAGGCGCCGGCACAGCGTCGCGTCGTCCATGGCTCGATACGGGGGTTCGCGTTCCTCGAACGTGCGCGTCGGCGGCACCGGTTCGCCGGCGAGGTAGGGCTCGAGGTGCCTGGTGACCTCGGCGGCGGCCGCGGCGAGGTGGGCGGTGACCTCGTGCGCGGTCCAGCCCACACACGCACTGACCGCGTCGGGTGCGGTGTGTCGGCGGGCGTCGAGGAACGCTGCGGCCTCCCGGCTACGTGCGATGGCGGTGGTCGTCATGGCCGCGACGCTAGGACCGCGACGCTTCGCTGTTCGTCGAAACGAGCCCGGCCTACCGTCGACGCATGTCCCTCGACGACCACGCCGATCCCGGCGCCCCGGCGGCCGGGGATGCGGATCTGTCGGTGATCGGTGCTGCGTTGGCGGACCGTGGCCGGTGCCGGATCCTGCTCGCGCTGGCCGACGGACGCTCCCTGCCCGCCAGCGTGCTGGCCGGCGAAGCCGGCGTCAGCGCGTCCACGGCCAGCGCCCACCTGAGCAAACTCTGCGACGCCGGCCTGCTCCAGGTCTTCACCAAGGGCCGCTTCCGCTACTACCGGCTCGCCGGCGACGAGGTCGGGCGATTGATCGAAACCCTTGCCCGGCTCTCACCCAGCCAGCCGATCCGCTCGCTACGCGAGGGCACCCGCGCGCACGCGATCCGCCTCGCGCGCTGCTGCTACGACCACATCGCCGGGCGGCTCGGCGTCGCGATCACCGACGCGATGATCGACCGGGAGTACCTGTCCGGGCACGACGGCAGCGTCGACCTCGACCGGCTGCACGGCGACCGGCTCGCCGGCGGCCTGCTCGACGACGTCGTCTACCGGCTCACCGCGGCGGGCCGCAGCGCCCTCGCCGAGCTCGGGGTGGTGCTGCCCGCGGCGGACACGGTGCGCTGCTGCGTGGACTGGACCGAGCAGCGTCACCACGTCGCCGGCCCGCTGGGTCGCGCCCTGCTCGACGCGCTCACCACCGCACGCTGGCTGCGCCGCGCCGACCACTCGCGCGCGCTGCGCGTCACCGACACCGGCCGCAACGGCCTGCGAGACCACCTCGGACTCCCCTGGCCACCATCCGTCCGGAGCGGCCAGGAACCGGCTGCACGTGACCACGGCGGCCGGGCTCCTCAGGCCGCGACCCGCCGGCCGCCGAGCGCGGTGCTGACCACGCGGGCGTGAGCAGAACCACGCGCCACAGCGGCACCGCCACCGCGCCCCCGGCCCGCGCCGGGATGGGCCGTCCAGGTGGCTTGCGGGGACTCGAACCGTCTCGGCTGCGCGGTTTGACACCGGCCGGACGCGGGGTGGGCTTCAGTGGTGGCGTGAACATGGAGGGTTTCGCGGCGCCGTGGTGGTTGGCGCTGCTGGCCGTCGTGGCGGGGCTGGTGTGCGGCTACGTGTGGATGCAGCGCCGCAAGCGCCGTCATGTGCTGCGGTTCACCAACCTCGAGATGCTGGAGCGGGTCGCCCCGCGCCGGCCGGGGTGGCCCCGGCATGCGCCCGCCGCACTGCTGGCCGTCGCGCTGATCTTCCTGGTGGTGGGGTTGGCCGGCCCGACGGCCGAGGCCCGGGTGCCCCGCAACCGGGCGACGGTGATGCTGGTCGTCGACGTCTCGCTGTCGATGAAGGCCACGGATGTGAGCCCGACCCGGCTGGCGGCGGCGCAGGACGCCGCGATCCGGTTCGTGCAGGGCATGACCCCGGGGATCAACCTGGGCCTGGAGTCCTTCGCCGGGTCCGCGACGGTGCTGGTCGCACCGACGATCGAGCGCGACCCGGTGATCTCCCAGATCCGCATGCTGAAGCTGGCCGAGTCGACCGCGACCGGCGACGCGCTGGCCGCCGCGCTGAGTGCGATCGAAGCGTTCAATCAGCAGATCCCCGGTGGGGACGGCGGACCGCCGCCGGCCCGGATCGTGCTGATGAGCGACGGCAAGCAGACCGAGGGCCGTGACGAGTTCGCGGTCGCCCGGCAGGCCGCCGCCGCCCACGTGCCGATCAGCACCATCTCCTTCGGCACCCCGTACGGGTCCGTCGACCTGCAGGGCCAGCAGATCAGCGTGCCGGTGGACGACCCCTCGCTGCAGCAGGTGGCGCGTCTGTCCGGTGGCGAGTTCTTCTCCGCGCAGAGCAACGCCGACGTGCACCAGGTGTACGACACCCTGCGTGAACAGATCGGCTACCAGATGCAGGCGGTGGACATCAGCAAACCGCTGTTCGCGCTGGGCACGATCGGAGCGCTGCTCGCGGCCGGGTCCGCGGTGGCCTTCACCCAACGCCTTCCCGCGTGAGCGCCCCCGGCGCAGTCCGCATACCCCCGTGTGCACGCGCCGAGCCCGATGTTGGATAACTGACGGGTGGGTGGGGCGCCTCCGAGTCCGCTTCGGCCGCCCGGGAGAGTGACCGTATGACGAACCGCCTGCCTTCAGCAGGGAGCCCCGGCCGTCCTCGACGGGTGCCGTCCGCGCCCGACCGTCCGCCGGCCGCGGCCACGGACCGGTATCCGGCCGGCGAGCGCACCGGGGTACGCCCGGGTGGGCGCGACCGGGGTGCACCTGCGGCGCCCCCGGGCCTGCCGGGGGACGCGGCGACACGATCGATCCGGCGAGGGACACCGGCGAGCGCCGCAGCCACGGCCGGGCAGGCGGGGGGCCGTCCCGGGATGGGGCGCGTGCTGCGGCGCGGGCGGATCGTCGTCGCGTTGCTGTCGGTGCTGGTGCTGATGGTCACCGGGTACGCCTGGGACCAGTATCGGAA
>NZ_JAAXLA010000108.1 GCF_012911935.1 Pseudonocardia acidicola | reverse complement strand
CGGGCGGGACCGTGGCGGGAGTCGATGGTGCCTCCTTCCCGGCTCTGCGGGCGTTCGACTGTGGCACCGGCCGCCTACCCGGTCGGCCGTGGACCGACACCACCGCAGGCGGCGTGCGCCGGTCGAGCCGTGGCAGCGACCTCACCCGGGGCGCATCCACACGGCGATCGGCGGAAGCGGGGAGGATGGCAGCAGGCCGCCGGGGCCGGCATCCGACCGGATCCACCGGAGGAGAGGAGTCCGCGCGATGCCCGACGACGACTCGAGGTTCGTGATCATCGGCGGCGGCCTGGCCGGCGCGAAGGCCGCGGAGACCCTCCGCGCCGAAGGCTTCACCGGCGCGATCGCGCTGATCGGCGACGAGCTGGAACGACCCTACGAGCGGCCCCCGCTGTCGAAGGGCTACCTGCTGGGGACCGAGGAGCGGGACAAGGCCTTCGTCCACCCGCGGAAGTGGTATGCCGAGCAGCGCATCGACCTGCAGACCGGGACACCGGTGACCGCGCTGCGTCCCGGGGAGCACGAGGTGGAGCTCCCCGGCGGGCAGCGGCTGGACTACCGCAAGCTGCTGCTCGTGACCGGGGCCCGGGTGCGGCGGCTGGACGTGCCCGGCGCCGGGTTGCCCGGCGTGTACTACCTGCGGCGCATCGAGGACGCCGACGCACTGCGCGCCGTCCTGGTCGAGGGGGCCCGCGTCGTCGTCATCGGCGGTGGCTGGATCGGCCTCGAGGTGGCCGCCGCGGCCCGCCGGCACGGCGCGGAGGTGGCGCTGGTGACCCTGGATCCGCCACTGGAACGGGTGCTCGGCCCCGAGGTCGCGCCGGTGTTCGCCGACCTGCACACCGAGCACGGTGTGCGACTGCACGTCGGCCGTGGCGTGGAGACGATCGCGGCGGCGGACGGCCATGTGGCCGGTGTGGTCTTCGACAACGGCGACGCCCTCGACTGCGGGGTGGTCGTCATCGGCATCGGCGTCATCCCGGTCACCGAACTGGCCGAGCAGGCGGGGCTGGAGGTGGACGACGGCGTACTGGTCGATGCCGCGCTGCGCACCTCCGACCCGGACGTATACGCCGCCGGGGACGTCGCCAACGCGACGCACCCTCTGCTCGGCGTCCGGATCCGCGTCGAGCACTGGGCCAATGCACTCAACGGGGGCCCGGCCGCGGCCCGCTCGATGCTCGGCCAGGAGGTCTCCTACGATCGGCTGCCGTACTTCTTCTCCGATCAGTACGACCTCGGCATGGAGTACACCGGTCACGCCCCGCCCGGCTCCTACGATCAGGTCGTGTTCCGCGGCGACGTGCGCGGCCGCGAGTTCCTGGCGTTCTGGCTGTCCGACGGGCGCGTGCGGGCTGGGATGAACGTCAACATCTGGGGCGTCACCGACGACATCCAACGGCTGATCCGCTCCGGCGAGGTGCTCGACCCGTCCCGGCTCGGTGATCCTCGGGTGCCGCTCGCCGAGCTGTGACGACCGATCGGCCCGACCGTGCGATGCCCACGGCCGGCCGAGCCCGGTCCGGGTTGGCCTCGCCACACGCGCGGTGGCAAGATCGTCGCCGTCGCGCAGCGCGGACGAGAGGTGGAGCGGTGAACGACCCGTCGGCCCGGCCCCAGGATCTCGAACCCGGGGCGCCGCCCGAGGTCGATCTGAGCAGGCCCTCGATCGCGCGCGTCTACGACTACGTGCTCGGCGGCAAGCAGCACTTCGAGGCGGACCGCCGTGCGGGCAACAGCGTCTTCAACGCCCTTCCGGAGAGCCGGCTGCTCGCCAAGGACAACCGCAACCTGCTGCGGCGCATGGTGCGCCATCTGGTGGGCGAGGCCGGCATCCGCCAGATCGTCGACGTCGGCTCGGGTCTGCCGACCGAGGGCAACGTCCACGAGGTCGCGCAGGCCATCGACCCGTCGGTGCGCGTGGTCTACGTCGACAACGACCCGGTGGTGCTCGCGCACGGCCGCGCGCTGCTCGGCGAGAACGACACCACGACCGTGATCACCGCCGACATGCGCGACCCATCGTCGATCTTCGACGATCCGGCGACCCGCCAGCTCATCGACGAGAGCCGGCCGTTCGCGATCTTGGCCTCGGGCATCCTGCACCACCTGCCCGACGAGCAGGACCCGTGGGCCGTGGCCGACGCGCTCAAGCGCCGGCTGCCCGTCGGTGGCTACATGATGATCACGAACTTCCTGGACGACGACGAGCCGCGCGCCAAGGCGCTCGAGCGGGGATTCCTCGAGGGAGGCCTGGGCACCGGCCGGTTCCGGACCTGGGCGGAGCTGCGGCGGTTCTTCGACGGCCTGGAGATGGTCGAGCCCGGCCTGGTCTACGCCAACGACTGGCGCCCGGACGAGCTCACCCTGGCCGACAGCCCGGTGCACACGCTCTACGCCGGCGGGATCGGGCGCCGGGTGGCCTGACCGGCCGGACCGCTCCGGTCAGATCTCGTGCCGGATGCGGTACAGCAGTTCGGCGCTACGGGCCGGGGTCTCGGCCTGGACGCACACCCGCTCCATCACCGCGAGGTAGTTCTCGACGTCGCTGCGCTTGTCCAGGTAGACCGCGCTGGTGAGCTGCTCGAGGTAGACGATGTCGGGCAGATCCGGCTCGGCGAACCGCAGGATGGTGAACGGGCCGCCCGCGGCGGCGTGCCCGCCGAATCGGAACGGCAGTACCTGCACGGTGACGTTGGGCAGCTCGGTCAGCTCGAGCAGGTGGTCGATCTGCCCGCGCATCACCCGTGGCGGGCCGAACGGGCGGCGCAGCGCGGCCTCGTCGATGACGGCCCAGAACTTGGGCGCCCCGGGCTCACCGAGCAGCTTCTGCCGGGTCATCCGCAGGTTGACCCGGCGGTCGATCTCATCGACGGACTCGCCTTGATGCCCGACCACGATGACCGAGCGGGCGTAGTCCTCGGACTGCAGCAGGCCGGGCACGAACTGCACCTGGTAGGTCCGGATGATCGAGGCCGCCTGTTCCAGGCGGAGGTACATCTCGAACCAGCTGGGCAGCAGGTCGCCGTACTGGTGCCACCAGCCGGGCGCGTTGGCCCGCCGCACGAGCCCGAGGAACTCCTCGCGTTCCCGCTCGTCGGTGACACCGTAGAGGGTGAGCAGGTCGGCGATGTCGCGTTCCTTGAACCCGACCCGCCCCAGCTCGAGGCGGCTGATCTTGGCGTGCGAGGCACGGATGTGGTCACCCGCGGCCTCCCGGGTGATGCCCTGCTCCTCGCGCAGCCGGCGCAGCTGGGTGCCCAGCACCATGCGCAGGACCGTCGGGCCGCTCTGGTGACCGGCGTCCGCCGGGCCCAGCGGCGAACTCGGGCCCAGCCCGCTTTCTCTCATGAGGACTCCCGCGTCGACGACCGTCACGGAGGATAGTGGACCCGGCGCGCTGCGCAGCCCCCGTGCGCGGCCGGGTTTCAGCTGATCAGATCGTCGAACTCGCCAAACCGGGCACCGCGCAGGAAGGCGGACATCTCCGCGCGCGTGTAGATGAGCGCCGGGCCCTGGGGGTCGCGCGAGTTCCGCATCGCGATCTCGCCGCCGCCGAGCTCGGCGAGCTCGACACAGTCCCCACTGGGGTTGCTGACCTGACTCTTACGCCAGGTCACGGGCCCCAACCCACCGGCCAGGACACCGTTGCGGTGGTCCATCCGAACGCCTCCGACTGCTCCGTGAATCCGATGTCGCCCTGCACCACCGGAAGCATCGGCCCGCGCCGTTGCGTGCAGATGTACTTGCAGATGGCCTTGCAGATGCAAACTACGGCGGGGAGGATAACCTGATCCGACCGATCAACGACCAAGCAGCCGCCGCGCACGAATCCGGAGATGGCACGTGAGCCTGGTGGACCGCAGCCGAGTAGACCGGGGACCAGGAGGACGCAGCGAGGTCAGCACGGTCTCCGTGACCTGCGTGCTCGACGCGCTGGCACACCAGGTTCCCGACACCGAGCTCGCGGCGGGCGCCGCTGTGGCGACCGGGCGCTACCGGGCGGTGTGCGGCCAGGTGATCGTCCCGGCGCCGATGGTCGAGCCCGACGGGCAACCCTGCGACGAATGCGCCGCGGCGCTGCGGTCCCGGCACCCGCGCCGGCGGCGGAGCAGGCCGCTGCGGCGGCTGCTGCCCTGACCCGGCTCGCCCCGTGTCCGGTGCGGACGACCGGCCCCTAGGCGGCGTGCGCGGCGAGCCGGGAGACGTCGGCCCGGAACTGCATCGCGCGGTACGGCCAGTTCGTGGCGGTGTTCCACTGACTGACGACGAGGTGCAGGTCGTCGAGCGTGGAGCCGGGCACGATGTAGCCGCCGTAGAGCTGCGCCACCCGGCCCCGGGCGTGGTCCTCGTCCTCCCACGAGGTGCCGTGCAGCACTGTGGCGCGCGCCGACCGGTACAGGTCCGACGTCGGCGCGTCGAGGCTCAGGACGTCGATGCGGTAGCCGCCGGCGTCGAAGAGTGCGAGTACCCACCGGTTCGCCACGCGGCGCAGGCACAACTCGCCGTAGGCGCCGGTCAGCGCAACGGTCGGCGGGTTTCCCCACGCCCAGTGGCCGTCGCGGAATCCCCAGCTCTCCCACGCCGCCGGGTCGGTGAGCCGGTCCTCCGGGACCCGCTGCAGGACCAGCCCCTTGTCGCGTTGGAAACCGGTGGAGAAGGCGTAGACGTGGCCGTCGTCCCCACGGGCCCAGGTGAGCATCTGGAACAGTCCGTCGTGGTGATCGCCGGGCCAGGCGACACCGGTGCGCTCCCAGCTCTCGCCGTTGTCGGCCGATCGCAACACCTCGGTCCAGTGCACGTTGCCGAGGCCTTCGCACACCATGACGTGCAGGTACATCTCGCCGCCGACGGTGATCAGGTCGGTCGGCAGCACGGTGCTGACCCGGCGCCCGCCGAGGACCGACCCGTGGTGGTAATCGAGCACCTGGTGGGCGTAGGTGCCCGGCCCGGCGGAGCCCGTCCACTCGATGCCGGTCGCGGTGGTCGCGGGATCGCCGAACAGCACCACCGGCGAACGCCATCCCGGGCCGCCGACGCGCGCCTCCTCGAAGGTGTCGCCGAACACCGAGACGAGCCGGCCGTCCGGGGCCACGGCCGTCGTCCCGAGATCGGTCCCGCCGACACCGAAGCGGTCGGTGCGACCCGGTCCCGTCAGATCCTTGATCTTCGTCGCTGCGGTCACGCCCCCGCACCCTCGTCGACAGGTGGCGAGGTGTCCAGCCGACGCGGCGGGGCGGTTCGCCCGCAGGCGTCCCCAGGAACCGGCAGGGATCATTCGCGCGAGTTCCGGGCCGGAAAGGCGATATTCCCACCAGGGGGACGAAACGGATGACCGACGGTCAGGCGTTGTGCAGCATATGCAGATAAGCAACCATTAGTGGGCAATCTCTGCCGCGGGGAACCGCCGGTGATCGCCGCCCCGCCGGCTCATGAGAAGCGCGCGGGTCCAGGACGTGATGACAGTGGACCCGCGGGCCGTCCGGCGATGCGGGAGGCGGAAACGATGAGTTCGATCACGACCCCGGTCCCCTCGAGCGGCGGCATGCCGCCCAGGCTGGAGCGGGCCTTCGACGAGATCGATCAGCGTTTCCACCCGGCGGCGGGGCTGCGCCGGCAGTTCAACAAGGTGTTCCCGACGCACTGGTCGTTCATGCTCGGGGAGATCGCGCTCTACAGCTTCATCGTGCTGCTGCTCTCGGGCACCTACCTGGCGCTGTTCTTCGACCCGTCGATGACCGACGTCACCTACAACGGCGTGTTCGACAACCTGCGCGGAGTCCACATGTCGCGGGCCTACGAGAGCGCCGTCCAGATCTCCCTCGAGGTCCGCGGCGGGCTGTTCGTCCGCCAGGTGCACCACTGGGCGGCCCTGCTGTTCGTCGCCGCGATGGTCGTGCACATGTGCCGCATCTTCTTCACCGGCGCCTTCCGCAAGCCCCGCGAGACCAACTGGCTGATCGGCATCGTGCTGCTGTTCCTCGGTTTCATCGAGGGTTTCACCGGCTACTCGCTGCCCGACGACCTGCTCTCGGGAACCGGATTGCGGATCGCGTCCGGCTTCATCCTGTCGATCCCGATCATCGGCACCTGGATCCACTGGGCCCTGTTCGGCGGGGAGTTCCCCGGGACCGAGATCATCCCGCGGCTCTACATCGTGCACGTCCTGCTGATCCCGGGGATCCTGCTGGCGCTGATCGCGATCCACCTCGGGCTCGTCTGGTATCAGAAGCACACCCAGTTCCCCGGCCTGAACCGGACCGAGGGCAACGTCGTCGGCGTGCGCATCCTGCCCGCCTTCGCGGCCAAGGGCGGCGCGTTCTTCGCGCTCACGACCGGCGTCCTGGCGATGATGGGCGGGCTGATCCAGATCAATCCCATCTGGAACTTCGGCCCCTACGCTCCCGCCCAGATCTCGGCCGGCTCGCAGCCGGACTGGTACGTGCTGTTCACCGAGGGCATGCTCCGGATCTTCCCGCCGTGGGAGATCTACCTGTTCGGCCATTACACGATCCCGCCGGCCTTCTGGGCCAGCCCGGCGTTCCTCCCGGTGCTCTACGTGCTCGCGGCCGCCTATCCGGCGATCGAACGCAGGTTCACGAAGGACGACGCGTTGCACAATCTGCTGCAGCGGCCCCGGGACGCCCCCGTCCGGACGGGGCTGGGCATCATGGGGCTCTCGTTCTACCTGGTGCTGGTGCTCAGCGGCATCAACGACTGGATCGCCTACTTCTTCCACGTCTCGCTCAACGCCACCACCTGGGCCGGTCGGATCGGCGTCCTGATCGTCCCGCCGATCGCCTACTGGGTCACCTACCGGATCTGCATCGGCCTGCAGCGGGCCGACCGGGAGGTGCTCGAGCACGGCATCGAGACCGGGATCATCAAGCGCCTGCCGCACGGCGAGTTCATCGAGGTGCACCAGCCGCTCGCCGGGGTGGACGAACACGGCCACGCCATCCCGCTGGGCTACCAGGGCACCCCGGTGCCCAAGAAGCTCAACCAGCTCGGCATGGGCGGGGCTCCGGTGCCCGGTTCCCTGCTCCGGCCGGACCCGGTCGATCAGACCCTCGCCCTGGAACGGGCCCGGGCCGAGCAGGCCGAGGCCGAGACCGCCCACCCGGAGGAGATCGGCGCTGCTCCCACCACCGAGCATGCGGTCCGCGAGCCGTCGGGACGGCCCACGAGCGGCACGGACTGACCTCCCCGCTGATCCGGCCGCCGCTCACGGGGCTGCAGGGTCTCCGCCGGCCGTGTGCGGTCGAACGCGGCCATCCGGCCCGTGCACGTGGCAACGGTCGACGTAGCCCAGCTTCACCGCGCAGGCTCTCGTCGACACCCTCACCCCGACGAGGGGTGGTAGGCCGCCGGACGCGGTGTGGTGGCAGCGGCCGCGACGTCGTTCACGTCCGCGCCCGCGGTGAACCGCAGCACCGCGTAGAGGACCCATCCGATGGCCACGACGCCGACGAAGCTGACCAACCGATAGAGGACGACCGCGGGCAGGGCCGAGGCCGCGGGGATGCCGCCGGCGACGAGGGTGAGCACGAGGGCCGCGTCGACCAGACCGATCCCGCCCGGGACGAGCGACAGGCTCGAGGTCGCCATGCCCGCGGTGTAGGCGACCAGCAACAGCGGAAGGGTCACGCCGTGCACGCCCACCGCGGCCGCGCAGGCGGCGAGACAGGCCAGGTCGAACGCCCAGTTGAGCAGCGCGAACGCCCCGGCCGAGGCCCAGTCCTGCCCGGTGGGCCGCACCGAACGCAATTGCGCCACCAGGTCGTCGAGGGCTTCGGCTCCGCTTCCGGCCGGCCGGCGCAGGATCCGGTTGACCCGCTGCAGACCCCATCGAGCCGCCGCCAGGACCCACTCGGGACGCCGGCTGAGCTGCCGGGCACCGACCGCCGCGGCGAGGAAACCGGCCACCTCCAGGATCAGGTGCAGCGCGCTCGTCCGGCCGCCGCCCGCCAGCAGCGATCCGGTCAGCCCGACGACGACCAGCGTGCCTGTCGACACCAGGCCACTGGCCACGAGATTCCAGGTGGCCACCGGGCCGCTCGCACCCCGGCTGCGCATCCAGCGGTAGCTGTAGGCGGTGGAGAAAGCGGCGCCGCCGGGCAGCGTCGCGTGCAGCGCATTCGCCACGTAGACCGCGGCCACGGAACCGGACAACGACGTCCGGACCCCGGCGGCCCGCAGTAGCCGGCGCCGCACCCGGGCGAACATGCTCATCGACGCGGCGGCGGCGAGCACGGCCAGGGTCAGCCAGCCGAGGCTGGGCCGGGACAGGGCCTGCACCGCAGCGTTCAGGGAGGGAGCGACCAGGACCACCTCGACCGCCAGCAGCAGCGCCAGCAGGCACCCGGCGACACGCCGCCATCGCGGGGCCCGACGTCGTGCCGCTCCGGCGGCCCCGGGATCGACGGAGGGAGCGCCGTCGGGCATCTCGATCGCGTCGTACCCGGGCATGCGCAGGTTCCGGGGTCGGTACGCCTGCGTGGTCATGGAACGGATCATCCTGCGCCACTATGTGTATTTGCTGTGCGCCGACTGTCACCGGGCACTGCTCCGGTCGGCGAGCCCGCCGGTGACGGCGGCGGGACCACCCTCGCCCGGGCGGGCCGGCGCGGATCTTGCGGCTACCGACCAGCAGGAGTGTCGCGTCATCGACCCGCTTCGGTGACCCGGAGCCTATGATGAGCCCCCTGCTGAGCAGGTCGGATCGCGGTGACGAGCGTTCGTCCCGGAGATCGTCGCCGGGCCGGGCGCGTTTCCCTGATCGTCGACCCGGGCATCGTCGAGGAAGGCTGGATCGCGGAGCTGCAGCGTCACCTTGAGCAGTCGGGGCTACCGCATGTGACCTGGGACGGGTGTCATCACAGCCCGAGGACAGGAGTGGACATGGCAAGCAGTAGAGAGTGGTTCGAGACGGTCGCGGAGGCGCAGCGTCGGGCGAAGCGGCGGCTGCCGAAGTCGGTGTACATGGCGCTGGTCGCCGGGGCCGAACAGGGCCTCACCCTGGACGACAACGTCAAGGCCTTCAGCGAGCTGGGGTTCCGCCCGCACATCGCCGACCTGCCGCAGCACCGTGACCAGTCCACTCGGGTGCTCGGGCAGGACATCTCCTTCCCGGTGATCATCTCCCCGACCGGGGTGCAGGCCGTGGATCCCGACGGGGAGGTCGCCGTGGCCCGCGCCGCCGCCGCGGCCGGCACCGCGATCGGGCTGAGCTCGTTCGCCAGCAAGCCCATCGAGGACGTCACCGAGGCCAACCCGCAGACCTTCTTCCAGATGTACTGGGTCGGCGACCGGGATCGCATCCTGCAGCGCGCCGAGCGGGCGAAGAAGGCCGGCGCGAAGGCGCTGATCGTCACCCTGGACTGGACCTTCGCCACCCGCCGCGACTGGGGCAGCCCACCCATCCCGGAGCGACTCGACCTGAAGGCGATGCTCCGCTTCGCCCCCGAGGCCCTGCTGCGGCCGCAGTACCTCGCCGACTGGATCCGGCGCCGGCAGATTCCCGACCTGACCACGCCGAACCTGGCCGCCCCGGAGGAGGAGGCGCCCACCTTCTTCGGCGCCTACGGGGAGTGGATGGGCACACCGCTGCCCACCTGGGAGGACATCCGCTGGCTGCGGCAGGAGTGGGGCGGCCCGTTCATGGTCAAGGGGATCATGCACCCCGACGACGCGCGCCGCGCGGCCGACATCGGCGCCACCGCCATCTCGGTGTCCAACCACGGCGGCAACAACCTCGACGGCACCCCGGCCTCGATCCGGGCGCTGCCCGCCGTGGTCGACGCCGTCGGGGACCAGGTCGAGGTGCTGCAGGACGGCGGGATCCGGCGAGGCAGCGACGTCGTCAAGGCCGTCGCCCTCGGCGCGAAAGCCGTGATGATCGGCCGCGCCTACCTGTGGGGAATGGCCGCCAACGGGGAAGCCGGGGTCAAGAACGTCCTCGACATCCTGCGCAGCGGGATCGACGAGGCCCTGCTCGGGCTCGGGCGCGCCTCCATCCACGAACTCGTGCCCGGCGACCTGATCGTCCCGCCCGACTTCACCCGCGCGCCGCAGCCCGCCGGCGGCGCCGCCCACCCCAGCTGACCCCGCCACACGCCATCGGGGTGGCTTTGCCGGCGTTCAGTGCAAGCAAAGCCACCCCGATGCGGCGGGAAGGGGGTTAGGGCGTTGTGGGGGGCGTAGATCTCATAGGCCTTGCGGACCAGGGGCGCCCGCACCCGGTTGGCACGCGGTGGGGTGGGTACAGCCTGCCTGGTCATACCGGCTCGGATGTCCCTTCCCACCGGAGCTCGTCGTGCGCAGTCATCCGTCCGTGCTCACCGCATCAGCGGTGCGCGGCGACAGCCGGCCTCGCTCGGGGCGGGCCACCACGAACCGGGCGGTCCGGTCGGCGATCATCTCGTTGGTCGGGTTGCTCGGCAGCGTCGTCCGGAACCAGACCGGCCAGGAGGTCGGGCGTCTGGCGGACGTGGTCGTCCGGCTCGACGGCGAGGAGCAGTACCCGCCGGTGACCGGGCTCGTGGTCCGGGTGGGACGCCGGCGGGTCTTCGTCGGCGCCGCGGACATCGCCGCCATCGGCCGCGACGGTGTCACGCTGCGGACCGCCCGGCTGGACCTGCGGGACTTCGTCCGGCGTCCCGGCGAGGTGCTGCTGGCGCGGGACGTGCTCGATCACCAGCTGGTGGACGTCGACGGGGTCCAGGTGATCCGGGCCGCAGACCTGTACCTGGCTCCGGTGGGAGACCGGATCCGCCTGGTCGGGGTGGACGTCGGTGTCCGCTCGCTGCTGCGGCGGCTGGGCCCCAAGCGGTTGCGCGGCCGCCCGACCCCAGAGCGGGTCATCGACTGGGACGCGGTGGCGCCGCTCGGTGGGGAGTCGGCCGACGCCCCGTCGACGGTGCGTCTGCGCCGCAGCCAGGAGGCGTTGCATCGGCTGCGTCCCGGCGAGCTGGCCGATCTGCTGGAGGATCTCGGCCGCCCGGGCCGCCAGCAGCTCCTGGCCTCGCTGGAGCCCGAGCAGGCGGCGGACGCCCTGGAGGAGATGGATCCCGACGAACTCGAGGGCCTGCTGCGGGAGTCGTCCCCGGATCGGGCGGCCGAACTGATCGGCGCGATGGAGCCCGACGAGGCGGTGGACGCGCTGCGCGACCTGAGCCCGCAGGAGCGCGACGAGCTGCTGAAGCGGATGCCGGCGCCGACCCGTGAACGACTGCGGGGGCTGCTGCGCTATCCGGAGAAGCAGGCCGGTGGATTCATGACGACGGTACTGGTGACGGCCGGTGAGGACGACACGGTCGGTGCCGTGCGGGCCCGCCTGGGGGGGTTGGCCGAGCACCGCAACGAGATCGACGCGGTGGTGGTCTGCGACGCGCAGCACCGTGTCGTGGCGGACGTCGGGCTGTTCGACCTGCTCGTCACACCCGCCGAGGAGAGGCTCGGTGAGCTGGTGCACGCCGGCACGCACACCGACCCGGTGGTGGTCGAGCCGGAGGCCGACGCCGGCCGGGTCGCCGCGGCCCTCGTGGAGGCGCGCCGGTCCTCGTTGCTGGTGGTCGACCCCGACTGCCACCCGCTGGGCCGCATCCTCGCCGATGACGTCATCGACGCGCTCATCTCCGGCGACGACCGGATGCACTTTCCGAGGTTGCTGCAATGAACCACGGCGAGCAGGGGCAGGGTCGCGGCGCCCCGGGCACCGCCACCGCGCCCGATTCAGCAGGGACCCGACCGGGGGTGGAGCCCGACGCCGCGCCCCGGCAGGCACCGGGCCGGCGGCTGTGGGACCGCTTGCGCCGCCACCGGATCCTCGCCTATCTGGCGATCGCCGGCCCGGGACTGATCGCGGCGAACGCCGGCAACGACGCGGCGGGCATCGCGACCTACTCCTCCGCGGGTTCCCAGTACGTCTACCGCACGTTGTTCTTCATGGTGCTGGTGACGATCGTCCTGGTCCTGGTGCAGGAGATGGCGGTCCGGCTGGGCACGCATACCGGCAAGGGCATCGCAGCCCTGATCCGCGAGCAGTTCAGCCTGCGGATGACCGCGCTGGCGTTGTTCTGCATCCTGCTCGCCAACACCGGCCTGGTGGTCGCGGAGTTCGCCGGTATCGGGGCGGCGTTCGAGCTGATCGGGGTCAGCCGCTACGTGGTCATCCCGATCTTCGCGGTGCTGTTGTGGGGGCTGGTCGTGTTCGGCTCCTACCGCTACGCCGAGCGGATCTTCCTGCTGTTCTCGCTGACCTTTCTGGCCTATCCCGTCGCGGCGGTGCTCGCGCACCCGGACTGGTCGCAGGTCGCCTCGAACCTGGCGCTCCCGCATGTCAGCACCGACAAGGACTTCCTGCTGCTCGGCGTGGCACTGATCGGCACGACCGTGAGCCCGTACATGCAGCTCTACGCCGCGGCGGCCGTCGTGGACCGGGGCGCGGGCCCCAGGGACCACCGCGCCGCTCGCTTCGACGCGATCAGCGGCGCCGTGTTCGCCTGCATCATCTCCATCATGATCATCATCGCCACCGGGGCCACCATCGGCGGTCAGGGACCACTCGATTCCGCCCGGCAGGCCGCGGAGGCCCTGCGGCCGGTCGCCGGTCCCGGGGCGGAACTCCTCTTCGCCGTGGGGCTGCTCGGAGCCAGCGCACTCGCCGGCGCGGTCGTCCCCCTGTCCACCGCCTATGCCATCAGCGAGGCCGTCGGGGTCGAGCGCTCGGTGACCCGGCGCTTCCGGGAGGCGCCGCTGTTCCTCGGGTTGTTCACGTTCCAGGTGATCCTCGGTGCGACCGTCGCCCTCACCCCGGTCAACCTGATCCAGTTGCTGATCTACACCCAGGTGCTGCAGGGCATCGTCGCACCGGTCATCCTGATCTTCATCCTGATCCTGGCCAACCGGCGCAGCGTCCTCGGCGGCGCGGCCAACGGGCGCGCGTTCCGGATCACGGCCACCATCGCCGTCGCCGCGGTGACGGCCATGTCACTGCTGCTGGTCGTCCAGACCGTGCTCGGCCTCCTCGGCTGGAGCTGAGCCCCTCCCATCACCATTTGTTCACGTTTATCGATTCGGCGGCTCCCAACCCTGCAGGGCCGAGCGCAATCCCGACCACAGAGAGCCCTCCTCCGTGAGCACCATCGTCCTCATCGTGATCATCACCGCGTTGATCTTCGACTTCACCAACGGTTTCCACGACACGGCCAACGCAATGGCCACCTCGATCGCCACCGGCGCGCTTCCGCCGCGGGTCGGCGTCGCCGTGTCCGGCGTCTTCAACCTGGTCGGAGCGTTCCTGTCGGTCACGGTGGCCAAGACCATCTCCGGTGGCCTGGTCGACGAGGCCCAGATCACCCCGACCGTGATCTTCGCGGGGCTGGTCGGGGCGGTGCTGTGGAACCTGGTGACCTGGCTGCTCGGCCTCCCCTCCAGCTCGTCGCATGCCCTGTTCGGTGGTCTGATCGGCGCCACCTGGGCCGCGGCAGGCGTCCACGCCGTGCACTTCGGCACCGTGCTGTCGAAGGTGCTGATCCCCGCGATCCTCTCCCCCTTCGTGGCCGGGCTGGTGGCGTTCACCGGCACGTATCTGGCCTACCGGCTCACCAGCCGGGGCGACCAACCCATCGTGAGCCGCGGCTACAAGGCCGGCCAGGTGGTCTCGGCCTCGATGGTCTCGCTGGCGCACGGAACCAACGACGCGCAGAAGACGATGGGCGTCGTCACGCTGACCTTGATCACCGTCGGGCTGCTACCGCCGAACTCGGGTCCGCCGGTCTGGGTCATCCTCATGGCGGGCCTGGCGATCGCCGTGGGTACCTATGTCGGCGGCTGGCGCATCATCCGCACCCTCGGCCGCCGCATCACCCGGATCGAGACGACGCAGGGGTTCGCCGCCGAGACCAGCAGCACCGTGGTCATCCTGGTCTCGACCCACTTCGGCTACCCGCTCTCGACCACCCAGGTCGTCTCGGGAGCGGTCTTCGGGGTCGGATCCGCGCGCCGGCTGGCCGCGGTCCGCTGGAGTCTGGCCGGGCAGATGGTCCTCGCCTGGGCGTTCACCCTGCCCGCCGCAGCGATCGTCGGCAGCATCGCCGGACGGGTCGCCGCAGCGGGAGCCGTCGGCATCGTGATCGTCGCCGTCGTCGCCGTCGCGGTGGCTCTCACGACCTATGTGCTGGCCCGCCGTCAGCCGGTCACGGCCGCCAACGTCAACAACGTTCCCACGCCCCAGATCCCGACGACCGGCGGCCGAGCCGAGGAGAGGGCATGCTGATCGACTGGACGTCGCTCGCCCAGGTGATCGTGGTGTCGTTCGGCGCGGGCGTCGGGCTGATCCTGCTGTTCTCCCTCGGCGTCGCCGCCCTGGCGACCGGGGAGCGCACCGGACCGGACGGCGCCGTCCACCGCGCTGCGCTGCACGTGCTCGCAGCCGGGCTGTGTTTCCTCGCCTGCGCGCTGGTGGTCGTCTACGGGCTGTACATGATCGTCACCGCCACGTGACCGCAGCGGCCGGCGCTTCCGGCAGGGGCCGGGAAGCGCACCGACGCGGCATGATCAGTCCTGCACGACATCGACGCCCGGGAGGATCAATGGATCTCGACGAAGCGCGAGCGGTGATGCGGGAACAGCCACGGGCCGTCCTGGCCACGGCGCGCACGGACGGCACCCCGCAGATGTCACCCGTGCTGGCCGCTGTCGACGACGACGGGCGCCTGCTGGTCAGCACCCGCGAGACCGCCTACAAGGTGCGCAACGTGCGGCGGGACCCACGGGTCTGGCTGTGCGTGCTGCCCGACCAGTTCTTCGGGCGGTGGATCCAGGTCGAGGGACGAGCCGAGGTGATCGAGCAGCCAGAGGCGCTGGACCTGCTCGTCGGCTACTACCGGCGCGTATCCGGCGAGCACCCGGACTGGGACGACTACCGCGACGCGATGCGGCGGGAACAACGCGTCCTGCTGCGCATCGAGCCGACCCGGGCCGGACCCGACCGGTCGGGATGACGCCCCGCCAGGGCGGCCCCGCACGCAGGCGCCGCGGGCGGGGTGGAGCGCCCCGTCGTGAGGGGGTCGCCGGGGCGCTCCACCGTTGCCCCCGGGCTGAGCAGCACCTGGGGGGGTGGGCTGCCCGGTTGGGGAGCGCCGGGGACGACCCGAAGGTAGGAGTGCTCGCCCATCCGGGCTACCCCTGTTGCGGTGAACGGTCCTCGCATCGCGGTCAATGGTTGCGCTGCGTAACCAGTTGGTACGTCGGGGTAACGGGCGGGGAAACATGCGCCGGTCAGAACACGCTGGACAGCCAGTCGCTGAACTGCTGCCAGAGACTGCGCGCGTCCTGGCCCACGGACTCCGGCACCTTGGGGACGCTCGGCAGGTTCGGAACGTGCGGCAGATCGGAGGCGCCGAAGCTCGGTGGGCTGAAGTGCGGGGGGCTGAAGCTCGGCGGGCCGGGGAACCGGGGGCCGCTGTCCCCGCCGCCCCTGGTCCCGGGGTCCGCGGCTGCGGTGGCCGGGGCACTCGGCTGCGCCTGCGTCGACGCGTCCTTCCCACCCACCAGCGCCGCGACGACGAGCGCGGCGAGCAGCGCGACCAGGCCGAGCGCGATCGCCAGGTAGCGTTTCGTCGTCGAGCCCGGTGGCTCCTCGTCGGCGGCGTCTGCGCCGGTGTCACCGGTTGCAGCGGCGGCGAGCATCTGCGCGGCCTGCCGGGCGGTCGGCCGTCGCGCCGGGTCGGGGTCGGTCATGGCGAGCAGCGCCCGCCGCAGCGGGCCCGGCACGTCGCCGGGCACCGCGGGTGGCCTCGAGAGCCGTCCGGCCGCCGCCTCCCAACTCTCCCCCGGGTACTCCCGGTGGCCGGTGATCGCTTCCAGCAGCACCAGGCCGAGCGCATAGATGTCGGCCGGGGGACCCACGTGCTCGCCGCGCACCTGTTCGGGCGCCATGTAGGGAGCCGTGCCGACGGCGACGTCGGCGGAGGTGAGGCCGGTTGCGCCCGCCAGCCGGGAGATCCCGAAGTCGGCGAGGCGCACCCGCCGACCGTGGTCGAGCAGCACGTTCGACGGCTTCACGTCGCGGTGAACGACGCCCTGGGTGTGGACGTAGGCCAGCACGTTCGCGATGCCGCTGCCGATGCGCGCCACCTCGCCCAGCGGCAGGCGCTCCCGGTCGAGTTGCGCGCGCAGCGTCGGTCCCTCGACCAACTCCATCACGAGGTACGCGCGGTGGTGTTCGATGCCGAAGTCGTGCACCGGGATCAGCCCGGGGTGGTTCAGGTTCGCGAGCGTCTGCGCCTCGTCGTGGAAGCGCTGCTCGCCGGCGGGATCGGTACCGGGCCGGAAGATCTTCACCGCCACGGGGCGGTTCAGCCGCAGGTCGACGGCCCGGTGCACGTCGGCCATGCCACCCGTCCCGAGCAGCCCCGTCAGCCGGTAACGCCCGTCCAGCACCGGATCGTCGGGCGCGTGCATCCCGCCGGGAGACCGGG
>NZ_JAAXLA010000107.1 GCF_012911935.1 Pseudonocardia acidicola | reverse complement strand
GGGCGGACGAGGGCGGCGGCCCGCTTCGCGCGCTCGCGGGCGACATCGGTGTCCGTGCCGGCGGCGACGGCCACGCCCATTCGCCGGCGCACGAAGCTCTCCGGCTTGCCGAACAACCGCAGGTCGGTCTCGGGCACCGCCAGCGCCTCCGCGACGCCCTCGAACGCGATGCCCGGCGCGTCCATCCCGCCGTAGATCACGGCCGAGGCGCCGGGCGAGCGCAGCGCGACGTCGACCGGCAGACCGAGCACCGCGCGGGCGTGCAGCTCGAACTCCGAGAGCCGCTGGGTGGCCAGCGTGACCAGTCCGGTGTCGTGCGGGCGGGGGGAGACCTCGGAGAAGTAGACGTCGTCGCCGCGCACGAACAACTCCACGCCGAACACCCCGCGGCCGCCCAGCGCCGTGGTCACGCGCTCGGCGACGTCACGAGCAGCCGCGATCGCGGCGTCGCTCATCGGCTGCGGCTGCCAGGACTCCACGTAGTCGCCGTCGCGCTGAATGTGGCCGATGGGCGCGCAGAAGAAGGTCCCGGTCCCGCCGGCCCCGTCGGCCGCGCGCACGGTGAGTTGGGTGATCTCGTAGTCGAAGTCGACGAAGCCCTCGACGATGACCCGGCCCCGCTGCACCCGCCCGCCGGCCATCGCGTGGTCCCACGCAGTGTTCAGATCCGCTGCGGAGCGGAGCACCGACTGGCCCTTGCCCGACGAGGACATCACCGGCTTGAGCACGCACGGGTAGCCGATGCCCCCGTCGATCGCGGCCCGGACCTCGTCCAGGGTGTCGGCGAACGCGTACGGCGAGGTCGGCAGGCCCAGTTCCTCGGCGGCCAGCCGCCGGATGCCCTCGCGGTCCATGGTCAGCCGGGTCGCCCGCGCGGTCGGGATCACCGTCGCGGCGCCGGCGGCTTCGACGGCGGCCAGCGCGTCGGTGGCGATGGCCTCGATCTCCGGGATCACGTAGTCGGGCCGCTCGCGTTCGATGAGCTCGATCAGCGCCGCGGCGTCGGTCATGTCGATGGCGTGCCAGCGGTGCGCGACCTGGTGCCCGGGTGCGCCCGGGTAACGGTCCACGGCGATCACCTCGACCCCCAGCCGCTGGAAGGAGATGATCACCTCCTTGCCCAGCTCCCCGGAGCCGAGCAGCATCACCCGGGTGGCGCCGGTGCTGCCGGGCGTGCCGATGCGGACGTCGCGGACCTGACTGCCTGCGGTCATGGCGATCACGATAGGCCGACCCGGTGCGCCTGCTGCGGTTGCCCCTCACCGTCGATGTCACGGTAAATTCGCGCAGTGGCCGTGGAATCACTGGACGATATCGACTGGGAGCTGCTGGAAGCACTGCAGCGCGACGGCCGAGCCAGCTACGCGGACCTGGGCCGCATGGTGGCGCTCTCGCCCAGCGCGGTCACCGAGCGGGTGCGACGGCTGGAGGAGCTGGGCATCATCACCGGCTACACGGCCGAGATCGACCCGGACAAGCTCGGCCTGATGATCATGGCGCTGGTCCGGCTGCGCGGGTCGGGCGGCAACGACAAGGCGTTCCGCGACCTGCTCGCCACCACCCCGGAGATCATCGAGGCCCACCACGTGACCGGCGAGGACTGTGTCGTGCTCACCGTCCGGGCCCGATCCATGCGGCACCTGGAGGCGGTCACCGGCCGGATCGCCGGGCTCGGCGGGGTCGGCGGGGTCGCCACCAGCGTCGTCTACTCCACCCCGTTGCCGCGGCGCTCGGTCGTGGGCAGCGCGGTGGGGGCCAGCGCGGCCGCGGCGAGCGCGTCGCGGCGCCGGTCCTTCTGAGCGGCCCGGGTGGCCGCCACGATCCGCCGCCGTCCTCGGCCGGCCGGGCGGCCGGGATCAGTGCACGGTGGCGGGCAGCGCGCGCAACAGGGCCCCGGGGCCGACGGCCCGCGCGCCGGCGGCGCGTATCCGGTCACGCAGCCCGCGGTCGGCGGTGACCACCACGACGTCGTCGCCGCGGCCGGTCAGGTCCCGGGCCAGCTCGGCGATCGTCGAGTCGCCGTCGGCCGGGGCGTCCACGATCTCCAGGCGCGGATCGCTCACGCGCGGCTCGGCGCGGCGGGCGGCGCCTTCCAGGACCAGCGGCACGTGCAGGTCACCGGGGGAGCCCACCGCCCCGACCGCCGCTGCGAGCGCGGCCGGATCGTCGCGCAGCGCGGCGTCGAGTCGTTCGGCCAACCGGGCGGCGGCGCCGGCGCGGTCGCGCCACCAGCCATCCGGCCGGGAGCCGACGACGTTCGCACCGTCGACCACCACGTACGTCACCATGCACCTCCGGTGCCCGTGCGCGGGAAGTGGTGCGGTAGCACCGCTTCCCGCGCACGAGCTACGCGATAGGTGGCACCAGATCGCGCGGCAGCTTCGACGCCGCCGCCCGGTCGAGCAGCCACCGGGTCCGCCGCTTGCCGCGCGCCCCGGCGGCCGGCATGGCGACCTCCCCGGCCCCGCCGAGCGCCATGGCGACCGCGGCGGCCTTGGCTTCCCCGGTGGCGAGGATCCACACCTCGGCGGCGCTGCGGATGGTCGGCAGGGTCAGCGTGATCCGCGTCGGCGGCGGCTTCGGGCAGTTGTGCACCGCCACCACCGTGCGCTCGTGCTCGTAGACCGCGGGGGAGTCCGGGAAGATCGACGCGACGTGGCCCTCCGGGCCCATGCCGAGCAGCAGCACGTCGAAGGTCGGCACCGGGCCGTGGTCCTCGGGCGCGGCCTTGCTCGCCAGCAGCTCGGCGTACTCGGCCGCGGCCGGATCGGCGCCCGCGGGACCGGTTCCGGTGTCGGCGCCCATCGGGTAGACGAGCTCCGGGTTCACCGGGACGTGATCGAGCAGGGCGTGGCGGGCCTGGGTCTCGTTGCGCTCCGGGTCGCCGGGTGGCAGGAACCGCTCGTCGCCCCAGTAGAACTCGATGCGCGACCAGTCGACCGCGTCACGCAGCGGCCCGGTGCGCAGCTGCTCGAGCGTCGCGATCCCGACACCGCCGCCGGTCAGCACCAGCTTCGGGGTGGTGCCCGCCGCCTGCAGGTCGACCAGCTTCGTCACCAGCCGGGCGGCGGCCGCGGCGGCCAGTACCTCCGGGGTCGAGTGGACGACGATGTCGGGTTGCGCAGCCATCACAGTGCTCACACCTCTGCTTTCACCGGGGTCCGGCCCCGGGTGACGTCTGCGACACCGGCCAGCGCGGCACCGTAGATCTCGTCGGGGTCCAGCCTGCGCAGCTCCTCGGCCAGGCAGTCGGGTACCCCGCGGCGGGACAGCGCGATCATCCGATCGGGTTGCCCGGGCTGGCGCAGCGTCCCGGTCTTGCCGTCCGGGCGGATCAGCTCGATCGGGCCGGACTGCCGGTTGAGCCGCACCAGCGACAACCCGGCGCCGCTGCTCGACGGCGAGCGCTTGACCTTGACCCCGAGCCGGGTGGCGAGCCAGCCGGCCACCAGGTCGGTCGAGGGCGAAACCGCCTCGCCGGCGACGAGCGCACTGGTGACCGGGTCGTGCGGCGGGTGGTCCAGGGCGGCGGCGAGCAGCGCCCGCCACCCGGTGAGCCGGGTCCAGGTGAGGTCGGTGTCGCCGGCCACGTAGCTCGCCCGGCGCTGCTCGAAGGCCTTGAGCGGGTTCTTCGCCGACAGCGCGTCGGTGATCCGGCGCTGGGCGAGCCGGCCGATCGCGTCCTCCGAGGGCACCGCGGGTGCATCCCCGGGCCACCACGCGACGACGGGCGCATCGGGCAGCAGTAGCGGCATGACCATCCCGGCGCCCGGCTCGTCGGCGGCCAGCTGGCCGTAACCGCGGAGCACGATCACCTCACTGGCGCCGGCGTCGCCACCGACCCGGATCTGCGCGTCCAGCCGCGCGGCGGCCCTGCGCTGACCGCGGGCCAGCACGATGACCCGGCAGGGGTGCTCGCGGCTGGCGGCGTTGGCCGCGGCGATCGCGTTCTCGATGGCCTGGCTGTCGTCGGTGACCACGACGAGGGTGAGCACCCGGCCCAGCGCGAGCACACCACCGCTCTCCCGCAGCTCCACGAGCTTCTTGTTGACCGCCGAGGTGGTGCTCGACGGCAGATCGACGATCATGCTCGGCTCCTGTGCTCGCTCGAGTGCGCGCGGCCGGGGATCACGGCCGCCGCCAGCTGCGCCCGGTCCGGGCGAGCATCCGCTCGGCGGACTCCGGGCCCCAGCTCCCCGCCGGGTACGGGTCCGGCCCGTCCTCCTGGGCGGCCCAGTGCTCGATCACCGGGTCGAGGATCTCCCAGGACCGCTCGACCTCCTGGTTGACCGGGAACAGCGACGGCTCGCCGAGCAACACGTCCAGGATCAGCCGCTCGTAGGCCTCCGGGGACGCCTCGGTGAACGCCGTGCCGTAGCCGAAGTCCATCGTGACGTCGCGGACCTCCATCTGGCTGCCCGGCACCTTCGACCCGAAGCGCATCGTCACGCCCTCGTCGGGCTGCACCCGGATGACGAACGCGTTCTGCCCCAGCTCCTCGGTCATCGTCGCGTCGAACGGCAGGTGCGGGGCCCGCTTGAACATCACCGCGATCTCGGTGACGCGCCGGCCCAGCCGCTTGCCGGTGCGCAGGTAGAACGGCACCCCGGCCCAGCGCCGGGTGTCGACCTCGCACGTGATCGCGGCGTAGGTCTCGGTCTTGGAGTTCGGGTCGAAGCCCTCCTCCTCCTTGAGGCCGCGGACGAGCTCGCCGCCCTGCCAGCCGCCGGTGTACTGCCCGCGGGCGGTGGTCTCGTCGAGCGGACCGACCAGCCGGGTGGCGTTGAGCACCTTGGTCTTCTCGGCGCGCAGCTCGTCGGAGGAGAACGACGTCGGTTCCTCCATCGCGGTGAACGCGAGCAGCTGCAGCAGGTGGTTCTGGATGACGTCGCGGGCCGCGCCGATGCCGTCGTAGTAGCCGGCGCGACCGCCCAGGCCGATGTCCTCGGCCATGGTGATCTGCACGTGGTCCACGTAGTGGCTGTTCCAGATCGGCTCGAACAGCTGGTTGGCGAAGCGCAGCGCCAGGATGTTCTGCACCGTCTCCTTGCCGAGGTAGTGGTCGATGCGGAACACCGAGTCCTCGGGGAAGACCTCGTTGACTATGCCGTTCAGCTCGCGCGCCGACTGCAGGTCGTGCCCGAACGGCTTCTCGATGACGACCCGGCGCCACTGCTCGTCCTGCTGCGACGAGAGGCCGGAGCGGGCCAGTTGCTTGCACACCACCGGGAACGCCGAGGGCGGGATGGACAGGTAGAACGCGTGGTTGCCGTTGGTGCCGCGGATCCGGTCGAGGTCGGCGACGGTCTGCTCGAGGCGGTCGAACGCGTCGTCGTCGTCGAAGCTGCCCTGCACGAACCGGAAACCCTCGGCGAGGCGGTCCCACACCTCCTGGCGGAACGGGGTGCGGGCGTGCTCCTTCACGGCCTCGTAGACGACCTGGCCGAAGTCCTCGGTCTCCCAGTCCCGGCGGGCGAAGCCGGTGAGCGCGAAGCCCGGTGGCAGCAGCCCGCGGTTGGCCAGGTCGTAGATCGCGGGCATCAGCTTCTTGCGCGACAGGTCACCCGTCACGCCGAATATCACCAGGCCGCAGGGCCCGGCGATGCGTGGCAGCCGCTTGTCCCGCGGGTCGCGGAGGGGGTTCGTCCAATCGCGCTCGAGTGCGCTTGTGCCGGCGGACATCGCGGTCACCCTAGTTCCCATCCCGTTCAGCGTCGTCAGAGTTCCTGGATGGCCTTGGCCACGGTGACCAGCCCGGCCACCCGGTCGAGGAAGTGCAGTCGTAGCACCGGCCGGCCGCACGCGGCCAATCCGGCGTTCTCCGCGCGGGCCTGCGCGAGCTGGACCGCCGCCAGCCCGAACGGCCTGCCCGGTACCGCCACATCTTCCTCGGCTGTGCCCGTCAGCGAAATGATCACCCCTTTCGTCGGCGCGTCACGGTGGCGGCGGCCGCTGCCGGCCCGCCACCGGGGCGCCCAGTCGAAGGTGGTGGGGAGCCCGGTGCGGCGGGCCAGTTCGCCGCGCAGCACCGTTGTGGAGGCGTCCTCGACCCGGTCCAGCCAGGCCGCGACCGCCAGATGACCGTCTTCGGTGCCCGCCGCCAACCGGACCAGGGCCCGCAGCGCGTCGGCGACGGTCGTGGCGCCGGCGGGCAGCCACGGCCCGGCGTGCACCTCGACGAGGCCGTCGACGAACGTGGCCGGGCCGGGCTCGGGCGCCGGCCCCGGATCCGCGTCGGGGGCGAACGGGTCGGTCTGCAGCAGCCGCCCGGCAGCCGCGACCGCGCGCTCCCACAGCACGAACTGGGCCCCGAGCGGCCCGGAGGCGGTGACGGCGGCGGGCGTCCCGCCCACCACCGCGGCGCCGCTCAGCGCGACGGTCGTACCGGCGTCGTCCCAGCCCGGGGCGTCGGGCCCCTCCACGAGCACGGGCAGCGGCCCGCGCCCGGTCAGGGACCCGGCGACGAGCTGGGCGATCCAGTCGGCCAGCCCGCTGGGCCCGTGCGCGGCGTCGATCGGCAGCACCTCCGACGAGGCGGCGAGCACCGCGGCCAGGCGCAGCGCAGGGTTCTCCAGGTCGTCGGCACCGAGTCGGGCCGCGGCGTCGGCCGCGTCGGCGAGCACCCGGGCCACGTCGGCCCCGGCCAGCCCGGCCGGCACCAGCCCGAACGGGCCCAGTGCGGCGAACCGGTCGGGCACGTCGCGCTCGGCGGTGATCACGATCGCGCCGGCTTCGCGCGACCGCTCGTCGAGCGGCGACCCCGGTTCGGTGATCACGACCGTGCGTTCGGCGGGATCGAGGCCCTCCGCGGCGAGGGCGTCGGCGAAGACCCGGGTGACGGCGTCGACGGCCCCGGTGACGAGGTCGTCGGTGCCGTCCCGGCCGGGCAGCTCCCCGTCCGGGTCCGCGACGACCAGGACGGTGCCGGCCAGGTCACCGGCCAGCGCGTCGCCGACCTGCCCGGGGTCGGCGGTGTCGAGCACGGTGAGCCCGCCCCCGGCGTCCCGGGCGATCGCCTCGGCGGCCAGGGTGACCCCGGGCTCGCCGATCAGTACGACGCGGGTCGCCCCGGCCACCCGGAACCGCTCCCGCAGCGCGCTGATCTGCCCCAGCAGCGGCCGCGACGCGCGCGGCAGGCCGACCCAGCCCAGCCCGTCGGCCGCCGCGGTGCCCGCGCCCCAGGTGCTGGGGTCGCCGTCGGCGATCCGCGATGCGACCGTGTCGGCCACGAGCTCGGCCGCGAGCCGCTCCACCTCCTCGCCGAGCGGCCCGTCGGCGACGGCGACGGACGGCACCGTCACGGGCGAATCACCGGTCCTGTCGTGCGTTCTGTGTCAGATGCCGTCACTCGGCCGCGTCGAGCTGGGCCCGCACCGTTTCGCCGAGCTCCTGCCAGGACTTCTCGAACTTCTCCACGCCCTCGCGCTCCAGGGTGCGGAAGACGTCGGACACGTCGATCCCGACCCGTTCCAGCGCGTCGAACACGGCCCGGGCCTCGGCGGCCCGGCCGGTGACCCGGTCGCCCAGCACCTCGCCGTGGTCGGCGAAGGCCTTCAGCGTCTTCTCCGGCATGGTGTTGACGGTGTTCGCCACCACCAGCTCGGTGACGTACATGGTGTCCGGGTATTCCGGGTTCTTCACCCCGGTGGAGGCCCACAGCGGCCGCTGCACCCGGGCGCCCTGCTGCTCCAGGGCCGCCCAGCGCTCACCGGCGAACACCTCCTGGTACGCGGCGTAGGCCAGCCGGGCGTTCGCGATCGCGGCCTTACCGCGCAGCTCGAGGGCCTCTCGCGTGCCGATCTTCTCCAGCCGGTTGTCGACCTCGGTGTCCACCCGGGAGACGAAGAAGCTGGCCACGGACTCGATCGAGCCCAGCCGGTGGCCGTTCGCGGCGGCCTGCTCGAGGCCGGCGAGGTAGGCCTCCATCACCGCGCGATAGCGCTCGATGGAGAAGATCAGCGTGACGTTCACGCTGACGCCCTCGGCGAGCGCCCGGGTGATCGCGGGGATCCCGGCCTCGGTGGCCGGGATCTTGACCAGCAGGTTCGGCCGGTCGACGGCTTTCCACAGGTCCAGCGCCTGCGCGACGGTGGCCTCGGTGTCGTGGGCCAGGCCCGGGTCGACCTCGAGGGAGACCCGGCCGTCGATGCCGCCCGTGGACTCCCAGGTCTCCCGGAAGATGTCGCAGGCGTCCCGGACGTCGGTCACGGTGATCTCGCGGACGGCGTCCTCGACCGAGGCGCCGCGGGCGGCGAGCTCGCGGATCTGCTCGTCGTAGGCGTCACCCTGGGCGAGCGCGGCAGCGAAGATCGTCGGGTTGGTGGTGACGCCGACGACGTACCAGTCGCGGATCAGTTCCTGCAGGTTCCCGGTGCGCAGCCGCTCCCGGGACAGGTCGTCGAGCCAGATGGACACGCCCGCCGCAGCCAGAGCGGCGAGCCTTTCGTTGGTGCTCATTGCGTAGAGCTCCTTCAGATGTGCGATCAGACGGCGGCGATGCTGCGGCGGGCGGCGTCGACGACCGTGTCGGTGGTGAAACCGAACTCGCGGAACAGGGTCTTGTAGTCGGCGCTGGCGCCGAAGTGCTCGATGGAGACGATCCGGCCGGCGCCGCCGACGATCCGGTACCAGGGCTGGGCGATGCCGGCCTCGACCGCGACCCGGGCCCGCACCGCGGACGGCAGCACGGACTCGCGGTAGTCCTCGTCCTGCGCGTCGAACCACTCGACGCACGGCATCGAGACGACCCGGGTCGGCACCCCGTCGGCCTCCAGGACCTCGCGGGCGGACACCGCCAGCTGCAGCTCCGAGCCGGTCGCGATGATGACCACCTGCGGCTCGCCGCTCGAGGCGTCGGCCAGCACGTAGCCGCCGCGTGCGACGCCCTCGGCGGAGGTGCCCGCCAGCGTGGGCAGGTTCTGCCGGGTCAGCGCGAGGCCGACGGGGCCGCGCTGCTCGAGGACGGCCTTCCAGGCCGCCACGGTCTCGTTGGCGTCACCGGGGCGCACGACCGCCAGGTCCGGGATCGCGCGCAGCGCGGCCAGGTGCTCGATCGGCTGGTGGGTGGGGCCGTCCTCGCCGAGCCCGATCGAGTCGTGCGTCCAGACGTAGGTCACGGCGGTCTGCATGATCGCGGCCAGCCGGACGGCGGGACGCATGTAGTCGCTGAACACCAGGAAGGTGCCGCCGTAGGGCCGGGTCGGGCCGTGCAGCGCGATCCCGTTGAGCGCCGCCCCCATCGCGTGCTCGCGGACCCCGAAGTGCAGGGTGCGCCCGTAGGGGTGGGCGTCCCACATCTTCGTCCTGATGGACTCCGGGCCGAACGAGTCGGCGCCCTCCATCGTGGTGTTGTTGCTCTCGGCGAGGTCGGCGGAGCCGCCCCACAGCTCGGGCAGCACCGGAGCCAGCGCCTTCAGCACCTCGCCGGAGGCCTTGCGGGTGGCGATCTCCTTGCCCACCTCGAACGTCGGCAGCACGTCGTCCCAGCCCTCCGGCATCTTGCCCGCCAGCAGCCGGTCGAGCAGTTCCTTGCGCTCGGGTTCGCGGGCCGCCCACTCGTCGAAGCGCTGCTGCCACTCGCGGTGCAGCCGCGCGCCGCGCTCGCGGACCTCGCGCGCGTGCTCGAGCACCTCGGGCTCGACCTGGAAGGTCTGCTCGGGGTCGAAGCCCAGGATCTTCTTGACCTCGGCCACTTCCTCGTCGCCCAGCGCGGCGCCGTGGGCCTTGCCCGTGTTCATTTTCGTCGGGGCGGGGAACCCGATGACGGTGCGCAGCAGAATGAACGACGGCCGGGAGGTCTCGGCCTTGGCCGCCTGCAGGGCGTCGAGGATGCCGCTGACGTTCTCCCCGCCCTCGACGACCTGAACGTGCCAGCCGTAGGCCTCGTACCGCTTCGCGGTGTCCTCGGACAGCGCGATCGTGGTGTCGTCCTCGATGGAGATCTTGTTGTCGTCGTAGATCACCGTGAGGTTGCCCAGCTGCTGGGTGCCGGCCAGCGAGGACGCCTCGGAGGTGACGCCCTCCTGGATGTCGCCGTCGGAGGCGATCACGTAGATGTCGTGGTCGAACGGGCTCTCACCCTGCGGGGTGTCCGGGTCGAACAGGCCGCGCTCGCGGCGGGCGGCCATCGCCATCCCGACCGCGGAGGCCAGCCCCTGGCCCAGCGGGCCGGTGGTCATCTCGACGCCGCGGGTGTGCCGGTACTCGGGGTGCCCAGGAGTCTTCGAGCCCCAGGTGCGCAGCGCCTTGAGGTCGTCGAGCCCGAGACCGTAACCGGAGAGGAACAGCTGGATGTAGAGCGTCAGGCTGGAGTGCCCGGCGGACAGCACGAAGCGGTCGCGGCCGATCCAGTCGGGATCGTTGGGGTCGTGGCGCAGCACCCGCTGGAACAGCGCGTAGGCCAGCGGGGCGAGGCTCATCGCGGTGCCGGGGTGGCCGCTGCCGACCTTCTGCACGGAATCCGCGGCCAGGACGCGGACGGTGTCGACCGCACGGCGGTCCAGTTCCGTCCAGTCCTGCGGCACCTCGGCGCGGGTGAGGCTGGAGACGTCGGTCACGGACACGGCAGTGCTCCTGGATCTCTGGTGGGGGCGCGGGCGGTACGCCACAGCGCGTCCGGCTCGTGGACCAGCCTAGTCGTCCCGGCCGGTCCCCTGTGATCACCGCCCGCTCGGTCACCCGAGGTCTACCCCATGGCTCGCTGCGACATGCCCCCGGTTACCATCGACGGGCTGTAGAAACAGATTTTGCCTACGACCTTCCGACCACCACATCCCCCGAGCGAGGTAGCAACTGGTGAGCGCGCCCGTGTCCCACCCGGGATCGACGGACTCGCCACCGCACCGCCAGCACGGGCCGCGTCTCCGGGCCCAGCTGCAGCGGGCCGGTGACGTCGTCCGGGCCTACCTCGGGCTCACCAAGACCCGGATCATCGAGCAGTTGCTCGTGGTCACGGTGCCCGCGATGTTCCTCGCCGAGCGTGGCATCCCGTCGGTGTGGCTGATCGTCGCCACCCTCGTCGGCGGCGCGATGGCGGCGGCGAGCGCGCATGCACTGAACTGTGTGGTCGACGCCGACATCGACGCGGTCATGAAGCGCACCGCCCGCCGGCCGCTGGCCAAGGGGCAGGTCCCGCCGCGCAACGCGCTGATCTTCGGCCTGGTGCTCGGTGTGCTGAGCTCGGTGTGGCTCGCGCTGACGACCAACTGGCTGGCCGCGGTGCTGTCGATCGCCGCGATCGCGTTCTATGTGCTCGTCTACACGCTGCTGCTCAAGCGGCGCACCGCCCAGAACATCGTCTGGGGCGGCGCGGCGGGCTGCATGCCGGTGGTGATCGGCTGGGCCGCGGTGACCGGGACGGTCCAGTGGCCCGCGCTGGTCATGTTCGGCGTCATCTTCTTCTGGACGCCGCCGCACTTCTGGGCGCTGGCGATGCGCTACAAGGAGGACTACGCCGCGGCCGGCGTCCCGATGCTGCCGGTGATCGCCACCCCGGCGCAGGTGTCGTTCCGGATCGTCGTCTACTCGTGGGTGATGGCGCTGTGGACGCTGCTGCTGGTCCCGGCCACGTCCTGGATCTACGCGGCGGTGGCGGTGCTGGGCGGCGGCTGGTTCGTGTTCAAGGCGCACCGGTTGCACACCGGGGTCCGGGCCGGGCGCGAGGTGGTGCCGATGCGGCTGTTCCACCTGTCGAACATGTACCTGTGCGGCCTGTTCGCCGCGATCGCGGTCGACGCCGCGATCGGGCTGCCGGTGCTGGGCTGGCCCTTCTAGCACCGCCCACCGGCGGCGACCTCCGGATTCCGGGCGGCACTGCGTATCCGGTGCCGCACCCGGGCGCCGTAGGTCGCCGAGCGCACCGTGTCCGACGACTCGAGCCCGGCGCCGAACGCGCCGGCGAGGGTGGCCAGTGACGCCACCAGCCAGGCCAGTCGTACCTGGTCGGCGAACCCGGCCGGATGGTCGATCGACGTCGCCAGCACCTGCGGGACCACGAAGAACCACGTGGTCAGCAGCAGGGCGGCGAACAGCACGAGGTAGGCCACCAGACAGCCGATGGCCAGGGTGAGCAGCGTGGCCGCGTTGAACAGCCGGATGAGGCGGTGCTCGGTCGGCTCCCGGGACTCCGGGTGCTGCCACAGGTGGTGGTTGAGGATCAACCAGGCCACGACCGCGGTCAGGGACAGCCCCGTCGCGACCCACAGCCGCTCGGCGCCCAGCGCCGCGCTGAGCGCCCACACCGAGTTGGACACCACCCCGAAGGCCGCGGTGATGAGCGTGGCCGCGAGCGCGCTGTGCAGCCCGGACACCAGCCGCCACGGCCGGTTGATCCAGACCATCGCGGCCAGCAGCCGCAGCCGGCCCGCCGGCGTGGTCAGCCGCAGATCGATGTCCGGGTAGGGCGGCGCGACCTGCTGCAGCGGTGGTGCCGCCGGGTAGCGCCGGGCCCGGTCGCCGTCGCCGGGAAGTTCGCCGACCCACTCCAGCAGCAGCCGCACCACCAGATCACGGGCATGCTCGGCGGGCCGCACCATGCTCAGCCCCGGGATCGCGATCACGGCGACGTCGGCCTGCCTGCTCAGATCGGCCACCAGTTGCCCGTGCGGAGTCTGCAGGGGCAGGTCGGTCAGCACGACCGCGAAGTCCCAGCCTTCCCGGGCCCGCAGTTCCTTGCCCACGTCGATGAGCCGCTCGCCGGGACGGTCCCCGCGGGACAGGTTCTTGGAGACGACCACGACCCGGCAGCGCAGCCGGTCGCCCGATCGCTCCACGAGCGCATCGGGGAGGTGCTCGGCCAGCCGGCGGGCGATCTCGGTGGGCAGCCCCGGGTCGGCGATGATCCCGATCAGGAGCGTGCGTGTGCCGTCCGGGGGGTGCCCCGGCCGCCGCTCGGCGCGGCGGCTGTCCGGCGCGGGCGTCGTCGCCATCGGTGCAGGGTCGGCAGCACGGACGCCGATGTCGTCGCCCCGGGAAGCCCAGCCCGCCCGGCCGGGTTGGACCGGCCGGGCTCACGGGGCCTCAGCGCAGCAGCTCCGGGGTCTGGAAGTCCTTGCCGAGCACGTGGTGGTCGAGGAACGCGGTGACGGTCTCGTACCAGAGCGCGGCGTGCTGCGGCGTGAGAATCCAGTGGTTCTCGTCGGGGAAGTACAGGAACCGGTGCGGCTGGTCCTGCGGGTCCTGCTGCCGCGACACCAGGTCCCACCACAGCCGCAGGGCCTCGCCGATCGGCACCCGGTAGTCCTTGTCCCCGTGGATCACCAGCATCGGCGTGGTGATCGCGTCGGCGAACGCGTGCGGGCTGTTGGCCGCCGCCATCTCCGCGGTCATCTCGCGCAGCCAGTAGTACGCCGCGTCGGTGGTCGGACCGAACTGCTCCAGCGCCCACAGGCCGGCGTGCGTGACGATCGCGGAGAACCGGTCGGTGTGGCCGGCGACCCAGTTCGCCATGTAACCGCCGAAGGAACCGCCCATCGCCGCGGTGCGGGTCGCGTCGACGTCCGGGCGGGCCTCCGCGGCGTCGGTGAGGGCGAGCAGGTCGGTGTAGGGCGCGCCGCCCCACTCACCCCAGCCGCGATCGACGAACCGCTGCCCGTAGCCGGTGGACAGCGCCGGGTCGGGCAGCAGCACCGCGTATCCGCGGGCCACCATGAGCCACGGGTTCCACCGCCACTGCCAGGTGTTCCAGCTGCCCAGCGGTCCGCCGTGGATCCACAGCAGCAGTGGGGCGGGCTCGCCGGCGGCCGGGCCGTGGCCGTCGGGCAGCGCCAGCCAGGCGCGCAGCGGGCTGCCGTCCTCGGCGGTGGCGGTCACCTCGGTGAGGGTGCCGGGCAGCGCGGGCGGCTGCGCCGGGCCGGGAAGGAGCACCGGCTGCTGGCCGGCGGCGTGCGCGTCGAGCCGGACCGGGGCGGGCGGGGCGCCGACCGCACCGCGCAGGGCGTAGACGTGCCGGCCGTCGGGGGAGACCCGCGGGTCGGTGTAGGCGCCGTCGTCGCCGGTGAGCCGGGTGACGGTGCCCTCGGCGACACCGATCCGGAACAGGGGCGAGCGGCCGTTCTCGTCCGCGACGACGATCAGCGCGTCCCCGGTCGGGGTCCAGCGCAGGTCCGCGGGCCAGCGGTCCCACTCCGGCGCGAGCACCCGGACCTCGCCGTCCGCCGCGTCCAGCGGCACCAGCACCAGGTCCATCCGCGGCGCCTCGGTCGGTGCCGAGCGGCGCTCCCGGATCGCCGCGACGATGCGCCCGTCCGGGCTGATCCGGGCACCGCTGAACTCGAAGCCCGGGTCGTCGGCCAGCGTGCGCCGACCCCCGCCGGCGACGTCGATCGCCACCAGCGTGGACCGTGACGAGCCGTACGGCTCGGCCACCCGCCAGCCGGCCACGACCGTGTGCCCGTCCGGGCTGATGTCCGCGGTGCTCTCCAGCAGCGCCCCGCCCGGGGCCGGGGTCAGGTCGGCCCACTGCACCGTGCCCTGGGACGGCACGGTGCCGGCGAGCAGCCGGGGCTGGTCGGGCCCGAGGTCGTGGTCCCAGAACCGGACCGGGTAGCCGGTGTGCAGGATCGCGGAGATCTTCTTGTCCGTGCGCGCGGTACGGCGCTGCTCGTCGTCCTCGCCGGTGACGGCACCGGGCAGCGTCATCGACGTGGCCAGGACGGTGCCGGCCCCGGTCGCGACGACCGGGGCGGCGACACCGCCGGGGCGGGTGCCGACGACGCGGGCCTCGCCGCCGCCGGCGGGGAGCAGCCACAGCGCGGCGGGCGCGTCGTCCTTGGGCTCGGCATCGGGGTCCGGGCGGGCGGAGACGAACAGCAGGTCGCCGTCGGGGGTGAACACCGCGCCCTGCTCGCCCTTGGCGCTGCGGGTCAGCCGCCGTGCCGGGCGTTCGCCGGCCGGGTCGACCTCCCAGAGCGCTGTCACGTACCGGGTGCGGGTGGGGTCCGGCGCCGACACCGCGGTGACCAGCCGGGACCCGTCCGGGGACAGGGCGAGCCCGCCGACCCGCGGTAGCGCGAGGTAGTCCTGCAGGTCGTGAAACGGGGTCGGGCGCTCGGCCTCGGGCGGCGGGTTCTCAGTTGTGTTCTCGGGCACAGGGACCATCCCTAGACCATCACGGTCGGTCACCGACGCCGCATCCGTGATGACCGGATGTACACGAGCCCGCTGTGCGGCCGCTCAGATCGCGAGCAGGACCTTCCCGGTGGTCTTGCGAGCCTGCAGGTCCTCGTGCGCGGCCCGGGCCTGCTCGAGGGGGTAGCGGTGCCCGATCCGCACGTTCAGCGTGCCGTCGGCCACCGCCTGGTACACCGCCGCCGCCTTCGCGGTCAGCTGGTCGTGCTCGGCGACGTAGTCGAACAGTTTGGGCCGGGTGAGGAACACCGAGCCGGCCGCGTTGAGCCGCTGCGGGTCGACCGGCGGCACCGGTCCGCTGGACGCGCCGAACAGCACGAGCATCCCGCGCCGGCGCAGGCTGGCCAGGCTGGCGTCGAAGGTCGTCCGGCCGACGCTGTCGAAGGCCGCGGCGACGCCCTCGCCGTCGGTCAGCCTGCGCACCTCGGCGGCCAGGTCGTCGACCTCGGTGTAGCGGATCACCTCGGCGGCGCCGGCGCCGCGGGCCAGCTCCTCCTTCTCCGGGGTGGACACGGTCCCGATCACCCGGGCGCCGCGCGCGGTGGCCAGCTGGGTCAGCAGCAGCCCGACGCCGCCGGCCGCGGCGTGGACCAGGATCGTGTCGCCCTTCGACACCGGGAACGTGTCGTTGACCAGGAAGTGCGCCGTCATGCCCTGCAGCAGCGCGCCGGTCGCCTGCTCGTCGGACACCCCGTCGGGCACCGCGACGACCTTGTCCGCGGGCACCGCGATGCGCTCGGCGTAGCTGCCCAGCGTCTCCGACCACGCCACCCGGTCGCCGACGGCGAACCCGCTGACCCCGTCGCCGACGGCCCGCACCCGGCCGGTGCCCTCCAGGCCCGCCACGTAGGGCAGCTCCATCGGGTAGATGCCCTCGCGCTGGTAGGTGTCGATGTAGTTGACACCGGCGACGGCCACGTCGACGAGCAGCTCACCCGGACCCGCCTCGGGACCGGGCAGCTCGGTCGGCACCAGCACCTCGGGCCCGCCGGCCCGGGTCACCTGCACTGCGCGCATGTCTGACGTCCTCCTCGACTCGCCGCGGGGTTCGCCGGTGATCGTCGCATCCCGCGCCGGGTCAGGCCCGGTCAGCGGCGGCGTCGGCGAGTTCCGGGGCGGGCCCGGCGGGCGCGGCCGGGACCTGCTCCTCGCGGGGACGCTCGACGGTGCCCGCCCACAGCGCGGCTGCGGCCACGGTGACCAGCCCGGCGCCGAGCACGTGCAGCGAGACGAGCACCTCGGGCACCCCGAGCGCGTACTGGATGCCGCCGAGCGCACCCTGGGCCAGCACCACCGCGACGAGCAGCGCGTAGCGGCGGCGCAGCGCGGCCGGGGCGTCGGCCGTGCGCAGCGCGAAGCCGAGCCCGACGAGCAGCCCGAGGTAGGCGAACAGCAGGTCGGCGTGCAGCTGGGCGAGGCCGGGGACACCGAGGGCGAGCCGCGGGGTGGCGGCGTCACCGGCGTGCGGGCCCGCACTGGTGACGAGCGTCCCGGCGATGAGCAGCGCGCCGAGCACCACGGTGCTCACCGCGACCAGGCTGCGCACCGCGGAGGGGACCAGCGGCCGGGCCGGACCGGTGCCCTCCGTCGACGCCGCGACGAGCTGCACCGCCAGCCACACCAGCACCATCGAGGCCAGGAAGTGCACCGAGACCGTCCACCAGGCCAGCCCGGTGAGCACGGTGATCCCACCGATCACGGCCTGTGCGACGACGCCGATCGGCATGGCCGCGGCCAGCAGCGTGAGCCGGCGGCGCCGCGGGCGGGTGTTCAGGGCGGCGAGCAGGCAGAGCCCGGCGACGAACACCACGACGAACGTCAGCAGCCGGTTGCTGAACTCCACCCACTGCCGCAGCGCCGCGACCTCGGGGTGCGCCACCGGGACGAGGCTGCCGGGAAAGCACTGCGGCCACGTCGGGCAGCCCAGCCCGGAGCCGGTCACCCGGACCACCGACCCGGTGACCGCGATCCCGGCCTGCGCGATGACGGCGGCGATCGCGAGCCGGCGCATCAGGGCGGGTGGGGTC
>NZ_JAAXLA010000106.1 GCF_012911935.1 Pseudonocardia acidicola | reverse complement strand
CCCCGGCCCCGCCCAGGACGGGCCGGCGCCGCGCGCCCGAGCCCGAGGCCCAGGACCTGCAGCCGACCGGGCCGGGCCGGGCCGGGCCCGACACGCCGGCGGCTCCGGCCGGCGACCGGCGCCGCGCGCCCGAGCCCGACGCACTGACGGCTCAGCCCGGCGGTCGGCGCCGGGCGCCCGAGGTCGGGGACGCTCCGGCCGGCGGGCGCCGGCGGGCCCCCGAGCCCGCCCTGGAGATCCAGACCGAGCCGTTCCCGGCCCGGCGGCCGGCCGATGTCGGTGAGCGGCGGGCCGATCCGGCGCCGGAGGACGTTGCGACGGCGCCGTTCGGCGTGGTGGCCGAAACCCGCGACCCCACCCCGGCTCCGCGGCGCCGTCGGCACGCCCGCCCGGACTCCGGGGACGACGAGCACACGCCTGCCGTCCCGCAGCCGGACCCGGGCAACCAGCCGGCGCTGGCCTTCCTCATGGGTGACCCGATGCGCCTGTTCAGCCCCGCGGAGGCACCCGGCCGGCACCGTCGCCCGGACTGACCGGTCGCGTGACCGGTCGCGGGCCCGTCCGGGCCCGCAGCCAGCCGAGCAGCGTCGCCCGGCCGAGCACGGCCGGGTCGGCGCCGAACGGGTCCAGCGCGGTCACGACCAGCGCGGACCGGGGGAGCAGTCGCTGCCAGGCCTGCGCCTGCGCCAGCGGATGCACCGGGTCGTCACGCAGCCCGGCGACGCCGGCAGGCAGTGCGAGGCCGCCGAGCGCGTCCGGGGTCGGGCCGGGTTCGGTGGCGGCCGCGTCCAGGGCGTCGGCCAGTCCGGCGCCGAAGCCGTGCCAAGACCGGCTCAGTTCGGACGCCAGCCAATCCGGTGCGCCCGCCCGGGCCTGCTCCACGGCCGCCGCCACGCCGCCCGCGCGGACCTGCGCGGCGGTCATCCGGGCGGCCACCGCGGCCGGGGCGTCGCCGGGCGGGCCGGTCCATGCCGGCAACGCCAGCAGCAGCCCCGCCAACCGCCCGGAGAGGCCCGGATCATGGCCGATGCGCTCGGCGGCCCAGCTGGCGGCGACGTGGGCACCCAGCGAGATGCCGCCGACGAGCAGCGGCCCGGCACCGTCCGCCGTGCCGGCGAGCGCCGCGTCGAGCGCCGCCCGGTACCCCGCGACGAGATTTCGGCCACGTTGCGGCGGGGGCGCGATCAGCCGGATGCCGAGCCGGTCGGAGGGCCCGGCGAACGCGGCGCGCACGAAGCGGTCATCGGATCCGGAACCAGGCAGAACGACCGCGGTCAGGCCGCTCATCGGGGCCCTCTGCCGGGGTTGGTCCGGTCTGCCGGTGGCCCGTCCGTGGGAGTCGATCACGCTGCCATCTTCCGGTGTCCTTGCAGGGGCACACACCAGGTTTCCGGCGCGTTACCCTTTCGCGGGTAGCGGCCCGAGTTCAACGGAGACGGCCCGCGCCGAGCAGCCGAGGAGAGAGATGGGCAGCACGGATGGTGGGTCCTTCCGCCGCATGCTTCGGAAGTTGACCAGCGACGTACAGACGCTGGACGCGGACGACCTGTCCGAGGACTCCGAGCGTTCGGGGGCGCAGCGCGCCTGCGACTGTGCCTGCGGCCAGGAGGTGACCGTGATGGGTAGGCTCCGCAGCGTGGAGTTCTGCCCCCAGGACGCGGACGCGTCCTTGGAGGCGGAGCTGTTCGACGGAACAGAGGGGGTCACGCTGATCTGGATGGGTCGACGCCGGATCCCGGGCATCGAGCCCGGCCGGACGATGCGCGTCCGCGGCCGGATCTCGGTCCGCGACGGTCGCAAGGTGCTCTACAACCCGTATTACGAGATCTGCCAGGTCAAGTGAGCGGTTCCCATCGCGCCGACCGTGACGCGCGCCGACCGGAGGTCGATGACACCGTCGACCTCGACGCCACGACGCAGATCCCGGTGGTGGGGTCGGAGCCCGGCCAGCGGCGCGAGCGGGAGTACCCCACGCTGCTGGAGCAGATGGGCGGCGTCGCGGGGATCGTCTACTCGACCATCCCCGTTGCTGTGTTCGTCGTGGTGAACCTGCTCACCGGGCTCAAGCCCGCGCTGATCGCAGCCCTCGCCACCGGCGGCGCGATCACCATCTGGCGGCTGGTCCGCCGTGAGGCGCTCCAGCCCGCGATCTCCGGCCTGATCGGTGTCGGGGTGTGCGCGTTCATTGCCAACCGCACCGGTGAGGCACGCGACTTCTATCTGCCCGGCCTGCTCTACAGCGCGTTCTTCGCGGTGGCGTTCCTGATCTCGGTGGTGGTCCGCTGGCCGCTGGCCGGCGTCGTCTGGCACGGGATCAACGGCGACGGCCACGGCTGGCGCCGCGACCCCCGGATGCTGCGCGCCTACACCTTCGCCAGCCTGCTCTGGACCGTGGTGTTCGCCGCCCGGGTCGTCGTGCAGGGCTGGCTCTACAACGCCGACGAGGCCAACTGGCTGGGCATCGCCCGGCTGGCCATGGGTTACCCGTTGCTCGGGGTGGCGCTGCTGGGGACGGTCTGGGCCGTCCGCCGGGCCCGCCGGAGCCCCCTGCCCGCGTCCTGAGGCGGGCAGCGGGCCGGCGGGCAGGGCTGCGGTCTCAGGACTTCACCGCAGGATCGCGGCGCGGATCTCCTCTTCGACAGCCGACGTGGCCACGAACAGCAGTTCGTCCCCCGACTCCAGCGCATCGTCGGCCTGGGGCACGATGACCCGCCCGCCGCGCAGGATGACCACCAGCGCGGAGTCGGCCGGCAGTTGCAGCGCCTGTACGGGCCGCCCGGCCAGCGGGGTGTCGTCGGGCAGGGTGACCTCGACCAGGTTGGCCTGGCCCTGCCGGAAGGTCATCAGCCGTACCAGGTCGCCGACCGCGACGGCCTCCTCCACCAGTGCGGCCAGCAGCCGCGGCGTGGACACCGCGACGTCGACACCCCAGTTGTCGTTGAACAGCCACTCGTTGCGCGGGTCGTTCACCCGGGCCACCACGCGCCGCACCCCGAACTCGGTCTTGGCCAGCAGCGACACCACGAGGTTGACCTTGTCGTCGCCGGTCGCGGCGATGACGACGTCGCACCGCTCGAGTCCGGCCTCCTCCAGCGAGGCGAGCTCGCACGCGTCGGCGTGCACCCACTCGGCCTGCTCGACGGCGCCCGGCTCGATGTTGGACAGCTCACGCTCGATGAGCATCACCTGGTGCTTGCTCTCGACCAGCTCCAGCGCGATCGATCGACCGACCGCACCGGCTCCCGCGATCGCCACCCGCATCCGTCAACCCTCCTGTGGCGGGGCCGCGGCCGCCGCCGTCACATCACTGACCGTGCCGGACACCGCCGCCACGTAGACCGTGTCCTCGGCCTGCACCGCAGTGTCCGCCTTCGGCAGCACGCCGGTCCCGAAACGGACGATGAACGCCACCCGAGCGCCGGTGGCGGCCTCGAGCTCGCGCACCGGGCGTCCGATCCACTCCTCGTGGATGGGCAGCGGCAGGACCGCGACCGTGCCGGACGGCTCACGCCACGCGGTGGCCACCCCGTCGGGCAGCAGCATCCGCATCAGCCGGTCGGTGCTCCACGGCACCGTGGCCACCGTCGGGATGCCGAGCCGCTCGTAGACCGCGGCGCGCTTGGCGTCGTAGATCCGGGCGACGACCCGCTCGATGCCGAAGCTCTCCCGGGCCACCCGGGCTGAGATGATGTTGGAGTTGTCCCCGCTGGAGACCGCGGCGAAGGCCTGCGCCTTCTCCACCCCGGCCTCGATGAGGACGTCCCGGTGGAAGCCCATGCCGACGACCTGACGGCCGCGGAAGTCCGGGCCGAGCCTGCGGAAGGCCTGTGGGTCCCGGTCGATCACCGCGACTTCGTGGCCGAGCCGCTCCAGCCCAGCCGCGAGTGACGCGCCCACGCGCCCGCAACCCATGATCACGACGTACATCGCGGTGCCCCTCCCAAGTGGCGTAGACCCCGATGGCCGGCACCGTAGCCAAGCGCAGGGAACGCTATCGCGTTGCTGTGGGGCACAGCGCATAGGCTGCCGCTCGTGTCCAAGCTCGCCGTCGCGGTGAAGCGGATCGTGGTCGGGCGCCCGCAGCGGAGCGATCGTCTGTCACACAACCTGCTGCCCAAGCGGATCGCCCTCCCGGTCTTCGCCTCCGACGCCATGTCGTCGGTCGCCTATGCGCCCGAGGAAATCTTCCTCACCCTTTCCGTCGCCGGTGTGAGCTCCTACGCGCTCTCGCCGTGGATCGGCCTGGCGGTCGTCGTCGTCCTGCTCACCGTGGTGACCAGCTACCGGCAGAACGTCCATGCCTATCCCTCCGGGGGAGGGGACTACGAGGTCGCCACGGTCAATCTCGGGCGCAAGGCCGGCCTGACCGTGGCCAGTGCCCTGCTCGTCGACTACACCCTCACCGTCGCCGTGTCGATCTCCGCGGCGGCCGCGAACATCGGGGCGCTGGTCCCGTTCGTCGCCCAGCACAAGGTGTGGTTCGCGGTGTCGGCGATCGTGGTGCTCACCGCGGTGAACCTGCGCGGCATCCGGGAGTCCGGGGCGGCGTTCGCCATCCCGGTCTACGCGTTCATGTTCGGCATCGGCACCATGATCATCTGGGGCCTGACCCGCATCCTCGTGTTCGGCGACCCGGTGCGTGCGGCCAGCGCCGACCTGCACCTGCTCGCCGAGGGCGACACCTTCACCGGCCTCGCGCTCGTGCTGCTGGTGCTGCGCTCGTTCACCCAGGGCGCCGCCGCGCTGACCGGTGTCGAGGCCATCAGCAACGGCGTCCCGGCCTTCCGCAAGCCCAAGTCGAAGAACGCCGCGACCACCCTGCTGATGCTCGGGGTGCTCTCGGTGAGCATGTTCATGGGGCTGATCGCGCTGGCCCAGCTCACCGGCGTCAAGATCGCCGAGGACCCGGCCCGGCAGTTCCCCGACGCCCCGCCGGGCTACGTCCAGCAGACGATGGTCGCCCAGCTGGCCGACGCGGTGTTCGCGACCTTCCGGCCGGGCTTCTTCTTCGTCGTCGTGATGACCGCGCTGATCCTGGCGCTGGCCGCGAACACCGCGTTCAACGGATTCCCGGTGCTCGGCTCGATCCTGTCCCAGGACCGCTTCCTGCCCCGCCAGCTGCACACCCGCGGCGACCGGCTCGCGTTCTCCAACGGGATCCTGTTCCTGGCCGCCTTCGCGATCGTCCTGGTCATCGGCTTCCAGGCCGAGGTGACCCGGCTCATCCCGCTGTACACCGTCGGGGTGTTCGTGTCGTTCACGCTGAGCCAGACCGGCATGGTGCGGCACTGGAACCGGAAGCTGGCCACCGAGACCGACCCGGCGACGCGCCGGACGATGCGCCGCTCCCAGACCATCAACGGCTTCGGCGCGGTCATGACCGGACTGGTCCTGCTCACCGTGCTGATCACGAAGTTCACGCTCGGCGCGTGGATCGCGATCGCCGCGATGGCGGGGTTCTTCGTGCTGATGGTCGCCATCCAGAAGCACTACGACCGGGTCACCGCGGAGCTGGTGGCCGGGGACTCCGACGGGGTGCTGCCCTCGCGCAACCACGCCATCGTGCTCGTCTCCACGTTGCACAAGCCGACGCTGCGCGCGGTGGCCTACGCCCGGGCGACCCGGCCCGACGTGCTCGAGGCCGTCACCGTCAACGTCGACGAGGCCGACACCAAGCGGCTCGTCGCCGACTGGGGCGAGCGCAAGCTGCCGGTGCCGCTCAAGGTCGTCGAATCTCCGTACCGGGAGATCACCAAGCCGGTGCTCGACTACGTCAAGCGGATCCGCAGCGACAACCCGCGCGACGTGGTCACCGTCTTCATCCCCGAGTACGTCGTCGGGCACTGGTGGGAGCAGATCCTGCACAACCAGAGCGCGCTGCGGCTCAAAGGACGGCTGCTGTTCCAGCCCGGCGTGATGGTGACCAGCGTGCCCTGGCAACTGGAGTCCTCCGAGCGCGCCGCGCAACGCCGTCCGGCGGCCGCCCCCGGTGCGTCGCGGCGCGGCTACCCGGCGCTGAGTCAGCTGACCGGGGAGCCGCCCGCCGGCCCCGCGGCGGACGGCGACCTGGCCACGGCGAGGGGGGACGACCATGCCTGAGGCACTGGACTGGACCGACCGGGTCCTCGAGCTCGAGGTCGGGCCGATCGCCCACGGCGGGCACTGCGTCGCCCGGTTCGGGGAGGGACCGGGCCGGGTCGTGTTCGTCCGGCACACCCTGCCCGGGGAGCGGGTCCGCGCCGTCGTCACCGAGGACGGTGGCGGCGCGTTCTGCCGGGCCGACACGATCGCCGTGCTGCGTGCGGCGCCCGGGCGGGTGGACCCGCCGTGCGTCTGGGCCCGGGCCGGCGGCTGCGGCGGGTGCGACCTGCAGCACGCCACGCCCGCCGCGCAGCGCGCGCTGAAGACGGCGGTGGTGCGCGAGCAACTGCACCGGCTGGCCGGCATCGACGCGGACGTGGAGGTCGAGGAGTTGCCCGGCGGGCCGCTGGGCTGGCGGCAGCGGGTGCGCCTGGCCGTCGACGACGAGGGCCGGGCCGGGCTGCGGGCGCACCGCAGCCACGAGGTGCTGCCGATCGCGGACTGCCTGCTCGCGCCGCCCGGCTCGCTGCCGCCGGTGCTGGCGGAGGCGTTCCCGCCCGGCGCCGAGATCGAGGTCGCCGTCGACGCGGACGGCGCGCAGCACGTCGACCGGGGTGACGGGGCCGGCGGCCCCCTGGTGCAGTGGGCCGCCGGCCGGGAGTGGCGGCTGTCCCCGGGCACGTTCTGGCAGGTCCATCCCGCGCTCGCCGACATCCTGGCCGAGGTCGTCGGGGAGTGGGCGGCCGCGCCGCGCGGTGGCACGGCGTGGGATCTCTACGGTGGCGTCGGGTTGTTCGCCGCGGTGCTGGCCGGGCAGGTCGGGCCCGGCGGCGCGGTCACGGTCGTCGAGTCCTCCCGTCGGTCGGTCGAGGACGGCCGGGCCGCACTGGCCGACCTGCCGCAGGTGAGCTGGCAGGTCGGCCGGGTCGAACGGGTGCTCGGCGGTCTCACCGGGAGCCCGGACGTCGTCGTCGCCGACCCGCCGCGCAAGGGCCTGGGCCGGGCGATGGTCGACGCGCTGTGCGGGCGCGCCCCCGACCGTGTGGTGCACGTGGCCTGTGACCCGGCTGCGCTGGCCCGCGACGTCGCGCTGTTCGCCGACCGCGGCTACCGGCTGGCGCAGCTGCGGGCGTTCGACGCGTTCCCGATGACCCACCACATGGAGTGCGTCGCGCTGCTCACCCGGTAGGGCGGGTGTGCGCGGCGGCCGTCCGGCGACGATGATCGGGCCGGCGCATGGACCGTCCACGCGCCCGATCGGAGGTGGCCGGTGGGTGGGCTCGCAGAGCACGTCGCGGGGTGGACGCCGGAGCCGGTGGAGACGTCCGCCCGGCTCGATCGCTGGCCGTCGGACGCCTTCGCCGCGGTGCTCGACCAGCCCTCGGCGATCGATGGCCCGGCCGGTGCGCTGCCGCCCATGTGGCACTGGTTGCACTTCCTCGACCATCCCGCGCAGGCCGAGCTCGGCGATGACGGGCACCCCGCGGCCGGGCATTTCCTGCCGCCGATCCCGGACCGGCGGCGGATGTTCGCCGGCGGCCGCCTGGAGATCTCCGAGCCGCTGCGGGTCGGCGACGAGATCGTGCGCCGCTCCGCGCTGGTCGACGTGGCGCCCAAACAGGGCCGCAGCGGGGACATGCTGTTCACGACCGTGCGCCACGAGTTCCTGCGCGGCGGCGTGCCGGTCGTCGTCGAGGAGCAGGACATCGTCTACCGCAGCCAGCCGGTGGGGAAGCAGCGCGGCGGCCCGGTCGCGCAGGCGCCGGTGGCCACCGAGCCGGAACCGGCCGCGCCCGGGGCGTGGCGGGCCCGGCTCGACCCGGATCCGGCGATGCTGTTCCGGTTCAGCGCGCTGACCTACAACACTCATCGCATCCATTACGACCAGCCCTACGTCACCGGGGTCGAGGGCTACCCCGGGCTGGTCGTGCACGGGCCGCTGCTGGCGTTGCTCCTGCTCGAACTGCCTCGCCGGCACGCGCCGGACCGCCCGGTCACCGCATTCTCCTTCCGGCTCAGCCGCCCGGCCTTCGCCGGCACCCCGGTGGTGGCCGACGCGGTCGCGGGCGAGGGATCCGAGCTGGGGCTCGCCGCGGGCGTGCCCGGGCAGCCGCCGTCGATCACCGGGGTTGTGCGGCTGGCGCCGCCCGTGCGCGGATAACGCTGTTCCGGCAGCGATTTCCGCGCACGACCGTTGTGGGTGCACTCGATGCGGGTTCAGGAGCTCGACGGCGGTGCCGCCGCGGCCGGCTGCGGGGTGCCCTGCAGCCGGCCTGCCATCCACGGGAGGGCGTCGGCGAACGCGCCGGACGCGAACTGCCAGGTGTGTCCGCCGGGCTGCAGGTGCACCGAGCACTGGATGCCGTCCTTGGTCGCCGCCGCGCACAGCTGGTCGGCTTCGGCGGTCTGGTTCCCGCCGCCGCCTGCGCCGGCGCCGTAGTGGCCGCCCAGACCGCTGTCGGCGCCGCCCCCGGCCGGCCCGCCCCAGCCGGGGTGCGCCGGCCGCTGCCCGGCCGGCCGCTGCCCGCGGGCGCCGGGCCGGCCACCGCCGCCGCTGCTGTCGTCGAACCAGCCGGCGGTGTCCGGGTAGGGCGCATGCCCCGCCAGCACGGTCATCGGGTCGAAGTGCGCCCAGGCGGCGGCGTTGCCGCCGTAGAGCTTGGCGATGGTCTGGTCTTTCGTCCCCACGGTCGGGCCGAGGTCCCCGGCGATGTCGGTGAACGTGCTGAACAGATCGGGGTGCATCACCGCGAGATCGACGGCGCACGTCCCGCCCATCGACCAGCCGACGATGCCCCACTTCGCCGGGTCGGCCGACGCGCCGAACCGGGACACCAGGTAGGGCCGGACGTCACCGGTGAGGTGGTCGGCGGCGTTGCCGCGGGGCCCGTCCACGCACTCGGTGTCGTTGTTGAAGGTGCCCCCGGCGTCGACGAACACCAGGATCGGCGCGACCCCGTTGTGGGCCCGGGCGTACTGGTCGGTGATCGGGACGGCGTTGCCGATGCGGATCCAGTCGGCCGGGGTGTTGAACTCGCCGGCGATCATCATGACGACCGGCAGTGACCGGTGATCGGTGCTGGTGAAGTAGGCCGGGGGCAGGTAGACGTACTCCTCGCGGTGCACGAAGTCGCTGGCCGTGTCGGGGATGGTCACCCCGACCACGGCGCCGGTGCTGCGCGGGACCCCCTGCATCGCGGTCAGCTGGGCCTCCGGCACCTCGTCGGGCAGCGGGCCTGCCGTGACCGCCCCCCACGCCTCCTGGACGGTGGGGAAGTAGCCGACCCATTGGTTGAGCACCAGCCCCACGCACACGAGGGTCAGCGGCACCGCCAGCACCGAGACACCGCGCCGCCACCACCGCGCGCTGCGCCAGCCCAGGACCAGCACGGCGACCGCACCCGCGGCGACCCCGGTCCAGATCCACAACGAGGTCGGGGCGGGGTCGGTCGCGAGTCCGTCGGCGGCGACATAGGCCATCGCCGCGAACGCGGCCGCGACCCCGACGACGACGGCTACCGGCAACCACAGCAGCCGCCAGCGCCGGGTGCGCCAGCCGATGGCCGCCACGAGCAGCACCGCCGCCAGGATCTGCAGGGTCAGGGGGAGCCAGCCGTTCAACAGCGACAGCCCGTGGTGATAGCCGGCGTAGTTCGCGCCGTCCGCGGGGGGAGTGTTCACGCGCCAAGGATGCTGTCCGTGAGGTGGTGATCCAGGTAGTACCAGCTGTGGAACTGCTGTGAAGGTGTCGCCGGGCAGCCGGTGCGGTGCGGCAGGGACGCCTTAGCAGCCGGGTGTGGACACCGGGCGCGGGGCGGGTGGTGTGACGGCACGGGCGGGTTCCCGGCACGATGCACGTCGGAAGCGTTCGAACAAGGTGGATTGAGGATCGTGACGTCTCTACAGCCGTCCATTCAGCAGCGGATCGCCGACGAGCTCGGCGTGCGCCCGCACCAGGTGGCCGCGGCCGTCGACCTGCTCGACGGCGGGGCGACGGTGCCGTTCATCGCCCGGTACCGCAAGGAGGCCACCGGCACCCTCGACGACGCCCAGCTGCGCACGCTGGAGGAGCGGCTGCGCTACCTGCGCGAGCTCGAGGACCGCCGCGTCGCGGTGCTGGACTCGATCCGCGGCCAGGGCAAGCTCGACGAGGCCCTCGAGGCGCAGATCCTCGCCGCCGACTCCAAGGCCCGGCTCGAGGACATCTACCTGCCCTACAAGCCCAAGCGCCGGACCAAGGCGATGATCGCCCGCGAGGCCGGGCTGGAGCCGCTGGCCGACACGCTGCTGGCCGATCCGGCGCAGCACCCGCAGGCCACCGCCGAGGCGTACGTCGACGCCGAGAAGGGCGTCGCCGACGTCGCCGCCGCGCTGGAGGGCGCCCGCTCCATCCTCATCGAGCGGTTCGCCGAGGACGCCGACCTGATCGGCGGGCTGCGCGAGCGGATGTGGGCCGGCGGCCGGCTGGTCTCGAAGGTCCGCGAGGGCAAGGAGACCGAGGGCGCGAAGTTCGCCGACTACTTCGATTTCTCCGAGCCGTTCACCAAGCTGCCGAGCCACCGCATCCTCGCCGTGTTCCGTGGCGAGAAGGAGGAGGTGCTCGACGTCACCCTGGAGCCGGACGCGCAGCCCGCCGAGCCGGGCGTGCCGACCAGCTTCGAGCGCACCATCGCCGCGAGCTTCGGCATCGCCGACGAGGGCCGCCCGGCCGACAAGTGGCTCGGCGACGTGGTGCGCTGGGCCTGGCGCACCCGGATCCTGCTGCACCTGGGCATCGACATCCGGGTCCGGCTGCGCACCGCCGCCGAGGAGGGCGCGATCGCGGTCTTCGCGACCAACCTGCGGGATCTGCTGCTCGCCGCCCCCGCCGGCACCCGCGCCACGATGGGCCTGGACCCGGGGCTGCGCACCGGCGTCAAGGTCGCGGTGGCCGACCCGACGGGCAAGGTCGTCGCCACCGACACGATCTACCCGCACGAGCCGCGCCGGGACTGGAACGGCGCGCTCGCCACGCTGACCAAGCTGGCCGTGGCCCACAACGTCGAGCTGATCGCGATCGGCAACGGCACCGCGTCCCGGGAGACCGACAAGCTGGCCGGCGAGCTCGTCGCGAACAACCCCGGGCTCAAGCTGACCAAGGTGATGGTCAGCGAGGCGGGCGCGTCGGTGTACTCGGCGTCGGCCTACGCCTCGGCCGAGCTGCCCGACCTGGACGTGTCGCTGCGCGGTGCGGTGTCCATCGCGCGCCGGCTGCAGGACCCGCTCGCCGAGCTGGTGAAGATCGACCCGAAGTCGATCGGGGTCGGGCAGTACCAGCACGACCTGCCCGAGTCGGCGCTGTCCCGCTCGCTCGACGCCGTCGTCGAGGACTGCGTGAACGCCGTCGGCGTCGACCTGAACAGCGCGTCGGCGCCGCTGCTGCGCCGGGTCTCCGGGATCACCGAGTCGCTCGCGGCGGGCATCGTCGCCCACCGCGACGCGCACGGGCCGTTCCGTACCCGGACCGCGCTGGCCGACGTCCCGCGGCTCGGGCCGAAGGCGTTCGAGCAGTGCGCGGGCTTCCTGCGGATCCGCGGCGGCGACGAGCCGCTCGACGTCTCCGGCGTGCACCCCGAGGCCTACCCGGTGGTCCGCCGGATCGTCGCCAGGGCCGGCGGTGACGTCGCCGCGCTGATCGGCAACGCGCCGAAGCTGAAGTCGCTCAAGCCCAAGGAGTTCGTCGACGAGCAGTTCGGGCTGCCGACCGTCACCGACATCCTCGCCGAGCTGGAGAAACCGGGCCGCGACCCGCGTCCGGCGTTCCGCACCGCGACCTTCGCCGAGGGCGTGCACAAGATCGCCGACCTGCAGCCGGGGATGCTGCTGGAGGGCGTGGTCACCAACGTGGCGGCGTTCGGGGCGTTCGTCGACGTCGGCGTGCACCAGGACGGGCTCGTCCACGTCTCGGCGATGTCGAAGGACTTCGTCTCCGACCCGCGCGAGGTCGTCAAGTCCGGCGACGTGGTCAAGGTCAAGGTGCTGGAGGTCGACGAGGCACGCAAGCGGATCTCGCTGACCCTGCGCCTGGACGACGAGCCCGGCGCCGGCAAGGGGCGGCGGCCGAACGAGGGCCGCGGCGACCAGCAGCGTGGCGCAGACGGGCGCGGCGGCCCGCGCGGCAACGACCGCCGCGGTGGCGACCGACGCGGTGGCGACCGGCGCGGCGGAGGGAACGACCGTCGCGGTGGCGGCGACCGCCGGGGCGGGTCGAGCGGTGGTGGCTTCGGGGGCGGGGCGATGGCCGACGCGCTGCGCCGGGCCGGGTTCGACACCGGCGGCACGCGCGGCGGGAAGTGAGCGCGCGGTCGCGCTGACCCGTGCTGATCGGCGGTCGGGGGTGCGGAGCCGCGGCGATCGCGGTTCCGCCCCCCGGTCGGTCATCGAGCCGGGGTGCGGACCGCCGTCAGTCCGCCACGGCCGTGGGCCGGCTGATCAGGCGCTCGGCCAGCAGGCGCAGGTCCTCCGGATCGGTGCCGTGCCGCACGAGCCAGCCGGTGAGCCCACCGGGGTGGCGCTCCAGGTCGTCGAGCACGCTGTCGAGCGCGGCCTCCTCCACGCCGAGCAGCGCGTCCTCGTCGGCGGGCATCGGGGCGCCGGCCGCCTCGAGCCGCGCCCACAGCCGGTCGAGGTTGTCGTTGGTGCGCAGGTAGTCGGCCCGCACCTCGGTGCGGCGCACCCCGGCGGCGCGCAGCAGCACGGCCACCACCAGCCCGGTCCGGTCCTTGCCCGCGGCGCAGTGCACGAGCACCGGACCCCGGGCGTGCGCGACCAGTCGCACGATGCCGGCGATCTCGGCCGCGGCGTCGCCGATCAGGAGCCGGTAGGCCCAGGCGAGGTCGCGCAGCTCCGGCGGCGTCGCGGCGATCACCTCCGGCGCGAGCGAGGCGCCCAGCGGGACGTGGTGCACGGCCGAACCCGCAGCGGCCAGCGGGTGCTCGGCGCCCAGCAGTTCGGCGGACGAGCGCAGGTCGACGACCGTCGCAGGTGGCCAGATCGGCACGTCCTCCGGGACGGCGTCGTGCGGCTGCGGAGCGTCGCTGCGGTACAGCACGCCGCGCCGGACGATCCGGCCGTCCTCGGTGCGCAGGCCACGGACGTCGCGCAGGTTCGCCGGCACGTCCGGGGCCGCATGAACAGCGGGGGACTGTACGTGGTGGGTCGTCACTGGATCGAGTCTCGCTGTGCCGGGTGAACGCCAGACGACATCGTGATCGGACCCACGTCCACAGCGGACCCGGTGTGGGCGCGCCGGTCCGGCTCCGGTACCGGGCGGCTCCTCGGAGGTGGGCCGTCGAGATGCCGCCCGAGCTGTGCTGATCCGTCCGTTCCGGCCGCGGCGGAACAGATTGCCGGGCGGCGGTGTTGTACACATCGATCGCACAGGCACTCCGGGCGTTCCGGGTGACCAGCGGCACCGCCGCCCGGCGTGATCTCCTCGGCACCGTCGTGGGAGAATCAGAAGTCGGTTGTCACCAACAGTGGCGGCCACGAGCAACACCGGCCCGCCTTCCGGCTCCCTGCCGCAGGACCCGCGGGCTTCTCCGCGGGTGCGTCCACCGTGCCCTCCGTTGCGACCATGAACCCCTGCGATGAGGACACGAGTGACTGCGAGCCTTCTGCCTGACCTGACCGCCACCGACCCCATGGACGGGATCGACCTGACCGACGACCTGAACGACCTCACCGACGCCGAGCTCGACGCGGACGGCGACGACGCCGAGACCGACGGGCCCGGCTTCGCCGACCTGCAGCTGGCGCCCGAGCTGCTGCGGGTGCTCGACGAGCTGGGTTACGAGCGGCCCAGCCCCATCCAGGCCGAGGCCATCGGCCCGCTGACCGAGGGCCGCGACCTGCTCGGCCAGGCTGCCACCGGCACCGGCAAGACCGCCGCGTTCGCGCTGCCGATGCTGCAGCGCTTCGCCGAGGAGCGGCCCGGCGGCGGTGACGGCTCCCCGTTCGGGCTCGTCCTGGCGCCCACCCGCGAGCTCGCGATGCAGGTGCACGACGCGATCGCGCGCTACGGCAAGGAGCTCGGTGCCCGGGTCCTGGCCGTCTACGGCGGCGCCCCGATCGGCCTGCAGCTGGGCGCCCTGCGCCGTGGCGTCGACATCGTCGTCGCCACCCCCGGCCGGGCCATCGACCTGATCAACCGCGGTGCCCTGTCGCTGGACGCGCTCGAGGTCGTGGTGCTCGACGAGGCCGACGAGATGCTCGACATGGGCTTCGTCGAGGACATCGAGACCATCCTCGAGGCCACCCCGGACACCCGGCAGGCCGTGCTGTTCTCCGCGACCATGCCGCGCCGCATCGAGACGCTGGCCCGGACCTACCTGCGCGAGCCGGTGATCGTCCGGATCCAGCGCGAGGAGGTCCCTGCCGGTGAGGCGCCGCGCGTGCGCCAGACCGCGTACATGGTGCCGCGCTCGCACACCACGGCCGCGCTCGGCCGGATCCTGGAGCTGGAGCGGCCCACCGCGGCGATCGTGTTCTGCCGCACCCGGGCCGACGTCGACGCCGTCACCGAGACGCTGACCGGCCGCGGGCTGCGCGCCGAGGCGCTGCACGGCGGCATGGACCAGGAGCACCGCACCCGGGTGGTCGACCGGCTGCGCAGCGGCCGCACCGACCTGCTGGTGGCCACCGACGTGGCCGCCCGAGGCCTGGACATCGAGCAGCTCAGCCACGTCGTCAATCACGACGTGCCGAAGTCGCCCGAGGCCTACGTGCACCGCATCGGCCGCGTCGGCCGGGCCGGGCGCGAGGGCGTCGCGATCACCCTGGTCGCGCCGAGCTCGGTGCGGCACCTGCGCAACATCGAGCACCTCACCGGGCAGCCGGTCGCGATCGCCCCGGTGCCCACCGTGGCCGACCTGCGCGCCGCCCGGCTGGACCGGACCCGCGCCGCGCTGCGCGAGAAGCTGCTCGCCGACCTCGGCGATGACGGCACCGGCACCGGCACTCCGGCCGACCCCGGCGGTGTGCGCGCGATGATCGCGTCGCTGGCGGCCGAGTTCGACCCGGTGGACATCGCCGCCGCGGCCGTGCGACTGGCCCAGGACGTCAGTGGCGCGCCCGAGGACGAGGTCGACATCCCGGTCGCCCATGCACCGCGGGAGAGCCGGCGCGAGTCGGGCCCGCGTGGCCGTGGCGGCGCGGCCGGCCCGCGGCCGCCGAAGGCCGGGACCACCCGGCTGTTCGTGTCCGCCGGCCGCTCCTCCGGGGTGCGCCCCCAGGACATCGTCGGGGCCCTGGCCAACGAGTCGCGGCTGTCCGGCCGGGACATCGGGGCGATCCAGATCCACGAGCGGCACGCCCTGGTCGAGGTGCCCGAGCACGCCGCGGACGACGTGCTGCGCTCGCTGCGGGGAGTGACCACCCTCAAGGGCCGGCGCGCCAACATCCGCCGCGACCGCGGCTTCGCCCCGGCCGGGAGCCGACCCGGCCGGTAGCGGCCAGCGTCGATGCACCTGCACCTCGTCGCCGACCTCGAGGTCGGCGGAGAACGTCACCGCGTCGTCGTGGGCGAGGTGCACGCACCCGGCCGTAGGCCACCACGCCGTTGTGGGTCAGCCGTGCCTTGTGTTTCCTCCCGGCTCTCCCGGGACGGGCGACGATCACCGGACCGCGACGTCACGGGGCGCGCCGGAACCGGTCCGGTTGTCGGCCCGACGCGTCGGGTGGGGTCTTTGCGTGGCTCCTGTTGTCCGGCGGCGGACGGCGCGGTAGGACGAGTGCACACGGGCCGAGGGGGCAGCATGGTGGACGGTGTCGTCACCGACCGGACGACCGAGGGCGCGGTGCGCAAGGCCATGTGGCGGCTGCTGCCGTTCCTGGGCCTGTGCTACCTGCTCAACTACGTCGACCGGGTCAACGTCGGCTTCGCCGCGCTCACCATGAACCGGGACCTGGGGCTCTCCGCCGCCGCGTACGGCCTGGGAGCGGGGCTGTTCTTCATCGGGTACTTCTTCTTCGAGGTGCCGAGCAACGTCATCCTGCACAAGGTCGGCGCCCGGATCTGGATCGCCCGGATCATGATCACGTGGGGTGCCGTGGCGTCGGCCACCGCGTTCGTGCAGGGCGAGCTCAGCTTCTACGTCGCGCGGTTGCTGCTGGGCATCGCCGAGGCCGGATTCTTCCCCGGCATCATCCTCTACCTGACCTACTGGTTCCCCCGCGCACAGCGGGCCAAGGTCGTCGCCCTGTTCTTCCTGGCCGTACCGCTGTCCTCGGTGCTCGGCGCGCCGATCTCGACGCTGCTGATCCAGAACGGCGCCGGGGTACTCGGCTTCTCCGCGGGCTGGCGGTTCATGTTCTTCGTCGAGGGCATCCCCGCGGTGCTGCTCGGCATCGTCGTGCTGCTCGTGCTGCCCAGCCGCCCGCGCGACGCCCGGTGGCTCACCGCGGGCGAGCGCACCGCACTCGAGCAACGTATCGCGGGCGAGGACGCCGAGGCGGTACCGCACACCACCGGCATCCGGCGCGCCCTGCGCGACGGCCGGGTGCTGGCACTGTCGGTCGTCTACTTCGGCGTCGTGTTCGGCCTCTACGTGCTGGCCTTCTTCCTGCCGCAGGTCGTCTCGGATCTGCAGGCGCGGTTCGGGGTGCGGTTCTCGCTGGTCCAGATCGGACTGGTGACGGCCATCCCGTACGCCGTCGCGTCGGTGGCCATGCTGCTCAACGCCCGGCACTCCGACCGTACCGGCGAACGGACGCTGCACATCGCGCTCCCGGCGCTGATCGGCGCCGCCGGCGTCGCGGTGGCGCTGTACCTCGACTCGCCGTATCTGGTGATCGCCGCGGTCACCGTCTGCGCGTGCGGGGTGTTCGCCGCGATCCCGGTGATCTGGCAGCTGCCCAGCGCGTTCCTCACCGGCGCGGGCGCGGCCGCCGGCATCGCTTTGATCAACTCGTTCGGCAACCTCAGCGGGTTCGCCGGTCCCTACGTCACCGGCTGGCTGGCCGACCTCACCGGCAGCTTCCGACCCGGCATGTGGGTGGTGGCGGGGTTCATGACGCTGGCCGCGGTGATCGTCGTGGCGTCGGGCCGGCGGGCGAGGGCGGCCCGGACCGCCGACGCCCGCCCACCGACCCGGCCCGCCTAGCGTCGCCCGACCAGGATCGCCGCCGTCCGTGCGGCGACCTGGTGTGCCGGGTGGCCGCAGGCGGTCCTCCCCGGCATCATCGCCCGCGACCGCAGCCGTTCAGGGCCGTCAATGGGAGCGCACATGAGCCAGCCCGACCTGAAGCCCCGTAGTCGTGATGTCACCGAGGGGCTGGAGCGCGCCGCCGCGCGGGGGATGTTGCGTGCGGTGGGGATGCGTGATGAGGATTTCGCGAAGCCGCAGATCGGGATCGCCTCGTCGTGGAACGAGATCACCCCGTGCAATCTGTCGTTGCAGCGGCTGGGGCTCGCGGCGAAGGAGGGGGTGCACCGGGC
>NZ_JAAXLA010000105.1 GCF_012911935.1 Pseudonocardia acidicola | reverse complement strand
GACCACCGAACTCCTCGAGATCCCCGTCGATGTCGATCGGGTTCGCCAAGCTGCGAACGCCGAGGCGGTCACCCGAATCGTGCGCGCCGAGCCCGTCCTCATCGACGTCGCCCGCGCCGGTGACGTCGTACCGGGCATGGACGCCCACACCATCCTCACCTCAGGAGCCCCCCTGCACTGGCCCGACTACACCGGCGGGCAGCGCCGCGCCGTTCTCTTCGGCGCGGTCTACGAAGGACTGGCGCCCGATCCGTCCGCCGCCGAAAAGGCCATCCGGTCCGGTCGGATCAGGGTGCGCAGCACCCAGCAACACGCTTGCATCGGTTCGGTCGCCGGGGTGTACACGGCGTCGATGCCGGTGTTCGTGGTCCGCAACGAGAATCACGGGAACGTGGCGTTCTGCAACCTCTACGAGGGCGAGAGCCGGCACCGGCTCAACTACGGTTCGTACGGTGAGGAGGTGATCGCGAGCCTGCACTGGCTGGAGGAGACAATGGCCCCGGTACTCGCGCGGGCGCTTCGGAAGACCGGGCCGATGCCGCTCAAGCCGCTGATCTCCCGGGCTCTGCGTCTTGGGGACGAGCTGCACAGTCGCAACACCGCCGCCACCCTGCTGTGGGGGCGCGAGCTCACCCCGGCGTTCCTGGACCTGGCGGGTGAGGGTGATTCCAGTACCGCTGCGGTCCGCGAGGTGGTGGAGTTCCTGGCCCACAACGAGTACACGTTCCTGCGTTTGTCGATGGCGGCGGCGAAGGCCGCCGCAGATGCCGCGCACGGGATCCGCTACAGCAGTGTGCTCACGGGGATGGCTTTGAACTCCCGGGAGTTCGCGATCCGGGTCAGCGGACTACCCGACGACTGGTTCCGAGGAGCGCATCCAAGGCTGGAGGGCCGGTTCTTCGACGGGTTCACCGAAGACGACGTCGAATGGATCGGCGGCGAGAGCTGCGTGACCGAGACCGTGGGTCTCGGTGGCTTCGCGCAGGCCTGTGCCCCGACGCTGCAGGCCTATCAAGGCGGTTCGGCCGCCGCGATGTGCGCGGCCAACGAGGCGATGTACGGGATCACCGTCGCGGAGCACCCTGACCTGCTGATGCCTACCTTGGACTTCCGCGGTACACCCGTCGGTATTGACCTGTTCGCGGTCCTCCGCACCGGCGTGGTCCCGGTCATCGACGGTGGACTGGCCGGCCGGGACGGCGGGCAGATCGGCGCTGGGGTGCTCCGCCCCGAACTCGACTGCTTCGCCGGCGCGGCTGAGGCTTACCTCCAGCAGTACCCATCAGCGCCGCACTAGCGGACCTTTAGGATGAATCGGCGCCCGACCCACCGAACGTTGCAGGCGGCTCAGCCGTTGCCGGGACCGGCCCGGCTGTCACCCGACATGATGGGCGCTCCTCGAGCACACCTTCGTCGTCGCCGCGGCAGCTGGGCCGGTTCTGTTTGCGGTCGTCCAGGCAGCCACGACTGAGCGGCACGCATCTCCTGGTTGCGCGGGCCGGTACCCGCGCGGACGACACCGGCGGCTCCCGTTCGCCCGGTGCACCATTCGTGAGTACCGAGGCCCATCGGCACCAAGTTGAGAGCGCGATCTGCTCCAGGCGCGCCGGCGGCCCTGGAGCCTGTCTCGACGGCAGATCTTTGGGAGCCAGGTCCGTCATGCGCTGGTAGGAGATAGCGGTCTCGTCCTAACGCGCGACGGCCCGGCACCGCTCGAGCCGGTTGAAAAGCGTTCAACGACGTCGCGGCGTTTGTAGGCGACCGGGTCGAACACCGGTGAGCGCCGCGCCGCGGTGAGCCCGGTTGGCCTGCTGGCGCGGAAGGTCACCAGCAGGTGTAGCCGCCCGGGTGCTGGCGCACGTAACGCTTGATCGCCGTGCAGCTGCCGAGGTACGAGGTGTAGTCCTCCGCGGTGCCGAGCACACCGTCCGGCGGAGCCTCGGCGTAAACGCCGGGGGCGAGCATGACCATGCGGGCGCCGTGGTCACCGTGCGGCCAGCGGATGCGCTCACAGGTGCTAGCGCCGGATTTGGTCGATCTGTTGCGGAAGAGCCCCACAGATCCCAACTTTTGATGATCTCGTCCGTTCGGGGACGCGATGTTGTAGGTCGGGTGATCGTGCCGGAGCCGCAGACGCCCCGCGTCAGCCCAGATGAAGAGGATGGAGGTCCCCATGGGGCTGCTGACGGCGGCCGAGAGCCGCGAGGTGCTACGCCGCTATGGGACAGGCGAGCTGGACGTCGACCAGGCCGCGGTGACGCTGGCCGACACAGTGGCCGCCCACCGCGCTCGCGCGGAGCTGTGCGGGGACTACGACGGGCCGGGCCCGGACTTCTGGCACGCGCTGGCCGACGCCCGATGGCAGTGGACGATCACCACGGAGCATCATGACGCGCTCGTCAGAGCGCTACGCGCAGGCTGGTGATCATCGATCAGGATGAACCGGGCCGGCCCCGGCCACTCAGGTAGACGACGAGGCGGGCATCGGGAGCGACTCGCCCCTCCGCCCCGGTTCCGCTCGTTGCTCAGGAATGCCTGATTCGCCGCAAGCGGGCCTGCGCGGCTCGGTAGAGGGTGACGGTCGCACCGGCATACGTTGGTACGGCCTCCCGGCCGGCGGGATCCAGCCCCATGGCGCGCAGGCTGCCCAACTCAGACGCCGACCCGGCCGGTTAGTCTGATCATCGATTACGGCGGTGGAGCAAGCCCCGAGACGGTTCAGCTACCAGAAGCGAGCTGAATCGGGCCCGCAACGGCGTTCGCCCGGCACCGCCGACCTCGCCGACCGCGTCATCCCGTTCGTGAACCGTATGGGGTACCTAGCCCAGCAGCCGGATCGCCTTGACGGGGCAGATCTTGATGGCGGCTTCGGCCGAGGCGGCCTCGCCGTCGGTCAGATCCCGGCGCCTCGCCTGCGCGTAGCCCCACGGGTCTAGCTGGAAGAGGTCCGGGGCGACCTCGGCGCACGTGCCATATGCCTGGCATTTTGTCGGGTCGACGCGCAGTCTTTCCATGTGTCCGCGATCCCGTTCTAGAAGGTGAGGGCGAAGCGCGAGCGCCGACGGCCCGACGCGGTCAGGTCCACACAGCGTTCGCATCGCCCTGCGAGATGCGTTTGGACGACCGGGGCGAACGCTGTCATCAGGCAGCGCAGCAGGCGCGCCACCCCGTCGGGCACCGCGCAGGCGCCCCGGCCCGGCAATATCTCCGCCCACCGGGCGAAATCGTCTCGGATGCTCTCGGCCGCCTTGCCGGTGCACAGCGACTCCAGCGCCTTCGCGGCGGTGGCGGTACCACGCACGCAGGGGCCGCACTGGCGGGCGTTGTGCCGCGACAGGTAGGCCGCGGCGTCGGCCGCCGCGGCCACCGGACAGTCCTGGGCCTCGTCGACGAAGAAGAAACTCGCACAACCGAGCGCGGTATCCGATCCCGGCGGCGGAACGAACTGCAACGCGACCTGGTTCTCGTCGGTGAGCGGAACCATGCCTCCAAAGAATCCGCCCATGACCACCGCGGAGAAGGTGGCCTCCTGGCCTGCGAAGTCACGGGCCAGCTCGCGGACCGAGGTCCCCTCGGGCAGCTCGTACAGTGCCGGCTCGCCTGCGATGGAGACGACGGACGCCAGGAACGACGCTGGCGTCCCATCTTCGGCCGCGGTCGGATGCACGAGGCCGGCGACCTGCGCCAGGGTGTCCACGTTGAGGACGACCGTGGGCCGGCCGTGGACACCTGACTCGAAGGGCCTCGGTGGCTTGTCTGTCGGCAGCCCGAGCCCCCCGGACAGCCGGTTCACGACGGCGGTCTCCTCGCCGGCCACGTAGGTGTGCTCGCTGGTGACCACCGACACCGGGATCGGATAGTCGCGCTCTCGCAGCGCCGCGCGCAGACTCTCCGCCGACCGGTCGTCGCACGTGTACACGAAGGCCTGATCCGCGGCCACGGCGGCGGCGCAACAGATCAGACCCTCGAGGACCCGGTGCGGTCGATACCTCATGAGGTACCTGTCCTTGAACGAGAACGGCTCGCCTTCGGCACCGTTGGCCACGAGGACCGGCCGGGCGGGTGGCGCCGCCGCCAGAACGGCTTCGAGCTTGGTCGCGGTCGGAAAGGCGGCGCCACCGCGGCCGCGGAGATCTGCGTCGCGCAGTACGGCGAGCAGCTCCCCGCTGCTGTGGGCGGGGGCGCAGGAATAGCCACCTCGTGCGATGTAGGCGTTGTTGTCCTCACGTTCCCACGGTGCGTCCAGGAAGATCGAAGAGGTCAATCCTGGCCACGTTCGCGCTTCGAGTTTCACCATGGCGTCAGGCAACTCCACATCACGTTCTCGCCGGAGAGATCGGCTCACTGCTCACTATTCGGCGGCTGCTGCATATCGACGGAACAACAGCCGGTTGAAGCTGTTGACCATGCTCTCCTGCCAGCTGTAGCGGCCACGCTCGAAGAAGCGGGAGCCTAAGCCCTTCTGGACGGAGATATTGGTCCCCATGTCCTGTTCGGTGATGGGAACGAACCCCATCTTGGACATGTCGAGCAGTTCCTTGAAGTTGGGCAGCTTGGTGGTCGACTCCGGGACCAGGTAGTACAGCCGAAGGTTATGCGACTGGGCGCTCGTCGGCTTAATGAGGAAGGCGATGAGCATGTCCACCTGGCCGATGATCATCAGATTCGGCATCACCGAACCGAAGAAGCACGCCTGCCGATAGTCCTCGGGCAATCCGGGGATGCTCGGCATCAGCGCCTTGAAGCTGGCATTGAAGCCTGCGTCCACGATGGTGTTGTGGCTCCACCCCCACACGATCGCGGAGTCCTCTTCGAACGGTGACTCCTCAACCCCCGAACTCGGGGCGAAGTCGTGGAGGCCGGCGTGCAATCTCGACGCGTGATAGCCGTCGAGGAAGTTCTCCACGAGGATCTTCCAGTTGAACGGAACATTCGGGAAGTCGTCCGGCTCCACGCTCACCAACTCGGCCATCCGATAGTTGGTGACGACCTCCTCGATCGGCGTGAGTTGTGAGGCGAGAGTCTGGGCGTTCGGGTCGAGGTTTACGAAAACGAACCCGTGCCAGACCTCGGTCTTGAAGCGGGGCAACTTCACGTCCGTGACCTTGAACCCCGGGGTCTGTCCCATTTCCGGCGCGCCGATCAGCTTGCCGTTCAGGTCGTACACCCACCAGTGGTAGGGGCATTGGAAGGACTCGACATGCCCCTGGGTCTCGGCCAGTGGGGCACCCAGGTCGTCAAGCGCTCGCGCGGGCGGGGCCGTGATGCACGCGCCACGGTGGCGGCACACCGAGGACATCGCGTTGATCTCGCCGTCGCGATTGCGGACCACGATGATCGGCTCGCCAGCGATCTCCGTGGTGATGAAGTCACCGGGCTTGGCGATCTCCTCCACCCGGCCCACGCAGTTCCAGTCCCGGGCGAAGATGGCGGACTGCTCGAAGGCGAAGAACTCTTCGCTGGTGTAGGTGTCCGCCGGCGGGGTGACTGCTACATCCAGGTTATAGGCGGTGGAGGTGAACTGGTCGACCAGGGTTCGAATCGACTCGGTCAGGACGGTCACGAGGCGCTCCCTTCGGTGGTGGGTTCCGCGACCCGGTCGACCCGGATGGCGGCGGAGACGTTCGGCACTGTGGCGGTAGCAGTCGCGGGTGAGTGACCGAAGCCAGCGGGGCGATATCCTGCGACTTCGCGGTTGCTGAGGACGGCGACGCCGTAGATCCCGGCCCCCAGGACGAGGCTGATCACGAAGCTCAGATCGACACCGCCGGCGGCGTTGGCGAACGGACCTACGTAGATGCTGTTCTGAGAGAAGAGCAGTCCGACGACGACGGCGGTGCACCAGGCGCTGAGAGCGACCGGGTTCCAGCCCGCCCGGTACCAGTAGCGCCCGCCGCGCTCCCGCTTGTTGAAGATCTGCAGATCTTCCGGCGTGAAGTCGCCGCGCGTCGCCCAGTAGCCGATGAGCAGGATCGCAACCCACGGCGCCGTAATGATCGTGAGGATGGTGATGAACGCGGAGACGAGGTCCAGGGCGTTCCAGACGAATGATCCGAGGTAGACGAGCACCACGCCGACCGCGCTGACGATGGCGGTCGCGGAGACCCGGCTGAGTCCGGGAAACAACGAGGAGGTGTCCAGGCCAGTCCCGTAGAGAGCCAGTGAACCCTGACCGAAGCTCCCGATAAGGCCGACGGCCAGCAACGGCACCAGGTACCAGGTCGGAGAGATCCCGACCAGACCGAAGGTGAAGTCCGTGGACGGATCGGTGAAGATGGTCGCCGCGAAGGCGGCGAACATGACGGTGATCCACAGGCCGACGAAGATCCCGAGGCCGGCCCCGAACATCACTCGCCTATTGCTCGTACGCCGCGTGGAGATGTATCGCGAGTAGTCGTTCAAGAATGGGGCGTAGGACATCGACGCCGATATGGCGGTGACCACCGAAAGGATCCAGGTCGGCCAGAACGACCCGAGAATGTACTGACCGCTGTGATGGGCGCCGTGGAATTGGGGCAGCAGGACGAAGAACCCGACGATGATCACCAGACCCATCGCCGGCGCGGCGTATTTCTGAACCGCGACGAGACTGGCGTGGCCGTAGATGGACAGCACGATGGTGATCAGTGTGATCACCGCGTACCCGATGGCGAGCGCAGCTGGGCCGTCGCCCCAGCCGAACAATCTGTGGGCCGACGCGACTACGGCCTGCCCGCTGGTCCAGATCGTCAGCGCGTATGCACCGATCGCGATGAAGAGGGCCACGACGGACCCGACCAGCCTGCCGACGATCCCGAAGAACGCACCGCTGCTCACTGCGGTGTTGGTCCCCGTCCTAGGTCCGAAGAGGGCGATAGGGGCAACCAGGAGCGCTCCCACGGCGAGGCCGACCGTGGTGGAGGTCAGGATGCTCCACCAGCTGAGCCCGTAGGTGACCGGGAGCCAGCCCCACACGAAGAGCGTGAAGCAGAACTGCGCTCCGGTCAGGATTGTGAAGAGGTTCTTGGGTGACGAGTGACGCTCGCTCTCGGGGATGTAGTCGATACCCCTGGTTTCGATTCGTCCAGCCTCGTCCACCGATGCGCGCGCGTCCACCATCGTTTGTACCCTTTCGGAGATAGTGCACTGCAGTCAGCGATTAGGCCCTAGCGACTGAGGGTGCCGACGCCCTCGAGAAGGAAGAGCGTGTCGATCGGCTCGGTTGTGTTGTAGGACTCCGCCGGATCAAAGGCGCAGAAAGCTGGAAATCCGACGTCGAACGTCCCGGTGGCACCGGACCAGCGACCGGTTCCTCGCTGGACGGTGATGACGCCGGTGTCGCGGTTGTCCACCTGCCGCCATTCGAGAGTCCCGAACAGTTCGTGGGCGCCGGCGGCGGCCCGGCTCTGGCCATCGCCATCGGATTCGAGCTCGGTGAGGCGAAAGTAGCCGTGACCTTGTGGAACGGCTCCGTCCTCGGTGATCACGTCCATGCCCGCGAAGAAGCCACGGAAATGGGACGTCTCGCCGGTGTCGAAGGAGACTCGCACGATCGAGTCCGCTTCGTAGCAGAACGTCCTGGTGGTCTCATCAACCGGCACGTGCCTGCCCCAGTGAGCCTGGCCGGACGCCTCGAGCCTGACGTCTTCGGTTCCTTGCGACACTTCTGAACCTCCTGGCGCGGGCCGGCCGTGGCCGGCATCCGCATCTCGGTCCTCGCAGCAGCCGCGGCAGAGGCTGTGGTCCCGCTCACCCTGACTGACCGAGAATCGATAGTCAAGCCTTTGATGCGTTTCAAAGACGTAAATCGATGGAGACCGACCAGCATGAGACGTTCATCGATCTATCTCAGCTCCCTGAGCCAAGATCAGGCCCAGGGGAGTCGGGGACTGCTGGCGGGCGATCCGCTGCGGGAATCGGCCCATGGCCCTAGGCCGCCGGTGTCGCTGTCGGACACCCCGCCGGCCTCTGCGAGTCGCTGCCCGTACCTGTGTTCAGGCAGGTGTGAGAACAGCCCGTCCCTGGATGCGCCCGTTCTCGAGGTCGTCGAGCGCCTGAGCGGCCGCGTCCAGTGGGTAATCCCTCGTTTCGAGTTGGACGCGCCCGTTCACCACGAGCTTCATGAGCCCGTCGAGGTCGGCGTAGTTGCCGACTAGGTTCCCCAGGACGGTGATCTCCTTGAGCACCATCTCAACGGTGGGGATGTGCAGATCGGCTCCGTAGCCGACGATCGAGTACGTGCCGCCCTGGCGGAGCATCCGTAGCGCCCGGTCGGGGGTGTCGTGCTCGGCAACGAAGTCGATGACGACGTCGGCCCCGAGGCCGCCGGTCAGCTCAGCGACGCCGTCGATCGCGTCCTCGGTGCCGAAGATCGCCTCGGCTCCAACCTTGGAGGCGAGGTCACGGCCGAGTTGGCTCTTGTCGACGGCCACGATGCGCGCCGGCGTCATCTCGCTGAGCAGCTGGAGACCGATGTGGCCGAGCCCGCCGACACCGATCACGACGGCCGTCTGGCCGGGCTGGAGGACCTCCGAGACCTTGCGTACCGCACGGTAGGCCGTGATCCCGGCGTCTGCATGCGGCGCCACCTGGGCCGGTTCGACCCCTGGGGGCAGCAGCACAAGGGACCGCTCGGAGGTGCACAGATACTCTGCGTACCCGCCGTCGACGGTCACGCCGGGAAAAGTGCTGGCGGTGCAGTACATGTCCTCGCCTTGCCGACAGGCGCCACACACGCCGCAGGTGGCAAGCGGGTGCACGATCACTGGGTCCCCGACATGCACGCTGGTGACGGCGTCTCCGACCGCCTCGACCCATCCGGCGTTCTCGTGCCCGAGGGTGAACGGCCGCTCGGGGCGCATGATGTTCTCGAACCATCCGTCGACGACGTGCAGGTCGGTCCTGCACACGCCGGCTCCGCCGATGCGCACGATCACGTCGTGGTGGCCGTGCAGGTCCGGCTGGGGGATCTCGTCAAGCGACGGCGGCGTGCGGTACTCGTGGATCCGGACTGCCTTCACGTTTCCTCCTCGGGCGGTGAGGACGCCACGGTGACCACAGCGACCCGCCTCCCACAATTGGCCCAACGGCCGATCTGGCGGTGGGCGACCCTGTGAAAGATTGGCCAACGCGCCAATGGACCTCGGTGGGCGCCAGCCGGAGCATCGTGTGCCATCCCACCGAATCCCAGCCGGAGGCCGCGATCGTGATCACTGACGAGTCCGTGCAGACCAACGGGCGGCCCACCGAGGCTCCCGGCCGCGACGAGCAGCTGAGCGAGCTGCTCGATGTGCTCCGAGACCGCGCCTCGCGTCCGCTCGAGGAGGCGAAGGCTCTGCCCCCGGCGTTCTACACGAGCGAGGCGCTGTACGAGCTCGAGATCGAGCACATCTGGCGGCGGTCGTGGATCCACGTCGGCCGCGTCGAGGAACTCGCGAATCCTGGCGACTACATCAAGCGGGACATTGCCGGCGAGCCGATCGTGGTAGCCCGGGGCCGAGACGGGCAGATCCGCGCGCTGTCGCGAGTGTGCCAGCACCGCTTCATGGATGTCCTCGACGGCGCGCAGGACAAGGGCAATGCCGAGGCCTTTGCCTGTCCGTACCACAAGTGGAGCTACGCGCTGGACGGCACACTGCAGGGTGCCGCACACATGAGCAGGAGCGCACTCTTCCAGCGCGACAAGGCTGAGATCTGCCTGCCGCGGTTCCAGGCGACCACGTGGCAGGGATTCGTCTTCGTGAATCTCGATCCCGCTGCCCCGCCGCTCTCAGACGTCATGGACCATGTCGAGGCGAAGATGGGCAACTACAACGGCGAGGAATGGCGACTCGTCGACCGCATCGAGTGGGGTGACACTCCCGCCAACTGGAAGCTCGTGGTCGACAATGGCCGCGAGGCGTACCACCACATCGGGACTCACCTCGAATCGCTGGAGCCGCTGTGGCCCGCACACATGGTCGACTTCGAGCCGCTGGAGACCGCAGACTTCTTCTTCGCCCGAATGTTCGTCTCGCCTGAAGCGGCCATCGGCCAGGAGGACGGCCACTACCTCAACCCGCTCCTCCTGCCGCCGGCGCCGAATCTGACCGCCTTCGAGCGGTCCAACTACATCGTCGCGGGGATCTACCCGGGCTTCATCCTGGTCCCGGGCCCCGATGCCATGCTCACGATCAGCTTCGTGCCGACCGGACCGCGGTCGCACTACGTCGAACTCGACATCCTGGCCCACGAGACGGCCCTGGCCGACCCAGACCTGCAGGAGAAAGTCAAGGAGTATCGCGACTGGCTCATGCAGATCCAGGGCGAGGACGCCGAGGCGCAGGTCGCCGTCCAGCGGACGCTGTCGAGCCGATTGACGCTCGACGGCGGCCCGCTCTCACATCTGGAGCGCGCGATCTGGACCTTCCAGCGCTACCTCGCGAAGCGCCTTCTCGGCGAGTGACGCTGCCGCCTGCTGCGGAGTGCGGCGCCTCCGTAGCAGGCAGTAGCAGTGAATGATTCAAGGGGAAGCTATACGACAAAAAGGATTAGCTGCGATCGGTCGCCGGTTCCGGCGGCAGGGATCGGATGTCATGAAACACGATGAACTCCTTCAATACTCAACATTGACGGGGTAGCGTGCCGCCGTGACGGTCGATCCGAAGATCCGGCTCACGACACGCTCGTTCGACAGCGTCTCGCGCATCGCCGGTATCGCAGCCTCAGGCGCGCCAGCGGATGCGCGCACCGAGGAGATCCTCGACGAGCTGCAGCGCGTTTTCCCCTTTGACGCCGGGATCTTGTCGGCCGTGGATCCGGTGGACCCCGATCGGCGGCGACCGATTGTGGTCCGGGGCTATCCGGACAGCTTCACCGACTACCTCGTGAGCCCGGAGTGGCACGCGGAATGTGTCGCGCCCTTCGGTGTGGCCCGGACCGGCTGGCCGGTGCGCGAGCGCGATCTGCCGATCGACCCGATGAGCCTGCGCGGTGTGGCCGAGTACGGGCGCCCCGCGGGCCTCTACGAAGGCCTGCTCAGCGCACTGATCACGCCGGAGGGCCAGCACACCGGCTTCCTCATGCTGTCGTGGAGCAGCGACGAGCCTCCATCAGAAGAGGCGTGCGCTGTGGTCGGCTGTGTCTCGCTGGCACTCGCGAACATGATCGACCCCCTGCAGTCCGCGCGGGCGCTGGCCGCGGTGCTCGATGACGACACCATCGCGATTGGGTTGCGCCCTGACGGGACCGTTGCCAGGCTTCGCGGCACGCCGGACGAGGCGCTGATCGGGCTGAATTCGCCGGTGCGGCTGATCGTCGAGCGGGCTCTCGCGGGCGGCCGGACCAGTGTGTCGTTCCTGTGGCCGAGGCCGGGTGGGGGCTGGCACCACTGCCGCGCCTTCCGTTGCCGCGACGCGCTCGTCGTGCTGACGTTCCGTCGGCTCGATGATGTTCACGGCCTCACGCGGCGCGAATTGGAGGTGCTGAGAAGCCTCGCGGGCGGACACTCCAACAGCGACATCGCGGGACAGCTGTCGGTGACGACACGCACCGTCCGGGCGCACGTCGAGCACATCTTCGTGAAGCTCGAGGTCACGACCCGCTCTGCGGCCGTGGCACGGGCCGTGGCGGAGGGCCTGCTGCTGCCGCGACGGGCCGGCGCCGTGCCGCGCTGAATATCGGCCGTTTCGCCAATTGTCCCCGCGGCCCACTGCTGTGAGATTTGAGCCCTCAAGGCCGGATGTCGACGACAGGTGGTGAGGGTTGTGCAGGTCACGATGACCGCTGCGGGCACGGCGAACTGGGAGAAGCCGGTCCAGATCGGCCCCGATCAGTGGCGGACGAACTACCAGACCTTCCTGGTGACCCGATACACCTTCGCCAATGGCCGCCGGGTCCACGTTAAGACCCGGTACTCCGGCGTCGACGACATCAACCTGGACGGCACTGTCACCGGCGGTTTCGGCCACATCGAGGGTCGGGACGAGGACGACGACCGGCTCTTCGGGCGAGTCGACTGGGAGGTGCGCGACGACTACGAAGGCGGCATCTACACGTTCCTGGGCGGCACCGGGAAGTGGAAGGACGTCAGCGGTGAGATCCGGGCCGCCGTGTGGGCCGTTCCCGAGGCCCCAGATCAGGTTATGCCGCCGACCGGGCCGATCCGGTTCTATGGCTTCATCGAGGGCGAGGGCGAGCTGTCGGTGCCCAACCTCGAGCGCTGAGGCCGTACTAGGGAAGCGATCATGCCTCCCCTTTCCCGGCGGCTGGCGCACACGGTCACCCCGGTCGGCGCGGCCGCGCCGCGTCGGTCGCCGACGATGCACCGGCTACTCATCACCGATGTGAGGCGGCTCACCGCGGACGCGGTGTGCATCACCTTCGCGGTGCCGGACGAGCTGCACGGCGAGTACCACTTCAGGCCGGGCCAGCACGTGGTGCTGGCCCGCAGGGTGGGAGACGAGGAGATTCGGCGGACGTACTCGATCTGTTCGCCGGCCGGAGGGCCACTGCGCGTGGCGGTCAAGCATCTACCCGGCGGGGCGTTCTCGACCTGGGCGACGACCGAGCTCAGGGCAGGTGACGCGCTCGGTGTCATGACGCCGACCGGCCGATTCTCCCTGGACTTGCTGCCGTCCCACGTCAAGCACTACGTCGCGATCGCCGCAGGTAGCGGGATCACACCGATCTTGTCCAATATCGCGACGGTGCTGGAGGTAGAGCGGCGCAGCCGCGTGACCCTCGTCTACGCGAACCGGACGCATGAAAGCACCATGTTCAGAGACGAGCTCGAGGATCTCCGTGAGCGACATCCGGGCCGGTTCGCGCTGCGCTCCGTGTTTTCCCGCGAATCCTCGCGCAACAGCCACCTTCACGGTCGGCTGACGGGCGCCTGGCTTCGGGAGCTCCTGGACAACACGATCCCTGTCCCGGACGTGGATGAATGGCTGCTCTGTGGACCATCGGCGCTGGTGGCGGAGGTCACCTCGGTACTCACCGTGCTCGGCGTCCCGGCGCATTCGGTGCACCGTGAGCTGTTCACCGCGGATAACAGCGGCGAGCCCGGGGGGCCGCGCGATGACGCGGTCGTCGAAAGCGACGTGACTGTGGTGTTGAACGGCAAGCGTACGTCGTTCCACATCGGACCGTCCGACGGTCCGATCCTCGACGCGCTGCTTCAGCTGCGACCGGACGCGCCGTACGCCTGCCGGGAGGGCGTGTGTGCCATCTGCCGGGTCCGGGCCGTCGAAGGCGACGTGACGATGCGGCGCTCCTCCGGGCTGGAGCCGGGGGAGCTGCGCGCCGGCTACGTGCTCGCTTGCCAGGCACAGCCGGCGAGTCAGCGCGTCGTCCTGGATTTCGATGCCTGAGCGAACCACCGCACACCAGAGAGGGCGAGGGATGACAGCGGCCGAGCACGCCGTGCGGGAGACGGTTCGGGCCTGGCTCGACGCGGTCAAGGCTCTGGACTTCGAGGCGGCACGAGGGTTGTGGGACGCGCAGTTCGACGGCCTCCTCTACCAGCCGGAGGAGCACGAGCTGCCGATGACCGACTGGGACACGATCCTGCGGTACTGGGACAAGGTGCCCGCGCTCGTCGAGAGCGTTCCGGAGTGGGACGAGATCTCGAGCATGATGGCGGTCGTCGACCGGGTCGCGCTCGTCTTCAGTCGGCTCCGCACGAGCATCAAGATCCGGGACGTGGATAAGACCTTCGACGGTGAGGTGCGCTGCTCGTTCGGCCTGCACCGGACCGATAACAGCTGGCTCCTCGTCCACTATCACGAGTCGCGGCTCGTCGCGGTGGAGGACGTCATCAGCGAGCTGACGCGGTGAGCGTGTGGGGAGACCCGGCGTGAAGGTCACGATCCTGTGCGCGAGTCCGCGGACCGATGGCAACTCACGGCTTATGGCGGAGTCGTTGCGGCAGGGCGCGGTGGGCAGCGGCCACGATGTGGGGCTCGTCGAGCTCCACGCCGTGATGAACGGTCTCCTGCGCGACTGCCGCACCTGCCGGCGGCCAGACGGCAGGTGCTCGATCGAGGACGGCTTCGCCGACCTGGTGCACGACCACGTGGTCCCGGCCGACGCCGTCGTCTATGCGACACCGCTGTACTGGTACGGCATGGCCGCGAGCCTGAAGAACTTCTTCGACCGCTTGGTCTGCTATGTGTCGGCCAGCTACCCGCGTCGTGGGGAGGTCGCGAAGGGCTTGGTTGGCCAGCGCACGGGGCTGCTGCTGGCGTCGGAGGAGAGCTATTTGACCGCGGGGCTCGGTGTGATCTTCCAGCTCCAGGAGATCACGCGGTACATGCATCAGGAGTTCGTCGGGGCGGTAGCGGGGGTCGGGAATCAGCGCGGGGAGGTCGCGTTCGATCCAGCAGACCCCCTTGCCGCGGCGGAGCGGCTGGGGGCGGAGATGTTCACGCGGCATTACAGCGACTACTGGCTGGACAGTGAGCGGCCCAACACTGTGTGGGCAGCGCCTCATGGCTGCCGTCGAGAGATGGGTCCCTACGGGGACGTCTGACCGACTTCGGTGAGTGAGGCCCGGCGCGCTCTGGATGAAGGGGCGCTTCACAGGACACATGCGCACCTCGTCCCACCGGGAGGACACTGCGCCCCCGCCCACCGCTCGCTCTGGGGTCACCGGCCACGATTGCGCCTCGGCTGTCACGGCAGTGGCCTGCAACCGGCAGATGGTCGCCGGGTCGCAGCCACAGCACGACTCCCGTGATCCTTCCCCGACCTCGAGCATCGCGGAATCGACCACCGCTCCCCGAGGGCCGCCACATGTGCGGCCTCGGGCCCATGTTCGGCGGAACGCCCGACGAACGGGACGGCCGCTCAATCCGGCGCCGGCCTGGCACGCAGAACCCACGGTTGAGCCTGACGAGAACGAGGCTGACGACGATCGGCACCAGTCGCAGCCTGGCCAGCAGCAACGTCCTGTCAGCCGATGATCCCCACTCCGACCCGAGGTCCGGCCGCCGAGCGCGGCAAGAGCAGTGCCTGCTTCGACCCGAGACAGCAATCCGCTATGCTCGAATGTCGAACCAAAGCAGTTCGAACACTACGATTTTCGATCTGCCGTCGGCAACGTCATGGGGGATGAGATGACCGAGAACAACAGCTCCGCACCGAAGCCCACCGGCCGCGGTCGACGCGCGTCCTCGGCTCAGGATCGAGCTGAGGTTCGCTCTATCGACGAACTTGATCGGGCAATCATCCGAATTCTTCAGAAGAACGGCCGCACCAACAACACCGATATCGCGAAGGAACTAGACGTCACCGAGACGACCATCCGCAAACGGATCGCGCAGTTGCTCGAGGACGACATGATCAATGTAGTTGCTGTTCCGACGCCGAAAGCGGTGGGAAGCAGCACGTCGGCGATTATCGGAATCTCAGTCGCCCTCCAGTCAATTCACCGGGTCAGCGACCAACTACGGAAATGCCCAGAAGTGCGGTACGTTGGAATGTCTGCTGGCCGGTACGACATCATGATTGAGGTCTTTGCGAGTGACCAGGAGCACCTGCTGGAGTTCGTGACCGACTGCCTCGGGTCGATGGACGGGATCACCGACGTCGAGACCTCGGTCATTCTGAAGGTCGCGAAATTCTCCTACGAGTGGGAGATCATCTAATCGAACACCCGCTTGCCGCCGATCAGCCCGACGCCATGGAGAGCGATCAGCTACCGACCCCGATCTGCACCTGCCGTACCAGGCTAAGCGCGGTAGGCCCAGCGGCTCACGCCAGGCTGGGGCCGGCGTCAGGTTCGAGCGGCGGCAGCGGACTCGTCACACCTCGGCCCGGGCGATGCTGCCAACCGGGAAGCAGGTGGTTCTGCCTCCATCGACGGCAAGATTAGCGCCGGTGACGTAGGACGCGGCGTCGCTGAGCAGGAAGACCACAGCCCTGGCCACCTCGTCTGGCGATCCGATGCGGCCCAGGACGATGGTGCGTTCGTTCTCCTCCTGCTCGGCCCGCGGATCAGGGGCAATGTCGAATTCGAATCTGAGCAGCGGCGTGTCAATCGCGCCAGGGCAGACGGAGTTCACGCGAATGTTGAACACGGCGAGCTCTGCTGCCATCGCTCTGGTGAATGCGAGGACGCCGCCCTTGGTCGCAGTATATGCGGTATAGCCGCCCTGGCCGAGCTGCGAAAGATCACTCGCGGTGTTGACGATCGATCCGCGGCGGACCGTTTTCATCACCCGGGCCGCAGCCCGAGCGACATTGAAACTACCCGTGAGGTTGGTACGTAGAACACGGGTCCACTGCTCGTCGCTGATCTCGGTGATCGGGGCGACTACCGAGGTCCCGGCGTTGTTGAAGACCGCGTCGACGGGCCCCAGTTGCTCGGACGCCACCACGAAGGCACGCTCGACGGCTGCCGCGTCCCCGACGTCCACGGCCATGCCCACCGCGCGTGCGCCGCGGGCGACACACGCCGCGACGGCGTCGTCCAGATCCGCTCCAGGCAGCGCGACCAGTACCACCGCGGCGCCGTGCTCGGCCAGTAACTCCGCCGTAGCACGCCCGATTCCCGAACTGGCCCCGGTCACCAGCGCAACGCGGTCAACCATCGATGACAAAACGCCTCCTTGAATTGGGCCGCGCGGGCGGCCGACCTAGCACAGCAGGCTGTGGCACCTTGCGATAGCGGCCATGCCTTAGAGGCCCTCGTGCAGGGGGCCCCAAGCGCCGCGTTCGTTCCAGGGAACCCAGCTCTTGGCGAGCTCAGGCGTGATCATCCGGCCAATGGGACTGCTTTGACACAAGCCGTCGAGGTTGCGGCCGTGAACCAGCTGGCGGATGACCAGGTCGGCGAGCATTTCGCCGATCCTGAGGGGCTCGATGTCCCAGGTTCCGTGGGTCACCCCGTCCAACACTGCCTGGACGGCCCATGGAGAGCCGTTTCGCGAAACCATCTTCGGTTCGCCCAACCGGCCCACTTTTCGCAACGCCTCGACTGTACCCAGCATGGTCTCGTCGTTGAATGGGATCAGCCCATCGAGACCGGGATAGTCGTTGAGTACGGACAACGCAGCCTCTTTCCCACCGGTCGCCACATCGGTGATATTCCGATACTGCGGCAACCATGGGTCGTTGACCAACTGAAGTCCTGCGCCAGTCACGCCGTGCACGAGTCCGAGGACCAGTTCCGTGTCATCGACCACTTCAGGTCCGCCGATGACGGCCACCCGGGCGCCTGGGTCCAGCAGGGTGGCGAGATGCTGGGCCATGTACACACCATGGTTGAAGTTCGGCCACACGACGGACGCGTCGACCGAGAATCGCGGTCGCTCGAGGGTGATGACGGGAATGCCCTGGCTTCGGGCCTCCGCAACACCTTCGGCCGGCTCCCCGGGAGTCACCAGCCACACCACCACAGCGTCCACCCCTGCGCTCACGCCGACACGGAATGCATCGTTCGCCGTTCCAGGCCATCCCGGCTTTCGGAAGTCGGCGAAGATAACGCGCAGTTCGATCTCGTGGGCCTCCAATCGGTTGTGCAGACCGTGTGCCACGGCATCAACAGTAGGATTTTCGCCGTATGCCATGGGTGCCACGTACAGAACTCGCAACGCTCCACCTACCTTGTCCTCGGACCCGTTCATTCGGCCGCCTGAGCGCGCTGGCCATGACCACGAGAGGACGCAACAGCCACAAATGGCGATCTAATCGCGATCCGCAGGCGCCACCACCACGAACTCCATCACGTTCTCGTGTCCACCTCATGGACTGACCGGCGGGGAATCAGCCGCCGACG
>NZ_JAAXLA010000104.1 GCF_012911935.1 Pseudonocardia acidicola | reverse complement strand
TCCGCTGCGCCGGCTCGGGCATCCGGATGACATCACCCCGATGGTGCTGCTGTTGGCGTCTCCGCTGTCGTCCTGGACCACCGGTCAGGTGGTCTCGGTCAACGGCGGCTACGCGATGCCGTGAGCGGGGCCTGACCGGGCGGCGTGCGCCGGCGCGCGTCCGTAACGCCGAGCGCCGCCGAGCAGGAGGCGCTGTGGGCGTTGCGCGAGCGGCTCACCGGCGTGGCGCCGGGTCAGGCGCCGTCGCCCCAGCTCACCGGCAGCGTCTTCGGGCCGCGGACCAGCGCGCCGGTCTTCCACTCGATGTCCTCGGCCGGCACGGCGAGCCCCAGGTCGGGGAAGCCGCGCAGCAGCGCGCCCATCGCCACCTGCAGTTCCATCCGGGCCAGCTGCGCGCCCAGGCAGTGGTGCGGGCCGTGGCCGAAGCCCACGTGCGGGTTGGCCGACCGGTCCAGCACGAGTTCGTCGCCGTCGGAGAACACGGCGGGGTCGCGGTTGGCGCTGTGCACGGCGACCAGCACGGCGTCGCCCTTGCAGATCGTGACCCCGCCCAGCTCGAGGTCCTCGGTGGCGATCCGGGGGAAGCCCGCGCCGGCTCCGAGCGGGGTGAACCGCAACAGCTCCTCGACGGCCGGGGCCACGGCGGCCGGGTCGGCGCGCAGCGCGTCGGCGGCGCCGGGCCGGGTGAGCAGCTGGTAGGTGAAGTTGCCGATCTGGTTCATCGTGGTCTCGTGCCCGGCGATGAGGACCCCGATGCCGAGCCCGATCAGCTCGTCCTCGCTGAGCCGGTCGTGCTCGTCGCGGGCCACCACGAGCGCGCCGAGCAGGTCGTCGGTCGGTTCCGTGCGGCGGCGGGCGATCAGTTCCGCCATGTAGGCGATCATGTCGTCGCGGGCGCGCCGGCGTTCGCCCGGGGTGAGCGACGACGTGGACAACGCCGCGTCGGCCCCGGCGCGGAACACGCTGCGGTCCCCGGGCGGCACCCCCAGCAGCTCGCAGATGATCGTCACCGGTAGCGGCACCGCGAGGTGCTCCATGAGGTCGGCGGGGGAGCCGGCGGCGCGCATCCCGTCCAGCAGGTGCGCGGTCAGCTCCTCGGCGCGCGGACGCAACTGCTCGACCCGGCGTGCGGTGAACGCCTTGGCCACCAGGCGGCGCAGCCGGGTGTGCTCCGGCGGGTCCATGTTGAGAATGGAACTGGCCTCGTTGTCGATCTCCGGCCGCTGCCGCGGCACGTCGGCACCGACGACGGCGGCCCGGCTGAAGCGCGGGTCGGCCAGCACGGTGCGCACGTCGTCGTAGCGCACGGCCAGCCAGGCCTCGCCGCCGTACGGCAGCCGAACCCGGGACACGGGTTCGTCGCGGCGCAGGTCGCGGTAGATCACGTCGAGCTCGAGCCGGTCGGGGACGCCGAAGGGATAGTCCCGGGCGGCGGGGCAGTCCCCGGCCGCCGAGATGTCCGGTGTGTCGGCCACGGGCCTGATTGTCATCGGATCCCCCGATCCGTCCGAATCGTAAGCGCATGCTTACAAGCGACGGTAGGAACCGGCGGCTCCCGGTGTCAATCGGTGGCGATCGGCGTCAGTCCGGCGATGCCGGCCCCAGCAGCGTCGCCGCTGCACGCTGTACGTGCCGGCTGATGGCCTCGGAATCGGCGTCGGCCATCGGCTGGGTGCGCAGCACCGTGCGGAGCAGCCCGATCCCGAGCAGCCAGGCCAGCAGCAGGTCGGCACGCAGCGCCGCGTCGGCGGGGTCGTCGGTGGGGACCATGGCGGCGAACGCGCGGCCGTAACCCGCGCCGAGCTCGGCGCGGACGGTGGCAGCGGCCTCGGAGTTCCCGGCCGAGCGCAGCACCGAGAAGAACAGTTCGGCGCCGGACGTGTCCTCGGAGAGCATCGAGTCGAGGATGCGCCGCAGCAGTTCCTCGCGCGGGCCGGAGTTCAGCAGCTCCATCGCCTGCCCGGCGACCGCCTCCGCGAACAGCGCCTCCTTGTTGCCGAAGTGCCGGAACAGCAGCGCCTGGTTGACCCCGGCGCGGTCGGCGATCGCCCGCACCGTGGTCGCGTCGTAGCCCACCGTGGCGAACAGCTCCTGGGCCGCTTCCAGCAGCGCGCGCTTGGTCGCGGCCGAGTCCCGCGGTCGCGCCGGGCGGCCCGCGCGGGCCCCGCCGCCCTCCCCGGCCGGCGGGCCGGGCGCGGTCGTGTCGTGGTGGCCGGCGGCCATCGCTCAGCCTCCCGTGAAGTGCGGGTCGCGGCGTTCCAGCGAGGCCGCGACCCCCTCGGCGAAGTCGGCGGTGTCGCGCAGCCACAGCTGCTCGGCCGCCTCGTGGTCGGTGATCGCCGCGACCTCCTCGGCCAGCCCGGCCCGCATCGTCGCCCGGATGCTGCGCACGGCCAGCGGCGCCGCGGCGGCGATCTCGGCGGCCAGCCCGCACGCGCGCGAGCGGATCTCGCCGTCCGGCACGAGCCGGTCCACCAGCCCGAACCGGAAGGCCTCCTCCCCGCCCACCCGGCGGCCGGTGACGAGCATGTCCAGCGCGTGCTGGCGGCCGACGACCCGCGGCAGGCTGACCGACAGTCCGAAGCCCTGGTGCAGGCCGAGCCGGGAGAAGTTCGCGCAGAACCGGCTGCCCGGGCCGGCCACCCGGAAGTCCGCCGACACCGCGAGCCCGAACCCGCCGCCGATCGCGATGCCCTGCACCGCGGCGACCACCGGCGTCTGCACGGAGAACAGCCGCACGGCCTCGGCGTAGAGCGAGCCCGCGACGTCGGTGGAGATCTCCTCGGTGCGCTCGCCGTCGCCGCCGAAGTTGGCCCCGGCGCAGAAGTTGCGGCCCTCGCTGCACAGCACGATCGCGCGCACGTCCGGGTCGGCGTCCAGCTCGGCGTAGGCGCCGGCGAGGTCGCGGATGAGTGGCACGTCGAAGTAGTTGTGCGGCGGGCGGTGCAACTCGACGACGGCGAACCCCTCCGGCCTGCGGTCGACGGTGATCGGTGTCGTGCCGTTGCGGGTCTGCTGCGGCGCGGATGACGTCATCGGCTCCTCCTCGTGCGGTCAGCCGCGATCAGACCACATCCGGGCGACCGCTGATGTCCCGGAACGCGGCGAATGCCGACCGACCACCCGGACCGGTGTGCGCACGGGGGTCTGCGGGTACGGGCCAAGTGCACCCGATGATCGAGAGGATCACACCTGATGGCCCAGCGTGACCACGAGGACCGGCCCGACGCCCCTGACATGGCGGAGGCTCTGCAGCTGGACACCGACGAGACGCTGACCGGCCCGTCCGACGCCGACGCACTCGACGCCGGCTACGTGCCCCCGGACCGCCCCTACGGGCTCGACGACGACGCGGTGACCGCGGCCGGGCAGCGTCGCGGGCAGTCCCTGGACGACCGGCTGCGCCGCGAGCGCCCGGACACCCCCGAGCCGGGGGACACCACCCGCTCGGGCCGGCTGGCGGCGGCCGGCGCCGGCGTGACCGGGGAGCCGGGGGAGGACACCGGCGCGGTCGACGTCGGGATCGACGGTGGCGCCGCATCGGCCGAGGAGGCTGCCGTGCACGACGTGGAAGCCGGCATCGAGCCGGTCGTCGACGACACCCCGATGGAGGACCCGGAGGTCGCCGACGGCCTCGACACCGGACCTCGGGCCGACCGGGCCGAGCGCGACGCCGCCCGGGACGCCGCCGCGGACGGGGACCCGATCGCCGGCTGGGACCGCGACCACCGCACCGGCGCCGAGCGCATCGACGCCACCCCGGACGCCGCCGGGGCGGCCGCACCGGCATCCGGCCGTACCGACGCTGGGCCGAACGGAGTCAGCTGACTGCCGCTGACTGCTCCGTCCGGGAGGCGGAGGCAGGGGGCGGCTGCGCCGCAGTACCGTCACGGCATGGCAGCAGTCGCCCCCGAGGCGCCCCCACGGCCCGCGCAGCCGTCGCGGCGCGGGGTGGAGTTGCTGCTCCTGGTCTTCGCCGCCGGACTCGTGACGGCGGCGCTCGTGCTCGTCGAGGCCGACCAGGACCAGCAACTCTCCCCGCAGCTCGGCTACCTCGGCCTGGGATACCTCGCCCTGTTCGCGGTGGCCCATGTGGTGGTGCGGCGCACCGCCCCGTACGCCGACCCGTTGATCCTGCCGGCCGTGGCCCTGCTCAACGGGCTGGGCCTGGTGATGATCCACCGGCTGGACCTCGCCGGCGTCGTGCGCGCCACCGAACTCGGCAAGGCGATACCGTCCGCCGACGCGCCCAAGCAGATGGCGTGGACGGCGGTGTCGGTGGTGCTGCTCGGGATCGCGCTCTGGCGGATCCGGGATCACCGTTCGCTCTCCAAATACGCCTACACGCTCGGGCTCGGCGGCCTCGTGCTGCTCGTGCTGCCGGGCATCCTGCCGGCGAGCATCTCGCAGGTCAACGGGGCCAAGCTGTGGCTGCGGCTGGGCCCGTTCTCCATCCAGCCCGGCGAGTTCGCCAAGATCATGATCATCGTCTTCGTGGCGGCGTTCCTGGTCTCCAAGCGCGAGCTGTTCCAGACCGCGGGCCGCCACATCCTCGGCATGGATCTGCCACGGCTGCGCGACCTCGCGCCGCTGTTGGTCGCCTGGGGTCTCGCGATCGGCGTGCTGAGCCTCGAACGCGAGCTCGGCGCCTCACTGCTGATCTTCGGGGTCGTGCTGGCGATGGTCTACACGGCCACCTCGCGGCTGTCCTGGGTGATCATCGGCCTGCTGTTCTTCGCCGGCGGCTCCGTGCTGTCCTACTTCGCATTCGCCCACGTCCGGACCCGCGTGGAGGTCTGGATGGACCCGGGCGCGAACTTCCTCAGCGCCGGCTACCAGGTCTCGCAGTCGCTGTTCGGCCTCGGCACCGGCGGGATGGGCGGCACCGGACTCGGCGAGGGCCGCCCGGATCTGGTCCCGCTCGCCAACGCCGACTTCATCGCCTCCGGGATCGGCGAGGAGCTGGGACTCTTCGGGCTCACCGCAGTGCTCGTGCTCTACCTGCTGCTCATCATCCGGGGGCTGAAGACCGCGCTGGTGTGCCGCGACGCGTTCGGGACGCTGCTGGCGACAGGGCTGGCCGCGACGATCGGGTTGCAGGTGTTCATCGTCGTCGGCGGGATCACCAACCTGATCCCGGAGACCGGGCTGACCACCCCGTTCCTGTCCTACGGGGGGTCGTCGCTGCTGGCCAACTACGTGCTGGTCGCGCTGCTGCTGCGGATCTCCGACGCGGCCGGGCGGCCGGTCGCCACCCCGCGGCGACCCGCGGTGCCGATCGCCGACGCGGCGACCGAGATGGTGGCCCGGCCCGAAGGGGCGTGAGGTCGGGCGGTCAGCGGGTCGCGTCGTCCTCGGCCAGGAAGCGCAGGCCGCTGCGGAACAGCGCGCTGATCGACAGGGCGAACCGCTCCCAGCTCTCGTCGATCCGCTTGCCGCTGCGGTGCAGCCGCACGTTGAGCACCGAGATCGCGCCGAAGCGGTAGCAGGCGAGCGCCCGGAAAAAGCCGAACCGGTCGGTGGAGCGTCCGGACGCCTGCTCGTAGCGTTCGCGCAACCACGCCGGGTCGGCGACGACGCGCATGTGCCCGGCGTGGGTCGGATCCCAGCTGCCGGGGTCGGTGAAGGTGACGAGCCAGCCCAGGTCGAGCAACTGGGCACCGACGCCGGCGATCTCCCAGTCGACGATCGCCGAGAGGGTGCCCGCGGCGTCGTAGAGCACGTTGTTGGTGTGGTAGTCGCCGTGGAAGATCCCGACGGCCGGGTCTGCGGGCAGCGCGGCGAGCAGCGCGTCGCGCAGGGCCTCGCCGTCGCGCTTCCAGGCGGGGTCGTCGGCGCGGTCGAGCAGCGGCGCCCAGAACGCGATCTCGTCGGGAAGCGCCCGCGGTGGCTCCCAGCCGGCCGGCGCCGGTACCGCGTGCACGGCGGCGAGCGCATCGACGGCCTGCCCGAGGTAGGGGAGCGGGTCGACGCGATCGTCCGGTGCCACGCTCAGCGCCGGCACGGTCATGTGCAGCGGCAGCGCGTCGAGCCGGTCCTGGATCAGAGCGTCGGTGCCGAACCAGCGCGGGTCGTCGGTGGCGAACCGGACCGCGGCCACGGGCACCCCGCCCGCACCCAGCGCCCGCAGCAGCGGAACCTGGCGCAGCACGTCGGTGTTGCCGCGGCGGCGCACCCCCGGCGGGGCCAGCCGGATCACCAGCGGCAGCACGCCGCCCGGCGCGGTGGCCGTCCGTACGTCGCAGCCGAAGCTCAGACCGGCGTTGCCCGGCATCGGCCAGGCGTCCCCGACCGTGGCGCCCGGGTCGATCACCGCCCGCGCCCACTCCTGGGCCGCCGCGGTGATCTGCTCGGGACCGATGGCGCTCAACGGGCCTCCGCCGCGGCCGGGGCGCTGCGGTGCGCCTGGGCCAGCCCGGAGACGACCATCTCGACGTACCGGTCGCTCAGCTCGTCGATCGTGTAGCGGCCGTCCGGGGAGAACCACTCGTTCAGGCCGTTGATCATATCGAGGACGGCGAGGGTGGTCAGCCGCGGATCGGCGCAGGCGAACTCGCCCGCGGCCACCCCCGCGGCGATGAAGTCGGCGATCCGGTGCTGGTAGTAGCGCCGGTCGACCTGCACCTGCTCGAGTGCGGCGGGGGACAGCGCGCGCAGCTCCCGGGTGGCCAGCCACCACGCGTCGCGGTCGTTCCAGATGTGCAGGATGTGTGCGCGCACGAGGGCGCCGAGACGGTCGGCGTAGCTGCCCGGCCCCTCCAGCAGCGGCAGGTACTCGGCGATGAGGTCCCGGTTGACCCGGAAGACCACCTGCAGCAGCAACTCCTCCTTGGAGCGGAAGTGGTGGTAGAGCGACGCCGCGCGGATGTCGGCGGCCTCCGCGATCATCCGCATGCCGACGGCGTGGTAGCCGCGTTCGCGGAACAACCGGCCGGCCACCGTGGCCAGCTGGGCGCGGCGGCCACCCGGGCCGGGCCGGGTCGGGTCCTCGCGGCGGGCCGGTAGCTCGTGCATCGGGCGCACCTTCCTTCGACCTGTGAGCGGCGAGTGGTGCCGGCGCGCCACTCACCGCGCACGAGGGACGCTACCCAGTGTCCGGCGCCCGGCCCCGCGCGGTCGGCGGGCTCAGGCCGCAACGCCTGCCTGCACACCCAACTTGTGCAGCTCGGGGACGACCTTCTCGCCGAACAGCTGGAGACTGGCCCGGACCTTGTCGAACGGCAGCCCGGCGAACGACGGCGCGATGCTCGGCTGGTGATCGCCCAGTACCTCGAGGCGGTACCGGTACTTCTCGACGATCTGTTCCGGGGTGCCCCAGATCTGAGTGTCGGCGTAACCGGCGCCGGCGGCCTCCATGCCCGCCTCGCGGATCATGTCCGCGCCGACCTGGTAGGCCTCGTAGCCCTTCGTCCGCCGCCAGTGCGAGCCGGCGAAGTCGTAGTGCTTGATGACCGACAGGAAGTACCGGCTCAGGTACTCCCGCGCCGTCCGTTCGGCGATCTCGGGGTCCTCGTGGCAGTACACGAAGTCCTGGGTGAGCACGGGGCCCGGCTCGGTGCCGTGGGTCTCCCGGTAGACCTCGCGGTACTTGTTGATCGACTCGGCGTGCAGCTCGGCCGGGTACTGCATGAACGTCATCATCCGGGCGCCCAGCCTGGCCACCGCGGGGACCGAGTCCGGCGACATCGCCACGCCGTAGATCCGGTCCTTCCAGTCGTAGGCGGGGTTCGGACCGGGGCGCACGTCCACCCTGGGCTGGCGGTAGATCGGGCCGTCGTTCTCCACGTGGCCGTTGCGCAGGCCGCGGATGATCATCTCGGCGGCCTCGTCGAACTTCTCCCGGGACCGGTTCATGTCCTCGCGGAAGCCCTCGTACTCCATCTTCGCCAGACCGCGGCCCATGCCGAGGATGACGCGGCCCTGGGAGAGGTGGTCGAGCATGGTGACCTTCTCGACGACGCGCAGCGGGTCGTTCCAGGGCAGGATCACCGCGCCGGTACCGAGCTTGATCCGGCTGGTCCGGGCGGCGAGGTAGGACATCAGCTGCAGGTTGTCGGGGCACATCGAGTAGTCGTCGAAGTGGTGCTCGGCGGCCCACACCGAGTCGAAGCCGTACTCCTCGGCGAGGACGCCCAGCTCGGCCTCCTGCATGAACATCTCGCCGTCGCTCATGTTCTCGTGCCAGTTCTGGAAGACCAGCAGTACACCGACCTGCATGCGAGTTCCTCCCCTGTGAGGTGATGACGGCAGTCGCGGCCCTAACGACTGTTAGGGCCGGGACGGTAGTGGTCTGGATCACACATCGTCAAGGGGGAGTGGGTCGACCGCGACTAGACTCCGCGGATGGTCGTCTATCGGCCAGGTCCGATCCGCTGGCTGTGGTACGCGATGGGTGGCGGACTGCCACTGCGCTACCGGCGCTGGGTGCTGCACGACCTCACCTGCCGGACCTGGCCACTGCGCCATCTCGTGCGGCTGCTCGTGCAACTGATTCCGGCTGCGGTGGTGATCGTGCTGGTCGTTCCCGGGCCGCTGTGGATCGCGCTGATGGCGATCGCGGGCGGCGGGCTGGTGGGTCTGATGTACGCGTGTGCCTTCATGTACGAGGCCACCGAGGGCCGGGCGACGAAGGCCGGCTATCCCGGTGGCACCGCAGCGCTGATCCGGAACGAGCGGGACGAGAGCAGGCGGATCGCGGCCGAGGAGTTCTACGCCGCGCTACCGCCCGACATCACTCCGCGCAACTCTGAGTGATCTTTGCGATCTCCTCGTCCAGGTCCATCCGGCTGATCTCGTCACCCAGCGCGACCAGCTCGATGCTCGAGTCGATGAAGTGCTGGAGCAGGTCCCGGTCGACCTCGAGGACGGCCCGGCCGTCGGTCGAGCGGATCTCGATCTCCACGATGTCGTAGCCCTGGACCACCTGCGGGCTCATCCGGATGTCGCCGTAACCGGCCGGCCCGGACAGTCCCTCGACCACCAGATCGCGGGCGACCAGCCACTCGACCCACCGATCGTGCCTGGTCCGGACGGCGAGCGTGACGGCGAACGGGTCCGTCGCGCTGTAGGTCCATCGGGTCACGACCGGCGCGGGCTGCCCGTGCAGCACGGTGAACATGTCCTGCTGGACCGAGTCGCTGGTCGTCATCGTCGCCCCCTGGGCATCTGCGCTGTCCGTGTTCGTGCAGCGTCATGGAGAAGATCGCCGCGGGGTCCCGGAACGCTGCACTTCGGCCGCGTGTTCACCCTAACAGGTGATGCACTCCATACGTCCAAGCGGTGGACAGCGGGTTCACCCGGAGGGTCGTACCGGCGCCTGCAGCGCGGAGCTCAGGACCGCTGCGCAGCGGTCACCACCCAGATCCCGGTCGGGCCGGTACGGCCGGGCTGGGTGAGGGTCACGGTGGCGCGGCCGCCCTGGGCATCGGTCACGACGACAGTGTTCCCGTTCACCGGGCCGGCCTCCGGCGCGCGCCAGTCGTACGTCGCGGCGGCGAAGTTCACCGCCACCTCGGCGGGGTCGAGCAGCCAGGGCTGCGCCCCGCCGTCCACCTGGGCTTGCAGCGGCGCGACCTTGGCGCGGTCGGTGACCGGCCACAGCAGCGCGGCGCCGGGCCGGGTCTCGGTGCCGCCACCGGTACCGCCGGGCGAGCCCCCCGAGTGCCGCGGAGTGATCGTGGCGCCGGAGCCGTGCGGTGCGGTCGTCACCGGCGGCGCGGTGGTGGTGGGCTCCGGGGAGACCGTGGTGCTCGGGGTGGTGCTCGGGGTGGCGCTCGGCGACGCGGGGACGCTCGGGGCGCTGCCGGGGGAGTCGGCGCCCCCGCAGCCGGCCAACAGGCCGGTGAGCAGGACGAGAGCCACGACGTGCAGGGGCCGCTGCTGCGCGATCACGGCGGCAGGGTAGTTCGCGCCGGACCCGCGTGGGGTCGTCCGCGTCGGCACGTCCGGGTGGGCTCGCCGACCGGCCCCGACCCAGGTGGGCTGATCCGACCCGGTGAAGGTCGGCGCCGGGCCGCCATCACGCGTCCGTGTGCGGACCGGCCGTCGTTAGGGTGCCCGCAGCAGAGTGGCGACAAGGTTGGCGAGGTGGCAATGAGCGACGACGGCAGCACCGGGGCACAGGCCTTCTACCGGGCCCGTGACTTCCTGCTTGCGCACCGCGAGGACTACGACACCGCCTACCGCGACTTCCGCTGGCCCGAACTGGACGAGTTCAACTGGGCCCTCGACCACTTCGACGCCGTCGCCGCCGACCCGCAACGCGGCGCCCGGCGCGCGCTGTGGATCGTCGAGAGCGACGGCTCCGAGGCGTACTGGACGTTCGCCGAGCTCTCCGAGCGCTCCAACCGGGTCGCGAACTGGCTGCGCGCTCGCGGGGTCGCTCGCGGGGACCGGATCATCCTCATGCTCGGCAACCAGCTCGAGCTGTGGGAGACCCTGCTCGCGGCGATGAAGCTCGGCGCGGTCGTCATCCCGGCCACCACGCTGCTCAACGCCGCCGACCTGCGCGACCGGGTGGGCCGCGGCAACGCGAAGCACGTCATCGCCGGCGCGGCCGACGCCGGCAAGTTCGACGACGTCGCCGGCGACTACACCCGGATCGCGGTCCGCGGCGCACCGGAGGGCTGGCACGACTACACCGACGCCTACGACGCCTCCACCGTCTTCACGCCGGACGGCGTGACCAGGGCGAGCGACACGTTGCTGCTGTACTTCACCTCCGGCACCACGGCCAAGCCCAAGCTGGTCGAGCACACCCATGTGTCCTATCCGGTCGGCCACCTGTCCACGATGTACTGGATCGGGCTCGAGCCGGGCGACGTGCACCTGAACATCTCCTCGCCGGGCTGGGCCAAGCACGCGTGGAGCAACGTGTTCGCGCCGTGGATCGCCGAGGCCTGCGTGCTGGTGATGAACTACGCCCGCTTCGACGCCGAGAGCCTGCTCGGCGTGATCGACCGCTGCGGGGTGGACAGCTTCTGCGCCCCGCCGACCGTGTGGCGGATGCTGATCCAGGCCGAACTGAGCGGGCTGGCGAACCCGCCGAGCAAGGTCGTCGGTGCGGGCGAGCCACTCAACCCCGAGGTGATCGAGCAGGTCGAGAAGGCCTGGGGTGTCCGGATCCGGGACGGGTTCGGCCAGACCGAGTCGAGCGTGCAGATCGGCAACTCACCCGGCCAGCCGATCAAGCCGGGTTCGATGGGCCGCCCGATCCCGGGCTACCACGTCGAGCTGATCGACCCGGCGACGGGGGAGAAGGCCGAGGAGGGCGAGATCTGCCTCGACCTGGCCCGCCGCCCGATGGGCCTCATGGTCGGCTATGCCGGGGACCCCGAGCGCAACGCCGAGGCCATGGCCGGCGGGTACTACCACACCGGCGACGTCGGGTCCCGGGACGCGGACGGCTACATCACCTACGTCGGCCGCGCCGACGACGTGTTCAAGGCCAGCGACTACCGGATCTCCCCGTTCGAACTGGAGAGCGTGCTCATCGAGCACCCGGCGGTGGCCGAGGCGGCGGTCGTCCCGTCGCCGGACCCGGTGCGCCTCGCCGTCCCGAAGGCCTACGTGGTGCTGGCCGCCGGCTACGAGGCGGACGCCGACACCGCCCGGTCGATCCTGGAGTTCGCGCGGGACAACCTCGCGCCCTACAAGCGGATCCGCCGTCTGGAGTTCGCCGAACTGCCCAAGACCATCTCGGGCAAGATCCGCCGGGTGGAGCTGCGCGGCCGCGAGGGTGAGCTGCACGGCGCGGACGGCCCGGACGGCGCCGCGACCCCGGCCGGCGAGTTCACTCTCTGACGGGGACGCCCGGGCCGGCCCGATGCCGGCCCGGGCGCTACCGGATCGTCGACGAACGGTCCGAGGTCACAGCAGCGGGGCGCACGAGCGCCGGTCGCTGAATCGATGCCGTTCGCCGCGCGCGCCGGCGGACAGGGACTGCCCGGAAGCGGCGGGCAGGTTGGAGGAACTGTGACCGACTTCCACATGCCGGGCGCCGGCCCGGGGCCTGCGGGCGCCGGCCCGATGGCCGACGTGCTCGCCGACATGCCCGAGGTCTGGGGCCGGCTGCTCGCCGAGCACATCCCGGACCGGCTGGGCCGCTGCACGGCCTGCCGCAACGTCAGCGGCTCGGGTGTGCGGTGGCCGTGCACGCTGCAGCAGATCGCGGTCGCGGCGCGGGTGCTGTACGAGCGTGGGCGCAGAAGGACGGTCGGCGGCTCGTAGCGGCGGGCACAAGGAGTGGTCACGGGGTCGTCTCCCCGATCGCCTCGCCGCCGGAGGTGACCTCGGTCGGCCGGGACGTCGCGCGTGCCGGGCGCCGACCGGGCCGGCGCGGCAGCCGGATCTCGCGCCCGCCGGTGATCCCGGACGGGCGACGCAGCAGCATCGCCACCAACAGCAGGCCCAGGATCACGTTCTGCATGCCCGGTCGGGGCGTGATCTGGACCAGGCCGAGCACGTCACCGGCCTCGGCCCGGCGCAGGGTCTCCGACAACACGGAGACGACCACCGCACCGAGCACGGCGCCGGTGAGCGAGTCCGCGCCGCCGATCACCAGCATGGTCAGAACGAGGAACGTGTAGTTCAGGTAGAACACGTCCGGCGTCACAGAGCCGAGGAAGAGCGCGAACAGCGCGCCGCCGACGCCGGTGAAGAACGCACTGATCACGAACGCGATCCCGCGCTGCAGCGGTACCGAGATGCCGGCCGAGGCCGCGGCGACCGGGTCGTCCTTCGACGCCCGCAGCCGCTTGCCGAACGGCGAGCGCTGATAGCACCAGGCCGCCACGATGGCGACGCTCGCCCAGGCCAGCGCTGTGGGCAGGGTCGTGCTCGACGGGATCGCCGACAGGCCCTTGCGGCCTCTGGTCACACTGTCCCAGCTCGCCGCGACGACGCTCACCGAGATCAGCAGGGACACCGTCGCCAGGCCGGCGGTCAGCCCGTCGATCCGGGACAGCGGCACGGCCAGCACCACCGCGACGGCGGCGGCGAGCACCCCGCCGACCAGCACGGCCACCGGTGGCGCGGCCGTCAGCGTCCGCACCAGCGCGGGCGCGTCGGCCAACAGCTGGGCCTTGCGGACCACCGGCATCACCAGGAGCCCGGCTGTATAGGCGCCGATCGCGGCGAAGCCGAGATGGCCGAACGAGTACACGCCCGAGTTGCCCACGAAGACGTACAAGCCGACGACCAGCACGATGTTGATCACGGCGACGACGACGGTCCGCTGCAGCGACGCCGGGCCGTGGGCCGCGCCGAGAGCGAGCGCCACCACGCCGAGCGCCAGCACCAACGGGACGGACATCCAGCGCAGCAGGCGGATCAAATCCGCACCCCCTCGGTCGTGGCCACCAGTCCCTGCGGCCGCAGGACCAACAGCGCGGCGACGGCGGCGAACAGGATGGCGTCGCGGAACGGCTTGACCTCGAGCGGCAGGAACGACTGCAGCAGCTGGCCGGCGACGCCCAGGACCAGTCCGCCGATCGCGGCCCCGCGCAGGCTGGACAGGCCGCCGACCACGGCCGCGATGAGGCCGAAGAGCACGGCGTCGACGCCGAAGCCCGGCGTGACCGTGCCGCTGGCCGCCAGCAGGAACAGCGCCGCCGCGGCCGCCAGCACACCACTGATCGCGAAGGCCATGCTGATCACCCGGTTGGTCCGGACGCCCATCAGCCGGGCGGTGCGCACGTCCGCGGCCGCCGCCCGCATCTGCAGGCCGAGCGTCGTCTTGGTCAGGAACAACGACAGCGCACCGGCGAGCAGCACGGTGACCACCACGACGGCGATGTCGAGCTTCGGTAGGTAGACCGTGCCGAAGGAGAAGCTCTCGCGCAGCGCGGGATGGACGTCGGCGGCGGCGGGCAGGGTGCCGAAGACGGCCTCGGCGAGGCTGGACAGCGTGATCGTGACGGCGAACGACGTCACCAGCAGCGTCGCCGGGTCGGCCCCGCGGATCGCACGGAACGCGACCAGCTCGACCAGGACCGCGGCGGCCACGCAGGCCGCGACCGTGATGAGCGCCCGCAACGGGAGCGGCAGGCCGGCCGTCAGGACCAGCGCGTACCCGCCGATCATGATCAGGCTCGAGTGCGCGAAGTTGACCAGTCGAAGGATGCCGAACACCATCGCGACGCCGAGTGCGTACAACGCGTACAGGCACCCCAGGTTCAGCGCGTCGATCGAGTACTGGATCAGCGAGCTCACCTCGACAGCTCCTCGACGGTTGCGCCCAGGTACTCGCTGGCCAGTGCGGCTGCTCCGCCGAGATCCTCGGCCGTGCCCGATCTGACCGCCCGGCCCGAGCGCAGCACGTGGGACCGGTCGGCCAGCGCCACTGCACGCGTCGCGTTCTGTTCGACGAGCAGCACGGTCATGCCGCTGCCGCGCAGCTCGGCGATGGTGTCGAACACGGCGTCGACGAGCAGCGGGGCCAGGCCGAGCGACGGCTCGTCGAGCAGCAGCAGCCGCGGTCGGCTCAGCAGCGCCCGCGCGATCGCCAGCTGCTGCTGCTCGCCGCCGGAGAGGTATCCGGCCTGCTGGCCGTAGCGCTCGCGCAGGATCGGGAAGCGGTTCAGCTCCCGCTCCACGTCGTGGCGGACCGCGCGCCGGTCCCGGCGGATCGTCGCCCCCAGTGCCAGGTTCTCCGCCACGGTCAGGGACACGAAGATGTTGCGCCCCTCTGGGACGAGCGCAACGCCCCGGCGGACCGCCTCCTCCGGCCGGAGGCCGACGAGGGACTCACCGTCGAACAGGATCCGGCCGGCCGCCGGTGCGACGAGCCCGCTGACGGCGGCGAGGGTGGAGGACTTCCCGGCGCCGTTGGGCCCCACCAGCGCCACGAGCTCGCCCTCGGCGACCGACACCGACAGCGCCTGCACGGCCGTGATCCCCCCGTAGCGGACGCTGAGGTCAGCGATCTGCAACATCGAGCACCTCCCGGTCCGCCCGGTCGCGCCCCAGATACGCCTCGATCACCGCGGGATCGCGGCGCACACTGGCCGGGTCACCCACGGCGAGGAGCAGGCCGTGGTCGATCACCTGCAACCGGTGACACAGTCGCATGATCAGTCGCAGGTCGTGCTCGATGACCATGAGGCCACAGGAGAACCTCTCCGGCAGTCCGGCGAGCAGTTCCAACAGCCCGTCGCTCTCGTCCTCGTTCAACCCGGCCGCCGGTTCGTCGAGGAGCACGTAACGGGCACCCGTGACCAGGATCCGGGCGATGCCCAGCCGTCGTTCGGTGCCGTAGGGCAGCGACCCGGCGCGCATCGCGGACAGCTGCGACATCCCGAACCAGTCGAGGACGTCCTCGACCATCCCCCGGACCTTCCGCTGGCCGATGCCGAGACCCAGCCCGACGACCTCGACGTTCTCGTAGACGCTCATCTCCGGGAACAGCCGTACGTTCTGGAAGGTCCGGCGAACGCCGTTGCGGCTGCGCCGAACGGGCGACCACCCCGTCATGTCGACGCCGTCGACGAGCAGGCGCCCGGTGCACCGCTGGAATCCGGTCAGCGCGTTGACCAGCGTGGATTTCCCGGCCCCGTTCGGCCCGATGAGACCGAGGATCTCCCCGCGGTGCAGTTGCAGGTCCACATCGTCGAGCGCCTGCAGTCCGGCGAACTGCACGGAGATGCCCGTCGCCGTCAGCACGGCGCGCCACCGGGCACATCGGTCAGCCGTACGTCCTTCTGGACCACCGCGGGCTTGCCTGCGGTGTACTGGATGACCAGCTGTGGCCGGAAGGAGGGGATGTGGCATGTCGGGGTGTAGGTGGTCGGCCCGAGAAGCAGGTCCTCGTCGGTGAACGTGTCGAGTTTCGCCGCGACGGCCTTGCTGTCGGTCGTGCCGGCCCGCTCGATCGCCCTCGCGAGCGCCTGCACGCTGGAGTAACCCGTCAGCGGGTAGAACGCGCTGGCCGCGGGCTTACCGGTCTCCTGCTGGACGCGCTGGAAGAACTCATTGCGTGCGGTGATCGGGTCATCGCCGTACATCGAGGCGGTGACCGGGACGTAGAAATTGCTGAGGTCCGGGACGGCGTCGAGCCAGTAGGTTCCGTCGAATGCCTGGGTACCGACCATCGGCAGGGTGATCCCGGCCGCCCGGATCTGCCGGATCAGGGTCGCGCCACCCGGTGGATAGCTGGCGATGACGACGAGGTCGGCGCCTGACTTCTGAATGTCCGCGATCTGCGAGGCAGCCGACTGGTCGCCGTTCTGATAAGTGTCTTCCCCGGCGGTCCCGCCGCCCAGCTCCCGCCACTTCTTGGTGAAGTACTGGCCGTCCACCTGGCTGTACTCGAGGCCGGTGTCGGTGATGACGAAGGGCTTCCGATAGCCCTTGGAGAATGCCCACTGCGCCATCGTCGACCCCTCGGCGGGGGAGGCCTGGTGCAGGTTGTAGGTCATCGGGCCCGTGCCGTCGTAGCCGAACAGGGGCCCACCGGCGCAGCCGATCGCGATGATGTTCTGGTCGTTCGCGGTGCGTGCCGCCGGGCCCCCGATGTCGTAGTCACACGACGGCACGACGAACTGCGCGCCCTTCTCGATCACTTCCTGAGCCGCCGATTGGATCTTCGTCGGATCCGACTCGTTGTTCGTCGTGATCAGCTCGAGTTGGCGGCCGAGGACACCGCCCTTGGCGTTGATGTCCTCGATCGCCATCTTCATGCCCTGCTCAACAGGCAGATCGAAGACCGACATGAATCCGGTCATCCCCGCGGTGTGCCCGATGACGATCGGGCCGGAGTTCGATCCGGTACCCGATTGAGCGGCAGCGCTGCACCCTGCTGCGAGCGCAATTCCGACCCCGACCGATAGTGCGCGAATAGCAGTATGCCGCCGTCGGATGCGCATCAGTATTTCTCCCTCGCCAGGCGTTCGAGCCTCGGATGTGGGCGGAATACTATGTTCGCTCGACCGGGTGACCTATGGTCGGAGTGACGGAAGATGATCGTCCATTTGTGCAGGTGGAACAAAGTCTTACGGTCAGGTAACGGCGACGTTGCCGCCTTCGGCGCCGGTGCCGGCGTCGGAGTTCCGCCCTGCCCGACCGGGGCGGGAGCGTCAGCCCGTGGGCGGGGTGTAGTGCCCCGGCCACTGCTCGTGCGGAATGCGGGTGATCTCCAGGACCTTGCCGATCGTCGACCACTCGTTGCGGCCCAGCCGGGCGAGTGGGCGGAGCCGGTCGATCGCGGGCAGGCTGTTGCCGCGTTCGTCGGTGACGAACACGTCGGAGTCGATCGCCGCGTGCAGCACCCGGCCGATCACCACCGTCGAGTCGCCGAGCTCGATGTCGCGCTCGAGCCGGCACTCCAGCGCCACCGGCGACTCCGCGACCCGCAACGGCGCGACGGTGCGGCTCGGTTCGGTCGTCAGCCCCACCGCGGAGAACTCGCTGATCTCGGCGGGGAAGTTCGTACCGGTCGCGTTGATCTGCTCGAACATCGGCTCGCCTGCCAGGTTCACCACGAACTCACCGGTCTCGCGCACGTTGCGCAGCGAGTCCTTGGTGCCGACCGAGGTGAACTGGACCATCGGCGGGTCGACGCAGGAGACGGTGAAGAACGAGTGCGGGGCCAGGTTGTCGACCCCGGACGCCGAGCGGGTGGAGACCCAGGCGATCGGGCGGGGGACCACCACCGAGGTCAGCAGCTTGTAGAACGAGCCGGCGCCCAGCTCGTCGGGGTCCAGGTCGGTACGCATGTGGTCGATCATCCTCCGCCGCCGCGTACGGTGCCCGCCATGGCGGTGCGGACGGGGTCGGCGCGGGGGCGGGCACCGTACGCG
>NZ_JAAXLA010000103.1 GCF_012911935.1 Pseudonocardia acidicola | reverse complement strand
CCACCAGCACGAACGGCACACCCCAGTTCGCGGTGATCGCGCGCAGGATCGTCGACTTCGACGTCCCCGGCGGGCCCTCCAGCAGGATGTCGCGGCCCGCGGACACCGCCGCCAGCACCAGGTCCAGTTCCCGGCGCCGGCCCACCACGCCCCCCGCGATCTCGTCGCGGCGGGCACCGCTGCTGGCCGGCGCCGAAGAGGGTGACGTCACAGGCGTCATCCGACCTTCTCGCAGAAGCCGGCGTCAACCCGCAGCTGGGTCCCCGTCACGTAGCGGGCCTCGTCGGAGGCCAGGAAGAGCACCGCGTTGGAGATGTCCACCGGCTCGACCCACGGGATCGGCAACGCGTTCATCGTGTTCCACGCCTCCGCGAAGTCCTCGCGGGTCACGGTTTCCAGATCGGGCCGGAAGAGCTTGTAGAGCATGTCGTTGTGCAGCAGGTTCGTGTCCACCGACGTCGGATGCACGGTGTTGACCCGGATCTTGTACTGGGAGACCTCGTTGACCAGCGAGCGCATCAGCCCGATCACAGCGTGCTTGGACGACGTGTAGTGCGAGAAGCCGGCGAAACCCCGGATCCCGGCCGTCGAGCTGGTGATGATGATCGACCCGCCGCGGCCGGCCTCGATCATCGACGGCAGTACCGCCTTGATCGTCCGCCAGACCCCGGTGAGGTTGACGTCGATCATGTCCTGCCACAGCTCGTCGGTGAGCTCCCAGGCCATCCCCCCGCTGAAGATGCCGGCGTTGGCGCACACGACGTCGATGTGCTCGAACTGGCTCAATCCCTCGCTGACGGCCGCAGCGAGTTGCGCGGAGTCGCGGACGTCGGCCTGCTGGGCGACCACCCGCCGGTCGAGTTCCTCGATCCGCTTGGCCGTCTCGTCGAGGTCGCCGGTCTTGGACATCGCGTAGGGCACCGAGTCGATCTGCTCGCACGAGTCGATCGCGATGACCTCCGCGCCCTCCTCGGCGAGCCGGATCGCGTGCGCCCGGCCCTGCCCCCGGGCCGCGCCCGTCACCAGCGCGACCTTGCCGTCCATCCGCCCCATTGCGTGCACCTCTCCCCATCGCGGCCGGCCCCGGCGCCGGTTGATCCGCTTCCGCATCGTCACCCGGCGGGGTGGCCGCGTCACCGCCTGCGGTCCGGGGCGGTTGTCGGGTTTTCCAAGATCGCCCCGGCCGGGTCGCCGGGTGCTGCGGCTGACGGGGCCGCCCCGGGACGGTGCCGCACCGGGTGTCACGCCCGGTCGGTGCCGCGCTGGAAGCGGCGGGTGCGGCTTGGGGAAGTCCACAAATCCTGCGCACCGGGCGGCGTGACCGGCCGCCGGACCGGCTCCAGGATCCGATCACGCAGCCCACCGCAGGCCCGGGAGACAGCCATGTCGACGAGCGACACCAGCATCGGCCTCTGGTACGACCTGCGGAACCCACAGCGGTGGCGCCGGCCCTTCAGCGGCCTCTACGCCGAGGTGCTCGACCAGATCGCCTGGGCGGAGGGGCTCGGGATCGGGTCGGTGTGGCTGACCGAGCACCACTTCTGCGACGACGGCTACACCCCGTCGCCGTTCGTGCTGGCCTCGGCGATCGGGCAGCGCACCAGCCGGCTGCGGATCGGGACCAACCTCGTCGTCTCCCCGCTGCACGACCCGGTGCGCCTCGCGGAGGACGCCGCGACGCTGTCACTGCTCACCGGCGGCAGGTTCGACCTCGGTATCGGCCAGGGCTACTGGCGGCGCGAGTTCGACGCGTTCGGCAAGGCGCTGACGAATCGGCCGAGCCTGCTCGAGGAGGGCGCCGCGATCATCCGGCGGGCCTGGTCGGGGTCGAGCGAGCCGTTCGAGGGCAAGCGCTACTCGCTGCCGGCGTTGCCGGTCACCCCGGTCCCGGAACAGCCGCCCGCGCTGCTCGTCGGGGCGATGCAACCGCCGGCCATCGCCCGCGCCGCACGGATCGCCGACGGGTTCCTCTCCACCCAGAACGCCCATCACGACACGTACCTCACGGCCGTCGCCGAGGCCGGCAAGCCGGTCGAGGACGCGCGGATCTACGCCGGCCAGTGGGCGATCATCGCCGAGGATCCCGAGAAGGAGTGGGCCCGGATCGGCCCGCATGCGCTCTACCAGCTCAACCAGTACATCGAGTGGGGGGCGTTCGGCCCGCCCGACGACGCGCCCCGCTTCCCCGACGCCGACGCCATCGTGGCGGCCGGGGCCTACCAGCTCTGGGACGCCGCGACGGCGGTCCGCGAGCTGACCGCACTGCTGCGGGACACGCCGCAGATCAAGGACGTGCACTTCTGGGCCCAACTGCCCGGAGAGAGCGTGGCGAGCGGGTCGGCCCGCATCGAGTACCTGGCCTCCACGGTCATCCCCGAGGTGCGGGCCGCGCTGAACGGCTGAGTGCCCCCCGACACCCGGATCCTCGAACCTTCCGCCGGGCCGACCCGGCCTCTACGGTCGACGGGAGGCCGGGTCACGAGGGTGGGCGATCCCGACATCGTCGTCGGGGTGGGGAGGGTCCCGCGATGACGAGCGCGGAAGCGGCCGATCGTTGGGATCCCGGACCGGCTGCGCCGCCCGCCGAGGCGCAGGACCGCTACCGGCACAGCCTGGCCGCGTTCGCCGAGGCGGGCGCCGAGGTGATCGCGTCGGGCAGCCTGGAGGACCTGCTGGCGCTGGTCGGCCGGCAGCTCTGCGAGCTGATCGGGGTCAAGCGCTGCTCGTCGTTCCTGCGCCGAGACGACGGCCGCTTCCAGGGCGTCGCGGGACACTCCGGCGGGGAGGACATCGGGCCGGCGATCCGCAAGCTGATCGCCGGGACCAGCGAGGACACCCTGACCCATGAGACGGTCGCGGTGCGCGCACCGGTGCTGGCCGCCGACGCACAGCACGACCCCCGCCCGGTGCGCCGTGCGATGCGGTTCTGGCGGGTGCGGGCGATCCTGTCGGTGCCGCTGGTCGTCGACGGCGAGGTCATCGGAATCGTCTACGTCGACGACGAGGACTCCGAGCACGAGTTCACCGCCGCCGACATCCAGCTCGCCGAGATGTTCGCCCGGCTCGCGGCGGTGATCGTCGGTCAGGCTGTGCAGACCGCCCGGTTGCGCCGCCAGGCCGGGCAGCTCGCCCGCCAGTGCAGCGTCGCCGACTACCTCGCCGAGGTGCACTCCCGGTTGACCGGTGCGGTGCTGGCCGGGGCCGACGTCGCCGCCGTCGTCGACCTGCTCTGCGAGCTCGCCGGCAAACCGGTGATCCTCTACGACGCGGGGCTGGAGGTCCGGGCCTGGGCGGCGCCCGCGGCGCTCAAGCTGGGCGAGGCACCCGGACTGCGGCCGGGGTTCCAGGCGCTGCCGGCGGTGCGCCGGGCCGTCGAGGAACTCGACGTCGGCCGGCCCTCGGCGATCGTCCCGCCGCAGCCGGCCGTCGGGTTGAGCCGGCGGCACCTGCTGTGCGTGCTGATGGTGGAGGGCCGGCGCTGCGGCTACCTCGACGTCGTCGAGATGGGCGGGGCACTCGGGCCGGTCGACAGCAAGCTGGCCGAGCACGGCGCGACGGTGCTGTCGCTGCAGCTCCTGTCCGAGCAGCGCCAGGCCGAGGCCGAGGGGCAGGCCCGCGACGACTTCCTGGCCGACCTGCTGCGCGGTGCCCGCGACGCCGGGCAGCTGGCCCGCCGCGCGCCGCAGTTCGGTGTGGATCTCTCGGAGCCGCACGTGCTGGTGCGGCTGTGCGCCGACGGGTCACCCCCGGACGAGGGGCCCGGCGAGCGGCCGACGCCGGGGCGTCGCAACCTCGTCGTGCGCGCTCTCGCCGAGGCCCTCGGCGTGCCCGAGCCCGCCGCGGTGGCGGTCCCGGGGGCGATGATCGTGCTGCTCCGGCTGCCGCGCGCCGCCGAGGCCGGGCTGCTCGACGACCTGCGCCGCCGGCTCGAGGCGATGGTGCGTGGCGCGGGACACCCGGACCGGATACCGGGTGTCCGCGTCGCGGTTGTCTCGACGGTCTGCCGGCGGGCCGGTGACTTCGCCGCCGCGCATCGCGAGCTCCGCGAGATCGACGAGCTGGCCCGGGCGTTCGGCTGGAACCGCGGCGTGCTCGCCGCAGCCGACCTGGGCGTGTTCCGGCTGGTGATCAACACCGATCGGGTGGCGGAGGCGCTCCGGTTCGCCGAGGACTACCTGCGTCCACTGCACGAGCACGACCGGCGGACCGGCGGGCGGCTGGTGGACACCCTGCGCGCCTACGTCGCCGCGACCGGGCAGGTGCGTGCCGCGGCCGAGGCGCTGGGCGTGCACGAGAACACCGTGCGCTACCGGCTGGCCCGGATCCGCGAGGTGGGCGGCCGGGACGTGCACGACCTCGACTCGCTGCTCGCCGCCCGGCTGGCGTTCCAGGTGCTGGATCTGGCCTCGGGCACCACACCCGGCTGAGTGCGTCAGGCCGCTCCGGGGGCGATCGGGCCGACGAACGAGCCGGGCCGGGTGGCGGAGTCCTGCCGGAGCACGGAGTCCCCGGTCGTCCACGGTGTGACCAGCTGGTGAGTATCGCCGGGTGGGGTGGTCACGACCTGGACCGGCACCCAGTTGCGCGAGCCCAGCGACCCCTCCGAGCCCGGCGTGTCCGTCAGGTAGGTGATGACGCTGTGCGCACTCTGCCGCGGAGCCAGAGTGATCCGCTGCTGGGCGGCGTCGGCCCCGGGGCGGCGCAGCGAGTAGGTCGTTCCGTTGGGGTCGCGCGGCCCGACGAGATCGACGCCGGGAACCCCGTACAGCTCGCACGGCTTCGCCGACGTGTTCGTGAAGACGAGCGGCACGGTGTACTGCCCGGCGGCGGCGTCGCCGGTGCGGTTGCCGAGGCGTACGGACAGATCGCCGGCGACGCAGCGCCGCACCGCTGCCGGGGACGCGGCGGCCGCTGATGTCGCGGCAGCGGCGCCTGCGGTGGCGGGCGGGTCTCCCGGTGCCGGTTCGGCGGTGCCTGCTGTCGGGCTGCCGCACCCGGCCAGCGCGGTGAGCAGCCCGACGGCCAGCGCGCAGATCCCGCTCGCCCTACGACGGCGCATCATGTCCTCCGATCGATCGCTCCGCCCGGACAGTAGGCCGGTATCCCGGTCGAGGGCCCGGCGCCGCGCGAACCGGCCGGAGATGATCACCCAGGCGGTGCGACCAGGACGGCGCCCGGGGCCACGCCGGGGTGCCGGTCGCGGTCAGCTCCCGGCCCGGGTGACCGTGAGCGCCACGGATCCGCGGTTGTTTCCGTACAGGCCCCAGGCGTCGTTGGCGAAGGCGTAGAGGTAGCCCGGCTTCAGCACGGTGAACCTGGTGTCCGTGCCGATGCCGAACCGGTCGTGTCGAGGCGGCTCGTCGGGTTCCGGCTGGATCGTCCAGTTGGCCACGACTCCGACCAGCGACATCCACGGCAGGTCCTCGGCGCGGCGGGTCGCGGGGAACTCGCCCAGCTCGTTCCCGGGGATCCGCTGGGCCAGCCGCTCCGCGACCCCGAGGGCCGACCCGGCCATGTGGGCCAGTTCCTCGGGGTGGAGACGGGAATCCGAGTGGCCGGCCGCGTCCGCCGGCATGCGGCCGTCGAGCCACTGGCCGGTGGCGGTGAACGCGTAGCCGCCCGGTTCCAGGTAGAGGCCTGTCGCGTTCCATTCCTGGCGGGCGAACACGTCGACCGTCGCCGATTCGCCGGGCCGCAGCACCCGGGTGGGCCAGTAGCGGGACGCGGTGATCGGCGGGTTGTCCTGCCGATCGAACGCGGACGAGTGCATGACGCCGGGCGAACGGTCACGGGCCACCACCGGCACCGCCCGGGGCTGCGGGGAGAGCTGCCGGTAGATCCCGGTGCAACTGTCGTGCAACACGTCGAGGTAGTCCGGCGCGATCTGGTCGACGGCGGTGGGACGGAACGCGAGGCCGGCGCTCTTCCCGGCCTCCTCGATCATCCAGCGCAGCGCGCCGTCGGACAGGCCGCTCTGCGGGTGCCCGCCCCCGACGTCGCTGTGATCACCGGGGAACCACACCTGGGCGACGTCCTGCCCGGGCTGCGGATCGGTCCACAACGTCGGGGTGAACGGGCCGCGGGTCTCGTCCATCGCGACCGCGTGCCGCCCGCAGCGGATCGACCGGCTCAGCGTGGTGTCGTGGAAGCGGTGCCGCAGGTCGCGGTTCAGCACCGCGATCAACCCGACGGTGTCGGGGATGCCGAGAGCGCCGACCGTGTCCCAGACCCCCACGAGGTGCACGGCGACCGGGGCGCCCTCCGGGCCGTGGTGGAACGGCCACCGGCCGGCCCAGCCCCGACCCGCACGGCGGTCCGTCGGGGGCCGGTACCCGACGTCGTAGGCGCGGTCGACCCGGCGCCACGCCTCCGCCGGGTCGGCGTCGGCGAGGTCGAGCAGGCCGCACGTGGCGATCATGCCGGCCAGGCTGCGGACGGTGTAGGCGCCGCGACTGAACCCGAACACCGAGATCCGGTCGCCGGGCCGGTAGTGCACGGCCAGCCAGTGGTAGGCGCTCATGATGTTGTGCGACAGCCCGACCCCGAGCCCGCCGGCCACGAGCCGGTCGATCCAGCTGCCGTCGGTTCCCACGCCGGGGTGGTAGTAGCGCACCTGCTCGTGGCCGTCGCCGTCCACGTCGTCGAGCGCGTTGTACAGCCGGACCACGTTGGTGGGTGTCGGGACGCGGGTGGTCTGCTGCTCGCGGGTGTTCCAGGTGCCGTCGCAGCACACGACGAGATGGCGCACGGAGCCTCCGCCCATCGGTCCGGCGGCGCACCCGGCGCCGCGGCGAAGCAGGTCCGCCGCTCGTGAGCGCCCTGCCCGTTGTCACGAACGGCACTTGCGTTCACATCTATGTCACGAAAGTGCCGTTCGTGACAACCTGCCGGAGGCGCCCGGTCAGGCCACCGGGACCACGTCCGGGGCGCCCATCCGGGCGGAGTCGGCCGTGGCGTCGTCGGGCATCCGCTGGCTCTCCCGTTCGGCCGCCACCCGGCCCTGGTAGTGCTCGATCTCCCGCTTGCGCTGCTCGTCGCTCCAGCCGAGCACCCCGCCCATCAGCCCCGCGGCGTCCTCGACGGCGCGCAGGCCGCGGTCGAACGTCTCGATGGAGATCCGGGTCCGCCGGGTCAGCACGTCGTCGAGGTGGCGGGCGCCCTCGTGCGACGCGGCGTAGACGACCTCGGCCCGGAGATAGTCCGACGCCCCGGTGAGCGGCTCGCCCAGACCGGGATCGGCCGCGACGAGGTCGAGCACCTCGTGGATGAGCGAGCCGTAGCGCCCCAGCAGGTGTTCGATCCGCTCCGGGTGCAGACCCGAGCGCTCGGCCAGCCCGGCGCGGCCGTTGCGCAGCGCCGAGAACCCCTCGGCGCCCAGCAGCGGGACGTTCTCCGTGATCGACGGCGGCACCTTCCGGTCCAGGCTGTGCACCGCCTGGTCGACGGCGTCGCGGGCCATCACCCGGTACGTCGTGTACTTGCCGCCCGCCACCACGGTCAGCCCCGGCGCGGGGGAGGCCACGGCGTGCTCGCGGGACAGCTTCGACGTCGACTCCGACTCGCCTGCCAGCAGCGGGCGCAGCCCGGCGTACACCCCCTCGACGTCGTCGCGGCTCAGCGGCTGTTCCAGCACCGCGTTGACGTGCTGGAGCAGGTAGTCGATGTCCGACGCGCTGGCCGCCGGATGTGCCTTGTCGAGCTCCCAGTCCGTGTCGGTGGTGCCGATGATCCAGTGTCGCCCCCACGGGATCACGAACAGCACGGACTTCTCGGTGCGCAGGATCAGCCCGGAGTCCGAGCGGATCCGGTCCCGCGGGACCACCAGGTGGATGCCCTTGCTCGCCCGGACGTGGAACTTCCCGCGTTCGCCGGCCAGGGCCTGGGTCTCGTCGGTCCACACGCCGGTCGCGTTGATCACCTGCTTGGCGCGGACCTGGATCCGGTCGCCGGACTCCAGGTCGTGCACCTCCGCCCCGGTGACCCGCCCGCCCTCACGGAGCAGCCCGACCACCCGGGCCCGGGACGCGATGTGCGCCCCGTAGGAGGCGGCGGTGCGGGCCAGGAACATCGTGTGCCGTGCGTCGTCGACCTGCGCGTCGTAGTACTGCAGCGCGCCCACCAACGAATCGGGGCGCAGCGCCGGGACGATCTTGAGAGCTCCGCGCCGGGTGAGGTGCCGGTGGTGCGGCACCCCGCGGGCCCGGCGCGAGAGCAACCCGAGGGTGTCGTAGAGGGCGACGCCGGTGCCGGCGTAGAGCCGTTCCCAGCCGCGGTGCTGCAACGGGTAGATGAACGGCACCGGGCGGACCAGGTGCGGCGCCAGCCGGTCGATCAGCAGCCCGCGTTCCTGCAGCGCCTCGGCGACGAGCCGGAAGTCCAGCATCTCCAGGTAGCGCAGGCCACCGTGGATGAGCTTGCTGGAGCGGCTCGAGGTGCCGGACGCGAAGTCCCGTGCCTCGACGAGTCCGACGCGGAGCCCGCGGGTGGCGGCGTCGAGGGCGCTCCCGGCACCCACGACGCCGCCGCCGATCACGAGGACGTCGAGCTCGGTCGACCCCATGGCCTCCAGCGCGCTGGTCCGGGCCTCCGGGGAGAGCGCGACCGATCTCATGGTGAACCTTTCCGTGTGTGGGTCTCGGGACCGGGTCAGTCGACGTCGACCCAGTCGAGGGTGCGCTGCACCGCCTTCTTCCACCGTGCGTACCCGGTGTCGCGCTGTTCCTCGCTCCACTGCGGGGCCCAGCGCTTGGCCTCGTTCCAGTTCTCGCGCAGCTCGTCGGTCGACTTCCAGAACCCGACGGCGAGCCCGGCGGCGTAGGCCGCCCCCAGCGCGGTCGTCTCGGCGACGACCGGGCGGCTGACCGGCACGCCGAGCACGTCGGCCTGGATCTGCATGCACAGCTCGTTGGCGGTGACGCCGCCGTCGACCTTGAGTACGCCCAGGTGCACCCCGGAGTCCTGCTCCATGGCCTCGGCCACGTCACGGCTCTGGTAGCAGATCGCCTCCAGGGTGGCCCGCGCCAGGTGCGCGTTGGTGTTGAAGCGCGACAGCCCGACGATCGCGCCGCGCGCGTCCGAGCGCCAGTACGGCGCGAACAGCCCGGAGAACGCCGGCACGAAGTACACCCCGCCGTTGTCCTCGACCTGCCGGGCCAGCGACTCGCTCTGCGCGGCGCCGGAGATGATGCCGAGCTGGTCGCGCAGCCACTGCACCGCTGAGCCGGTGACCGCGATCGAACCCTCCAGGGCGTAGACCGTCGGCTCGTCGTTGAACTTGTAGCAGACCGTGGTGAGCAGGCCGGACTTCGACCGGACCAGCTCGGTGCCCGTGTTCAGCAGCATGAAGTTGCCCGTGCCGTAGGTGTTCTTCGCCTCGCCGGGGGCGAAGCACACCTGGCCGACGGTGGCGGCCTGCTGGTCGCCGAGGTCACCGGTGATCGGGACCTCGCCACCGAGCGGACCGGCCGCCAGCGTGGTGCCGTAGCACTCCGGGCAGGAGCTGGGCTTGATCTCGGGCAGCATCGAGCGCGGAATGCCGAAGAAGCCGAGCAGCTCGTCGTCCCAGTCCAGGGTCTCGAGGTTCATCAGCATGGTGCGGCTGGCGTTGGTGGGGTCGGTGATGTGCACCCCGCCGTCGCGGCCGCCGGTGAGGTTCCACAGCAGCCAGGTGTCGGTGTTGCCGAAGATCGCGTCGCCGCGCTCGGCCGCCTCGCGGGCGCCGTCGACGTTCTCCAGGATCCACTGGATCTTGCCGCCGGAGAAGTAGGTGGCGGGCGGGAGGCCCGCCTTCTGCCGGATGACGTCGCCGCGACCGTCCCGGTCGAGCGCCGAGGCGATCCGGTCGGTGCGGGTGTCCTGCCAGACGATCGCGTTGTACAGCGGACGGCCGGTGCGCCGGTCCCAGACGACCGTGGTCTCGCGCTGGTTGGTGATGCCCAGCGCAACGAGGTCGGATGCGGACAGCCCGGTCTTGTTGAGCGCGGTCTGCAGGACCGCGGACGTGCGCTCCCAGATCTCGACGGGGTTGTGCTCCACCCAGCCCGCCTGCGGCAGGATCTGCTGGTGTTCGAGCTGGTGGCGACCGACCTCGTTGCCGCCGTGATCGAAGATCATGAAGCGGGTGCTGGTCGTCCCCTGGTCGATGGCGCCGATGAACTCAGCCATGGTCTCTTCTCCGTTTGCTCGTCAGGACGGGTTCACCGGGTTGCGCGACGGCTGCGGCTCGGGGTGTTCGACGATGCCGGTCGACTGGATGAATTCCTGTTCCTCTTCGCTCGGCAGGTAGCGCTCGATGAGCAGGACGAACAGTCCACCGCCGATCAGCCCGCCGATGATCGGGGCGATGATCGGTAGCCAGAAGTACAGATTGCCGTGCTGGTCGTACATCGCGGTGCTGTAACCGGTGAGCAGCGAGCCCAGCCGCGGGCCGAAGTCACGGGCCGGGTTGATGGCGTAACCGGCGTTGGTGCCCCACGCCATGCCGATGCCGACGACGAGGAACCCGATGATGAACGGGGTCATGTTCGCCAGCGGCGGGTTGTTCACGGCCGAGACGAGCGCGAAGACGACGAAGATCAGGATGGCCGTCCCGACGATCTGGTCGAGGAAGGCGGTCGGGATGCCGATGCCGTCCACGCCGTTGCCCGGCAGGGTCGAGAAGATGCCCTGGGTCTTGATGGTGTGGCCGGGGTCGACTTTCCTGATCGCGTCGGCGTAGACGACGCGGACGATGAGTGAGGCCACGAACGCGCCCAGAAACTGGGCCACGATGTACGGGAGCACCTTGCGCCAGGGGAACCCCTTGTAGGTGGCGAAGGCGATGGTGACCGCGGGGTTGATGTGCGCCCCGCTCAGCCGGCCCGCCACGTACACACCCATGGTTACACCGATGCCCCACGCCCACGCGATCGAGTCGTGGCCGCCGAGGCTCTTGTCGGGCGACGTCACCACCTGGGCGACGACCCCGGTTCCGAACAGGATGAGGATCATGGTGCCGGCGAACTCGGCACTGAGCTCCCCGAAGAGTGTCTTCCGCATTGGGCCCTCCCTTGGGTTCCAGTGGCGGCTGGCGAATGACGCTAGGAACCGGTTGTGACGAGAGCAACCGCCGTAGTTCGTCAATGTCGAATCCGGAACGCCGAACGGGTCACACCGCAGCTACCCTGCGAAGGTGCCCGGCTCCATTCAGACCATCGAACGGGCAGCTGCGGTCCTGCGGCTGCTCGCGAGCACGGGACGCCCCCTCGCGCTCGCCGAGATCGCGGCGGCGCTCGACCTCCCCCGCCCCACCGCACACGGGATCGTCCGGACGCTACGCGAGGTCGGCTTCGTCGACCAGGACGCGCCGAGCGCGCAGTACCGCCTCGGCGAGGGACTGCACCAGCTGCACACCGAGGGCTGGGACCGCCACGACCTGCGCGCACGCTCGATGAACTGGGCCGACGCGCTGGCCGGCAGCACCGGCTGCGCGGTGCACGTCGGAGTCTCGACCGGTCGTGCGGTGAGCCTGGTGCATCACGTGTTCCGGCCCGACGGCTCCCCGCAGCGGCTGCGCATCAACGAGGAGCAGCCGTTGCACGCGACCGCGCCGGGCAAGTGCCTGCTCGCGTTCGCTCCCGTCGTCACCCCCACGCTGCGCGAGCTGGACCTGCAGCGCTACACCGGGCGGACGTGCACGAGCAGCGCCGCGCTGGAGCTGCACCTCGCCTCGGCCCGGCGCCGAGGGTGTGCCACCGACGTCGGTGAGTTCGAGACGGGCATCGGCGGTGCCGCGGTGCCGCTGCGCAGCGCCGGTGGACTCACGGTCGGGGCGCTGGGTATCGGGGGGCCGGTGGAGCAGCTGTTCGGTTCCGGTGGCGAGCCGCGGCCACGGCTGGTTGCCGAACTCGTCGCCGCCGCCCGCGAGATCTCGGTGACGCTGGGGCACACGTGAGGGGTGACCGCTGATGGAGCGGGTCGTCGCCGCCATCGACCAGGGCACCACGTCCACCCGCTGCCTGCTGTTCAACCGGTCCGGCCGGATGCTCGCCGTGGCCCAGCGCGAGCACCGTCAGTACTATCCGCGGCCCGGCCGGGTCGAGCACGACGCCGAGGAGATCTGGCGCAACGTCGCCCGCATCGTCCCCGCGGCGCTGAAGCGGGCCGGGCTGGGCCCGGAGAACATCGCTGCGCTGGGGATCGCCAACCAGCGTGAGACGACCGTGATCTGGAACCGGCACAGCGGGTTGCCGCTGGCCCGGGCCATCACCTGGCAGGACACCCGGACCGACGGGCTCGTCGCGCAGCTGACCGCTGACGGGCACGCACCGCTGTTCGCCCAGGTCAGCGGGCTGGCCCCGGCCACCTACTTCGCCGGGCCGCGGCTGCGCTGGCTGCTGGACAAGGTGCCGGGGGCCCGCGAGGGAGCGGAGGCCGGCGACGTCCTGTTCGGGACGATGGAGAGCTGGTTGATCTGGCGGCTGACCGGCGGGCCGGACGGCGGCCGGCACGTCACCGACGTGACCAACGCCAGCCGCACCATGCTGATGGACATCCGCTCGCTGGAGTGGTCCCAGCCGCTGCTGGACGCGCTCGGGGTGCCGCGCCGGATGCTGCCGGAGATCCGGCCGAACGCCGAGGTCTACGGCACGGCCGCCGCGGTACTGCCGGGCGTCCCGGTCGCCGGCGCGCTCGGCGATCAGCAGGCCGCGCTCGTCGGGCAGACGTGCTTCGCCACCGGCGAGGCCAAGTGCACCTACGGCACCGGGGCGTTCCTGCTGATGAACACCGGTCAGCGGATGGCGGAGTCGACGCACGGGCTCATCCCGACGGTCGGTTACCTGCTCGGCGACGCGCCGGTGTACGCGCTCGAGGGCTCGATCGCGATGACCGGCTCGCTGGTGCAGTGGTTCCGCGACTCCCTGGGCATGATCGCGACCGCGGCCCAGATCGAGACGCTGGCCGGCACGGTCCCGGACAACGGTGGCTGCTACATCGTCCCGGCGTTCTCCGGGCTCTACGCGCCGCGCTGGCACCCGGATGCGCGCGGGGTGATGGTCGGGCTCACCTCCTACATCAACCGGGGGCATCTGGCCCGCGCCGTGCTCGAGGCCACCGGGTGGCAGACCCGTGAGGTCGTCGATGCGATGAACGCCGACTCGGGCGTGCCGGTGACCCGGCTGAAGGTCGACGGCGGGATGACGGCCAACCACCTGCTCATGCAGTTCGTGGCCGACGTGCTCGACGTGCCGGTCGAGCGGCCGCTCGGGTCGGAGGCGGTGTCGCTGGGGGCGGCCTACGCTGCGGGACTGGCCGTCGGGTACTGGGCGGACTTGGAGGTGCTGCGCGGCAACTGGCACCGGGCGGCCGCGTGGGAACCGGCGATGGATCCAGCGCTGCGACGCTCCGAGCACGAGAACTGGGGCCGGGCGGTCAACCGCAGCTACGGCTGGGTGCGCTCCGACGCCCCCTGACCCGCCTCGCCCGTGTGGGTGTGCCAGTCGGTCAGCGCGTGGGGCAAGGGGCTGGATTCCGACTCCACGAACCTCGCGAGCGCGCGGGCGCTGTCGAGGAACTGCGCGGGGAAGACGATGGTGGAGTTCTTCTCGATGGCGATCTCGGCGAGCACCTGCAGGTTCCGCAGCTGGAGTGCGACGGGATGCGCAGCGATCACATCGGCGGCCTCGGCGAGCTTGCCGGCGCTGAGGGCCTCCCCCTCGGCTGCGATGATCTTGGCTCGCTTCTCCCGCTCCGCCTCGGCCTGGCGGGCCATCGCCCGCTGCATCGACTGCGGCAGCTCGATGTCCTTGAGCTCGACGAGCTGCACGTAGACACCCCAGGGACTGGTCAGCTCGTCCAGCACGGTCTTGATCGCCTTGTTGAGCGTCTCGGTCTCGGAGAGCACCTGGTCGAGCAGGGAGCGGCCCACCACGTTGCGCACGGTGGTCTGCGCGATCTCATACACCGCCCGATCGACGTCGGTGATCTCCAGAATCGACTTCACCGCGTCGGTTCGCCGGTAGTAGGCCACCGCGGCGACGCCGATGGAGACGTTGTCCTTCGTGATGATCTGCTGGGACTGGATGGGCATGGTGACCGTGCGCAGGCTGACCTTCTGCATCCGGTCCACCAGCGGGATCATGAAGTGCACTCCGGGGCCGCGGACGTTGTGCAGCCTTCCGAACCGGAAGACCACACCGCTTTCGTACTGCCGCACGATGGCGACACCGAGGTTGGCCACAGAGACCGCCGCCTTCGTTGCGTCCTGACCGAGACTTCCGACGGCGACCCGCCCCTGCCAGGGGCGAACGTCCCTCGCCGTGCGCCGACCCCACACTTCTCGCGGAGCAGCGCGACTCCGGGCGGCGGCTCCTGCGGATCGAGCTGCTCGATCGGGGCGTGATCGCCGGAGACTAGTGTCCGGCTCGATGCCGCGATCCGGCTCTGCCCGGCCCGGCGAACAGAACAGGAGATGGAGATGTCCGGACCCACCGCGGGTGACGGAACACAGGCGCCGCTGGCCGGGCGCACCGCACTCGTGACCGGCGGGTCGCGCGGGGTGGGCCGGGCCATCGCACTCCGGCTGGCCGCCGGTGGCGCCACGGTCGCGGTGAACTACCGCCGTGACGAGAGCGCCGCCGCGGACGTCGTCGCCGCCATCCGGGCGGGCGGCGGGACGGCGCGCGCCTATCGTGCCGCGGTGGACGACCCCGGCGCGGTCACGGGCATGGCCGAGCGGATCGCCGCCGAACTCGGGCCCGTCGATCTGCTGGTCAGCAACGCCGGAACGGCGAGTCGGGGCACCGCAATCGCCGACACCGGCGACGAGGAGTACCTGCGGCTGCTCCGGGTGCACGTGCTGGGGCCGTTGACCCTGGTCCGGGCGTTGTTGCCCGGCATGCGCGCGGCCGGGCGCGCGGACGTCGTCGTGGTGTCGAGCGCGATCGTCGAGCACGCGCCCGCGAACGGAGCCGCCTACACGATGGCCAAGGCCGCGCTCGAGGCCGCTGCGCGCACGCTCGCCCGCGAGGAACGGGCGCACGGGATCCGGGTCAACGTCGTGGCGCCCGGGCTGGTCGTCACGGACATGGGCGCGCGGCTCGTCGCGGCCACCGGAGGCGGCGCGACGATCAGCGAGCTGGACGCCACGTACCCGTTCGGCCGGGTCGCCCGGCCCGAGGACGTCGCCGGGGTCGTCGCGTTCCTCGCCTCGCCGGAGGCCGGGTACCTCACCGGGCAGCGACTGCAGGTCGACGGGGGCGGCCCGGACGCCCCGATGGTCGTGACCCCGCCGCGGGCCGCGTCCTGATCCGGGTCGGCGCGATGGTTCCCGGCGTGCACCGCATCCCGCTGTCGCAGCAGGCGACTACCTCGTGTGTCCGTACCCCCCGCCTCCGAGATCGGCCGCGCCGGTCGAACTGATGGGGCCGAGGTCGTGGGCGGACGACCCCGGGGCCGGCGTCGCGGCGTACCCGCCCATGCCGAGGACGGCGGCGATCGCGGCGATCGAACCGATGACCGCGGGGCGCACCCGGCTCCGCCGGGCGGCCCGGCGCTGCAAGGTGGGTACGGCGGTGTCGCCGCCGTCACGGGCCCGGGCGGCGACGGTCACCGGTGCCGGTCGCACCACGCGTCTGCGGGAGACCGGTGCGGCGGCGGTCACCACCGCCGGTCGGACCGGTTCGATCAGCGGCCGGGCCGGGCGAGCGGCCGCGATGCCCGCCGCACCCGATGCGGCGGCCACGGCCGGGTGCGGGCCGGTGAGGACGGGCAGCCTCAGCCGGGCGGAGATCGCCTCCACGATCAGCGGCGTCGCGGACGCGCCGCCGGTCAGGGCGACGGCGTCGACGACCAAGCCGCCGGCCCGGGCCCCGTCCACGGTGCGGGCGACGGCGGCGGTGCCGCGCACCACCGGCTCGCGAATCAGGGACTCGAACTCCGGCCGTGTGAGCCGTAGACGGCGCTCGAACCCGCGCAGCGCGACCGGTACGACGGCGGACGTCTCCCGGGACAGCTGCTCGCGTGCCGCACGGCAGCGGGCCGCGAGCTCGCGCAGCCACGGCCAGTTGGCGGAGTCGCCGGGGTCGAGCGCGGGCACCTCGCTGCGCACCTGCTCCACGACGTACGCGGCGACGGCTCGGTCGAGGACGGTGCCGCTGAGCTCCTCGGTGCAAGCGGCCGGCCGTACGTGAACGGGCCCGCCCTCGGACCGGTGGATGAGTGCGAGATCGGTGAACCGGTCGCCGACGTCGACGAGCGCGACCGTCCGTGCGAAACCGACCCCGGGTGCCGACTCGACGGTGGTGAAGGCGGCCTCGGCTGCCGTCACCAGTGAAACCCCGTCCCCCGCGAAGCCCACCCCGGCCAGTGCGGACCTGAGCTCGGCGATCTCATGGTCACCCCAGGCCGACGGGTGGGCGATGGTGACGTGAGCTCTCCCGCCGGCTGCTCGCTCGCGGACGATGCAGGCTACGGCGATCGCGACCAGTTCGGCTCCAGAACATGTACTGCCGTCGCGTCCGATGACCGGGACGGGATCGCCGACGCGGCGGGTGAAGTCGTGGAACAGGCCTCCCGGGCGGACCGCGGCAAGGCGTTCCGCAGTGATGCCGAGGACAGCGAACCCGTCCATCGGAACGAGGAGGGCGGATCGTGTCCGGGTGACCGGGGAGCAGGGCCTCATCGATCCCGATCCATATTCCGCGCAGGTGATGAAATTCGCCCCGAGGTTGATTCCGAGAAATCGGTCCATTGCTGCGGCGCCCCATCCTGAAGGTCTCTTCCGGCTGATGACCGGGCCTCGCGCGGAGGCGTGAGGGGTCCATAGAGGACGGCCGCCGCGTGCTGTTGCTGACCATAACGGCAGGCATCTTTCAGGGGGCTGATCGTCCACTGTGTGGATCCTATGAGCCTGCCAGGGTTGCTCGCCGCGCAGAGCGACATCCCACACCGCTCATAAGTTCGCCCCAGGAATGGTCTCTAGTTTCTTCCCTGAACCGCTCCGGAATGGGGCATCGGAAATGACGGGAGAGCGGAATGACGCTTGCTTTCAGTGCTGACGGACTGATGGATGCGGAGGGGCGGGCCGACGGGCCGGGCCACCCGGGCCGTGCGCCGCAGCCCGACCATGAACCGAACCGGCACATCTCTGCGTGGCCGGGAGGCCACGACGTCCCGGCGGGCGTTCAGGCGCCCCCTGCCGACTTCGGCCCGGCGTTCCGGTGGGGCGCCCAGGCCGGCCACGATGTGCCGGACGCCCGGTTCCCGCATCCCGGCTGGAGTGACGGCCGCCCCGGCGACGGATGGGCCGACGCCCGGGCGGATCGGCGCGACCGCGACGGAGAGCACCACCGTCACCGCCACCACCACGACGCCTACGTCAACCACGCCGATCACGCCGGCGCGGGCGCACCGGCCGTCGCGGCGACCTGGACCGGCCAGGACGTCCAGGTGGATCACCGTGACGCTCGTGTCTGGAACACCCACAACGACGCCGATCACGACGTCCGGGCCGGGTGGGACGGCCAGCGTGGCGACGGTGAGCACCGGGCCGGGATCGAGCGGGACGACCGTTTCGACCAGCGGGACCACCGCTGGCAGGGCGACCGGGATGACCACCGGGGGCAGGCCGACCGGGGCGAGCACCGGGGTCAGGGCGTCCGGGATGACCACCGGGGGCAGGGCGATCAGGGCGAGCACCGGGGTCAGGGTGATCGGGATGAGCACCGGGGGCAGGCCGACCGGGGCGAGCACCGGGGTCAGGGTGATCGGGATGAGCACCGGGGGCAGGCCGACCGGGGCGAGCACCGGGGTCAGGGTGGTCAGGGCGAGCACCGGGGTCAGGGTGGTCAGGGCGAGCACCGGGGTCAGGGTGGTCAGGGCGAGCACCGGGGTCAGGGTGATCGGGGCGAGCACCGGGGTCAGGGTGATCGGGGCGAGCACCGGGGTCAGGGTGATCGGGGCGAGCACCGGGGTCAGGGTGATCGGGGCGAGCACCGGGGTCAG
>NZ_JAAXLA010000102.1 GCF_012911935.1 Pseudonocardia acidicola | reverse complement strand
TCACCGCCCTGGACAGCTGGGTGCACGACTACAACACTCGACGCGCCCACTCCGCCCTCGGCGGCCGGCCCCCGGCCACCCGACTCGCCGCATGACCGTCAACAAGGTGCCGGGTCACTACACCTAGGCCCTGCGATCGGCGTAGGCCTGCAACTCGGCCAGCTGCACCGGGTCCAGCGATGCCGGGACGGCCTTGCAGGCGGCGGCGATGTGCGCCGCGGTCACCTCGGCCGCGTCCAGCGACTCGCGCATCGCGGCGAGGGCCGCCTCGCGCAGCACCGCTGCGCAGTCGGCCGCCGAGTAGCCCTCCAGCTCGGCGCCGAGCGCGCCGAGGTCGACGTCGTCGGCCAGCGGGGTGTTGCGGCCGGCAGCACGCAGGATCTCGGTGCGCGCGGCGGCGTCCGGCGGCGGCACGTAGACCAGCCGCTCGAGCCGCCCGGGCCGCAGCAGCGCCGGGTCGATCAGCTCGGGGCGGTTGGTCGCGCCGACCACGATGACCTCACGCAGCGGCCGCGCGCCGTCCAGCTCCGTGAGCAGCGCCGCCACCACCCGGTCGGCCACCCCGGAGTCGCTGGACTGCCCGCGACGCGGGGCCAGTGCGTCGACCTCGTCGAGGAACACCAGCGCGGGCGCGGCGTCCGCGGCCTTGCGGAACAGCTCGCGTACGGCGCGCTCGGACTCGCCGACGTACTTGTCGAGCAGCTCCGCCCCCTTGACCGACAGGACGTTGAGCTGGCCGGTACCGGCCAGCGCCCGCAGCAGGAACGTCTTGCCGCAACCGGGCGGACCGTAGATCAGCACGCCGCGTGGCGCGGCCACCCCGAGCCGGGCGAACGAGTCGGGGTACTGCAGCGGCCAGAGCACCGCCTCGGTCAGGGCCTGCTTGACCTCGGCCATGTCCCCGACCTGGTCCAGGGTGATCCCGCCGGTCTGCAGGGTGTCCGACGACGACATGGAGATCGGCCGCACCGCGGCGACCGCGTCGAGCAGGTCCTGCTGGCGGATCCGGGGCTGACGGTCGGGCGCCTCGGCCGGTGGAGCGGAGCCGGCCGGTGAATCGGCTGCGGGGTCGGCCGCGGAATCGGCGCTGTGCCGCAGTGCGGCCTGCACCGCCGCCTCCCGGCGCACCGCGATGAGGTCGGCGGCGACGAACCCGGGCGCACGCTCGGCGACCGCCTTGAGGTCGACGCCCTCGGCAAGCGGCACCCCGGCGAGCAGTCGGCGCAGCAGCTCGGCACGGGTCCGCACGTCGGGCAGCGCGAGGCCGAGCTCGCGGTCCACCAGCTCGGGGGCACGCAACCGGGGGTCGACGGCCTCCGGCGCCGCCGTCGTGGTCACCAGTGCCAGGCCCGGGGTGCCGACCACCTCGCGCAGGGCGTCCAGCACCAGGGTCGCGAGCGGCGTCGGGGCGGAGGCGGGCAGCAGCGCGTCGACGTCGGTCAGCAGCAGCACGGTCGGAGTGCCGCCGAGCGCGGCGGCCCGGGCCGCGGCGATCACGTCGTGGATCCGGGCCGACGCCGCCCCGGGCTCCAGCGCGGCCGCTGCGGGCGCGGCCAGCTCCACGGTGCCCGCGCCGACCGCGGCCGCGGCGCTGCGGGTCAGCGTCGTCTTGCCCACACCCTCGGGGCCGGCCAGCAACACGCCGAGCCGCGCCGACCCACCCAGCCGGGCGAGCAGTTCGGGGCGGCCGAACGTCAGCTCCAGCCACTCGACCAGCCGGCGGGCGGCGTCGCTGTTGCCGACCAGCTCGTCGATCGACAGGGCGGGCTCGGCGGCCGGTTCGGCCGCGGGCACCGGCATCGTCCGGAGCGGGGCGGAGCCGACGGGGCCGGTGTGGGGTACGCCGCCCGGCCAGGCGGGCCCGGCGGCGGGCGCGTCGGCCGGCTGCCCCGTCGCCGGGCCGTCCTGCCAGCCGACCACGGTCGACGGCTGCACCGCGACGACGCCGGCGGGCTCGGCGTGCGCGACGGTCAGCAACTCGGTGGTCCACGCGCCGCCGACGGCGTTCGCGAGCCGGCGCCGGGCCGCCGGGACGTCGGCGCCGGGCGGCGGCTCGATGTCCTGGGGCAGCAGCGACACGGCGTCGCCTGCGGTGAGGACCTTGCCCAGCAACGCCAGCCGCACCGTCTCGGGGGTGATCGCGCTGCGCGCCAACCGGGAGCCGGCCAGCAGTACCCGCCGGGCCGGGGCCACCTGCACCGGAGCGACGACGACGCTCGCGCCGTCGGTGAGTCCGGCGTTGGACAGCGTCACGTCGTCGAGCCGGGCCTGCCCGGGCGAGCTGCCCGGCGCCGCCGCGGCGACCAGCGCGGTCGTCACCCGGGACCCGGTCAGCTCGACGGCGTCCCAGGACCGCAGGCCCAGCGCGTCGAGGACCTCGGGGTGCAGCCGGACCACGCCGCGCCGGGCGTCGGCGGCGGAGGCCGCGAGTCGGGCGACGAGGGTGATGGTGGGAGCGGGCACCCGCCAACGCTATCGGCCGCGATCGGGGGCCGGACCCGCGTCCGCCCGTGCGGCGGGGCCGGCGCGGGTCAGCGGCGGCGCAGCCCGAGGCGACGGCGGCTGCCGCGTGGCAGCGACCCCGGCCCCATCGCGGCGTGCCCGTTGCGCGACTCCGGCCGGTCGTCCGGGCCGAGCCGGCGCACGACCCCGCGGGCCACCGCGCTGGCCCGGCCGGCCACCCGGCGGCGCAACGGCGGGCGCAGCCCCAGCCGGCGCGCCGAGCGGGCGGCGCGAGCCACCGCGCGGCGCTCGCGCACCGGGACGTGCCACGCCTCCGGGTGCCGGGCGAGCCAGCGGTAGCGGTAGATCGTGTACGGGATCATCACCAGGTATCCGAGGCCGACCACGGCCAGCCCGAGGAACGGCGCGGTGAGCAGCACCGCGGCCGCGACCCCGACGAGCACCAGCAGCGGTGCGATCAGCCGCGCCGGCACCCGCACCGTTTTCAGCGAGAGCGTCGGCAACCGGCTCACCATCAGTCCCGCCACGGCGAGCATCCACAGCCCCACCGTCAGCGGGGCGGACCACCAGCCGGGGCCGAAGTTCAGCCAGAGGTAGAGCGGGATACCGGCGACCAGCGCCGCGGCCGGCGCGGGCACCCCGACGAAGAACTCCTTGGCGAACGGTGGCTGGTCCTCGTCGTCGATGAGGGTGTTGAACCGCGCCAGGCGCAGCGCCATGCAGACCGTGAAGATCAGCGAGACGATCCAGCCGAACCTGTTGCCCTCGAGCTGCCAGATGTAGAACACCAGGGCCGGCGAGACCCCGAACGAGACGAGGTCGGCCAGCGAGTCGAGCTCGGCGCCGATCCGCGAGCTGGCGTCCAGCATCCGGGCCAGTCGCCCGTCGAGCGCGTCGCAGAGCGCGGCCGCCCCGACCGAGGCCACGCAGAGCTCGAACCGGCCGACCAGGGCGAACTGGACGGCGGACAGCCCGGCACAGAGCGCGAGAACGGTGACCGCGTTGGGCAGGAGCCGGACCCCGGCCGCGTACGTGGGCACGGCGTCAGCCCGCTTCGCCCGGGGACGCCGACGGCAGCTCGGCGAGGACGGTCTCGCCGCCGATCGTGCGCTGCCCGACCGCGACGAGCACCCGCGAACCCGGGGGCAGGTAGGTGTCCACGCGGGAGCCGAAGCGGATCAGCCCGTAGGTCTCCCCCGCCGCGACCTCGTCGCCCGGGCCGACGTCGCACACGATCCGCCGCGCGAGCAGGCCGGCGATCTGCACGACCCCGATCCGGGCGCCGCCGGTGGTCTCCAGCAGCAGCGCGCTGCGCTCGTTGTCCTCGCTCGCCTTGTCCAGGTCGGCGGACAGGAACCTGCCCGCCCGGTACTCGACGGCCAGCACCCGCCCGTCCGCCGGGATCCGCTGCACGTGCACGTCGAGCACCGACAGGAACACGCTGACCCGGGGCACCGGCACGCGGGGCAGGTCGAGCTCGGGCGGGGGCAGCACCTCGGACACGGTCGCGACGGTGCCGTCGGCCGGCGACAGGACGACGCCGGTGCGGGCCGGCGGGACGCGGTGCGGCTCTCGGAAGAAGGCGGCGACGCCGGCGGTGGCCGCCAGGCCGAAAAGGGTGCCGCGCCCGGTGAGGAGACGGATCAGCCCGGCACCCGCCGCGACTGCGGCGACGAGGGGCCGTCCCCCGGGGTGCATCGGCGGGACAGCGGCCCGGACCAATTCGGTGATGTGTGTGAAGGATGTCCCGGTCTGCTCGGGCATGGGGTCGGGTCGACTCCTCCGCCGTGGCGGCCTGTGCGAGCCGCGCTCTGGCCGGTCACCGTACGCGACACACAGGATGCAAAAGGGCCGGGGCCGCCATCCCCCGAGACAGCGACCCCGGCCGTGGAACCGCTCGTCCGCTCCCCAGCGACGGGCGGTAGGTCCTTTGCGTCGAGATGTGGGTACCCACCTCGCACCGAAAGTATCCCCGAGCATTGGAGCCATCGTCCAGCGCACCGGGAGAGGTTGCCGGCGATGCTCACCGATCGGCCGAACCTTTGCCTGTTCGACGTTCCGATCGAGGGAATTGTTGCACCCAGATGATGTGATATACACCACTCATCGGGTGAACGGTCATCCATCCAACAGCCACACCTCGACCTCGTCACCCACCTCTGCGGCCGTCACGTCCTCGGGAAGCACGATCAAACAGTCGGCCCGGGCGAGCGCCCCGAGCAGATGCGAGGCCGGTGACCCCACCTCGCGGACCGTTCCGTCGACCGCGTCGAGGATCCCGCGGCGGAACTGCCGCTTGCCCGCCGGGGAAGTCAGTCGCTCACCCAGCGTGGCCGTCACACTGGGCCGCCGCGGGTACGGGTGCCCGAGCGCGGCGCGCAACGCCGGCCGGACGAACACCTCGAAGGACACCTGGGTGCTGACCGGGTTGCCCGGCAGCGTCACCACCGGGAGGCCGGCGCCGGGCCCCTCGATCTCCAGCCGGCCTGCGCCCTGCGGCCCGCCCGGCTGCATCGCCACCCGCACGAACTGCACACCGCGGCCGGTGAGCCCGTCCTTGACGACCTCGTAGGCACCCGCGCTGACCCCGCCCGAGGTCAGCACCAGGTCCACTCCCTCGGCGATCCGCTCCTGCAGCACCGTGGTGAACGCCTCGACGTCGTCGGGCACGAACCGGAGCAACTCGGCGTGCCCGCCGGCGTCCTGCACCGCCGCGGCCAGCATCGGCCCGTTGGACTCGTAGATCTGCCCCGGTTGCAGCGGGGTGCCCGGCGCGACCAGTTCCGACCCGGTCGAGAGCACGAGCACGTGCGGGGGGCGGCGGACCGGCACGGTGGCCGATCCGACCGCCGCCGCCAGCCCGATCTGCGGGGCGCCGAGCACGGTGCCCGCGCGCAGCACGACCGTCCCGGGCGGCACGTCCTCGCCGATGGTCCGGACGTGCGTACCGGCCGCGGGGGCGTGCCGGATCTGCACCCGGTCCACGCCGCCGTCGGTGAACTCGACCTGCACCACGGCGTCGGCGCCGACCGGCATCGGGGCGCCGGTCATGATCCGGTGCGCGGTACCGGGCTCCAGCGGGGGCACGTCGGTGCGCCCGGCCGGGATGTCGGCGGCCACCGGCAGCACGACGGGGTCGCCCTCGGTTGCCCCCGCGACGTCGGCGGCCCGTACCGCGTAGCCGTCCATCGCGGAGTTGTCGAACGGCGGCAACGCGATCGACGCGGTCAGGTCGGCACCCAGGACCCGGCCGCGGGCCTGCGGCAGCGGGACCTCCTCGACGGGGGCCGGTGCGAGCAGCCCGGCCACGACGGCCTGGTGCTCGGCAACGGATCTCACGGTGGGCGTTCGGGAATCGGAGCTGGCCACAGGCGCATCCTGCCCGACGCCCTGAGGTAGCGTCGGACGCGTTCGTCCGCAACAACAGGAGGTGCCGTGGCTCAGGGCACGGTCAAGTGGTTCAACTCGGAGAAGGGCTACGGCTTCATCGCCACCGATGGCGGGCCGGACGTCTTCGTCCACTACTCGGCGATTCAGGCGGAGGGCTTCCGCACGCTCGAGGAGGGCGACCGGGTGGAGTTCGAGACGACGGCGGGCCGTGACGGCCGCAGCCAGGCGGAGAGCGTCCGGCGCATCTGATCGGTTCCGATCAGCGCGTCCGGGTCGCCCGACCTGCTCGTCGTACAACGGGGGACCGACCCGCGGGGGTTGGTCCCCCGCACCGTTCTCCGGATGGACACCCGCCTCCGCCCCACCGAGGTCGCCTTGCACTCGCCCACCCCGAGTGCTAAAAACGGCCCTGGCACTCGGCATGCCGGAGTGCCAGGTCGGGTCGGCGAGATCGGCGCAGGGTTGTCGGTCGTCCGTCGCGGGCGCCGGGTTCGACGACACGTGTCATCCCAATCGGAGGACAACACCCCCATGGCGAAGCAGATCGCGTTCGACGAGGAGGCGCGCCGCGGGCTCGAGCGCGGCATGAACACCCTCGCCGACGCCGTCAAGGTGACGCTCGGCCCGCGCGGCCGCAACGTCGTCCTGGAGAAGAAGTGGGGCGCGCCCACCATCACCAACGATGGTGTGTCGATCGCCAAGGAGATCGAGCTCGAGGACCCGTACGAGAAGATCGGGGCCGAGCTCGTCAAGGAAGTTGCCAAGAAGACCGACGACATCGCCGGTGACGGCACGACCACGGCGACGGTGCTGGCTCAGGCGCTGGTCCGCGAGGGCCTGCGCAACGTGGCCGCCGGTGCGAACCCGATGGGCCTCAAGCGCGGCATCGAGAAGGCGGTCGAGGCCGTCTCCCAGCAGCTGCTGAAGTCCGCCAAGGAGGTCGAGACCAAGGAGCAGATCGCGGCCACCGCGTCGATCTCCGCGGGCGACCCCACGATCGGCGAGCTCATCGCCGAGGCGATGGACAAGGTCGGCAAGGAAGGCGTCATCACCGTCGAGGAGTCGCAGACCTTCGGGCTCGAGCTCGAGCTCACCGAGGGCATGCGCTTCGACAAGGGCTACATCTCGCCGTACTTCGTGACCGACGCGGAGCGGATGGAGGCCGAGCTGGAGGACCCCTACATCCTCCTGGTCTCCTCGAAGATCTCCACGGTCAAGGACCTGCTCCCGCTGCTGGAGAAGGTCATGCAGACCGGCAAGCCGCTGGCGATCATCGCCGAGGACGTCGAGGGCGAGGCCCTGGCCACCCTGGTCGTCAACAAGATCCGTGGCACCTTCCGTTCGGTCGCCGTCAAGGCCCCGGGCTTCGGTGACCGCCGCGAGGCCATGCTGGCCGACATCGCCATCCTGACCGGTGGCGAGGTCATCAGCGAGAAGGTCGGCCTCAAGCTGGAGAACGCCGACCTGTCGCTGCTGGGCCGGGCCCGCAAGGTGGTCGTCACCAAGGACGAGACCACCATCGTCGACGGTGCCGGTGACCCCGACCAGATCGCCGGCCGGGTCAACCAGATCCGCAGCGAGATCGAGCGGACCGACTCCGACTACGACCGCGAGAAGCTGCAGGAGCGCCTGGCCAAGCTGGCCGGCGGTGTCGCGGTCATCAAGGCGGGCGCGGCCACCGAGGTCGAGCTCAAGGAGCGCAAGCACCGCATCGAGGACGCCGTCCGCAACGCCAAGGCAGCCGTCGAGGAGGGCATCGTCGCCGGCGGCGGCGTGGCCCTGATCCAGGCCGGTGCCGGCCTGTTCGAGGGTCTCGGCCTGGAGGGTGACGAGGCCACCGGCTCGAACATCGTCAAGGTCGCGCTGGAGGCTCCGCTCAAGCAGATCGCGATCAACGCCGGCCTCGAGGGCGGCGTCGTCGCGGAGAAGGTGCGCAACCTTCCCGCAGGCGAGGGTCTCGACGCGGCCACCGGCGAGTACAAGGACCTGATCAAGGCCGGCATCATCGACCCGGCCAAGGTCACCCGGTCCGCGCTGCAGAACGCGGCGTCCATCGCCGGGCTGTTCCTGACCACGGAGGCCGTGGTCGCGGACAAGCCGGAGAAGAACGCGGCTCCGGCCGGCGCCGGCGCGCCGGACATGGGCGGCATGGACTTCTGAGTCCACGCCCCCTGGGCAGCACCGCACGTCCCGCAGGGGCGGCACCCGATCCGGGTGCCGCCCCTGCGGCGTCTGCGGGTCCGCGGCCGCTCAGACGTCCCGGCGCTTGAGCAGCACCGCGGCGGCGACCACCGCGACGACGGCGTACCCGGCGAAAACCGCCATCCCGGTCCACGGGGCGAGCATCGCGGGGTCGGGCTTGACCGTGAGCGCGGCCTGGCCGGCGTTGCTCGGCAGGTACTTCCCGATCTGGTCCTGCCACGTGCTCGGCAGCACTCCGACGATCACGGGCAGCACCAGCAGGACGCCGAACAACGCGGCGATACCGCCGGCGGTGTTGCGCACCAGCGCACCGAACGCCACCCCGAGCACTCCGACCAGGGTGAGGTAGATCCCGGTCGCGACAACCACCCGCAGGACCCCGTCGGCGGACAGGCTGGTGCTGTGGCTGCCCAGCAGGAACTGGCCGCCGAGAAAGGCCAGGAAGGACGTGGCCGTCATCAGCACGAAGGTGACGCCCGTGTAGACCGTCAGCTTGGCCCAGAGCACCGGGAGCCGCGCCGGGACGGCGGCCATGGTGGCCCTGATCATCCCGGTCGAGTACTCACCGGTCACCAGCAGCACACCGAGCGTGCCGACGGCCAACTCGGCCATGTTGTAACCGTTCAGGCTGGTGACGACGGGATCGAAGCGGGCGAGTTCGCGCGGGCGCATGTGCGCCCAGTCCGCGTTGGTGAAGTACGAGCCCACCCAGCCGATGGCGATCATCCCGACGACCGAGACGGCCGCCACCAGCACGCTGGACCACAGGGTGCGGAACTTGATCCACTCCGAGGCGATCGTCCGGAGCAGGGTGACCTGTCCGGTCCCGGCCGTCCGGGCGGAGGCGGTACCGGCTGCGAGAGTGCTCATCGGGCCTGCTCCCCTGCCGCCGCCAGCGCGAGCTCGGCCTGGGCCGAGGTGGACACGCCGTACTCGACCGCGTCCCTGGTGAGCTCCATGAAGGCCTCCTCGAGCGATCCGTGCACGGGGGTCAGTTCGAACAGCACGATCCCGTGCTCGGCGGCGAGACGGCCGATCTCCTCGCAGGTCGGCCCCGCGACCTCGAGCCGGTCGGGCGCGCCACTGGTCACCGTGACGCCCGGCCCCGCCAGCAACTCCTGAAGACGGGTGGCCTCGGGCGAACGGACCTTCACGGCGTTGTCGGCGGCCTGGGCGATCACGTCGGCCACCGGCACGTCCGCCAGCAGCCTGCCCTTTCCGATGATGATCACCTGCTCGGCGGTCAACGCCATCTCACTCATCAGATGAGAGGAGACGAAAACGGTCCGGCCCTGCGCGGCGAGCGACTTCAGCAGGTTCCGAATCCACAGGATTCCCTCAGGATCCAATCCATTGACCGGCTCGTCGAGAATCAACGTCTGCGGGTCACCGAGCAGCGCGGAGGCAATACCCAGGCGCTGCCCCATACCGAGCGAGAATCCACGGACCCGCTTGCCGGCCACGTCGGTCAGGCCGACCAGATCGAGCACCTCGTCGACCCGGCGGGCCGGGATGCCGGTGGTGGCGGCCAGCGCGCGGAGATGGTTGCGAGCGGTCCGGCCGGTGTGGATGGCCCGCGCCTCCAGCAGCGCCCCCACCTCGTGCAGTGGGGCGGAATGCTGGACGTAGGGCTTGCCGTTCACCGTCACCGTGCCGCCGCTCGGTGCGTCCAGGCCGACGATCATGCGCATCGTGGTGGACTTGCCTGCACCGTTCGGGCCGAGAAATCCGGTCACGATTCCCGGACGCACCGTGAAGGTCACATCGGACACGGCGGCCTTCTCGCCGTACCGCTTGGTCAAACCACGCGCTTCGATCACCGGCGGATCTCTCTTTCATCGGGACACAAAAGGAATGCAAGCCGGGGGAAGATACCCGCAGCCAATCCACGCAAGAAAGCCGGCGGACTCAGTAATCCCTCAGCAGACCATGTGCTGGCCTTCGCGTTGCTTTCCGCTAACCAGCACGGCAACGGCACTTCTGGGGGCGACCGGCACGTCGTGCCCTGCAGCCGCCCCGGCCCGGCCGGCAACATCGGCACATGGCGACGCCACGGCGGACCCGGCTGGAGGGGTGCGCCCATCCGCACCGTGCTGTGGTGGTGCCGGGTCGGCTACGCCTGGCTGTGCAACCTGCGGCTCAACGCGCCGGGGCACGTCGCCGAGCGGCACGGGCTGATCATCATCGTGGCGCTCGGCGAGTCGATCGTGGCCACGACGCGACGCTGCGGCACGAGGTCCGGCACGACGGCGAGCACGGGCACTGACCCGGTCCGGCCCGCGGGTGGCGGGCCGGGATGCCGGATCAGACCGCCGGTTCCTCCTCCGGCGCCAGGATCCAGGCGGCCAGGTAGATGATCGCGCCGGAACCGGCGCCCAGCACGGTCAGGGCGACCAGGCCGATACGCAGCAGGGCGGCGTCCACCCCGAGGCTCTGGGCCAGACCCCCGCAGACCCCGCCGAGCATCCGGTCGGTGCGGCTGCGGCGCAGCGCGAAGCGCTCCTTGGCCGGGGCGCCCGCGGGCGGCGGGGCAGGTTGCTCGGCGCCGGGCAACGCGGCGGGCCCGGGCCACGGGCCGGCGCCGCCACCGGGCGCGGCACCCGAGGCCGTCGGGCGGGCGGTGTACTCAGTGGTCGGCTCCATGCCCATGAGACTGCCGGGCCGCGCCGCCCGGAACCTCCGGGACGACCCGGATCCGGACCCGGATCCGCCCCGGGCCCGGCTCGGGGTCACCGGTCCCCGGGTCCGCGCCGTCAGAGCAGGCCGGCCTCGCTGGCCTTGCCGATCGCCTCGACCCGGTTGCGGGCGCCGAGCTTGTGCAGTGCCGACTGCAGGTAGGTCTTGACCGTGTTGCGCGCGAGCCCGGTGGACTCGGCGATCTCCGGGTTGGTCCGGCCCTGCGCGGCCAGTCGCAGCACCTCGTACTCGCGGCGGGTCAGCCCGCTGCGGGCCAGCGCCGCCCGGTTGCCCGCCTCACCGGGCACCATCCGCGGATCGACGACGCGCTCGCCGCGCAGCACCCGCCGCAGCGCCAGCACCAGGTCGGTGGCCGCGGCGTCCTTGATCATGCAGCCGTGCGCGCCCGCGTCGAGCGCGGCCTGCACCCCGTGGTGGTCGCCGTGCGCGGTGAACACCACGATCCGGGCCGCCGGGCACACCGCGCGCAGGCCCGCGACCACCTCGGGGGCGAGCATGTCGGGCAGCCGCAGGTCGAGCAGCACGAGGTCGGGGCGCAGCCGGGGCGCCCGCTCCAGCGCGGCCCGGCCCGACTCCGCCGAGCCCACGACGCTCAGCGCCGGCTCCCCGCGCAGCAGCAGCGCCACGCCGTCGCGGACCACCGGGTGGTCGTCGACGACCATCACCCGCGCCGGGCTCATCGCCGGCCCCCGGGCGTCGGCGGATACGGCAGCATGATCCGCAGGGTGGTCCCGCCGTCCTCGTCGTACACGAGGCTGACCCGCCCGCCGAGCCGGGCGGCGCGCTCGGCCAGCGTGCGGATGCCCAGGCCGGACCCCCCGGACCCGCCCGCGGCGCCGGTCCCGTCGTCGGCCACCGCCACCTGCACGCCCTCGTCGACCGCGCCCAGGCTGACCACCACGGCGCCGGCGTCGGCGTGCTTCTCCGCGTTGAGCAGACCCTCCCGCACCGCACTGATCAGCAGGTTCGTCCGCTCGGAGTCCAGCGGCGCGACATCACCGAGCTGCACCAGCCGGGCCGGTACCCCGGTGCGCGCCTCGAAACTGCGGCAGTGCTCGGCGAGCTCGATCGGCAGCGCCCGCTCCGGGGTGAACTCCGACAGCGCCAGCAGCGCCTCCCGCAGGGCCTGCGACGCGGCCGAGACGTCGGCCTCCAGCCGGCCCAGCCGGGCGCGCAGCAGCGGGTTGTCCACGAGGGTGGAACGCAGGTCGCGGACCTGGGCGCCGATCGAGAACAGCATCGCGCCCACCGAGTCGTGCAGCGAGGCCTGCATCCGCCGCCGCTCCGCGGCCACCGCGGTCTGCCGGCCCGCCTCGGCCTGCTCGGCCAGCCGCAGGGCACGCGCGGCCTCCACCGCGACGTCGGTGACCGCATCGACCGCCCGGTCACCGAACTCGCCGGGGCCGCGCAGCGCCGCGTAGCCGACCGCCACCGTCGCGGTCCCGTCGGGCCGCTCACCGATGATCGGTACGGCGAGCATCGCCGCCATCGCCTCCTGCCGGATCACCCAGTCGAACTGGTGGGTGATGCTCGACGCGCTGACGTAGTCGCGGACCCGGACCGACTCCCCGGAGGCCAGCACCCGGCCGCCCACGCCCTGCCCGACCGGGACGGCGATGTCCTGCAGCGCATCGGTGCGGTTCCCGGCCAGCCAGCGGATGACGGCCGTGCCGGGGTCCTCGATGTCGGCGACGAACCCGGCGTCGGCGCCGGCCGCGTCGCGGATCAGCCGGGCGGTGCCGCTCAGCGCGAGGACCCGGTCCAGCACGGACAGCAGCCCGTCCTGCTCGGTGAGCAGCGTGTCGAGCAGGTGCTGCTGTTCGAGGGCCCGCTCCACTGCGGCCCGGCGAGTCGGGGACACACGCGGACGATCGCACAGGTCATGTCCCGCGCGACATCCCCGGATGCAGAGGACGTTCCGGACGACTAGCTCCCGCCCGGCCGCCCTGGCTCGTCGGCCACCGGCCGGGACTCGCCGCTCCACCCGCGCCGGCCCGGACGGGAGGCCAGGGGCCCGGCCGGCCGCGGCAGCGCGACACCGTCGTGGCTGCGGGGCACCTGCCGGTCCCGCAGCCGGATCATCCGGCCGATCAGGACGCCCACCACCACGGCGACGACCAGCCAGGCCGCACCGCCGATGAGGATCCAGATCAGGACGGAGATGGTGTGCCCCCTCGGAAGCGTCTGGACCCAGTGTCCCCGGACCAGCGGCCCCGCGCAGTCCCGACATCAGGGGGTCCCGAGGCGCTCAGCCCACCTCCGGCAGCGCCGGTCCGAGCAGGTCGTCGGCATCGACGATGCGGTAGGCGTAGCCCTGCTCGGCGAGGAACCGCTGCCGGTGCGCGGCGTACTCGGTGTCCAGGGTGTCACGGGAGACCACCGAGTAGAAGTGCGCCTGCCTGCCGTCGCCCTTGGGCCGCAGCAGCCGGCCCAGCCGCTGGGCCTCTTCCTGCCGGGAGCCGAACGTGCCGGACACCTGCACCGCGATCGACGCCTCGGGCAGGTCGATGGAGAAGTTGGCGACCTTGCTGACCACCAGCCGCTTCAGCTCACCGGAGCGGAAGGCGTCGAACAGCGCCTCCCGCTCCTTGTTCCTGGTCGAGCCCTGGATCACCGGGCAGTCGAGCGCCGCGCCGAGCTCGTCGAGCTGGTCCAGGTAGGCCCCGATGATCAGCGTGGGCTCGCCGGGGTGGCGGTCCAGGATGGCCTTGACCACCGGCAGCTTCGTGCGCGCGGTGGACGCCATCCGGTAGCGCTCCTCGGTCTCGGCGGTCGCGTAGCCCATGCGCTCGGCCTCGGTGAGGGTGACCCGGACCTCGGTGCACTCGGCCGGGGCGATCCAGCCCTGCTGCTCGATGTCGCGCCACGGGGCGTCGTAGCGCTTCGGGCCGATCAGGGAGAACACGTCGCCCTCCCGGCCGTCCTCGCGAACCAGGGTGGCGGTCAGTCCGAGCCGGCGCCGGGACTGCAGATCGGCGGTCATCCGGAACACCGGGGCGGGCAGCAGGTGCACCTCGTCGTAGATGACCAGGCCCCAGTCCCGGGAGTCGAACAGCTCCAGGTGCTTGTACTCGCCCTTGGTCTTGCGGGTGATCACCTGGTAGGTCGCGATGGTGACCGGGCGGATCTCCTTGCGCTCACCGGAGTACTCGCCGATCTCGTCCTCGGTCAGCGACGTGCGGGCGACCAACTCCCGCTTCCACTGCCGGCCGGCGACCGTGTTCGTGACGAGGATCAGGGTGGTCGCCTTCGCCTCGGCCATCGCCGCCGCTCCGACCAGGGTCTTGCCCGCACCGCAGGGCAGCACGACGACACCGGAGCCGCCGGCCCAGAATCCCTCCACCGCCTCCCGCTGGTAGCTGCGCAGCGTCCAGCCGTCCTCGGCCAGTTCGATCGGGTGCGCCTCACCGTCGACGTAGCCGGCCAGGTCCTCGGCGGGCCAGCCGACCTTGAGCAGCGCCTGCTTGAGGGTTCCGCGCTCGGACGGGTGCACGACGACGGTGTCGTCGTCGATGCGGGCGCCGAGCATCGGGGCGATCTTCTTCTGCCGGAGGATCTCCTCCAGCACGGCCCGGTCGAGCGCGACGAGCACCAGACCGTGCACCGGCGAGTTGGTCAGCTGCAGCCGGCCGTAGCGACCCATGGTGTCGACCACGTCGACCAGCAGCGGCTGCGGCACGGCGTAACGGGAGAACCGGACCAGCGCGTCGACGACCTGTTCGGCGTCGTGCCCGGCGGCCCGGGCGTTCCAGAGCGCGAGCGGTGTCACCCGGTAGGTGTGCACATGCTCCGGGGCACGTTCCAGCTCGGCAAACGGAGCAATCGCCGAGCGTGCATCTGCTGCGGACGGGTGGTCGACCTCAAGCAGCAGGGTCTTGTCGGATTGGACGATCAGGGGGCCGTCGGCCACGGGCGATCCCTTCAAAGACGTGCCGGTGAGACGGGCGGGTGATTACCGTCGACGAGCGGTAGGGCCAGGATGCGCTCGGGGGCAGAGGGCCCGGCCACCGACCTCGCCGGAAAGGGGTGCGCCTACCTCGGGCTATACTTCTGCAGCTCTGTCCGAGAACGCACGACTGCCACAACGATCATACCCGGTCTCCGCGGGCAGCGCCCTCCCCGAAAGGGCGCGTGTCGGGGGTGACCAGAGAGTCCGGGTGGGTGACCGGGGAGACCCGCCGCCGACCCGGTACCCGACAGAAGGCGCGACGGATCGACCATATGGTGAACGCGACGCTCCCCGTCCATGCAGACCAGCCGACTAGGCCATTTGCCGCGGCTGGACCACAGCTCGGCTCCCGCCAGGTGGCGGAGGGCGGTATGGATCTGTCAGGCATGTCAGAGTTCGACGGATCGTCGCCGGCCACCATCAGGGAGACGTTGACGTGACCAGCACCGAACGCGGCCCCTCGTGGTCCGAGCGGTTGAACCCGCGCAACTGGAACCTGGCGGCCAAGCTGGTCGTCGTGGGCCTGGTGCCCACCCTCCTGGCGTTGGCACTGGGTGTCCTCCGGGTCTCCGACCAGGCCGACACGGCCGCCGCCCTGAGCCAGAGCAGCCGGCTCCTCGACGTGCGTGCCCAGGTCTCCGCGGCGGCCGACGCCCTGCGCGCCGAGCGCAACAGCGCCGTCCTGTACGTCGCCGGCAACCGCGCCGGCGACCGTGGCCCGCTCCGGAACGACACCGCCGCCACCGACGCGCAGCTGACGAAGCTGCGGGACTCGATCGGTGACGCGAGCACCCTCGACCGCACGACGGCCTCCGCGCTGCAGCGGGCCCAGGGCAGCCTGGGGCAGCTCTCGGTGCTGCGCTCGGAGACGCTCGACTCGCAGACCCCCGTCGACGACGTGACCAACCGCTACACCGCGGTCGTGGAGCAGGTCGACGTGTTCGAGCGGGCTCTGCTGCGCCAGTTGCGCACCCCGGAGGCCGCCGGTCTCGCCGACGCGCTCACCGCGGTGACCACCGCCAAGGAGCAGCTCGCGCTGCAGCACACGGTCCTCGGTGGCGCCATCGCGGCCGGGCAGCTGCGGCCGGCCGATGTCGCGGCCGCCACGGCGACCAACGGGTCGTTCGCCGACGCGGCCACCGAGTACCAGGTCGCGCTGACCCCCGAGCAGGCCACCCAGTTCGGCAACTTCGCCACCGACCCGGCCAACGCCAACCGGCAACGGATCGAGAACGAGATCCTGGCGACCGCGCCGAACCGGCCGCTCACCGTCGACCCGACGGCCTGGAACCAGGCCTACCAGGCGTCCGTGGACGCGCTGGACAAGGCCGGCGCCGGTATCGGTGACGCACTGACCGCCAGCAGCACCGCCGCCCAGGAGAACGCGAGCAACCAGGCCGGCATCAACTCGGTGATCCTGATGCTGGGCCTGCTGCTCGCCGTCACGATCATGGTGCTGGTGGCCCGCTCGCTGATCCGGTCGCTGCAGGTGCTGCGCAACAGTGCTCTGGACGTCGCCGAGAAGCGGCTGCCGCAGGCCGTCGAGAGCATGCGTGCCGGCGAGACCCCGAACGCCAACGTCGAGCCGGTCCCGCTGTCGTCCCGCGACGAGGTCGGCCAGGTGGCCCGGGCGTTCGACGCGGTGCACGGCCAGGCGGTCCGGCTGGCCGCCGACCAGGCCGCTCTGCAGGCCAACGTCAGCAGCATGTTCGTCAACCTCTCCCGGCGCAGCCAGGCACTGGTCGAGCGTCAGCTGCAGCTGATCGAGCAGTTGGAGAGCAACGAGCAGGACCCCGACCAGCTGTCCAACCTGTTCCAGCTCGACCACCTCGCCACCCGCATGCGGCGCAACAGCGAGAACCTGCTGGTCCTCGCGGGCACCGACCTGAGCAAGCGCAACGTCGCGCCGGTCCCGGTCGTGGACGTGCTGCGGGCCGCGGTGTCGGAGATCGAGCAGTACCAGCGGATCGTCGTGCAGGCGCCGCCGACGGCCACCGTGATGGGCCGGGCCGCGAGCGACCTCGTGCACCTGCTGGCCGAGCTGCTGGACAACGCGACCAACTTCTCCCCGCCCGACTCCCAGGTGGTCATGAGCACCACCCGGACCGCCGACGGGTCGATCCTCGTCGAGATCGCCGACCGCGGCGTCGGCATGGCCGATCACGAGCTGTCCGACGCCAACCAGCGGCTGGGCGGGCCTTCCTCGATCGACGTCTCCGCCTCGCGCCGGATGGGTCTGTTCGTGGTCGGCCGGCTGGCCGCCCGGCACGGCATCGGCGTGCGGCTGGGTACCTCCGCGGTCGGTGCCCCCGGCGGGTTGACCGCGTCGGTCACCGTGCCGTCGTACCTCATCCCGTCGTCGGAGCCGGAGCCCGAGCGGCCGACCGGCGGCGCGCTGCCGCCGGCCCCGTCCGCCCCGGGCTACCCGCAGGGAGGCGGCTCCACGCCGCAGCGCACCGGGACGAACGGGCACGGTCGTACCGGCTCGCTGTCCTCGCTGGTCGCGGGCAACGATGGGCCCATGAGCCCCGCCGGTGCGTTCCAGCCGGCGCCCACCCCACTGGACGAGCACCCCTCGTTCCCGTCGATGCCGCTCAACGGGGCCGGGCCGGCCCTGCCGACCAGGCGACCGGGTTCGTCGCTGCGCCCCGACGGTTCGCTGGCCGGCCAGAACGGTCCGGCCCGCGGCGACCAGGACGCGGGCGAGACCCGCCCGCAGAACGACCAGCCCCGCAACGGCGTGCAGCCGCCCAGCACCCCCGGCCAGCAGCCGGTCGAGCAGAGCGGGGGCACCCCGGCGGTCCCGGGTGAGACCGACGCGGCCCAGGGGCCGGCGGTGGAGCGCTCGGGCGCCAATCCCTCGGTCCCACGCGCGTTCGACGCCCGACCGGCGAGCCCCCAGGGGTTCACCCCGGGCACGACGGCCAACGGCAGCGGGCCCGCCGATCAGCGGCCGCGGATCATCTCCGCGCCGGCGGTCCCGCCGGCTCCGCCGACAGCCCCGATCCGCTCCGTGTCCCCTGTGGAGCCGGCCGGGGCGCCGGCGGCCGAGCGGCCCGAGGCGACCGGGCCGTCCACGGAGCAGTCCGCGCCGTCCGAGCAGTCGGTGCAGTCGACGCCGGCCGCGGCCGAGGCGTCGGGCGCTCCGCAGGCATCCGAGACCGCCGCCGCACAGCGGGCCGTGCCGGAGATGCCCGCCCGCCGTCCGGACCCGCGCGACGCCACGGCCACGCCGCCGCCGGCCGGGCCGGGCCCCGTGGCCCAGCCGATGCGCCCGGTCATCCCGCCGGCCACGAGCCGTCCGCGGGACGGGCTGTTCGCGCCGAGCGTTCCGATGACCGCCGAGCCGAACCGGCCGGGCCAGTTCCGCCGGACGGGCCCCGAGGCGCGGCCGAGCGACCAGTTCGATCCGCAACAGACCACTCCGATCTTCGAGGAGATCGCGTCGGCCTGGTTCCGGTCGAACCGGCCGGTGCCGGTGAACTGGGCGACCGAGGGCAAGGGTGGCGGCACCCCCGCCGGGCCCGGCACGCCTCCCGCC
>NZ_JAAXLA010000101.1 GCF_012911935.1 Pseudonocardia acidicola | reverse complement strand
GCGCGGGGGCGGGCCGGCGGGCTGGTGCTGGGGATGGTCGCGGACGCGCTGCTCGGTGACCCGCGGCACGGGCACCCGGTGGCGGGGTTCGGCTCGGTCGCCGCGGCGCTGGAGCGGCGCTGGTACGCCGACCGGCGACTGGCCGGGGCGGGCTACACCGCGGCGCTGGTCGGTGGCGCGGCGGGGCTCGGCGCGCTGCTGGAGCGGACGCCCGCGGCCCGGACGCTGCTCACCGCGGCCGCCACCTGGGCGGTGCTCGGCGGGACGTCGCTGGCCCGGGAGGGCGCGGCGCTGGCCGGCGAGCTGGAGCGCGCCGATCTCGCCGCCGCCCGGCTGCGGCTGCCCGGCCTGTGCGGGCGCGACCCGGCGGCGCTGGACGCGGCCGGAATCGCCCGGGCCGGGGTGGAGTCGCTGGCGGAGAACACCTCCGACGCCGTGGTCGCGCCGCTGTTCTGGGGTGCGGTCGCGGGGATGCCGGGCCTGCTGGGCTACCGCGCGGTGAACACCCTGGACGCCATGGTCGGCTACCGGTCGGCGCGCTACCAGCGGTTCGGCTGGGCGGCGGCCCGGCTCGACGACGTCGCGAACCTGATTCCGGCCCGGGTGGCGGCGCTGCTGTTCGCCGGCCTGGCCCCGGCCGTCGGCGGTTCACCGAGGGCGGCGCTGGCCGCCTGGCGCCGTGACGCGCGGGCGCACCCCAGCCCGAACGCCGGGCCCGTCGAGGCCGCGGCCGCCGGGGCGCTGGGGGTGCGGCTGGGTGGGCTCACCGTGTACCCGCACGGGGCCGAGCAGCGCCCGTCGCTGGGGACGGGGGAGCCACCGCGGGTGGCGGACCTGCGACGCGCGGCGCGGCTGTCCCGGCTGGTCGGCCTGGCCGCCGGTGGTGCCGCCGCCGGGGTCGCGCTGCTGCGCGGTGCGCGTCAGCGGCGGCCGTAGCGGTCGGCGAGCGGGGTCTCGGCGGGGGACGCGGGGTCCGCTCCGGGGCTGTCGGGGCGCTCGCCGCCCTCGGTGTCCTCGTCGGCGCCCCACCCGTCGCGACCCGCCAACGCGTCGCGCATCGCCTCCTTCGCCTTCCTCGACGTGGGGCCGCCGCGCCGCTGCAGCCACTCCAACCGGATGAACAGCCCGAGCGCGACGATCGCGATCGCCCCGAACGTGAGCCACTGCAGCGCGTAGGAGAAGTTGGTGAACGGCGCCCCGGTGGCGTCGACCTGCACCGCGAGCGGGCCGAGCACGCCGGGCTGGTCCGCGGAGAGCTGCAGGTAGCCCGGCATCAGGTTCAGGCCGCTGGCCGCGGCCAGAGTCCGGGAGTCGGCGGCGTACTGCTGCCGGTGGCCCTGCAGGGTGAGCACCCCGCGGTTCTGCGGGTCGGTCTCGTCGACCCGCAGCCGCGCGGTCAGGGTCACCGCGCCCGCCGGCGGCGCCGCGTACGCGGGCACGCTCTCGCCGTCGCTGGGAACGATGTAGCCGCGGTCCACGGCGACGAGCCGGCCGTCGTTCGTGCGCAGCGGGGTCAGCACCTCGAAAGCGGGCTTGCCGTTGACGACGCGCAGCCGGACCAGCGTCTCGGCCTCGGGCAGGTAGGTCCCGGTCACCTGGACCTGGCGCCACTCGACGCCCGGGGTGACGGCGGCGCCGGCCGGGACGAGCTCGTCCAGCGGGACGGGCGCGATGTGGTACGAGTTGTCGATCGCCCGCTGCTGGCTGTCGCGTTCGGCCTCGCGGCCGAACTGCCACGGGGCCAGCAACGTGTAGCAGGCGATCGCGAACCCGATCACCACCGCGATGAAGACGAGCCAGCCCGGACGCAACAGGAACCGCACACCCCTACGGTAGGCGTTCCCCGCTGGTCGAGGTCGGGCGCGTCACCCTCCGTGCCCGACGAGGCCGCCACCTGCGGGCGGCCGGTGTCCGCCGATCGGGGTGAGAGGGCCACCCGCCGGGGTGGAAGCCGGAGCCGATGGCGTCACCGCGCGCCATCCTGCGCGCACACGCAGGGGCGTGCCGCCCGGCATGGTGCCCGGGTCGGTTACGGAGGGGAACGGAACATGCGCGCTGAGGGGGAAGCGGCGGTGCGATCGCGACGGGGGAAGGCTCGCAGGGGCACATCGGCGGCCCTGGCCGGGGCCGCCGCGCTGGGGCTCGGTCTGCTGACCGCCGTACCGGCCGCGGCGCAGCCGGCGAAGCCGATCGTCGTCGGCGTCGCGGGCCCGGCCTGTCCCGCTCCGGCCTTCGCGACGATCACCGCGGCGGCGACCGCGGCCCCGGCGGGGTCGACGATCACGGTGTGCCCGGGCACCTACACCGGAACGGTCGTGGTGACCAAGCCGTTGACCTTCCTGGGTGCCCGGCGCGGCGTCGACGCCCGGACCGGTCGCACGAACCCGCTCGCGGAATCGGTGGTGGACGGCGGCGGTGGCGCCGGCTTCCGCATCGAGCCCGGGGTGAGCGGGGTGACGATCGACGGGTTCACCATCCGCAACGCCGGCACCCCGCAGCAGCGGGCCGACGGCATCGACGCGTTCAACGGCGGCAGCGGCTTCACGATCGCCGACAACATCATCACCGAGACCAGCTTCGGCGTGAACCTCAACTCGAACGGTGCGACGCCCAGCACCATCACCCGCAACCGGTTCGTCGACAACAACCGGACCGGCGGGCAGGGCGGATCCGGCGTCTTCGTCTCCAGCGGCCCCGGCAACAACCTGGCGATCATCGACAACCTGTTCCGCGGGCACAGCAGCGCCGCGGTGAACACCGCCGGTGACCCGTCGAGGGCCTCGACGGGGCTGCGGATCGAGCGCAACCAGAGCATCGACGACGCGACGTTCGCCGTGATCGTCAACGCGAGGGGGGCGAGCGTGGCGAACAACCAGATCGTGCGGGCCCCCGCCACGGCGGTGCCGATCGGCAGCGCGATCCTGGTGGGCGGCAACACCACCGGCGTGATGGTCGCCGGGAACGCCATCGCCGGCGGCGACGCGACGGGCATCCGGGTGAGCAACGCGTTCGGCCCGCCCAACGTCGGGCTGACCGTCGCCGGGAACCAGATCGTCAACCGGCAGGACGGCATCCGGCTCACCCGGCAGACCTCGGGCCGGATCAGCGGCAACGAGGTGGCGGGGAGCAGCAACGTCGGGATCCTGCTCGACCGCGACGCCGACGCCGCCGGGATGCCGATCCCGGTCGACAACACCGGCGTGACGGTGTCGGGCAACCAACTGGCCGGCAACCGGGTCGCCGACTGCCAGGACACCAGCAGCGGCACCGGCACCGCGGGGACGGCGAACACCTGGACCGGCAACATCGGCTTCCGCAGCAGCCCGGCCGGGCTGTGCTCGCTGTTCTGAACCCGCGATCGAGGCAGCCGGAGCCGCGGTCGCCGGCCGGGCGATACTGACGGCGTGCAGGGTGCGCTGCTGGTCGCCGGGACGACGTCGGATGCGGGCAAGAGCGCCCTGGTGGCGGGGATCTGCCGCTGGCTGGTGCGCCGCGGGGTGCGGGTGGCGCCGTTCAAGGCGCAGAACATGTCGAACAACTCGGTGGTCACCGTCGACGGCGGGGAGATCGGGCGGGCGCAAGCGATGCAGGCGCACGCGTGCGGGCTCGAGCCCAGCGTCGCGTTCAACCCGGTGCTGCTCAAACCGGGCAGCGATCGGACGTCGCAGGTGGTGGTGCTGGGCCGGGCGGACGGGCAGGTCAGTGCCCGGTCCTACCGGGACCGCACCGCGGCGCTGCGTGGGGTGGTCACCGACACGCTGACCGACCTGCGGGCGCGCTACGACGTCGTGGTGTGCGAGGGCGCCGGGTCCCCGGCGGAGATCAACCTGCGGGGCGGCGACCTGGCGAACATGGGCCTGGCCCAGGCCGCGGACCTGCCGGTGATCGTGGTCGGCGACATCGACCGCGGCGGTGTGCTCGCGCACCTGTTCGGCACCGTCGCGGTGCTCGACCCGGCCGACCAGGCCCGCATCGCCGGGTTCGTGATCAACAAGTTCCGAGGGGACCCGGCGCTGCTCGAACCCGGGCTGGAGCAGCTGCGCGCGCTGACCGGGCGGCCCACCTACGGGGTGCTGCCGTGGGCCGAGCGGCTCTGGCTCGACGCCGAGGACTCGTTGTCGGCGGTGGCCGACGGGGTGCTCGGCCGGCCCGCGCCGCCGCACGGCGCGCAGTGGCTGCGGGTCGCGGTGGTGCGGTTGCCGCGGATCTCCAACGCCACCGACGCGGAGGCGCTGGCCTGCGAGCCGGGCGTCGCGGTCCGGTACGTCACCGAGCCGTCGCGGCTGCTGGACGCCGACGTGGTCGTGCTCCCGGGATCGAAGGCGACCGTCGCGGATCTGGCCTGGTTGCGCGGGTCCGGGCTGGCCGACGCCGTCCTCGCGCACGCCCGCGCCGGCCGGCCGGTGCTGGGGATCTGCGGGGGCTACCAGATGCTCGGGCGGCGGATCGTGGATCCGGGCGGGGTGGAGGTGCCCGGCGGCGCCGACGTCGCCGGCCTCGGGCTGCTCGACCTGGAGATCGCCTTCGACGCCGGCAAACACCTCGGGCGGCCGTCCGGACGCGGGCTCGGCGAGCCGGTGCACGGCTACGAGATCCACCACGGGCGGGTCGTGCGCTCGGGCGATCCCGCGTTCCTGGACACCCCGGCCGAGGGCTCGGACACCGGCGGCGTGCTGGGCACCCACTGGCACGGGTTGCTGGAGAACGACGCGTTCCGCCGCGCGCTGCTCGTGCGGCTGGCCGCGCAGGCCGGGCGCACCGGGTTCCGGGTCGCGCCGGGCACCTGCTTCGCCGCGGAACGGGCCGCTCAGCTCGATCTGCTCGGCGATCTGGTCGAGCGGCACCTGGACACCGGCGCGCTCGAACATGTCATCGATCACGGTGCGCCCCCGGAGCTGCCGGTGCTGGCGACCGGTCTGGCAGGCTCGGCGCGGTGAGTACTGCGACGACGGTGCCGCGCTTCCCGTTCTCCGCGGTCGTGGGCCACGACGACCTGCGACTGGCGTTGCTGCTCAACGCGGTGCACCCGGGAGTCGGCGGAGTTCTGGTGCGTGGCGAGAAGGGCACCGCCAAGTCGACGGCGGTGCGGGCGCTGGCCGCGCTGCTACCCGGCCTGCAGGTCGTCCCGGGTTGCCGGTTCGGTTGTTCGCCCGAGGCCCCGGACCCCGACTGCCCGGATGGCCCACACCCCGCGGGCGGGACCGGGGAGATCCGCCCCGCGCACCTCGTCGAGCTGCCGGTCGGGGCCACCGAGGACCGGCTCGTCGGGTCGCTGGACCTGGAGCGCGCGCTGTCGGAAGGGGTGCGCGCCTACCAGCCGGGGCTGCTCGCCGACGCCCACCGCGGGGTGCTCTACGTCGACGAGGTCAACCTGCTGCACGACCACCTCGTCGACCTGCTGCTCGACGCCGCGGCGATGGGGCGGGCCCACGTCGAGCGCGACGGGGTGTCGGTGTCGCACGCGTCCCGGTTCCTGCTGGTCGGCACGATGAACCCGGAGGAGGGCGAGCTGCGCCCGCAGCTGCTCGACCGGTTCGGGCTGACCGTGGAGGTGCGCGCGGCGCGCGACGTCGACACCCGGGTCGAGGTGGTCCGGCGCCGGCTGGCGTTCGAGGCCGACCCGGCCGGCTTCGCGGCGGCCTGGGCGGGCGCGGAGGCCGACACGGCGCGCCGGATCGCCGACGCCCAGGAGCGGGTCGGCTCGGTCCGCCTCGACGACACCGAGCTGCGCCGCATCGCCGCCGTGTGCGCGGCCTTCGACGTCGACGGGATGCGGGCCGACCTGGTGATCGCCCGGGCCGCCGCCGCGCACGCCGCCTGGCGCGGGGCCGACGCGGTCGCCGAGCAGGACGTGCGGGTCGCCGCCCGGCTCGCGCTGCCGCACCGGCGCCGCCGCGACCCGTTCGACGAGCCGGGCATCGATCAGCAGGCACTCGAGGACGCGCTCCGCGCCGCCGCCGAGCAGGCCGAGCCGGAGCCCGAGCCCGAGCCGCCGGACGGCGGGGGCGGGGGAGCGCCGCACGCCCGGACCGAGGCCGGCGCCGGCGATGGTGAGGATGCCGACCGGCCCACCGGCCCGGCGACCTCCGGTCCGGCGCAGAGCGACCCGCCGCGTGCCGGGGCCGACGGCCCCACGGGTGAGGCCCCCGCGGCGCAGGAACAGCCCAGCGGCGACGGCCCCACCCGGGCAGCGCCGCCGCCGTCGACGCCGTTCCGGGCCCGGCGCCTGGAGGTCCCGGGGGTCGGGGAGGGCGCGCCCGGCCGCCGGTCGCGGGCCCGCACCGACGCCGGCCGGGTCGTGCGTGCGGGTGACCACACCGGTGGGAGCCCGCATCGGGCCGCCGACCTGCACCTGCCCGCGACGATCGCCGCCGCGGCGCCGCACCAGCTGGCCCGCGGACGGACCGGGGCCGGGTTGCGGCTGCAGCGCGACGACCTGCGGCACGCCGTCCGGGAGGGCCGCGAGGGCAACCTGGTGCTGTTCGTCGTCGACGCGTCGGGCTCGATGGCCGCGCGCAAGCGGATGAGTGCGGTGTCCGGCGCGGTGCTGTCGCTGCTGCGCGACGCCTACCAGCGCCGGGACAAGGTCGGGATGGTGACGTTCCGCGGCCTGGGCGCCGAACTGGTGCTGCCGCCGACGTCCAGCGTGCCCGCCGCGCAGGTCCGGCTCACCTCGATGCGCACCGGCGGGCGCACCCCGCTCGCCAGCGGCCTGCTGCGGGCCCGGCGCGCGCTCGCCGCCGAGCGGCTGCGCGATCCGCGGCGGCGCCCGCTCCTGGTGCTGCTGACCGACGGCCGGGCCACGGTACCGGCCCGACCCGGCGGCGACCCGGTGCACGACGCCTATCGGGCCGCCGGGCTGCTCGCCGACGACGGTGTGCACACCGTCGTGGTGGACTGCGAGTCCGGGCCGGTGCGGCTCGGGCTGACCGGCCGGATCGCCGAGGCCGCGGGCGGCGTGCTCGTCACGCTCGATGAACTGTCCGCCGAGTGCGTCGCCGGCGTCGTCCAGTCCTACCGGGCGGCGTAGCGCCCGTGCGCGGATAACGCTGTTCCCGCGACTGTTTCCGCTCACGAGCCGATCGAAGGGAGGCCCCATGCCGCAGGGCAGGGTCGCCGAGGTTCCGCAGGACGGGCTGACCACCCGGCAGCGCCGCAACCGGCCGTTGCTGGTGGTGCACACCGGGGAGATGAAGGGCAAGTCCACCGCGGCGTTCGGGCTGGCCCTGCGCGGCTGGAACCAGGGCTGGTCGATCGGGGTGTTCCAGTTCGTCAAGTCGGCGAAGTGGAAGGTCGGTGAGGAGGCCGCGTTCCGCGCCCTGGGCCGGGTACACGAGCAGACCGGCGAGGGCGGGCCCGTCGAGTGGCACAAGATGGGTGAGGGCTGGTCGTGGGCCCGCAAGCAGGGCACAGAGGCCGACCACGCCGCGCAGGCCGCCGAGGGCTGGGCGGAGATCCGGCGCCGGATCGAGAGCCGGGCCCACGAGGTCTACGTGCTCGACGAGTTCACCTACCCGATCAAGTGGGGCTGGGTGGACGTGCACGAGGTCATCGACGTCCTGGCCGCGCGCGAGGGCCGCCAGCACGTGATCATCACAGGGCGGGACGCCGCCCCCGAGCTGATCGAGGCGGCCGACCTGGTGATGGAGACGACCAAGATCAAGCATCCGATGGACGCCGGCCAGAAGGGCCAGCGGGGAATCGAGTGGTGATGCGATGAGGTATGCACGGCTGGGAAGCACCGGACTACAGGTGTCCCGGATCTGCCTGGGGATGATGAGCTACGGCTCGTCGAGCTGGCGGGACTGGGTGCTCGACCTCGACGCCGCGCGCCCGCTGGTGCGCCGCGCCGCCGAGCTCGGGATCACCTTCTTCGACACCGCCGACGCCTACTCCCTCGGCGTGAGCGAGGAGGTGACCGGCACGCTGCTGCGCGAGTTCTTCGCCGACCGCGAGGACTACGTGCTGGCCACGAAGGTGTTCATGCCGATGGGCGAGGGACCCAACTCCGGTGGCCTGTCGCGCAAGCACATCCTGTCGAGCATCGACGCGTCGCTGCGCCGGCTGGGCACCGATCACGTGGACCTCTACCAGATCCACCGGTGGGACCCGAACACGCCGATCGAGGAGACGATGGAGGCGCTGCACGACGTCGTGCGCGCCGGCAAGGCCCGCTACATCGGCGCGTCGAGCATGTACGCCTGGCAGTTCGCCAAGGCCCAGCACGTCGCCGACTCCCGCAGCTGGGACCGGTTCGTCTCCATGCAGGACCACTACAACCTGCTCTACCGCGAGGAGGAGCGGGAGATGCACCCGCTGTGCCTCGACCAGGGCGTCGGGGTCATCCCGTGGAGCCCGCTGGCCCGCGGCATGCTGGCCGGCAACCGGACCCGCCGGGAGAAGCGGACCACCCGGGCCCGCAGCGACGACTTCGCCGACCGGCTCTACAACGAGGCCGACTTCGCGGTGGTCGACGCGCTGACCGAGGTCGCCGCGAAGCGCGGGCTGCCACCGGCCCAGGTCGCGCTGGCCTGGCTGCTGCACAAGCCGACCGTGACCGCGCCGATCATCGGGGCGACCAAGCCGGGGCACATCGAGGACGCGGTCGCCGCCGTCGACGTCGAGCTGACCGACGACGAGATCGCCGCGCTGGAGAAGCCCTACGTGCCGCACCCGGTGCTCGGTCACCGGTGACCGCCCGGGGGGTGGTGATCGCCGCACCCGCCTCGGGCAGCGGCAAGACCACCGTCGCCACCGGGTTGATCGCCGCACTGCGCCGGCGCGGGACGGTCGTCGCGCCGTTCAAGGTGGGCCCGGACTACATCGACCCGGGCTACCACACGCTCGCCGCCGGCCGGCCGGGGCGCAACCTCGACCCGGTGCTGGTCGGGGCGGAGCGGGTCGCGCCGCTGGCCCGGCACGGCGCGGCCGGGGCCGACGTCGCGGTCGTCGAGGGCGTGATGGGGTTGTTCGACGGCCGGGTCGCCGACGGGTACGGCTCGACCGCGCAGGTCGCCGGGCTGCTCGGGGCGCCGGTGGTGCTGGTGGTGGACTGCCGCGGGCAGTCGCGCAGCCTGGCCGCGTTGCTGCACGGGTTCCGGTCGTTCGACTCCGGGCTGGATCCGGCGCCGCGGTTGGCGGGGGTGATCCTCAACCGGGTCGGCAGCGAGCGGCACGCCGGGGTGCTGCGGGCCGCCGCGGCCGAAGCCGGGTTGCCGGTGCTCGGCGCGCTTCCGCGGTGCGCGGAGCTGGCCGTGCCGTCGCGGCACCTGGGGCTGGTCACGGCGGTCGAGCACGGGTCCGCGGCGACGGCGGCGGTGGACGCGATGGCCGAACTGGTCGCCGCCCACGTCGATCTCGACGCGGTCGTGCGGCTCGCCGAACCGTTGCCCGCCGGACCGGCCTGGTCGGCGGCTGACGCCGCTCGTGCGCGGAAATCGTCGCCGGAACAGCGTTATCCGCGCACGGTGGTGGCGGTGGCGGGCGGGGCGGCGTTCACCTTCGGCTACGCCGAGCACGTGGAGCTGCTGGCCGCGGCGGGGGCGGAGGTGGCGGTGGTCGATCCGCTGCGCGACGAGACGCTCCCGGAGGGCACGGCCGGGCTGGTGCTGCCCGGCGGGTTTCCCGAGGAACACGTCGCCGCGCTCGGGGCGAACGCGCCGCTGCGGGCGGCGATCAGGGAGCTGGCCGGCCGCGGCGCCCCGATCCACGGCGAGTGCGGCGGGCTGCTCTACCTGTGCGCCGACCTCGACGGCGAGCCCATGTGCGGGGTGCTGGCGGCGTCGGCGGCGATGACCGGGCGGCTCACCCTGGGCTACCGCGACGCGGTCGCGCTGAGCGAGTCGGCGCCGTTCCCGGCCGGGAGCCGGGTCGCCGGGCACGAGTTCCACCATGCCGCCGTGACCCCCCGGGCGGGTGGGGCGCCGGCCTGGGCGTGGCGCGGCGGTGAGCCGGAGGGCTTCGTCGCCGGCGGGGTGCACGCGTCGTTCCTGCACACCCATCCGGCAGGCGCCCCCGACGCCGTCGCGCGTTTCGTCGCCCGGGCTGCGGGTAACGCCTGGTCCTCCGCGTGAGCGACCACCAGGAGGACGCGTGGACATCGGCATCGGCCTCCCGACCACCATCCCGGGTACCGACGGCCCGACCGTGATCGAGTGGGCCCGCGAGTCCAACGAGCGGGGCTTCTTCAGCATCGGCCTGGCCGATCGCATCGTCTGGGACAGCTACGACCCGATCCCGGTGCTCGGCGCTGCGGCGGCCGCGACCGACGAGGTCCGGCTCACCACCGTGCTCGTCACCCCGTACCGCGGCAACGGAGCGATCCTGGCCAAGCAGCTGGCCGGCATCGACCAGCTGTCCCTCGGGCGGCTCACCGTCTGCCTGGCCGTCGGCGGGGCGGGTGACGACGCCCGGGCGGCCGGCTGCGATTACGAGCGGCGCGGCACGGTCCAGGACCGGATCATCGAGGAGCTGCGGGAGGTCTGGCGTGGGGCCCCCCGGCCGGGTGGGGTGATCGGCCCGCCGCCGGCCCAGCCGGAAGGGCCGCCGCTGCTGATCGGCGGGTACGGCCGGGCCGCCCTGCGGCGGGTCGCGCAGTATGCCGGCGGCTGGATGGCCGGTGGCGGCGGGCCCGAGGCGTTCCGCGGGACCGCACAGCGCGTGCAGGAGGCGTGGGAACGTGCCGGGCGCGACGGGGTGCCCTATTTCGCAGCCTCGGCCTACTACGCGCTGGGCGAGCACGCGAAGTCGGTGGCGCGCCAGTACCTCCTGGACTACTACCGCTTCGTCGGTGACGCCGCCGAGCGCATCGCCGACAGCGTTCTGACCGACGCCGACGCGGTGCGCAAGCAGGTCGCCGAGTTCGCCGACGCCGGCTGCGACGAGCTGGTCTTCTTCCCGTGCGCCGCGGACGCCGACGAGATCGACCTGCTCGCCCGGGCGACGCTCGCCCAGTAGGGGGTTCCGCGCTGCCTGCTGCCGGTACAGCCCCCAGACTGGGGCCCGTGACCCTGGTCGTCGGGATCGGCAGCGTCCGCGGCGTCTCCGCCGTCGCCGTCACCGCGCTGCTGGACCGGCTCTACTCCGAGCACGACCTCGACCCGGGGGCAGTCCGGGCATACGCGAGCGTCGACCGCCGCGCCGGCGAACCGGGCATCCTCGCCGCGATCGCCCCGGCGGCGCTGCGCACCTACCCGGCCGCCACCCTCGACGTCATCCCGGTCCCGAATCCCAGCTCCCGGGTCCGGGACGGCGCCGGGACCCGCAGCGTGGCCGAGGCCGCCGCGTTGCTCGCCGCCGCCGAGCTGGGCGGACCGGCGGGAGCACGGGCGGTGCTGGTCGTGCCGAAGATGATCGGCGACGGGGTGACGGCGGCGGCCGTCCGGATCGTGCCGGCCTCGCGGTGACCCCTCGGACGGCGTGCTGACCTGCACCGGAGGTAGCGCGGATCACGTGTGAGCTTCCGTTCGGGGCAGCTGCGCGGCCTGTCCCGATCGCCCGGCCGGCGGTTATGCTGCCCCGGATCGGCAGCACGGGAACCCGGTGCGAATCCGGGACGGTCCCGCCACTGTGACCGGGGCGCTCTCCCGGTAGTCAGACCCCGTGCCGCCGTTGATCGTCGCCGCCGTTGATCGTTCCAGTGGGGACACCGGAGCCGGGCGTGGACACCCGGAGAGGGAGTGCCGTTGAGCGCGCACACGGAGCAGTACCTGGTCGGGCTCGACCTGGCCGGTCGCCGCGTCGTCGTGGTCGGCGGCGGACAGGTGGCCCAGCGGCGGGTGGCCCGGATGATCGCCGCGGGCGCCGTCGTCGAGGTCGTCGCGCCGGAGGTCACCCCCGCGGTCGAGGGCATGGCCTCGGCCGGCGAGCTGGCCTGGACCGAGCGCCGCTACACCGACGGCGACCTCGACGGCGCCTGGTACGTGCTGGCCTGCACCGACGATCCGGCGGTCAACGCCGCGGTCGGCGCGGAGGCCGAGCGGCGCCGGGTGTTCTGCGTGCGCGCCGACGACGGCGCCGCCGGCACCGCCGTGACCCCGGCGGTCGGCGAGTACGACGGGCTGACCGTGGGGGTGCTCGCCCGGGGCCGGCACCGGCGCTCCGCGGCCGTACGGACCGGACTGCTGGAGGCCCTGCGCGCCGGCATCGTCGATGACCAGGCCGAGCCGGTCCGGCCGGGGGTCGCGCTCGTCGGCGGCGGGCCCGGCGACCCCGAGCTGATCACGGTGCGGGGCCGGCGGCTGCTCTCGCGCGCCGACGTCGTCGTCGCCGACCGGCTGGGTCCGCGCGACCTGCTCGAGGAGCTCGGCCCGCATGTCGAGGTCGTCGACGCCTCCAAGATCCCGTACGGCCGCGCGATGGCGCAGCAGCGGATCAACGAACTGCTCGTCGAGCACGCGCGCGCCGGGAAGTTCGTGGTCCGGCTCAAGGGCGGCGACCCGTTCGTCTACGGGCGCGGTTTCGAAGAGGTCATCGCCTGCACCCAGGCGGGGGTCCCGGTGACCGTCGTCCCGGGTATCACCAGCGCGTTCGCCGCACCGGCCGTGGCCGGCGTCCCGGTGTCGCACCGCGGGGTGGCGCACGAGATCGTCGTCGTGTCCGGGCACGTCGCGCCGGACGACCCGCGCAGCCTCGTCGACTGGGCGGCCCTGGGCCGGATGCGCGGCACCGTGGTGCTGATGATGGCCGTGGAGCGGATCGGGCTGTTCGCCGCCGCGCTGGTCGAGCACGGACGGCCCGCCGACACCCCGGTCGCGGTGATCCAGGACGGCAGCACCCGCATCCAGCGCACGCTGCGGGCCACGCTGTCCACCGTCGCCGCGCAGGTGCGTGAGCACGAGATCAGCCCGCCCGCGATCGTCGTCGTCGGGCCCGTCGCAGGGCTGAGCGCGACCGGCTGACCCCGCCCCTGCGGGTGGGGTTGATCACGAATCCGCCTCCGGATCACGACATCCGGCACGTATCGGGCGACCGATGTCGCGGTTGACGATTGCACAGTGCAATTATGTCCTGGTGCAACGAGGTGTCGAGCCCGCCGACGCGCTGATCGACGCGGTGATGTCGGCCAGCCGGGCGCTGGTCGCCGTCGCCGCGCGCTCGCTGGCCGCCGTCGACGAGGAGGTCACGCTGCCGCAGTACCGGGCGCTGGTCGTCCTCGGCCAGCGCGGCGCGCTGCGCCCGGCCGACCTCGCCACCGCACTCGCCGTCACCCCCTCGACCGCGACCCGGATGTGCGACCGGCTGGTCGCCAAGGGCCTGATCGGGCGGGAGCGCTCCGACACCGACCGGCGCGAGGTCCGGGTCGGGCTCAGCGCCGGCGGCCGGACGGTGGTCGACGAGGTCACCCGGCGGCGGCGCGCGGAGCTGGGCCGGCTGCTCGGAGCGCTGCCCGCGGACCGGCACGCCGCCGTGGTCGCCGCGCTGCGCAGCTTCGCCGACGCGGCGGGCGAGGTGCCCGAACCCGACTGGGCGGCCGGGCTCGGCTGAGACCCGGGTCGAGAACGTCGCGCCCGCCGGGACCCCGGCCGGCCGGTGCGACCGAGCGGACCGGGGCAGCGGAGGGCGATGATGGCGGTGGCACAGGCGACCGGGGCGACGGCGCGGAGCGGGACCGGCGGGCCGTTGCGCGCCGCGCACGACTGGCTGCGCGGCTCGCAGCCCGGTCTGGTCGGGCTCGCGCTGCTGATCGGGGCGGGCGCCGGGCTGGGTGCGGTGGTGTTCCGCTATCTCATCCTGTGGTTCACCGAGCTGTTCACCGGCCGCGCCGACTACAGCGACGCCGGTCGGGTCGCCAGCCCGCACTTCCCCGGGCTGGGCGTGTTCTTCCTGCTCCTCGCACCGGTGATCGGCGGGCTGCTGTACGGGCCGCTGGTGAACCGGTTCGCCCGTGAGGCACGCGGGCACGGCGTTCCCGAGGTGATGTTCGCGGTCGCCCGCAACCGCGGCCGGATTCCTGCCCGGGTGGCCGTGGTCAAGTCGCTGGCCTCGGCGCTGTGCATCGGCTCGGGCGGCTCGGTGGGCCGCGAGGGGCCGATCGTGCAGATCGGGTCGGCGCTGGGCTCGTCGATCGGGCAGTGGTTGCGGGTGCCCGACCACCGGTTGCGGCTGATGGTGGCCTGCGGGGCGGCCGGCGGCATCTCGGCGACGTTCAACGCGCCGATCGCGGGTGTGTTCTTCGGCCTCGAGCTCATCCTGCGCAGCTTCTCCGCCGAGGCGTTCGGGGTCGTCGTGCTGTCCTCGGTGACCGCGGCCGCGGTCGGCCGGGCGGTGCTGGGCAGCGCGCCGTTCATCGTGCTACCCGGCTTCACGATGCACTCGCCGCTGGAGTACCTGTGCTACGCCGGGCTCGGACTGCTCGCCGGGCTCCTCGGCTGGGCCTTCGCCCGGGTGCTCTACGCGATCGAGGACCTCTGCGACTGGGCGTGGCGCGGCCCCGAGTGGCTGCGCCCGGCCGTCGGCGGGTTGCTGCTGGGCGGGCTGCTGCTGGTGCTGCCGCAGATGTACGGGGTCGGCTACCCGGTGCTGGAGAAGGGGGTCACCGGCGGCTACGCCCTCGGCTTCCTGCTGGTCCTGCTCGTGGGCAAGATGATCGCGACCAGCCTGACGATCGGTATCGGCGGCTCCGGCGGAGTGTTCGCGCCCTCGCTGTTCGTCGGGGCGATGGGCGGCACCGCGTTCGGCATGGTGATGCAGGCCGCGTTCCCTGCGCTGCACATCTCGCCGGGTGCGTACGGGCTCGTCGGGATGGCCGCGGTGTTCGCCGGGGCGAGCCATGCGCCGATCACCGCGGTGCTCATCGTGTTCGAGCTGACCGGCCAGTACTCGATCATCCTGCCGCTGATGGCGGCCGTCGTGCTGGCCACCGGAATGAGCCACCTGGTCTCCCGGGAGACGATCTACACGCTGAAGCTGCTGCGCCGCGGCGTGGATCTCAACGCCGACCACGACGCCGCCGCCCGGCCGGACGTGCTGCACACGCTCACCGTCGGCCAGGCCATGCGCCCGCTGCCCGCCCCGCTCGCCGCCAGTGCCGGGCACGCGGAGATCGTCGAACGGCTGGCCGCGGCGCGCTACGGGGCGCTGCCGGTGCTCGACGACGAGGGCTACCGCGGCGCGGTCACCGCGACGGCACTGAACGGCACCGACGACGGCGACCGGACCGCCGTCGAACTGGCCCGCGACCTGCCACCGTTGCGCGCCGACCGCACCCTGGACGATGCGCTGGACGCGCTGCGCGAGCACGAGGGCACCGGGCTGCCGGTGGTGGCGGCCGACGGCGGGGAGCCGATCGGCTGGCTCGACCACCGCGACGTGCTCGCCGCCTACGGCGCCGCCCGGCCCGAGCCGGCGCCCGCCTAGGCTGCGGGCCGTGCTTCCCGGACCGGTCACCGTGCACCTGGTCCGGCACGGCGAGAGCACCTGGAACGCGGCCGGGCGGCTGCAGGGCCGCACCCCGCACGTCCCGCTGTCCGAGCGGGGGCACGCGCAGGCCGCGGGCGCCGCGGCGGTGCTGGCCGGGCGCCCGGTCGGCGCGGTGCTCTCCAGCGACCTGCTGCGGGCCCGGCAGAGCGCGGCGCCGATCGCCGCGGCGCACGGCTTGCCGGTCCGCGGCGAGCCCGCGCTGCGCGAGCAGGGCCACGGAACGTGGGAGGGTCGCCCGGTCGCGGGGTACGCCCCACGGCTCGCGGCCGCCGCCGCGGACTGGGCGCCGCCCGGCGGGGAGAGCGCCCGCGCCCTGCACGCCCGGGTCGCGGCCTTCCTGGCGGCGGTGCTCAGCACCCGACCGGCCGGTGAGCTGGTCCTCGTCACCCACGGCGAGACGATCCGCGCCGCGCTGGCCGTGTTGCACGGCCATCCCGCCGAACGGATGCCCGCCGCGCTGCCCGGCAACGGCGAGGTGCTCACCGCGCGCCGGGGCACCCCGGCGGGGCCATGGAGAATCAGCCGGGGAGAATCAGCGCTGCCGGTTGACCCGGCCGGCGCGCCGGACGTGGCGAACACCCCTCTCGCTTGACCCCGCCGACGCGCTGTGGTCGAGTCGGGGTGACGGCAGTGGAGGAAGCCGGTGGGAATCCGGCGCGGTCCCGCCACTGTCACCGGGGAGCGCGTCCCCACCTCGTGGCCACCGCGGGCAACCGTGGGAAGGCCGGGCGGCGCCGCGGCGATCCGGGAGCCAGGACACTCGCCGCCGTCGCACGGATCCCGCAGGAGAGGGCGCGGACCCTCGAGGAGGCACGATGGCCGGCGACGGTCCTGATCTGTTCCCACGGCGTCGCGGCGGCCTGCCCGGTGCGCGCTGTCACCGTGGTCCCCGGACGCGCACCGGCACCCTGATCGGGCTGGGCGTCGGCCCGGGCGAGTCCGGGACGCCGGCCTCCGGCGCCGTCGACCGGCTCGCCGCCGCCGAGGTGGTGTTCGTCCCCGGGGACACCGAGGCCACCGTGCTGTTCTACGCCGAGGCGTGGCGCGTCGAGCGGATCGACGGGTCCGACGCCGCGGCCGCGGCCCGGCGGGTCGCCGACTGGTTCGCCGCGCACCCCGGCGGCACGGCCGTGTTCGCGACCGCAGGGGACCCGGGCGACTCGCGGCCGTTCGCCGTGGCCGCTCGCGGACTCGGCCGCGCGGTGCGGGTGCAGCGGCTGCCCGGAGTGACGATCGTGCCCCCGCGGCGCCTCCCGCTGGCATGAGCGATCCCGTGACCCCGACCGGGGACGCCGCCGCCTTCTACCGGGTCGTCGAAGGCCGCCGCGACGTCCGTACCGGGTTCCGCCCCGATCTCCCGGTCGACGACGCCGTGCTCACCCGGGTGCTCGGTGCGGCGCACGCCGCGCCCAGCGTCGGCTTCTCCCAGCCCTGGGACTTCCTGGTGGTGCGCGACCCGGACGTGCGGGTCCGGGTGCACCGGCTCGTCTCCGAACAGCGCGCGGTGTACGCGGCGTCGCTGCCTGCGGCCCGGGCCGCCGCGTTCGCCGACATCAAGATCGAGGCGATCCTCGACACCCCGCTCAACATCGTCGTCACCTGCGACCCGATCCGCGGTGGCCGGCACACCCTGGGTCGCTACACCCAGCCGTCGATGGGCCCGTACTCCACGGCGCTGGCGGTGCAGAACCTGTGGCTGGCCGCCCGCGCCGAGGGGCTCGGCGTCGGGTGGGTGAGCTTCTTCAGCGACGACGGGGTGCGGGAGCTCGCCGGGCTGCTCGGGCTGCCGGAGCACCTGGAGATCGTCGCCTACCTGTGCGTCGGGCACGTCGACGCGTTCCCGTCCCAACCGGAGCTCGCCGCCGCGGGCTGGGCCCGGCGCCGGCCGCTGTCGTGGGCCGTGCACCACGAGACCTACGGACACCGGGCGCTGCCCGGGGCGGTGCCCGTGGACCTGCTCGCCGAGACCGTCGCGGCGATCGAGCCGGTGTCGCAGGAGGCCCGGGCGGCCGCGCGGGACCGGCTGGACCGGATGACCAAGCCGCGCGGCTCGCTGGGGCAGGTCGAGGACGTCGCCGTCACGCTGTCCGGGATCGCCGGTTCGTGCCCGCCGCCGCTGCCCGAGCCCGCCGCGGTCGCGGTGTTCGCCGGCGATCACGGCGTCTACGCCCAGGGGGTCACCCCGTGGCCGCAGGAGGTCACCGGTCAGATGGTGGCCAACTTCCTGGCCGGCGGTGCGGTGGTCAACGCGTTCGCCCGCCAGCTCGGCGCCGAGGTGTGCGTGGTCGACGTGGGCGTCGCGGTGACGCTGGACGCGGTGCCGGGCCTGTTGCCGCGGAAGGTGGCGGCCGGTACCGCGGACATGACCGCGGGGCCGGCGCTGACCCGGGAGCAGGCCCGAGCCGCCGTCGAGGCGGGCGTCGAGACCGCGCGTGACCTGGTGGCCGCCGGTAACCGGTGCCTGATCACCGGGGACATGGGCATCGCGAACACCACTGCGGCCGCTGCGCTGATCTGCACGTTCACCGGCGCCGACCCGGCCGCGGCGACCGGGCGCGGGACCGGCATCGACGACGCCACGCTGTCGGTCAAGACCGACGTCGTGCGCCGGGCACTCGCCCTGCACCGCCCCGACGCGGGCGACCCGCTCGGTGTCCTCGCCGCGTTCGGCGGGCTGGAGCACGCCGGGCTGGCCGGGTTCATCCTGGGCGCGGCGGCGCTGCGGGTGCCCGTGCTGTTGGACGGGGTGAACGCCGGCGCGGCCGCGCTGGTGGCCGCCGCGTTCAACCCGGACGCGGTCGGGGTGTGCCTGGCCGGGCACTGCTCCGCCGAGCCGGGTCACGGCCTCGCGCTGGCTCACCTCGGGCTGGACCCGCTGCTGGATCTGGGGATGCGGCTCGGGGAGGGCACCGGTGCGCTGCTCGCCCTGCCCGTCGCCCTGGGGGCCGCCCGCGCCCTGCACGACGTCGCCACCTTCGATTCCGCGGGCGTCGCCGACAAGGACGCCTGACCCCACACCCCGCCTGGACCGCTCGCGAGCCCGTGCCGGAGTGCGTCAGGTCTCCACAGCGCGCGTTGGGGGT
>NZ_JAAXLA010000100.1 GCF_012911935.1 Pseudonocardia acidicola | reverse complement strand
CGGGGGCGGCCTGGTGAGCGACGAGGGTCGGGACGCGGTCGGCCGGGACCTCGGACAGCAGCGGGTCGGTGGCGTTGGCCGCGTCCTCGTCCGGGAAGTAGATCCGGGTGACGACGCGGTCGAGCAGGGCCAGGGCGTCGTCCAGCAGGTCGGTATTGGACGGTGTCGCGGGGCCGGCGTAGTCCTCGAGTCCGACCCGGACGTGCCCACCGCGGCGGATTGCCAGCTCGGCCAGTCCGGACTCGATGACGTCGCCGCCGAGCACCGCCACGGACCAGGGCAGACCGGAGGGGCCCAGCAGTTCCAGGTAGGCCGTCAACGCGGCCTCGGTGGGCGGCAGCCCGAACTCCAGCCTGCCGCCGAAGTACAGCTTCACGATCGCGCCAGGCGGCACCCGGCCGTGCCGGTGCAGGGTCAGCGCGGTGCGCAGGAAGCCCGGCTCGAAGATCGAGATGCTGGGGGCGGCGCCGAGCTGACCGCTGCGGGCGAACATGTACTCGACGTCGGCGAAGCTGTTCTGGTACGGCTCCGCCGCGGCGTTCTCCGGGACCACCCCGTCGCTGGTCAGGCCCACGTTCACCGACCCGGGATCGACGAGGCTGAGCCCGCCCATGCGTCGGCGGGCCAGCTCTTCGACGTGGGCCCACCGGCGCTGCACCGGGATCCCGCGGGCCCCGGCCGCCATGGTCGGGTACAGCAGCGCGTCCGGGTAGCGCTCCAGCACCGGGCCCCAGGCCTGCAGGTACGGCTCGACCGCGTGCACGCCGTCGGTGGTGAACATCGGGTCGTCGTTGTGGTTGTGCACGATCGCGGCTCCGCGCTCGATGCAGTCCAGCATCTCGGCGCTGATCTCGGCGGGGGAGCGCGGCACGTGCGGGTTGGCCCGGCGCGGGGTGGCCCCGTTCACCGCCACCTCGATGATCACCGGCTCGGTACGGCCGGCCGGGCGGACCATCTCAGCGGCCCTCGAACGCCGCGCGGCCGTGACCGTCGCGCAGGAAGCTGCGTATCGCACCGCGCAGGTCCTCGGTCGCGAACAATGCGGCGGCGATGTCCGGCACCACCGCGTCGGCCTGCGGGACGCCGCCCTCGACGTAGGCCCGGACGACGGCCTTGGTCGCGGCGTGCGCGCGGGTCGGGCCGGCGGCGAGCCGGCCGGTGAACGCGAGGGCGGCGTCGGAGAAGCCCTCGGCGGGCAGCACCTCGTTGACCACGCCCCATTCGTGCAGCGTCGCCGCGTCGTAGCGGTCGGCGGTCATCACGAGCTCCCGGGCGCGGCCGCTGCCGGCCCGTTCGGCGAGCCGCTGGGTGCCGCCGAACGCCGGGGTCAGGCCGACGGTGGCCTCGATCAGGCCGAACTGTGCGTTCTCCGTCGCCAGGATCAGGTCGCAGGCCAACGCGAGCTCGAAGCCCCAGGTCAGGCAGAGTCCGTGCGCGGCGTAGACGGTGGGACAGGGCAGCCGCTCGATGCGCTGTGCCGTGTTCACCAGGAGCCGGAACAGCTCGGCGGCGGCCGCCGGGTCGGCGAGCCGGTCGAACACGCCGACGTCGACCCCGCCGGTCACCAAGCGGCCCTGCGAGCGGAACAGCACCGCGCGCGGCTCGATCCGTTCCAGCTCGCCGACCGTGGCGATCAGCGCCTCCTGCAGCTCGTCGTCGAACAGGTTCAGCGGCGGGTGGTCGATGGTGACGACCGCGAGCCCGAGGTGGTGGTCATGGGTGCTGTCCACGCTGACCGGAGCTGCCATGGGCCCAGCATGGCCGCGGATCCGGGGCTCGTCGAGAACGGCCGCCGAGGAAGCGACGGCGAGGCCCGCGGAAGATCACCCCCCGAACGGGCGACCTTGTTCGGGAAGGGGGCGGGGCTCACAGCGTTTGCACAGCTGTCGGCGAGCGGATCGACACGAACAAGTGCGATAAATGGTCCGTACGCCGCAACGGTCGTGGAGGAGGGTGGTCCGAATGGCAGGCGGAGCGCTGGCGATAGGAGCGCCGGCGACAGCGCTGCAGGCGGACCTCGCCTCCCTGGCCGCCCGGCTGCGGGTGCGCTACCCGTTGCTCACCCAGCTCGCCCGCTACGCCGTGGTCGGTGGCCTCGGCACCGTGGTCAACGCGGTCATCTACCTGGTCCTGCGGGACTTCCTCGACGCCGTGCCGGCCAACCTGGTCGCGCTGGTGCTGAGCACCGCGGTGAGCACCGAGGTCAACCGCCGCTTCACCTTCCAGGGCGCCGAGGCGCACCGCTGGCGTGCCTACGTGCAGGACGGCGGGACCGTGCTGTTCTACGCGTTCTACAGCTCCCTGGTGCTGGTGCTGCTCGACCAGGTGATTCCGGCCGCGACCGAGTGGGAGGAGGCCCTCGCCGTGGCGCTGGCCAGCGTGCTCGGCGGGCTGCTGCGGTTCCTCGTGCTCCGCTACTGGGTCTTCGACACCCGCCCGGAAGCGGCGTCGGCCAGCTAGCGTCGGCTGCGTGTTCGGAGACTTCGAGCGGTTCGACATCGACGTCCGATCCGCCGCGGGAGAGGCACGCATCCACGGCGTCCGTGGTGGCAGCGGTCCGCCGGTGCTGCTTCTGCACGGCTTCCCGCAGACCCACGCCATGTGGCACCGCATCGCCCCCGAGCTCGCGCGTGACCACACCGTCGTGGCCACCGACCTGCGCGGCTACGCAGACTCCTCGCGGCCGGCCTCCGGCGACGACCACGCGGGCTACAGCTTCCGGGCGATGGCCGCCGACCAGGTCGCGGTGATGGCCGAGCTCGGGTGCGACCGGTTCGCCGTCGTCGGGCACGACCGCGGCGCCCGCGTCACGCACCGGCTGGCTCTGGACCACCCGGACGCCGTCGACCGGCTCGCGGTACTCGACATCCTGCCGACGGCCCACGTGTACTCCCATGTGGACCGCAGGCTAGCCACCGCGTACTACCACTGGTTCTTCTTCATCCAGCCCTTCGACCTGCCCGAGCGGCTGATCGCCGGCGACCCGATCCGCTACCTGCACAGCCTGCTCGGCGGCTGGGGCAGCGGCCTGGCCGCGCACGCCCCCGAGGCTCTGGCGGAGTACGAGCGCTGTTTCGGCGACCCGGACACCCGGCACGCGATGCTCGAGGACTACCGGGCGGGCGCCTCGATCGACCTCGAGCACGACGCGGCCGACGAGCGGGTGGGCGCGCCGCTGCTGGTGTTGTGGGGTGGAGCGAGCGTGGTCGGCACCGGCTCCGCCGACCCGCTCGCGGTGTGGCGCGAGCGGGCCGCGCGGCCCGGCCTGGTCCGCGGCGGCGCGATCGACGGCGCGGGGCACTTCCTCGTCGAGGAGCGCCACGACCTGACCCTGGCCGCGCTCCGCGGGTTCCTCGCGGAAGGCTGAGCCCACCTCAGAGGTTCGGGATCTTGAACGGGGCCATGGCGCCGGCATCGATGACCTGGGTCGTGCCGGTCACGTAGCGGGACTCGTCGGAGGCCAGCCACAGCACCGCATTGCTGATGTCGATCGGGTCCACCCACGGGATCGGGATGGCGTTCATCGCCTTCATCCCGACCTCGGCGTCCGCCCGGGTGGCGCCCTGCAGCCCGCCGAGGAACAGCGAGTAGATCGCCGGGTTGTTGACCATGTCGGTGTCCACCGTGGTCGGATGGATCGAGTTGACGCGGATCCGGTGCGGCGCCAGCTCGACGGCGAGGGTGCGCATCAGCCCGACCACGCCGTGCTTGGCCGCGGTGTAGTGGCCGAGGTTGGGGAAGGCGATCAGGCCCGCGATCGAGCTGGTCAGGATGATCGAGCCGCCGTGCCCCTGTTCGAGCAGTTGCGGCACCGTCGCCTTCACCGTCTTCCAGACGCCCGTCAGGTTGACGTCGAGCATCTGCTGCCACTGGTCCTCGGACAGTTCCCAGGTCGGCGCGAAGCTGGCGATGCCGGCGTTCGCGCAGACGATGTCGAGGTGACCGAACTCGGCGATCCCGTCGGCCACCACGGCCTGCAGCGCAGCGAGGTCGCGGACGTCGGCCTGCCGGGCGACGATCCGCCGGTCGAGCTCCTCGACCCGTTTCACCGTCTCCGCGAGGTCGGCCGGCGTCGCCATGTCGTACGGGACGCTCGCCAGCTGGTCGCACAGGTCGAGCGCGACGATGTCGGCGCCCTCCTCGGCCAGCCGCACGGCGTGCGCCCGGCCCTGCCCACGTGCCGCCCCGGTGACCAGAGCGACCTTGCCCTCGACCCGTCCCATGCGTCCTCCGTCCACGCTGGAGAGTGCTGTCCGCCACACTCTGAGCGGCCGCTCGGCGCAGGGTCAACGAGGCACCCGGCCGACCGTTGTAGCTCTCCACACGTCCGACCGGCGGTATCGGCGCCGAGACCCGTCCGTTCGGACGGGGCCGTCACGCACGTGGGTCGTTACCGTCGTCACATGCCCAAGTACGTGATCGAACGCGAGATCCCGGGTGCGGGAAACCTGTCCGACGACGAGCTCGGTGCCATCAGCCGCAAGAGCAACGAGGTGCTCTCCGGCATGCCCGATGTGCAGTGGGTGCAGAGCTACGTGACCGACGACAAGATCTTCTGCGTGTACCTCGCCCCGGACGCCGACGCCATCCGCAAGCACGCCGACCAGGGCGGGTTCCCGGCCAACGCCGTCCGTGAGGTCTCGCGGACGATCGACCCGACCACCGGCGGCCGGTAGCCGGGGTCAGGTCTCGCGGGCGGGGCCGGTGTCGCGCACCCGTCCGCCCCACAGGTCGCGCAGCGCGGCCCGCCGTTCCGCGCGGTCGAGCCCACGCAAGTCGGCCGAACCCCGCTCGGTGACGACGACGTCCACGTCGTGGGAGGGCGTGGTCACCGGGCGGGACAGCCGGGTCACCAGCGTGGGCCGGTCCCGGTGCGCGCTCGCCACCGCGATCACGCTGAGCCCGTCGCGGCACCGCGCCCCGGCCCCGGCGAAGTCCGGATGGCCGCCGATCATGCCGGCCGCCGAGCGGCCGACGCCCTCGACGTTGACCTGACCGTCCACGTCGATCTCCAGGGCGGCGTTGAGCGCGATCAGCGGGGGCGCCTGGGCCGCGGAGAGCCGCCCGATGTCGTGGGTGACCTCGACCGGGTGCAGCAGCGGGCGGCCGTGCGCCCAGTCGTAGAGCCGCCGCGTCCCGACGAGGTAGGCGGCCACCGGGTCGTCGAGCAACAGCCCGCGTTCGTCGAGGTCGACGACGGCCTCCGGCAGCAGCCCCGAGTCGACCCGCACCCGCACCCGCAGCGCGTCCACCATCGCCGCGGCGAGACGGCCGGGCCCGACCTGCACCCGCGCCCCCTCCGGGACCAGCGCCGCGGCGTTGCGGGCGATCGCCACGTCGTCCGGGGTCGGCGGCGGGGTGGACACCTCGCGCGGGCGGCCGAGCTCGGAGTCGACGTCGCCGAGGACGGTGATCGCGTCGGCAGGCAGCGCCGGCCCGGCGTCGGCATGCGGCGCGGACCGCGACACCACCGCAGCCACCGGCACCCCGGCCTCGACGAGCCCGCGCATCCACGCCACCTCGGTACCCAGGTGCAGTCCGTCGGCCCCGCGGACCAGAGTGGCGACGAGCAGGTCCGGGCGCAGCGGCCCGGCCAGCAGCGACGGGACGGCCGACAACCGGCAGGGCACCGCGCGCACAGCGCCGGCGTCGATGGCCGGGCGCAGGCCCGGCCCGCCCATCAGGGCGCGGGCGTCGGCGAACGCGGCCGGGTCCAGCTCGGGTTCGGCGGCCGGCATCCAGCCGAGGACCAGCCTCAGATCGCCGTGCCGGGCCGCCGCGCGGCGCAACGCCGGGAACAGCGCGCGGGGCGATCCGCAGCCGTCGGCCACCGCGACGCGCATGCCGGGGCGGACGAGGTCGTCGAGCTCACGCGTACCCACGCCGGCGATTCGATCACAGCTGCTCACCGCGCGGGCGGGGCGGCGTGGATCTAGGTTTCCTCCATGGGAGCGACGCAGTCCACGACCGAGACGTTCGAGCGCGAGCCCGTCGAGGTCACCGAGCGGATCACCGCCGACGGCTCGTCGCGCTGGCCGGTGGAGCCCGGCCGCTACCGGCTGATCGCCGCCCGGGCGTGCCCGTGGGCCAACCGCGCCGTGATCGTCCGGCGGCTGCTCGGTCTGGAGCCGGTGATCTCCATGGGCATCGCCGGCCCGCTGCACGACGAGCGCAGCTGGCGCTTCCACCTCGACCCGGACAACCGGGACCCGGTGCTCGGTATCGAGTACCTGGGCGAGGCCTACCGCAAGGCCGACCCGGACTACGCCGCGGGGATCACCGTGCCGGCCATGGTGGAGATCGCCTCCGGCCGGGTCGTCACCAACGACTATGCGCAGCTGACCCTCGACTTCTCCAGCCAGTGGCGGGCCTTCCACCGTGCCGGCGCACCCGACCTGTACCCCGACGCGCACCGTGGCGAGATCGACGAGATCAACGAGCAGGTCTTCCACGACGTCAACAACGGCGTGTACAAGGCGGGCTTCGCGAAGGGGCAGGCCGCGTACGAGAAGGCCTACCAGGCGCTGTTCGAGCGGCTCGACGCGCTGAGCGAGCGGCTCGCGAGCCGGCGGTACCTGGTCGGCGACACGATCACCGAGGCCGACATCCGGCTGTGGGTGACCCTGGTCCGCTTCGACGCCGCCTATCACGGCCACTTCGCGTGCAACCGGCACAAGCTCACCGAGATGCCGGTGCTGTGGGCCTACGCCCGGGACCTGTTCCAGACCCCCGGCTTCGGCGACACGATCGACTTCGCCCAGATCAAGCAGCATTACTACGGCGTGCACACCGAGATCAACCCGACCGGGATCGTGCCGGTCGGGCCGGAGGTCACGAACTGGCTGACCCCGCACGGGCGCGAGCAGCTGGGCGGACACCCGTTCGGCGACGGGACCCCGCCCGGGCCGCCACCGGTGGGTGAGGCCGTCCCGCCGCTGGGGGCCTGAGCGGCCCCTGCGACCGGGCACCGCCGGTCGGGCCCCGTTCGGCGCGCCGCCGCGGCCCGTCGCCTTCCGGGTCGCTCGAACCGGGACAATGGCACCAATGCCGATCCGACAGCAGCGCCACCGGCCCCGGTCCATCGTGCCCCTGCTCGCCGGCCTCGTCGTCGGCGCGCTCGGCGGCGGCGTCGGAGTGGCCACCGGTGCCGCCCCGACCATCGCCCCGTCGGCCGCCGTCGGCACACCCGCCGCGCCGGCGGCGTCGGGTCCCGCCCCTCGGCCCGCATCCCAGCCCGCGCCCGACACTGCCGCGGCTCCCGGGAACCGGCTCCCGGCCTGCGCAGCCATGGTCACGTCGCTGCCGGTCCGCGACCGGCTGGCCCAGCGGCTGATGATCGGTGTCGACGCGTCCGACCCCGGCTCCGCAGCCGAGACCGTGCGCAGCAGCCAGGTCGGCGGGGTCTTCCTCGGCGGGAAGGCCACCGCACTGCTGCAGAACTCCCGGCTGGCCGCGCTGCAGAAGGCCGCGCGGGTACCCGTCGCCGTGGCCGTCGACGACGAGGGCGGCCGGGTGCAGCGCGTCAAGGACCTCGACGGCTCCATCCCCAGCGCCCGCACGATGGCCGCGACGATGACCGTCGACCAGGTCCGCGCGCTCGGCGAGAAGCGGGGCCGCCAACTGCTCGCCCGCGGCGTCACGATGGACTTCGCCCCCGACGTCGACGTCAGCGACCAGCCGGCGGACGCCGTGATCGGCGACCGCTCGTTCAGCGACGACCCCGCCGTCGTCACCCGCTATGCGGGGGCGTTCGCCGAGGGCCTGCGGGCCGCCGGGGTGTCCGGCGTGCTCAAGCACTTCCCCGGCCACGGGCACGGCAACGGCGACTCGCACCGCGGCCGCGTCACCACTCCGCCGCTCGCCCAGCTGCGCGCCGACGACCTGCGCCCCTACGCCGACCTGCTCGGGCCCGGCGGCCCGCTGCACGGCGGCGGGTTCGGCGTGATGGTCGGGCACCTGGACGTCCCCGGGCTCACCACCGGGCTGCCCAGCTCGCTCACCCCGGCGGTCTACCAGCTGCTGCGCACCGAGTACGGCTTCGACGGCCTGGTGGTCACCGACGACCTCGGGGCGATGAAGGCCATCACCGGACAGTTCGCGCTGCCGCAGGCCGTGGTGAAGGCGCTGCAGGCCGGGGCGGACATGGCGCTGTCGTCCAATGTCGGCCCGGTCACCCCGGTGCTCGACGCGCTGCAGCAGGCCCTCGCCGACGGCACCGTCAACGCGGCGGACAACGACCGGGCCGTCGCCCGGATCCTCGCCGCGAAGGGTGTCTGCACCCCGTGACGGCGGTGCTCACATGTCCAGGCCGCCGTTGACCGAGATGACGCTGCCGGTGATGTAACCGGCGTCGTCGTCGACGAGGAACTGCACCGCGCGGGCGATCTCACCGGCCTTCCCGAGCCGCCCGACCGGCACCTTGGCGATGATCTTCTCCAGTACCTCCTCCGGTACCGCGGCCACCATCTCGGTCTCGATGTAGCCGGGCGCGACGCAGTTGACGGTGATGCCCTTGCGGGCGACCTCACGCGCCATGCTCTGCGTCATGCCGAACAGTCCCGACTTCGACGCGGCGTAGTTGACCTGGCCGATGTTGCCCATCTGCCCGATCACCGAACTGATGTTGACGATCCGGCCGAAGCCGCGCTCGAGCATGTGATCGAGCACGGCCTTGGCCATGTAGAACGAGCCGGACAGGTTGATCCGCAGCACCGCGTGCCAGTCGTCGACGGTCATCCTGCGCATGGTCTTGTCGACGGTGATCCCGGCGTTGTTGATCAGGTAGTCGACCCGGCCCCGATCGCTGAGCACCTCCCCGACCACGCGGTCGCAGTCCTCGGGTTTGCCCACGTTGCCCTGGTGCACCGAGATCGACGCGCCCTCCGCGCCGAGCTTGCCGGCTAGTTCCTCCGCGGCCTTCGCGTTGCTGCTGTAGCCCGCGGCGACATGCACCCCTGAACGTGCCAGCGACGTGGTGATCGCTGCCCCGATACCGCGTGCGCCGCCCGTCACGATCGCCACCCGCCGGCCGTTGGTCTCGTTCGTCATGCCGGGCTCCCGTCGTTGGTCCCCTTGTCGTGCTACCCGTCCTCGCCCTTCCGCACGGTCCCGCCGAGGGTCCGCGCCATCCCGCGCTGCACGGCGTCGACCAGGTAGGGCCGCAACCGCGAGGCGGGAACGATCGTGTCCACCGAACCAACCCGCCGGGCCCGTTCGATGCTGTGCCGGGTGTCGAACTCGTCGGCGACCTCGCCGAGCTTCTCCGACCGCACGCCGGACCGGACACCGGCCAGCTCGGCGCGCAACCGGGCCGCGTCGGCCTCTGCGCCCGTCTCCACGGCCTCGGTGATCCGCGCCTCCAGGCCGGCCACCCGCGGGTCGGCGGCGGTGCGCTTGTTGACCTCGCCGGCGAACACGACGGCTGCGGCGGGCGCGCCGCCGATCACCGATGCGTAGGAGCCCTCGACGGCCGCGATCTCCATGTTGTCGTTGAGGGTCCCGGAGAACACGACGAACGCGCCGCCGTGGTAGCGGGAGACCACGCAGAACACGATCGGCCCGTCGAAGTTGACCACGGCCCGGCCGATCTCGGCGCCGTGCTCCAGCTGCAGGCCGCGCAGCGACTCCGGGGAGCCGTCGAAGCCCGACAGGTTGGCCAGCACCACCAGCGGCCGGTTGCCGCTGGCCGCGTTGATCGCCCGGGCGGCCTTGCGCGAGGAGCGCGGGAACAGCGTCCCGGCGGTCCACTGCGACGGACCGTCCACCGGCGGGCGCCCACGCCGCGGCAGCGGCCGGGACTCGATCCCGAGCATCTCCACCGGCTGCCCGCCCAGGTGGGCGTCGAACACGACGACGGAGTCGGCGTCGTGCATGTCCACCCAGCGCTCCAGCGGCGGGTGGTCGGCGTCGGCCACCCCGCGCATCAGCGAGCGGATGTCGAACGGCTTCTTGCGTTCGGCGTTCGTCGCCTCCGAGAAGATCTCGCCCAGCCTGGTGAACTCGGTGCCCGGCCCCGAGTGCGGGGAGTCGGCGATGTCCCGGTCGACCGGGTCGCCGGTCGGCGCGACGCGCGGGAAGCGCTCCCCGGGCGCGGTGTAGGTGTGCTCGTAGTGCGCGAGCAGCACGTCGACCGCACCGGACAGGTCCGGCGCCCAGTACTGCGCCTGTCCGTTCGGGCCCATGATCCGGTCGTAGCCCCCGATGCCGAAGTTGTCCTCGGCCGAGACCCCGCCGGAGTAGTCCAGCGACTGCTTGCCGGTGAGCACCATCGCCGAGTCCGGCGTCATCACCAGGATGCCCTTGGTGTGCATGAGCATCGTGGCCTCGGCGTTCCAGTACGGCTGGGCGCCGACGTTGATGCCGGTGACCACGATGTTGATCTCGCCGCCGTCCTGGGTGAACTCGATGATCCCGCGCAGCACCCGGGAGATCCAGTCCATGTTCTCGGTGCCCGAGTCCATCGCGATCTTGGCACCGGCGGACACCGCGAACCACTCGATCGGCGCTTCGAGCCGGCGGGCCAGCTCGATCGCGGCGAGCACCCGGGCGCACTCCGGTTCGGCGAGCGCGCCCAGCGCCTTGGTCGGGTCACCCAGCAGCACCACCCGGGTCATGCCCTCCGGGTAGCGCTCGGTCGGCGTGGTGACCACGCCGAGCACCAGATTGGCGGTGTTGCCGCCCGGGGCCCGGTCCACCGGCACCGGGGCCCCGCTGTCGTCGAGGTCGTACTCGGTGAACGTGCCCGGCCGGCCGCCCCGGTCGGGGGAGCGGGTCAGCAGCGGCACCAGTTCGAAGGGGTACACGGCACCGCGGCGGCGGGCCCGGATCACCTTCTGCGCGTAGGCGTCCAGCTCGCGCAGCGGGCCGACCGGCGGGTCGGTGACGCGCATGGTCAGGCCGGCGCCCGGCGGGCGGGACATCCGCAGCATGAGCTCGCGCGGCTCCCCGGCGAGGTTCCCGCCCGCTTCGACCGACCGGAACTGCACCATCACCTGTTCCAGGCCCAGCCCCTCGGAGCGCGGAGCCAGCGCCCGGACCACCTCGTCGAGTTCGGCCAGCGGCACGTCCACGACCGGCCACACGTAGAGCAGCACCCGGTTCCAGGCCAGCTTGGCCGCCGACCGGTCGGCGGAACGGGCGGCGCGCAGGCTGTCCAGGCAGGCGTCGAGGACGTGCTCGAGCTGCGGCAGGCTGCGGATCCGGCCCTCGTCGTCGCGCACCGTCGTCAGGTCGCGGACGTCGGCCAGCGCGATCAGCCGCTGGTCCTCGGACACGTTCCGGCCCTGGGCGCGGAACAGGTGCACGTCGGTGGCCGACGGCAGCCGGGTCAGCTCGAAGTCCGCCAGCCGCCACAGGCCCAGCCGCTCGGCCACCATCGGGTGCAGCCCGCGCAGCGTGCGGTCCTCCACCGGCTCGCCGTCAGCGCCGCGGCGGAAGGTGAACCAGGTCGGGCCGTTGTTCTCGCCGTCGGCGCGGCGGACCGCGACGGCGACCCGGCCGACGGCGTCCGGGATGCTGCCGAGCTTGTCGCGGATCCGCCCGGCGCGGGCGTCCGGGTCGGCCCCGGACGAGTCGTCGGAGGTCACGTACAGGTCGATCAGCGCGGTGCGGTCGGCAGGTAGCGCGTCGACCATCTGGTGCAGGTCGGTCGCGACCGCCGACGGGCCTTCGGCACCGTCGGTCGCGGTGCTGTCGACGACGGTGGCGAGCACGCTGTAGGAGTGGCCGTCGTGGACGTAGCCCGCGGTGAGCAGCGGCCGGCCGTCGTGCTGGACCACGGCGAAGCGCTCCAGCGGCCGGATCCGGTAGTAGCGCCGGGTCATCACCTCGAGCATCGCCGCGTGGTGGCGCTCGCCGAAGGCGCTCAGGATCGGCTCGCCGGCGGCGACCAGGGCGTCGATCTGCGCCGCGCGGGCCTGCGGGTCGTCTGCCAAATGGTCGAGCTCGGCGCGCACGTCGCGCTGCACCTGCGCCCGCGCCTCGGCGATGAGCGGGGCGTCGAAGCAGCGGTAGCGCACCTGCCGGGCCAGGTCGCCGATCATCGGGTAGCGCAGCTGGGTGGCCGTGACCAGCTGGTCGAGGACCTTCCGGTAGCCCTCGCGGGCGTCCGCGGGCAGCGACTCCGGTTGGCGCAGCCGCCGCTGCAGCAGATCCGACACCACGGGGACGTGCGCACCGGCCCGGCGGTGGGCCAGGAACATCCGGTACAGCGCCGGGCCCAGGTCGGGCGAGGACTCCAGGTCGGTCACGCCGTAGTGCGCCAATGCACGGCGGAGCTTGATCAGGAACGACTCGGGCAGCCCTTCGGCCTCGGCGTCCCGGGAGCGCAGGTAGGCGTACAGGTACTCCTGCGGGTTGCGGGCCGCCTCGGCGTCCACCGCGGACTCGTCGGCGGCGAGGTCGCCCGCCCCGTTGGACACCCGGCGGTTGCGCGACAGCGCGCACAGGTCGGCGAAGATCTGCAGCACGGCGATCTCGCCGGCGAGCAGCCCAGGGTCGTCGTCGGGCAGCTCCGCGCGGGCGGCGGCCAGCCCGGCCAGCAGCGGCCGGGCCTCCCGCTCGTCGATGTCGAAGCCGAGCACCAGCGAGCGCAGCGCGGCCAGCGCGTCGGACGCGGCGGTGGCCGGCTCGGCAGCGGCCGCGGTGGTTCCGATCAGCGCGCTGAGGTCGGCCCGCTCGGTGCCGGCCGCGGCCTCCCCGCCGGCGCCGTTCTCCGGGTCGGGCTCCAGCCGGACCAGCTTGGTGCCGCTCTCCACCTGGGTGTTCGCCGGGACCAGCACCTCGGCGACCCGGCCGCTGACCGGGGCGCGCAGCGCGGTCTCGAGCTTCATCGATTCCACGATGGCGACGACGTCGCCCTCGTCGACCACGTCGCCGGCCTTGACCGGCACGGCCACGACCATGGCCGGCGCCGGGGCGCGGACCAGGCCGGCCTCGCCACCGGAGATCCGGTGCACCGCCCCGTCGACCTCGACGAGGTAGTCCGCGCCCTGCGCGACCGACAGCACCGAGAACGCCTGCCCGTCGACGGTGAGCCGGCGCTCGAACCGGCCGGCGCGCTCGACGTCGACGTCGACGGATTGACCGTCGAGTTCCACCCGGTACCGGGCGGGCCGGGACCGGGCGACCCGCAGCCGGTACGACTCGCCCGCGGCGCGGACGTCGACCTGGTGCCAGGTCTCGTGCCCGACCTCGGGCCGGCCGCGTTCGGCGGAGGTGAACAGCCGGTCGCGCTGCCGCTGCACGTGGGCGTCGTGCGCCTCCACCGCGGTCGCGAGCAGCGCGACGTCGAGCCGGCGCGGTGGGGCGTAGCCGTCGGCCATCATCGAGTCGAGCCAGGTGGTGTCGACGTCGCCGTTGCGCACCTCGGGGCGGTCGAGCAGGTCGAGCAGGAACGCCTTGTTCGTGGTGCCGCCGTCGATCACCGCGGCGGTCTGGCGCAGCGCGCGGTGCAACCGGGCCCGGGCCTCGGACCGGTCCCGGCCCCAGGCGATCACCTTCGCGATCATCGAGTCGTACTGCGGGGGGATCACGTCGCCCGCGGCGACGCCGGTGTCCACCCGGATACCGGGCCCGGTCGGCAGCGCGAGGTGCTCGATGAGGCCGGGAGCGGGGGCGAACCCGTGCTCCGGGTCCTCGGCGGTCAGCCGGGCCTCGATCGCGTGCCCGTGCGCCGACGGCGTGGCGGGGGCGATCTCGTCCAGCCGGCCACCCGCCGCGACGTGCAGTTGCAGCTTGACGATGTCGACGCCGGTGGTCGCCTCGGTGACCGGGTGCTCGACCTGCAGCCGGGTGTTGACCTCGAGGAACGACAGCAGCCGCTCCTTGGGCTCGTAGAGGAACTCCACGGTGCCCGCGTTGACGTAGCCGGCCGCCCGGACCAGGTCGGCCGCGCAGGTGCGCAGCAGATTCTCCTGCTCGGCGTCCAACGCGGTGGACGCCGACTCCTCGATGACCTTCTGGTTGCGCCGCTGCACGCTGCAGTCGCGGATGCCCAGCGTCCACACCGTGCCCGCGGCGTCGGCGACCACCTGCACCTCGACGTGCCGGCCGCCGCGGATCGCACGCTCGAGGAACACGGTGCCGTCCCCGGCCGTCCTGGCCGCCTCGGAGCAGGCCCGCTCGAAGGCCTCGCCGAGCTCGTCGGCGGAGTTCACCAGCCGGATGCCCCGGCCACCGCCGCCCGCGGTGGCCTTGACCATCAGCGGATAGCCGATGACCTCGGCATGCTTGCGGGCCTCGGTGAGATCGGCGACCGGCCCCCCGCTCCACGGGGCCAGCGGCACCCCGACCTCGTCGGCCAGTCGCTTGGACTCGATCTTGTCGCCGAGCCGGCGCATGACCTCGGGCGACGGGCCGACGAACGTGATGCCGAGCCGTGCGCACAGGTCGGCGAACTCGGCCTTCTCCGAGACGAACCCCCAGCCAGGCCACACCGCGTCGGCCCGCGCCGCCCGCAGCGCACGCTCCAGCTCGGCGTAATCCAGGTAGGGGTTGGCCCCGAATCCCGTCTCCTCGTCCGGGCCGATCAGCACCGCCTCGTCGGCCTCGCGGACGAACATCGCCCGGCGGTCGACCGCCGTGTGGACGGCGATGGTGCGCAGCGGGGGGCGGCCCTCCGCGTTCCACTCGCGCACAGCGTTGATCAGCCGCATCGCGGGTTCGCCCCGGTTGACGATGGCGAGGCGGTGGAAGGGAGGTCGGGTCCCTTGGCTCATACGGTGTTCATCCCTGCTGTCAGGCGGCTCGTCCGGCGAGGTCATTCACCGAAGGCGACACGCACATCGTCGGAGGTCGTCCCGGTCACCGGAGATGCTGCTACGGATTCGCCGTCAGCGGCACCCGATCCCGGCCACACGACTTCGTCGGCCACGATCGCCGGATCGACCCGCAGTACTGCATAGCCGCCCACCGCGCCGGCCCCGAAACCGGGTGCGAACACCCGCATCGGGTGGTCGATCACGCCGTCGCGGACGGCGTCGTACATCGCGATCGGGATGCTCGCCGCCGACACGTTGCCCATCGTCTCGATGTTGAAGTAAAGCTGATCGGCCGACAGCCCGGCCTTCGCGGCCAGGTTGAGGATCATCGTCTTGTTCGCCTGGTGCGGAACGATGAGCTCGATGCTCTCCAGCAGGGTGCGGGCGGGCTTGTCCGGGTCGCTCTGGGCGTCGAGCTCCCCGATCATCTGCCCGAGGTAGCGCTGCACCAGTGCCTTGACCTCCGGGCCGTAGACGGTGATGTCGTTGTCGAACTCCGGGTTCGGCCAGATGATCGAGTTGACCTCGCTCCACGGGCCGCTCGCGTAGGTCTGCACGACCTCGACATCGCCGGTCGCCCCGGGCCCGGCCGGTGCGACGACGAGTGCCGCGGCCCCGTCGCCGAAGATCATCCGAGAGGTGCGCACGCTGCCGATCTTGTCCGAGAACTTCTCCACGCAGACGAGCAGCACCGGCCGGTCCACCTCCTGCAGCAACCGGACGGCCTCGGCCAGCCCGTACGGCAGGCCCGCGCAGGCGGCGACGAGGTCGACCGACGCGTGCGTCTGCATCAGGCCGAGCTCGCCGGACAGCCACGTCGCCACCGAGGGGATCAGCCGGTTGGAGGTGCACGTGCTGACCAGCACCGCGCCGATCTCCTCGGGCCGGCGTCCGGCATGTGCCAGGGCGGCGCGGGCCGCGTCGAGGGCGAGCTGTTCGAGTTCCCTGGCGGTGTAGCGGCGCTGCCGGATCCCGGTCTTGGCGCTGATCTCGTCGGCGCTCATCGGTGACCAGGAGAAGCTGGTGTTGCGGATGACGTCGGTGTTGTCGCAGACGTGCTCGCCGCGGACGACGGCCAGCGCCTCCAGCCTGGGCTGGATCGCGAACGTCTCCCGGACCCGCACCGGCGGGTAGGGCCGGGCCGGCTCGCGGGCCTGCGGCGGCTGCGTCCCGGCGGGTGCCGCGGCGGTGCCGCCGTGGGCGAGGCGGGCGGCCTTGGCCCGGTCGATGAACGCGGCGACGTCGCGGTTGCGCGGGATGAACGTGATGACGAAGTCGTCGTCGCCGATCTCGGCGGGCGGGCGCAGCTCGATGCGCGAGCGGTCGAACGGGTACTGGTTGTGCAGCACCATCGCCCAGCGCATCAGGGCTTCCAGCTCGGGCACCTGCTCGTCGGCGTCGAGGATCTCGTCGATGCCGAAGACGGGGTAGTCCGGGTCGTGGTCGGGCAGCACGAAGGTCAGCGCCTCGGGCTGGGCCAGGAACTCCGCGACCGTCGGCTTGATCGGCGGCAGCTCCGTGGCGTGGTGCAGCTTGTGCCGGAACAGGTCGAACAGCAGCCCGAACACCTTGTCCTCGGTGCCCGCGTCGAACGTCGCCGGCAGCTCCCGGTAGGCGCGCTCGACCGCGGCGACCTTGCGCTCGCTGTCCTCCCACGGGGTGAGCACCGGGAGGAAGACGTCGTCGCGGCGGCGCGGCACGTCACGCCAGCGGGTAGGGCGCTTGTCGAACATCGTGATCGCGTAGCGGTTGACCCAGAACAGGTTCTGCCCGAGGTCGCGCAACAGCTCGAAGCGACCGGGGTAGGAGCCGGACTCGACCCGGGCCAGGATGTCGGTGCCGGTCGGCGCCTTCGCCTCGAAGTCGCGCCCGATCACCGCGGTGAACTGGTCGAGCGTGTCGAGAACTGCGAAGTCCAGCTCGCCGAGGAAGTTCGCCGGGAAGACCAGGCGCCCGTTCCGGTTGACCACGAAGGGCTTCATGATCGGCCTCCGAATCGATCGGTTCCCGACCGACCCAAGTCGATGTGACCTAGATCGCACAACCGGCCGTGCGGGGGACAGTGGCGGCGTGATCAGATCCCCCGTACGGGCGGTAGCGGAGGGCTACCGAGTGATTCACCGGCAAACCGAGTGGAGGCAGCGGATGAGCGGGACAGCGGATCAGGTCGTCGTGGTGGTCGCGACGATCACCCCGGCGCAGGGCCGGGAGGCCGACGTGGAGAAGGCGCTGCGGGAGGCGATCCCGCAGGTGCACGCCGAGCCGGGCTGCCTGCTGTACTCGCTGCACCGGTCGCCGTCCGGGGCGTTCGTGTTCGTGGAGAAGTGGAGCTCGGCGGAGGCGCTGAAGGTGCACAGCGGCGCGGCCGCGCTGGCCGCGCTCAGCCCGAAGCTGGAGGGTGCGCTGGCCGGTCCCATGGACGTTCAGGTGCTCACCCCGCTGCCCGAGGGCGACGCGCAGCGCGGCGTCGTTTAGGCGCTGCGCGCCCGTGCGCGGAAATGGTCGCCGGAGCGGCTGTTTCCGCGCACGAGCCCGTCAGGGCACGAACCCGGGGCCCTCGATCACCGGGTGCGCGGCGAGGAAGTCCTCGTCGACCTCGACGCCGAGCCCCGGCTTGTCGAGTGGACGCACGGTCCCGTCGGCCGGGTTCACCCGGAAGGCCTCCGAGGTGAGCTGTTCGCGGAACAGGTTGTCCGGGGAGACGTCGGCCTCGAAGTAGCCGCCGTTGTCGACCGCGGCGAGCAGGTGGATCGTGGCCGCCGTGTTCAGTCCGGTGGCCGACGTGTGCGGGTGCACCGGCAGCTTCCACGCCGAGGCGAGCGCCGCGATGCGCGCCACCTCGGTGATCCCGCCGGCCTTGGACAGGTCGGGCTGCAGCACCGAGATCGCGCCGTCCTCGATGACGCGGTGGAACTCGAAGCGCGTGTAGTGGTTCTCCCCGGCGGCCAGCGGTACGCCGAGGAACGACGCCGCGGTCGCGTAGCGCCGGTGATCGTGCGGCGGGAACGGCTCCTCCAGCCAGCCGACCCGGTGCTCGCGTAGCCCGGGTGCGACGGCGCGGACGTCGTCGAGCCCGTAGGCGGTGTTGGCGTCGGTGAGGATCGTCAGCTCGGGAAACGCCCGGCGCACCGCGGCGATCCGCTCCAGGTCGGGCACCGGGCCCTCGCCGATGCGCAGCTTCACCGCCCGATAGCCCTCGGCCCGCAGGCCGGCCACCATCTCGACCAGGGCGGCAGGCTCGGCGAAGCCCAATGACACCCCGCCCGCGTAGGCCGGCACCGGCCGCGACGCCCCGCCGAGCAACTGGTGCACGGGCCAGCCGATGGCCTTGCCGCGCAGGTCCCACAGCGCCATGTCGATGCCGGACAGCCCGATCGACGCGGCGGCGCCGAGCCCGTGGCTGGACAGCTGAACGGTGTAGATCCGCTGCCAGACCCCGACGGTGTCGGTCGCATCGGCGCCGACGACCAGCGGCGCCAGCGTCGAGTTGATCAGATGTGCGACGGTGCCGGGGGACCGGCCGTGATGCGCCTCGCCCCAGCCGACCAGCCCGTCCTCGGTGGTCACCTTGACGACCACGGCGTCGCGCTTGACCGCTTTCCCGATGCCCAGGCGGACACCGCCGCGCTCGGAGGTGGGGAACGAGGTCGGGAAGGCCTGAACGCCGACGATGCGCATGGCTACCGATCCTGCGGCACGCCGCAACCCGGCACGCCGGTGGTTCGTGTCCGAAATTGAGACGCACTGTGATCTGACTCACGCGCAAGTCTGATCCCCCACGGGGCCGACCCGGCTCCCGGCGACCTGCCGTCCCACCGCACGAGGAAAGTCAGGGAGGAAATTCGGAAATGAAGTTCAACCTGTTCATGCTGCCGACCATCCCGGCGAGCTTCGAGGAACGGGAGCGGCTGCGTCCGATCGGGCGCAACAAGGAGAAGTACCAGGAGATGCTCGACGAGATCCGCACGTTGGCCGTGATGGCCGACGAGGCCGGCTTCGACGTGCTGTCGACCACCGAGCACCATTTCCACTCCGAGGGCTTCGAATGCTCGGTGGCGCCGCTGCTGCTCTACGCGGACCTCGCCGCCCGCACCAAGAACATCAAGTTCGCCCCGCTGGCGCTCGTGCTGCCGTCCTGGGACCCGCTGCGGCTGGCCGAGGAGATGGCCGTGCTCGACCACCTCACCAAGGGCCGGCTGTACTCCGGCTTCGCCCGCGGCTACCAGGACCGCTGGACCAACGTGCTCGGTCAGCACTACCACGTGACCGGCGCCCCGATGGACGGCTCGGCGGTCGACAACCACAACCGGGCGGTCTTCGAGGAGGTCCACAAGATCGTCAAGATGGCCTGGACGCAGGAGACGATCGAGTACAACAGCGAGTACTACTCCGTCCCGCAGCCCTACAAGGAGGGCATCACCCGCTGGCCCGCGCACGAGTGGACCCGCAAGTACGGTGCCCCCGGCGAGGTCGACGAGAACGGTGTCGTGCGCCGGATCTGCGTGGTGCCCGCGCCGTACCAGGACCCGCACCCGCCGTCGTTCCAGCCGTTCTCGGTCAGCGAGAAGACCATCATCTACACCGCTGCCAACGAGATCACGCCGTGGATCCTCACCTCCTACCCGCCCGATTTCGTGCGGCTCTGCGAGACCTACCAGAAGGTCGCCGCGGAGAACGGCCGCCAACTCGGGCTGGGGCAGGGTGTCGGCGCATTCCGGTCGGTGCATTTCGGGAACACCGAGCAGGAGGCCGTCGACCTGATGACCCGCACCAACTACGAGGGCTTCCGGATCTACTTCTCCGGCTTCGGTTTCTGGGAGGCGTTCCGAACCCCGGAGGACGACGCGAAGTACCCGCGCGACCCGGACAACTACGTCGCGCTGCCGCCCGAGGAATGGACGGTCGACCGCTTCCGCAAGGTCAAGTACGGCCTCGCCGGGACGGTCGACCAGGTGCTGCGCGACATCGAGGACCTGGCGACGATCCACCAGTCCCAGGGCGGCGAGCTGGAGTGGTTCGGCTGGTTCTTCGACCAGGGCTTCATGGACTTCGACGAGTCCCGGCGCCAGATGGAGACCTTCGCCGAGAAGATCATCCCGCGGTTCACGTGACCAGGTGACGCGCGGGTGCGTTCCACAACGGGACGTGCCCGCGCGTCTGCGCACCCCTACTGTGCTCGACCATGGCCCGTGTCCCGTACGTCGATCCCGAGTCGGCCCCGCCCGCCACGGCGTCGGCGCTGCGCAAGATGCCGAAGCTGAACGTGTTCGGCCTGCTCGCCCAGGCCGAGTCGGCCTTCGTGCCCTGGCTGAGGTTCGGCGGGACGGTGCTCGCCGACCTCGCCATCGACCCGCTGCTGCGCGAGCTGGTGATCCTGCAGGTCGGGCGGCTGGCCGCCCGCTACGAGTGGGACCAGCACGTGCCGATCGCGGCCGCCGCCGGTGCCACGTCCGAACAGATCGCCGCGCTCGACCGGGGGGACATCGACGACGCGTGCTTCACCGCCGCGCAACGCGCCACCCTGGCGTTCGTCGCGGACATGGTGCGCGACGGCGAGGTCCCCGACGAGACCTTCGCCGCGCTCGCCGCGGAACTCGACGACCGGCGGATCGTCGAGGTGGCGCTCACCGCCGGGCACTACCTCGGGCTGGCCCGCATCATGACGGCCCTGCGCATCGACCCCGACGCCCC